>NZ_JAPCID010000046.1 GCF_027587175.1 Solirubrobacter deserti
CCGGCGGCCGTCGCCGCACCGCCATGCGGCGCACCCGCCGCCGTCGTCGCGCCCGCCGCCGCGCCGCGCGCCACGCCCGCGGCCTTCATCGCCGCCGCGGGGACGCGGACCTTGACCACCGCGGACTTGCCGCGCGCCAGCGCGCGCGTCGTCGCGCGGGCGACCACCTTGTCGCGGCGATCGCGCTTGGCGTCGGCGGAGAGGACGAGGCGCACCGTCGAGCGCGCCGCTCGCGCCCGGCCGACGTTGCGGACGGTCACCTTGACCGTCGTGGACGTCGCCGAGGCGGCCGGCACGCGCAGGTCGGGGCGAGCGGCGGCGTCGGCGGTGGACGGGACGAGCGCGAGCAGGATCAGGGTCAACGAGCACGAGGTCGACTTCATGTCCGGGACTCTCCCGACCGGACCATCCCGTTCCGATGCGCCTAACGCGCGGCCGCATGGCGCCGCGCCGCCACCCGGCGGCGGCTAACCGCACGCAGGTGCGGGAGCAGGCTCGACCTCGGGTGTCCCCCACCCCCGCGACGCCGGACCGCCTCAGGGCGAGACGGTCGTCCGCTCCACCGACACGGCGCCGGCCCGGCCGTAGCTTGCATCGCATGCGCTCCCTGCTCGCCCTGCCGCTCCTCGCCCTGTCTTTCGCCGCGTGCGGCGACGACGGCCCGCGCACCGCGCAGAGCCGCGACGTCGCGCCCTTCACCAAGCTCGTCAACGACACGTCGGTGGACGTGCGCCTCCACGTCGGCGGCGAGCCGCAACCACTCCGGGTCCGTGCGGGCGAGAACGTGATCGACGACGTCCGCACCGAGGTCCGCGACGGCACGCTGCACATCGCGTTCGACCACGACGGCTGGGGCGGAGACGACGTCCAGGTCGAGGCCTGGACGCCCACGCTGGACGCGATCACCGTCGACGGCTCCGGCAACGTCGAGGCCCGCGGCAGCACCCCGCGCCTGCAGGTCGTGTCCGACGGGTCGGGCGACGCGAAGCTCGCGGACCTTGAGGCGGACGCGGCCAAGGTGAACGCCGACGGCTCTGGCAACGTCGAGGTGCGCGCCGCCGACACGCTCGACGTGTCGCTCGACGGCTCCGGCGACGTTCGCTACCACGGCGAGCCGCGCCTGACCCAGCACGACGACGGCTCCGGCGAGGTCGAACGCGCCCACTGAAGCAAAGGCTTTCCGCTCTAGGAGAGTTGTCCAGTCGCGGCCACTCGAGGTCCGCCGGGACCCGATGCACACTGCATGAAGTTCCTGATGGTCGCCGCGCTCGCCGTTCTACTCCTCCCCGCCGCCGCTCAAGCCGCTCCCGTGGAGTGGGCGCCCGGCGACCATCCGCTCGGCCGTAGCCAGCTGAGCCCGGCCAACGTCGCCAAGCGCGGCAGCACGTTCCGGCTCAACCTGCCGGCCGGGACGACCGACGGCGCCGAGATCCGCAGCGCCCAGCAGTACGCGTCCGGCGTCGTGCGCTCGCGCATCCGCGTGGCCAACGCGCCGTCCTCGCTGACCGGCTTCTTCCTCTATGCGGCGCCGGACTACGCCAGCGAGATCGACATCGAGATCATGAATGACCGTACGGGCACCGTGCTGTTCTCGACCTACTCCGGCGGCAGCCAGACGCACACCGAGACCACCAACCTCGGCTTCGATCCCACGGCCGCCGCGCACACCTACGAGATCGCGTGGGGCGCGGGCCGCGTGCAGTTCACCGTCGACGGCGTGGTCCGCCGCGTCTGGACGGACGGCGTGCCCACCGCCCCGATGAACCTCTACGCCAACGCGTGGTTCCCCAAGTGGCTCGACGGGCTCGCGCCCGCCGGCACCCGCACGACCGTGATCGATCGCATCGAGTACCGGCGGCGCTGACCGGCCGCTAGAAGATCCGGCGCGTGATCCGCATGCTCCCGTACTGGGTGCCGCGGGTGACGGCGGGACCGCCGCTGTAGGAGAAACGCACGCGGTAGGTGCCGCGCGCGAGCCGGAAACGCAGCTTGAGCACGCCCTGGCTGTTCACGCGCGCCTTGCCGAGCGTGCGGAAGCGCTTGCCCTTCTTGCCCTTGGCCACGGCGACGGTGACGCGGCCGCCGGCGATCGCCTTCTCGCGCACGGTGGCAGCCAGCTGGTAGCTCGGCCCGCGCGAGTCCGGGAACGAGACGCTCGAGATGTCGAACGGGGACTGCATGTTGATCGTGATCGGCGCGCTCCACGGGGTCGCAGCCCCGAGGTAGGTCGCGCGCGCGACCATCACGTAGGCGCCCGGCCCGTCGTAGGGCGAGAACGCGACCTTGCCCGTCGCGTCGTCCACGCGAGCCGGGTTGCTCGGGCCGGCGATCGCGCCGTCCGGGCCGATCGTGCCGCCCTTGGCGTAGCGGACCTCGTAGACCGACGTGCCGGGGTTGCCCGCGAAGTCGATCAGGTGCGTATTGGTCGTGAGGCTGTTCGCCGGGCGCAGCAGCAGCGGACCGCCGGGCTGGCCGAGCGAGACGCCGGCGTTGACCGACCAGCTGTAGGCGGTGCTCTTCGCCCCGCTGGTGCAGCGCGTGTCCGTGTAGGTGGACAGCGTCAACGTGTACGGGCCGTTGCCGGCGTACACGATGCGGCCGCTGTCCTTGCGGATCGTCGACCAGCAGTTGTCGGTGGAGATCGACGTGGCCGTGGTGCCCGAGGGCCCCGTGGCGATCCACTTGTACGACGCGCCGTCGCCCTGCGGCACGTCCAGCGCGACCGTCTGGTTGATGGTGCGCAGCGGCGTGGCCACCCCCGGGGTCAACGCCACCGGGTTGCCGTCGTCGCCCGTGACGGTCACCGTCGCCGCGCTCGCGCTCGCCGGCGCGAACAGCCCCAGAGCCACGGCGACCGTGGCGAGAGTCCTTCCCCCTACCTGCACGTACTGCCTCCTGCTGGATTTCTGACTTGTGAAGCCAGGGAATCCTAGGCGAGTGGACTCGACGGTCCGCCGGTTCTCGACTCGTCAGCGGTGAAGACGGCCAGCACCTGGCCGCCCAGCGCGTTGACGCGATGGCCGAGATCGATCAGGTCGAACGGGCCCGAGACCACGGAAACATCGCCGGTCCGGACGATGATCGACTCAGGGAAGGCGATCGGGACGATGTACGGCGGGAGGCCAGAAACGTGCACCTCGTACTGCATTCGGAGCCGTACATGTCCCGACCTCCGAGCCGGGAAACCGACCAACCTTCCCTGAGCGATCAAAAGCTCACGCGGGGTCTGTCATCCAGAAGACCGCGCGCCGAACTCCTCGACGCCGATCACGGGCCGCAGGCCGCGTTCCAGCGCGCGATCGGCGAACGCGTGGCGCAGGACGTCGCGCTCGAGCGCGTTGCCCAGCGCGGCCATGATCATCCCCTGGTCCAACGACAGGTACGAGTTCGAGACCACCCCGCTGTCGACGTTGACGGCGTCGCGGAAGCCCCACTTCGTGTACAGGCCCGGGAAGTCCCGCTGCAGCTTCGTCAGGTTGCGCAGCGTCGCCTCGGGCGCGTAGCGCAGGCCGAGGAAGGCGGCGTGCGGCGTGACGACGCCGTTGGTGTAGGCGGATTGCGGCGGGTCCGGGAGGGCCGGCCGGTCAGGGCAGCCCGGGAAGCCGCGGTCGATCAGCGTGCGGTCGTTGTTGGACGGGTTGCCGTTCGGGTCCATGCCGGTGCCGTCGACGCCGTAGACCGAGTAGCCGCCCTCAGGCACGTTCGACGGCGAAAAGCCCCAGTAGCCGTAGCCGGCCTCCACGAGCCCGTGGTGGATCTGCGCGCGCACCGTCAGCGGGTGGTTGACGCCCCAGGAGCGCGGCGCCCACTGGGCCTCGGGCACGAACAGGTCAGGCATCAGCGCCTCGAACATCGATCCGCCCCACGACGGCGTCACGAGCGTCCCGGCGTACGGGTACGCACCCTCGAACACGTCCACGCCGTAGTACTTGCGCCACTTGCCGATCGGCTTGGTCTCCTGCCAGCTCCACTCGCAGGTGTCGGGGAACGTGCGCCACGTCCCGTAGTAGCTCTTGGCCGGCAGCTGACCGCGCACGATCCCGATGTACGTGGCGATGCGGCTCTCGCTGACCACGGTGTCGTAGCAGCACGGCGCCGCGCCGGTGTCCGGCTCGATGTGGAACAGGATCCGGTTGACGTCGGCCCGGTAGTAGACGCCGAAGTTCATCGACTCGTAGAGCGCGCCCGCACGCCGTGACAACTGCGGGACGGCGTTCTGCACGATCCGCAGCCCGACGGCGAGCCAGCCGTTGTCGACCGAGGACAGGATCGGGTTCCGCGGCTCCCCGGAAGGCGGCCAGACCGTCAGCTTGGCCCCCGTCCGGTGGTCGTACCAGTTGTAGAACTGGCCGCCGGTCCCGCGCTCCATGACCTCGAGCGTCGAGAGCGTCCGGTCGAGCCGGCGCACGAGCTCGCGCTTGTGGATGAACCCGAGCCGCTCG
Source organism: Solirubrobacter deserti (assembly GCF_027587175.1). Classification (GTDB taxonomy): domain Bacteria; phylum Actinomycetota; class Thermoleophilia; order Solirubrobacterales; family Solirubrobacteraceae; genus Solirubrobacter; species Solirubrobacter deserti. Next base: position 4,443 of record NZ_JAPCID010000046.1, read on the forward strand.
GCGACGATCGCGCTCCACATGTAGGCGCCGATGTTGGTCGTGCTCGTCTGGACGCTGCGCGAGCCGTCGGCCTCCAGGATGTCGGCCGGCAGCCCGGACCGCTCGTCGGTCATCGCGACGAACGAGGACCACGTCGTGCGCGCGTACTCACGCAGTTGCCGATCACCACCCCCGTGGCGACCGTCCGCGGCGGCCTGGCCCGCCGGCACCAGCACGAAGGCCGCTACGAGCGCGACCACGAATTTGCTTCGCATGAGCTCCCCCTGAGAGTCGGACGAGGCCACATGTACCCCGATCCCGGGTATGCGCACTTCAACGATGCCCGCGCCGCATCTCCGTTGGCAAGCACTCGAGGTCGACAAGGACGCCCACGCCGCGCTCAACGGCCACCGGCCGCGGGTGCTGTGGCTCACCGGGTTGTCCGGCGCGGGCAAGTCGACGATCGCGAACCGGCTGGAACACGAGCTGTTCGCCGCCGGCGTGCACACGTGCGTGCTCGACGGCGACAACGTGCGCCACGGCCTGTGCGGCGACCTCGGGTTCAGCGACGCGGATCGCGACGAGAACATCCGCCGCGTCGCTGAGGTCGCGAAGCTGATGGTCGAGAGCGGCCTGGTCGTGATCGTCGCGTTCATCTCCCCGTTCCGAGCCGAGCGCGAGGCCGCCCGCGCGCTGTTCGAACCGGACGAGTTCGTCGAGGTCTTCGTCGACGCGCCGCTGGACGTGGCCGAGGCGCGCGACCCGAAAGGGCTCTACCGCAAGGCGCGCGCCGGCGAGCTGAATGGCTTCACCGGCATCGACGCGCCGTACGAGCCACCGCAAGCGCCCGAGCTGCGCGTGGACACGGCGCGGCTGAGCCCTGAGGCCGCCGCCCAGGTGATCCTCGACCACCTGGCGCGGACCGGCCTCTACGCGGCGCGGTAGTCCCGGATCGCGTCCAGCGCCCCGTCGACGAGCATGTCGCCGAAGGACTCGCTGTCGTTGACGTGTGGGAACGGCGCGTCGGGCACCGGCACCTCCAGGAACGCGCACAGCGGCTCCCAGCCGTCCTTGGGCAACCACACGAGCAGCCGGTCGGCGGGCACCAGGCGCCGCATGTCCTGCGTGTAGCGCTCACACGCGGCGGCCATCTCCTCGTCGCTGGAGTCCTGGGTCATCAGCTCGCTGCGCGCCCACATCTCGCGCATCGTGTCCGAGTACTCGGCCCACAGCGGGTCCACCTTCGTGCGCGCCCGCGCCATCAGGCCGACGAGGTCCTCGCCGTAAAGCGCCTGCCAGATCGTCGCGCGCATACTCTTGGCCCACGCCGCGCCGTCGCGGGCGCTCAGCAGCACCTTCGCGTCCGGGAAGTCCTCCATCAGCTCGTGCGTGAAGTACGAGCCTGGCCAGTCCACGGTCGCCGGGAACTCCCGCAGGATCTCCGACGCGCGCAGCTCACCGTCCAGTGCCGCGCGCCAGCGCCGCGCGACGGGCAGGTCCGCGAACACGCTGACCATGTGGTAACACGGCGCGAACCCGAGCATCTCGAGCGCGACCTTCTGCGACAGCGTGCCGGTGCGCGGCAGTCCGGCTCCGATGACCTTCATGTCGCGGACCTTACTCGGACACCCAAAAGGTCCTAAACCCAGTCGGGTATTTGACATTCGTCTGGGACGCGAGTAAGGATGAGACGCGTGTTAGAGGGCGGCGGTTGCGCCCTTTCTCCGGTCCATCCCAGTGGAGGTCCTCCTCTCAGTGCCCCATGTCATGCCCGTGCGGCTCGCGAAGGCCGCGGCTGCCGTCGCCGCCGCAGCCTCGCTGCTGCTCGCGCCGGCCGCCGCCTCGGCCGCGTGGCCGCAGCAGAACGTGCTGCCGGTCTATCCGGACAATCCGAACGACGCCTCGATCCCGATCGGCGTCATCCCGTACGACGAGATCGCCCCGAAGCTGAACGCTCTTCAGGCCGCCAGCAACCGCGTGTCGGCGCGAGTAGCGGGCAAGTCCTCCGGTGGCCGCGACCTCTACGTCGTCACGGTCACGTGGCCGGAGACCGACGCCGAGTCTGCGCAGCAGGAGGCGTGGAAGGACAAGATCGAGGACGACCCGGTCGCCGCGCGCACCGACGAGGCGCTGCTCGCGGGCTACAAGACGCCGCTGTTCGTCAACGGCAACATCCACGGCAACGAGTGGGAGGGCACCGACGCCATCCTGCGCGTGATCGAGAAGTGGGCGACGGCCACCGACGCCGCCACCGAGACGCTGCTCAAGCGCAACCGGATCACGCTCAACGTCACGTCCAACCCGGACGGCCGCGTGCTCGGCACGCGCCCGAACGAGGCGGGCTACGACCTCAACCGCGACCTGACGATCATCTCGCAGCCGGAGTCGCGCCTGATCCGCGACCTGACGGTGCAGACGCAGTCGCTGTTCCTGCTCGACCTGCACGGCTACGTCTCCCCGACGCTGCTGTGGCCGAGCACGCCGCCGCACAACCCGAACAACGACTACGACCTCTACATCAAGCACGGCCTGCCCGCCGCGCTGGACATGGAGCAGGGCCTCAAGGACCTCGGCTACCCCGAGACCCAGCGCGCCCGCATCCCGTTCCGTGACGACGAGGCCGGCGTGTGGGACGACTACCCGCCGATCTACGTGCCGTCGTTCGCGCTCTACCAGGGCACGATCCCGTACACGATCGAGGCGCCGCTGAACCCGCGCGGCGGCAGCCTCTCGCTCGAGGAGCGCAAGCGCCGCTCGGGCATCAACACCGACGTGCACGAGGTCGCCATCAACAAGGCGCTCGCGTACATGCAGACCAACCGCAACCAGCTGATCTTCGACCAGGCGGAGCTGTTCCGCCGCGGCTGGGCGGGCGAGCCGACCAAGGACATCCCGGACAACTTCGTCCCGGGCTGGGGTCCGGAGGACAACTACAAGACGACGTTCCCGCGCTCGTACGTGATCCCGGTCGGCGCGGGCCAGCGCTCCAACGCGGCCGCCAAGCGCCTCGTCGACCTGATCATCGAGAGCAACGGCCGCGTCACGCAGGCCAAGGCCGCGTTCACCGCCGGCGGCAAGTCCTACGCCGCGGGCTCCTACGTGATCGACATGCACCAGCCGCTGCGCGGCATCGTGAACACGCTGCTGGAGCCGGGTCTGGACATCACCGACCGCGTCGACGACCTCTACGCCGGCCCGGCCGGCTGGAGCCACGCGCTGACGTGGGGCGCGACCGTCGACACGCTCACCAGCGAGCTGCCGACCGTCCAGACCGAGCGCATCTTCTCGGCCCCGGCCGTGTCGTCGGTCCCGACCGCGCAGACGAACCTCGTGCTCGACCCGCGCGACGCGCAGGACCTGCTCGCGATCAACGCGCTACTGGCCAAAGGCATCAAGCTCACGCGCCTGAGCGACGGTTCCGTGCTGATCCCGGCGAGCGCCCGCGCCGACGCGCTCGAGGAGGCGCAGACGCGCGGCCTCACGCTCACGTCCGCGCCCGCCTCGTTCGCGGGCGCGACGCTCGAGGACAAGATCGTCGTCGCCTACAACGGCGGCGCCGAGGTGCGTGACGTGCTCAAGGCCCTCGGCTTCGAGGCCAAGGCCTTCACGGCCGCGACCCTGGGCACGACGCTGACCGACGACGTCGACGTGCTCGTCGTCCGCGACACACTCGACCCGGCCGCGCTCACCGGAGCGAACAAGGCCGCCTACGACGCGTTCATCGCGCGCGACGGCGGCGTCGTCGGCCTCGGCGACCGCGCCGCGACGTACACCACCAACGCGGGCCTGCTGACCGCGACCGGCCAGGCGGGCGCGAGCCTCACGTCGGGTGTTGCCAACGTGGTCAACCATGGCGGCCCGGTGGTCAACAGCGCCCAGTCGACCGCGTGGATCTTCCAGCCCTCGTGGTACTCGAACCTCGGCCCGAACGCCGTCGTCGAGCAGTCGTTCGCCGCCGACCCGCTGCTCGCGGGCTGGTGGCCGGTGGACGGCAACCAGGGTCAGACCAACGCGGCCGGCAAGGCGAGCGTCGTGCGCGGCGTGTCCGCGGGCGGCAACGGCGTGGTCCTGATCGGCACGAGCGTCGTCACGCGCCTCCACGCCAAGGGCCTGAACGCGACGTTCGGCCGCGCGATCCTGTTCGCCGCCGATCCGGTCTCGAAGACCAGCGTCCCCGGCACGGTCGGCGGCACCGTCCCGGCGACGCTGTCGCTCGCGCTCGGCGCTCCGGCGGCGTTCCAGCCGTTCATCCCGGGCGTGCTGCAGGACTACACGGCCGAGACGACCGCCAAGGTCATCTCGACCGCGGGCAACGCGACGCTCTCCGTGAGCGAGCCGGGCCACCTGACCAACGGCGCGTTCCAGCTCGCCGAGCCGCTGCGCGTCGAGTTCTCGAAGTCGACGTGGGACGGCCCCGTCTCCAACGACGAGGTGGACGTCGCGTTCAAGCAGCTGATCAAGGCGAACGACCCGCTCCGCACGGGCACGTACTCCAAGACGCTGACCTTCACGCTCAGCACCACCCAGCCGTAGTTCGCATGTAGGTGGGCGGCGATCCGTCACAGGATCGCCGCCCCCGCGCACTCTGGGGGTGGATGCCGGACGACACGACACCCCTCGGCGCGCCGCTGACGACGCCCGACGGCTTCGTCGCCCTCTACCGCCGCGAGGCGGAGCTCGTCCTGCGCTTCTGCACCCGCCGGGTGCTCGACGCCGAGACCGGCGTGGACCTGTGCGCCGAGACGTTCGCCCAGGCGTTCCGCTCGCGGCGCTCGTTCCGCGGCGCGACGCAGGCCGAGGCGCGCGCGTGGTTGCTCACGATCGCCCGCCGCCAGGTCGCCCGCTACCTGAAGAGGGGCGCGTTGGACCGCCGTGCGCGCGAGGCGCTCGGGATCGTCACGCCCGTGCTGCAGGAGGGCGAGGCGGAGGAGATCGAGCGGCTCGCCGGGCTCGCGCCGCTGCGGGCGGCGCTGGCCGAGGAGCTGGCTCGGCTGGGCGGCGACCAGCGCGAGGCGCTGCGCCTGCGCGTGGTCGAGGAGCAGCCGTACCCCGAGGTGGCACGGTCGCTCGGCGTGACGGAGGCGACGGCACGAGCGCGGGTGTCACGCGGGCTGCGGACGCTCGCCGCGTCGTTGGAACTGCGATGGGAGGGCGAGCGCCCATGAGGATCCTCGACGAGCTGGAACGCGAGATCGAGCGGGTGGCGCACGCGGCGGGAGAAGCGCGGCCGCGCCGCCGCTGGTGGCGTTCGGGCGCGCTGCTCGTGCTGGCGCCGCTGCTGGCCGGCACCGTCGCGGTGGCGGCGACGACCGGGATCCTGTCCGGCGAGCCGGTCTCCAGCGACCCGCACGCGCCGCGGGACCCGAACGCCGGGATCGGCGTCAACGCCGGTCCGGGCAAGCTGCTGGCGGTCCGCGCCGCCGATCCGGCCGGCGGCCCGGAGTGGGGCCTGCGACTGGTCAAGACCTCGCGCGGGCTGGGCTGCCTGCAGGTCGGCCGCGTCGTCGACGGTCGGCTCGGACGCCTCGGGCAGGACGGCGCGTTCGGCAACGACGGCAAGTTCCACGAGCTCGGCCCCGAGATCCTGGAGACCTCCAGCGAGTGCCAGCAGCCCGACGGCGCCGGGAACGTCTTCTTCGCGATGACGTCGATCGGGCAGCCGGCCAGCGCCGACCCCGCGAGCTGCGCCGTCCGCCCGCGCGGCGAGGACAAGCGCCCGGCGTGTCCGCGCGGCTCGCTGCGCGACGTCTTCTACGGCCTGCTCGGGCCGGAGGCGGCGGCGATCACCTACCGCGAGGGTGGGAAGACCGTGCGCCAGGCGGTCGAGCGCCCCGCCGGCGCCTACCTCGTCGTGCGCGCCACCGACCCGGACCGCCGCGACGTCGGCTGGTGGTCCCCCAGCGTCACCCCGAGCTGGGTCGAGTCGATCGAGTTCCGCGACGGCACCGTCTGCCGCCCCGACGAGCGGCCGCGCCGCCACGGCCGCCACGAGTGCCCGCTCAAGGGCTACGTGAAGCCGCGGCTCGACATCGCCACGCGCGCCGAGCTCGCCACCCCGATCACCGTCCGCGTGGGCACCGCGCGCGAGAAGCCCTACCCCGAGATGGACCGCAAGTCGCTGGAGCGCATGGAGTGGCAGCGTCGCGTCACGATCAGCTTCCGCGCCCGCCGCGCCGCAGACGCCCGGTCCTTCTACAAGCTGACCGCCGAGATCCCGGGCCGTCCCCCGAACTGCGGCGTCGGCCTCGGCAGCCCGATCGCGCGCGACATCGCCGCCGGCGAGACGGTCACCGAGACCCTGTGGGTCGCGCACCGCTGCTCGGGCACGATGACGATCCGCATCGGCTACGAGCAGCAGACCGCTCCGTCCCAGATGCCGTTCCACGGCGACGGGCCGCCCAACGCGAAGGTCGGGACGGCCCGCGTGCGGATCCCCTAGTTGCCGCCCGGGTTCTCGCCGATCAGGGTCGCGAAGCGCAGCAGGTACTCGTCGGAGGTGCCTCCGTCCGGGTCGGCGACGTGGTCGCTCTGAACCGCCACATCCGTGTCGGTCGGGCCTTCCCAGAACGGCGCGAGCCGCCCCAGCCCGCCCTGCGCGACGAGGTCGCCCACGAGGTCGACGCATGAGCGCGTTCCGCCCAAGCGCGACCAGTCCGCGTCCGTCGCCGGGGCGACCGGCGCCGTCACCCCGGTCAAGGACGCGAGCAGCGCCTGGCGGAAGGTGCGGATGCGGGCGCTCGCGCCGCCGCCGTCGGTCGTACGGTCGAAGCCGACGATGTCCACGCCGTCGTCGAACGTCATGCCGCGCCGGCGCCAGTGGGAGGTGCCGACCAGCGCCCACGCGTCGTCGACGACCACGGTCGTGGAGCGGATCGCGACGGCGCGGCCCGGGAAGCCGTTTGGGTGGAACGCGACCACGCGCGCCGGGTCGACGTCTTTGAGCACCTGCAGCGCCGCGTTGCGGGCCTTGAACGCCTGCCGCACCCAGCCGCCGTAGAGCGGGTCGGCGTCGGGCCAGCGCGGGACGCACACGAGCACGAGCAGTGACTGCTGCTCGTTCATGCGCAGCGCGAGCTCGGCCACGAGGTCGAGCTCGTGTGGCGCGGCGGGCCCGGGCGGGTCCTTCTCGTGCTTGGTGGCCGAGAACGCGGGCGAGCTGATGAACACGAGGTCGCGCGCCTGGCGGACGGCGCGCCGCAGCGCCCACTGGGCGTCGCGCGAGCCGAAGCGCTGGGTGTGGAACTCGCGCCGGATCTCGCGGACGATCTGCGCCTCGTTGGTGAGGTCGACGTCGTCCACGTCGTCGGGGTCGAAGCCGAACTTCTGCACGATCACGTCGATCAGGTCGTTGATCGACGCGTCGGCGGCCGGGATGTCGTCGATCAGGGCGAGCTCGGGCGACTCGCACTTGACCGCGATCGTGCGCAGCACGGCGGCGGCACACGAGCGCGGCGCCGTCTGACCCGCGGGCGCGGTGTCGTTCGCGGGCTCGGCGGGCGCCGCCCAACCCGTGTTGGCCACCACGGGCAGCCAGCCGACGCCGGCGCTCGCCAGGAAGGGCAGCAAGGGCTGCGCGCGCCGCGCCGCGATCTGCGCGACGTCGAACGCCGCCGCCCCGTCCACGCGCACCCCGGCGGCGTGCACGTCCGGCCCGGCCGGGTTCCCGGGGTTGCCCAGCGCGTGCATCGCGCTGCGCGTCTCGCGCGCCCAGCGCCCGCCGCTGACGACGGCGTCCCAGGTCATCGGCGCGGCCGTGTCCCCCGTGCCGACCGTCAGCAGCGACGCAAAGCGAGCCTGGGTCGGCAGCCGCGGCCCTTCCCGCGGGTCGCTCTCGCCCCCGAGCCGGCGCAGCATCTCCAGGATCGACGTCGGCAGCGCCGGGTCCACCTCCGGCGCCGGGATGCCGAACACGGGCGCCGCCGCGACCGCCTTCAGCACCGCCCCGTTCCCCGCCATCGGGTCGGGCGTGCCGAAGGCGTCGACCGGCGTCGCGCCGCTCGGCGCCCCGATCGGCACGATCACGTTGCCGAACGTGCGCGTCGCGTTCATCCGGTCCGTCACGACGAGGTCGAAGATCAGCCGGCGGCCGGGCGGCTGCACGGCGCCGACGGGCAGGTCGAGCGGGTTCGTCAGCAGCAGCGAGAACGCGTTGTTGTCAGCCACGACGTGCGCGGCGCCGTCGCCGCGCAGGAAGCTCGGCGCCGGCCCGATCGACTCGATGCGCTTGAACACCTGGGGGTACACGCGCACGTGCCAGTCGAGCGGGATGGTCCCGCCCGGGAAGGTCAGCAGCACGTCCTGGTCGCCCGACCAGGACGCCACCAGCCCCGTGTCGGGCTGCCCGGACGGCGGCGCCCCGCCGCCCAGCGCCACCGGGAACGCCGGCCAGTGCCCGCCCGGCAACCCGACGCCGTCGTCGATCACCGGCGAGGACGCGAACGCGAGCCCCTGCCAGCCCGCCCCGATCGCCCCCAGCACGCTGCCCGACGCGCTCAGCACGTCGACTCCGTCGACCAGGAAGTCGAGCCGCACGCGGTCACGCACCGCGGGCCGGAACTCCTCCGGGATCGCCTGGTCCGCGCCGTCGATCCCGTAGACGACCGTGTTGGAGCGGTTGCCCAGCAGGTGCCACTTGAGGTCGACCGCGGTCACGCGCAGGAACTGGCGCGCGATCCCCGCGGGCACGCCGGCGGGAACGGTCAGCGTCGTGCGGTCGAGCACGCCGTTGTGCGTCCACCCCACCCGGATCCGCGCGGCGCCGTCGCCGGAAGCCGGGATGCCGATGCCATCGGCCGCGTTGAGCGCGACGAGCCCGACCGCGTCGCCGGAGTCGGTGCCCGACACGAACTTGCGCGGCGCGAGCGAATCGACGGCCCGGAACGGCGCGCCGTGCGGATCGACGACCTGCACGACGATCCCGGTCGCCTTCCCGGCGATGCTCGTGACGCCGCCCGGCGTGTTGAGCACGCCCAGCGGCGCGAGCGCGGGGAACGCCGTCGCCAGGTCGTTGAACAGCGCCGCGACCGCGACGGGGTCGACGATCAACCCGCGCGCGTCGTGGAAGCTCATCACCGGCGTGTCGGCCGGGTCGATGTCGATCGACTCGCCGGGCGCGAACCAGCGCGCGGTCAGCGCCGGGTTGGTGGCGCAGCGCACGACCATCGTGTGCGGCACCGGCCGGATCGGTCCGGCGGCGCCCAGCCGCGTCGCCACGAGCTGGTCCAGCCGCGTCGCCGCCTGCGGGTGCAGCCGCAGCACGGCGCCGATCCCGGTCAGCGGCAAGCCGCTCACGTCATAGACCCCCGCGCGCCGCAGGTCGGCGACCCACGTCCGGATGCCGAGGAACGGCGGGCGCGCGCCGCCGCCGGGCGTCATCGTGAGCGTCAGCGCGGCATTGTCGAACGTCGCGTCCGCGTTCGACCACGACGGCCCCAGCAGCGGCACCGTCAGGCCCAGCGCGAGCAGCCCGTCGTCCGTCAGCCGCTGCTGCGCGTCGTTGGGCGTGATCACGGGCGGCAGGGCGGTCATGACACCTCCACGTCGATCGTGTGGGAGCGCCCGTCCGGCGCCGTGAGCCGGAGCTTGAACGCCTTCACCGGCACGCGCGCGAGCACGGCGTAGGCGCGCTTGCGCCCACCCGCTCCGCGCCGCACCTGCAGCGGCTCGTTGCCCGGCGGCTGGCCCTGGTCGCGCGGGATGTCCGGCAGCGCGATCTCGAGCAGCAGCGTCTTGGCGAGCGGCGGGCCGAACGGCGGCTTGACCACGACCGCCGTCCCTCGGTCCCGCGACGGCACCAGCGCGCCCGGGCGCTCGACGACCGGGAACGGCTTGACCACCGCCGCGCTCTCGGGCGTCGCCTGCACGCGCAGCATGTACGCGAGCCCGTGGTAGCGCTCCAGCGGCGCGTCGCACGCGAACTGGAGCACGATCCCGCCCGGCGTCTTCGACAGCTGCGGCGACAGCAGCTCCGGCGCGGGCAGGACGGACCCCGCGGGCACGTGCAGCGTGCGCGTGCGCGACCGGCCGAGCGGGTCGATGACGCGCACGGAGACGTCGATCGCCGGGTCGTTCACGGCCCGTCGCACCAGCGCGCGGAACGACCCGCCGCCCACGCGGAAGAACCCGTTCTCGCTTGCCCCCGGCGGGTCGGTGGGCGCGCGCCCGAGCTCCCCGAAGTACGAGAACAGCGGGTCGGCCGCGCCGACCGAGCGCACCACCACTTCCAGTTTGTGGGGCCCGAGCGCCGTCGGCGCGAGCGGTGCGGTGGTCGTCCAGTCCAGCTGCACGTCGGCGGCGGCGCTGCCCGGCCACGAGGTGGTGATCGCCGACAGGTTCGGGTCTCCGGCGGGCGGCGTCACCACCGACACCGGGTTCGACGGCGCCGAGCGCCCGCGGACCAGCCCGCGCTCGGCGATCTTGTACGGCAACGGCCCGCCCGTGTCGAACTCCTCGTCGGCCCACGCGACCGCCCGGTACCAGACGCGCTTCCAGCTACCGCCGGGCACGTCGGTGCACGTGAACGTGTCGCCGTTGACGTTCCAGGCCGGGTTCAGCGGCGGGCCCATGGTGTCCAGCGAGCGCGCGGCGTCGTCGACCCGCACGCGGTAGAGGTCGACCTCCCCCACGCGGTGCCCGTCGCGCGCGGTGACCGTCAGCTTGACGCTGCCGTCGGCCTTCGCGAGCGCCTCGAGCATCGGCGGCGCGGGCGTCGCGATCCGCGGCGCGGCGCGCAGGATCACTGCTTCGCGCACGTCCGGCCCGGCCGGCCACGGCCCTTCCACCCCGCCCGGCGAGAGGGAGACGACCGCGTAGGCGTGGATCGCCGTGGAACCGGCCGGGAGCGCGACATCCAGGCTCGTCCCGGTCAGCGGCTTCGTGTTCACGCGCGTGAACGGCCGCCGGTCCGGGCTGGCCTCCCACAGGTCCAGCAGCGCCGTCGCGCGGTCCGACAGCGTTGCCGACAGGTCCGGCTCGGGCGCGCCGTAGTGCGCGAGCATCGTCAGCTCGTCGGAGGTGTAGACGACGTAGCCCGCCGCGCCGTGGGCCACCGGCCAGGAGATCCGCGCGTGCGAGCGCCCCTCGGCGTCGGGCAGCGACGCGAGCGGGACGAGCTCCGGCGGCACGGGCGGCGCGACCGGGTCCGACGCGTACGCGATCACCGGCGCGCTCGCAGCGGCCGGATGTTCCGGCGCGATCAGCTCGGTGCCCGAGAGCCACAGCACGAGCCCGATGTGCGGGGTCGCGGTGAAGTTCGCCTGCAGGCCCTCGATCGTGAGCCGGTAGCGCCGCACGTCCTCGCCCTGCTCGCCCGGGTCGACGGCCTCGTCACCCTCCGGGTTCAGGTAGACGAGATCGCCCTCGCTCTGGACGGCCGCGTCCCCGCCGGAGAACGTCAGCGTGACCGCCTGGTCCCCGGCGGCGCCCCCGATCGCCCGCTGCAGGACCGCGGGTGCAACGGTGCTGGGCGGCGGCGCGGCCCGGTCGGCGGCCGCGTACATGCGGCCGACGAGCCGCAGCTCCTTCGGCCGGCGGTCCGTCCAGTCCCACGTGACGTCGACGGTCAGCTCGCCCGTGCACAGCTTGCCGCTGGCGGGCGCCGTGACCGCCAGCGTCGCAGCGACGATCCGCGGCGCGGGCGTGAGCGGCTGCTGGGCGTCGAACCCGACGCCCAGCCACGGGCTCCAGAGCGAGAAGATCGACTGGGTCGCCACGGAGTAGCGCACGTTGCGCTCGCCCGGGTTGTTCGGGATCATCAGCCGGCGGTCGGCGAGGTGGACGAAGTTGGACTGCGGGTCCTTCTCGGCCTGCCCGGGCGCGATCGGCTTGTGGCCGCCGCTCGGCCGCGGCTCCATCAGCGGCGCGGCCACGGCCGCCGCCGTGTCGTTGCGCGCCGCGGCGTAGCTCGCGACCCGGATCAGCGTGTTCGACGGCGGCCGGTTCCAGCGCACGATCGCGCTCGCCGCCCAGTCCGCGTCGCGCGCCGCCGGGGCGATGAACGCCGAGTGCTCGCTCGCGAGCTGCGCGGGCGGGAACGGCGGCAGCGCGGCGATCGGCCGCAGCGCGTAGGCCACGAGCTCGACCGGCGCCGAGTTGCCGTCGAGGCCCTTCGCGTACGGCGCGGTGATCATCCAGTCCCAGCGCGAGCCGTCGTGGTAGGCCTTGCCCTCCGGCTGGGTGATCTCGGGCAGGTTGGTGCCGTAGCCGAGCGCGAGGCTCAGGAACGGGTCGGCCGCCGTGGCCACCCGCAGCAGCATCAGCGGCGAGACCTTCGCCTTCGTCGGGTTGGCGTTCATCGCGTCGCCGTCCAGCGTCGCGGGCGGCGGCACCTCGACGTCCATCAGCGTCGCCGCCTGATCGCGTTGCGGGCGGGTCAGCACCGTCCGCAGCGCGGGCACGACGTCCTCGTTGACCTCGTCCACCAGCTTGGCCGGGACCGGCGGCTTCCACACCGGCGCCGCGACGCCGGCCATCACCTGCGCGTCCCACCCGAACCCGGGCGTGCCGCGGTCGATGCGGCTGATCGCGGCGTCGCGCGGGCTCATGAGCGGCGGCCCGACCGGCCCCTGCGGCGAGAAGTGCGTGCCGATCCCGCTCCAGGAGGTGTCGACCGGCATTCCGACGATCTCGACCGGCTGCCAGTTCGGCAGCGCCTCGTACTTGGCCACGGGGATGCCGGTCACGCCCGTGACGCTCATCCCGCTCGGGATCAGCAGGCCGTTCATGTAGCCGCCGTGGATCTCGACCGACGTCGCGCCGCCGGGCGCGTGGCTCGTCGTGACCAGCGAGTACAGCGACGGCGCGTTCGAGAGGCCGTGGATCGCTCCGCCGCTCGCGCTGTTGATGCTCAGCCGCGCCCACGCCACGGGCTGGTGGAAGAGCACGAGCCGCCCGCTCAGCAGGAACGTCGCCGTCAGCGAGTAGCCGATCGGCACCTCGGCGCCGCCGGAGAACGACGGCCGCCGCCAGACCGTGAACGGTCCGGTCGGGAGGCCCACCCCGCGGTCCTTGCCGTCCGGCCCGAGGTTGCCGGCGGCGCCGTTGATGTGCCAGCGCAGGGCGACCACGCGCGGGAACCCGCGCGGCTTGACGTCGAGCTTGCGCCGGCGCGCCTCGACGTTCCAGTCGATCATGGCCGCCTCGACGATGAACAGCCGGGGATCGACGATCCGCGTGACGGCCATCTCAGTCCTCCTCCCACGGAGCCTTGGTGAACGCCACGTCGACGAGCTTGGGCAGATGGTCGCTCGCGCCGGGCCCGTCCAGGTAGCCCTCCTTGAACGCGAGCCGTTTGAGCACGAGCGAGAGCGTCTTGCCGCGCGAGCCCGGCTTGAGCAGCACGATCGCGCGCTGCCCGCCGGGCGCGCGGACGATCCGCTGCACCACGTCGTCGGAGCCCGAGCCCTCCTCCGGGAAGATCCAGTCGTCGCGCGTGAGCTCGTAGTGCTTGACGTCGGTGCCGGTGAGCGTCTCGAGCGTGGCGCGCTCGCGCTCGCGCCACAGGGGCTCGGTGGAATCGATCACGACCGCGGTCGGCTGCGGCGTGCCCGCGCCCTCCCACCACACGATCACGCGCGGCTTGTCCGGCACCGGCATCGGCTCCAGCCCTTGCCCGGCGAGCACCTGATCGAGCTCCTCACCCTCGGGCTGGTGGGACGTGAACGCGAGCTTGACCGCGTTCGCCAGCCCGTTCGGCACGGCGCGATGCGTCACGCGCGAGCCGCGCACGAACGCCGCCATCGCCTCCAGCGACGCGAAGCCGGAGGTCGCGAACGCGCGCCGGAACACCCGCTCCTCGGTCTTGCCGGTCGTGCCCTCGTCCGGGACGCGCCAGATGTCGAGCAGGTAGTCCGTCGCCGGGTCGAGCGGGATCGGGATCTTCGTCACCGAGTGGCGCTGACGGTCCTCGTCGACGTCCACGCAGTCCGGGTCGATCACGTCGAGCACGGTCGACTCCCAGGGCGAGAAGATGTCGCCCGGGATCTGCTCGACGTTGGCGTTGACGCCCTCGGTGGCGAGCACGATCGGGTACGGGAACGGAAGCTCGTCCGGGTCCGGATGGCGTGCCGAGGCCGCCAGCAGCCGCAGCTCGAGCGTGTAGCCGTGCGCCTTGAACAGGTCGAACAGGTCGTGCGTGGCGAACGCGATCTGCAGCGGCTCGCCGCCGAACACGTGCCGCTCGCCCTCATAGGGCAGACACGCCAGCACCCACGGGTCCAGCCGCAGCGGCGCGTCCTCCTGGGTCCTGAACCAGAAGCTCTGCGTCGCGCCGTCGCTCGCGATCTCCCCCGCGGCGTTGGACGCGTCCGCCGACCACGTCACGTCGACCCGGTAGGCCGTGCCCGGCGTCATCAGCGGCACGTCCGCGCTCTCGGCCCCGAGCGCGGCCTCCAGCACCTCGTGGTTCTTGGTGACCGTGTGCTCGTCGTGGTCCGAGCGCGCGATCTCGGCCTCGAGCAGGGCCTCGAGCGCGGCGACGTAGTAGATCGGGCCGCTCAGCGTCTCCTCCTGCTTGCCCTCCGGCGGCATGCCGACGACGATCCGGTCGGCCTTCAGCGCGCCGCCGACGTCCACCAGCACGGCGACGTACTGCTCGCTGTCGGGCAGGGCGAGCAGGTGGTTCATCACGAGCGTGACGTCGTCGTCCCACGGCCCGGCGGCGTCGACCCACGGGCTCGGGAGCGTCACCCAGCTCACGGCCATCGAAGCGTCCACCTGCTCGGCGAACACGATGTCGTCGTCGGGGGTGACGGCGCGCACCACGATCCGCTTGTTGAGCACGCGCTTGTGCACGAACAGCAGCAGCCGCGCGCGGTCGAACACGCCCGGCTCGAGGATGACGGCGTCGGCGAGGTCACCGGGCTTGAACTTCAGTGCGTCCCAGCGCTTCTGGATGTCCTGCTCGCGCGCCGGATCGCCGGTCGGCGGCTTGAGCGTGTCGAAGCGCGGCGCGGCGAGGATGCGGCTCGGGCACGTGCGCGCGGGCGCCTGGGCTTCGGCCACGACGCCGCGCAGCGCCGCGTTGCTCATCGGCACGCCGAGCTTGAGCCGGCGCTGGATGTCGGTGATCGAGAGCCCGCGCTCGTCGAGCACGTCGGGGGTCTTGAGGCCCTTCACGCGTTCGGTGCCGGGGCGGGCGAGCGCCGGCTTGCCGGGCTCGGGCTGCGGGCAGGCGACGATCGCGCCGACGACCTCCGCGGGCAGGATGCCGCGGAACGGGTCGACCATCGGGTCGCCGCAGCGCCAGCGCTCCTCCACGTCCAGCCGGGTCGGCGTCGGCAGCGACCGTACGGTCTCCGGCGGGTCCGGCCACGCCTCACCGAACACGATCCAGCCGTCCTCGGACGGGCCGAGCGGCTCGTAGCGGAAC
This sequence comes from Solirubrobacter deserti, assembly GCF_027587175.1. Lineage (GTDB taxonomy): Bacteria > Actinomycetota > Thermoleophilia > Solirubrobacterales > Solirubrobacteraceae > Solirubrobacter > Solirubrobacter deserti. Next base: position 19,789 of record NZ_JAPCID010000046.1, read on the forward strand.
GTCCACAGCACGGGCGTCGGTGGCGCGGCCTGGTAACACACGGTGCCCCAGCGGTCCTTGACCGTCTCGGTCAGCTGCTCGGACGCCTGCAGCGCCTTCGGCGTCGGGTTCGGCACCCACGACAGCAGCGCGAGCTGCGCCGCCTCGTTGGCCTCGGTCGGCGGGCGCAGCGTCCACCACGTGGCCGGGCCGCCCGGCTTGGACAGCGGGCCGGCGATGTCGACCGCGGTCAGCGTGTAGGAGAGCTTGTCCGAGCTGCGCTGGATCTCGCGACCGCCGCCCGAGCCGCCGAGCGCGTCACCGCGGAACTTGAGGTCGTTCTTCTCGAACGGCGGCGCGGTGAACTCGATGACCGGGATGGCGTTGATCGGAACGACCGGGATCTTCGGGTCGTCCTGGGTCGCCGTGGCCTTGCCCAGGCCCCCGTCGACGGGCTCGTCGGAAGCCGTGCCGTGCACCAGCGCAGGCGTGCGGCTGACGAGGGTCACGCCGCCCACCAGGGCCGGGATCGCGATGTCCGGCGGCTGGTCCTCCTCGAGCGTGAAGTCGACGCAGCCCTCGATCTCGAAGAAGAACAGGTCGATCGACCCGCACACCTCGCCGTGGATGCGGTAACCGGTGGAGTCCGGGTCGTCGGGCAGCTCGCCCAGCCGCACGTTCAGCTCGGCGCTGGCCGAGATCGAGACGATGAACAGGCGCAGCTCGCCGCGGCCGTAGAGGATGCCGGCCACCAGCAGGGGCGAGAAGCCGAGGATGGCGTCGAAGCCCGCGGCCAGCTCGGCGTACAGGCCGACCGACTTCGAGCCCCAGACCATCGAGACGTGCAGGCCGGCGGAGATCGCGAACCCGTGCGGCACGGGCAGCTCGGGCATGAAGTCGTCCGCGCTGTTCTTCCCGTCCCCGACGAGCATGAGGTAGCCCGAGCCCTTGAAGACCTCGAAGATCTCGGCGCGGATCGGGTCCGGGTACTGGCCGAGGTACAGGTGCCAGTTCTGCGGCTCCTTGCCGTCGAAGAACGCCTCGACCGGGATCCGCAGCTTCAGGATCGGGTCGATCGTGTAGTCGATGACCAGCCCGATCGTGAGCGTCTCACGCCCGACGTCGAGGTCGACGACGGCGAGCAGCGTGCCCTCCGCCTCGGTCTCGAGCTCGGGCATCGGCACGAGCAGGTTCGCCTTCATCATCAACAGCAGGCGCGGTCCCGGCAGCTCCAGCAGGACCATGCCCTTCATGTTGAAGACGATCGAGCTGCCCATCGTGCCGACGAGCGCGCCGACGCCGAACGCCCAGCGGTCGATCTGCGGCTTCCACAGCGCCGGGTCCTCGACCTTGGTGATGTCACCGCCCGCGCGCTTGAGCCAGGACAGCGCCTTCGTGGTCGAACCGGCGTCGGGCTCCTCGTTGCGCGCGAAGTGCATCGCAAACAGGCCGATGAAGCCGTAGATGCCCAGCCCGGAGGACCACAGCGGGATCGCGACCGGGAAGTTGACCTCGATGCCCACGGCGACGCCCGTGGCCGGGCCGCCCTGGTCCTCGGGGATGTTGCGGATCGCGAGCGACGCGGCGATGCGCAGGCTGAGCGGGACGAGCGTGATGTCGATGCGGCCCGCGAAGCCCGTCTCGTCGAAGGCGAGGTAGCCCGAGCCGGCCAGCACGCCCGGAATGTCGACGCCGACGCCGAGTGCGGTGAGCTCGACGCCGAACGGGTCGCCGAGCGTGATCCGCACCCCGGCGCGCTCGAGCGCGACCACGCCGAGGTCCACGGCCGAGGCGAGGTTGACCTCGAGGTAGGTCGGGTTGGTGCGCGAGATCTTCGCGCCGTCCACGCGCAGCACCTGGCCGAGCGGGTCGGCGACGGTCAGCGAGCCGGGCTTGGAGACGTCGAGCGTGTAGCCCTTGGAGGAGTCGAAGACCGGGTGGAAGATCGGCTCGCCCGTCGGGCCGGCGCCGAAGCGCACCCCGATCGCCTTGTAGCGGGCGACGAGCGGCTTGTCGCGCGCGATCGTCAGCAGCCGCAGCGGGCCGATCTTGATGTCCGCGCTGACCGCGGTCTCGATGTCGGCGAGGATCGCCGTCGACCACGCGCCCGCGTGCTGGCGCACGACCAGCTCGCCGCCGTACCAGACGACGCGCTCGACGGTGAACCAGTCGGTCGCGGTCAGCAGCGCGGGCAGCCCCGCCGCCGCGGCGCCGAGGACCAGGTCGGTGACTTCCGCGCTGCCGGGCTTCTCCGGCGCGAGCTCCGCCAGCAGCGGCCAGAACAGCAGGTACAGGCCGAGCAGGTTGCGCGCGGTGGACGGCTCCGCGAGCGGCTGGCCGGGCAACGAGCCGGTGGCCGCGAGCCCGTCCACGTCGGACGGATCGGCGCCGAAGAGCACGCTCAGCTGCCACTCGTCGCTGCCCGGGTTCTGCGTGTACACGCCGCGGAAGGCGACGATGCCGTCGCCCGGGTTCTGGTGGCCGAGGCCCTGGAACTCCGGCCCCTCCCCCGCCTGCACGCCGCTTTCACGCAGCGTGCGCTCGGCCGCGGTGTCGACGTCGATCTCGCCGTGCAGCTCGACCGCCACGAAGTCGTCGCGGACGATCCGCACCTTTGCGCCGATCGAGCGCAGGAAGTCGGGCGGCTCCGGCGGGTCGTCGGTCGGCGGCGGGTCGGGCAGGTCGATCGTGATCTCTTCGTTGATGACCGGCGGGCGCTTGACGACGGCGGTCGTGACCGGGCCGGCGAACGCGATCGGCGTCAGCAGCTCGGCGCGCCACCAGCGCCGGCGCGGGTTGTTGGCCGGGTCGCCGATCTGCGCGGGCTTGGCCTGGGTGAACCCGCGCGGGTCGGTCTCGATGATCAGGCGCCCGGCGCCAGCGAGCTGGTCGTAGAGCCGGCGCGCGACCTTGGCCCGGCGCTCGGACAGCGCCTGGTTGTAGCCGGCCTTGGCGTCGTCGCCCTCCCAGGAGGCGTGGCCGACGACGGTGATCTCGTCCTGCGCCGCGAGCGAGCGCAGCGCGTCGCCGTACTCGGAGGACGCGAGCACCGACATGCCGCCGGGCGTCCAGCCGCTGTCGATCGTCTGGTCCAGCGACTCGGTCGTGTGCGTGAGATCGGCGTTGTTGGCGTACTCGTTGAGCTGGGCGTCGGTGAGCTGGTCCGGCTCGTCGTAGTGGAAGTAGACGGGCGCCTTGGTCGTCGTGCCGGGCACCGTGGCCTCGACCGTCTGCTGGCTGTCGGGCGCGAGCGGGAACGTGGCGGAGGTGGCCGGGCCGCCGGGGACGGTCACGCCGCCGACCTCCCAGGTGGCGGCCGAGTTGTCCTCGAGCGCGACCGTGACCGTCGTGTCGGTCTGGCTGCGGATGACGAGCCGCGGGTTGGTGACCGTCGCGCCGCCGCGCATGGTCGTCGACGACTCGACGTGCGCGGACGGGATCGCGCCCGGGATGGTGATGGTGCCCGAGCTGCCGCCGGGCGCGTTGCGCTGCGCGTCGATCGTGAGGATGACCGGCTCGTCGCCCTGCGCGGTGACCTCGACCTCGATCTTGATCTCGTCGGTCTGGCCCCAAGCGTCGATCGTCTTGATCCGCTCGGTCTCCCACGCGCCGCCGTCGATGCGGATCCTGGAGAGGTACGGCGGCCTGCGGCCCTCGATGTCGACCACCATCGTGGACTCGTCGGGCAGCACCACGGACAGGTGCAGGTCGTCGATGCGGCGGACGTTGATCGGCTCGCCGAACAACGTGTAGAAGCGCGCGCCCAGGTGCAGCTCGCCGCCCTGGTTGACGACGTCGAGCATGAAGTCGCCGGTCACGCCGGGCGTGTTGCCGATGCCGATCAGCAGGTTCGTCGCGCCCGCGCTGACCGCCCAGCCCTCCGCGCCCTGCGGCGAGACGAACAGGCGGATCTCCGGGAAGTAGACGCCGGTCCAGTCCTGGTCGTAGCCGAACTGCTCGAGCACGGCCGGCGGCGTCGAGCCCTGCGAGAGGTCGAGCACGGCCGAGCGGAAGCCGAAGCCGACCACGCGGCCCGTGCCGATGAACGCGTACGGCGGGTCCATCGTGACCATCTGCGCGACGCCGATGTCCCCGGGGTCGTCCAGCCCGGAAGCGCCGAACGACAGCAGCTGGATGGTCGGCTGCGAGCCGAGCGCGGAGCCCTGCGTGATCCGCAGCTTGACCTTCGGCAGCGTCAGTTTGACCTCGGTGGCCGTGTCGTGCGGCTCGAGCACCTGGTCGGTCGGGCGCAGCTGGGCGGGCTTGAGGAACGGCGGGCGCAGCACCGCGGACGTGATCACCAGGTCGAGCACGAACTCGGTGCTCGGGTAGTCCGAGACCGCACCGATCGGCGGCGGGTCGAACGCGTCGAGCACCGCGTCGACCGGCGTGCCGTTGAGCGGCCCTGCGCCCTGCACGATGATCGCCGAGCTCGCCCGGGGCGCGAGCAGCTGGAAGTCGATCGTCGTGTCGCGCAGGTCGATCCACGGCTGCCGGCGCGACGGGTCGTCCTGCGGGTGGCCCTCCGTGTTCTCGGCGCGGACGCCGAAGCTGAACGTCATCGGGTCGAAGTAGACGTCGACGTCGGCGTGGATGCGGGCGCGGCCGCGGAGCACGCTCGCCGACGGGTCAGCGCCCTCCTCGTACTCGTCCACGGCGAGCGTGGCGAGCGCGGCGTGGAAGTTCCCCGCGGCGTTGCCGAGCAGGAAGTACGGGCTGACGAGGTCCCACAGCGCTACGTCCGGCATGACCCGACCAACGACATCGACGAACCCCCTCGGCTGGTTTCGGCGACCTTTCCCGGCATGGGCGGCCCGGGGGAACTAACTCAGTGGTGGGACGCTACGGCGTGAAGCGCTGCTCTCCGGTCTGTAAGGACCCGGACAATTCACATCTCAGTCGGCGCCAGCGCCGGCGCGGAAGCCGCGGTCGGCGACGCCGAACCAGTGCGCGAGGAGGCGGCGCGCGGCGGGCGCGGCGGTGGCGGCGCCGAAGCCGCCGCGCTCGACCGTCACCACGACCACGATCGGGCGCTTGCGATCGTTGACGAAGGCCGCGTACCAGGCCTGGTCGGGATGGTCGATCCCGCGCTCCGCGGTGCCGGTCTTGCCGAACACGGGGTAGCGGCGCATGGGCCAGCCGGCGAACACCTCGGCGGACGTGCCGTCCTCCTCGCGCGCGGCGCGGCGTAGGCCGTCCAGGACCGCCCGGTGGTGCGCGGCGTTGAAGCGGATCCTGCGGCGCGGCTCGGGACGGAAGGACTGGATCGGGATGCCCTGGCCGTCGTCGACGGACTGGGCCAGGTGCGGGCGGACGACCGTGCCGCCGTTCGCGAGCGCCGCGTAGGCCACCGCCACCTGCGTCGGGGTCGCCTCCAGGTCGCCCTGGCCGACGGCGAGGTTGACGTTGTCGCCGGGCGTCCACGGCTTCTCCATCCCGCCGCAGGTCACCAGGGCCCGCTCGGTGCCGCGCGGCACGTTCTCGCGCTCGGTGCACGCGAGGTAGCGGGCGTGGCCGGCTTGGCGCCACCTGCGGTCCGGCACCCGCCCCGGCGCCTCGTTGGGCAGGTCGATGCCGGTGCGGCGGCCGTAGCCGAAGCGCTCCGCCCAGCTCTGGATCAGCCGGCCGCGGTCGTCGGCCTGCGCGCCCAGCTTGAAGAAGAAGATGTCGGACGACACCTTCAGCGCGTCCGCCACGTCGATCGAGCCGAACCGCGCCTCGCGCGCGTTCTGGTAGTCGCGGCCGCCGAACTTCCAGTGACCGTCGTCCTGGAGCTTGCGCGTCGGCGTGATCAGGCCGTCGGCGAGCGCGGCGAAGGCCGTGACGGGCTTGAACGTGGAGGCGGACGGATATGGATATTGGGTGGCGCGGTTGATGAGCGGCGCGGCGGTGCGGTCGGACGTGAGGTAGCGCCAGGTCCGCTCGGTGAACGGCCGCGCGAAGAGGTTGGCGTCGAACGAGGGCGCCGAGCCCATCGCGAGCACCTCGCCGTTGCGCGGGTCGAGCGCGATGAACGCGCCCGCGCGGGCCTGGTGCTTGGAGGCCTGGATGGCTTGCTCGAGCGCCTGCTCCCCAGCGCGCTGGAGGTCGAGGTCCAGCGTGAGCCGCAGCCGCGATCCCTGCGCGGGCCGCTCGGTGACGACGGCGCCCTGGTCGTCGCGGACGCCGTGCGCATCGACCGTGTAGCGCGCGGTGCCGTCCGCGCCGCGCAGGAACTTGTCGTACCGCGCCTCCAGGCCGGACTGCCCGATCCGCGTGCCCGGCTCCACGTCCTTGAAGCGGGGCTCGCCGAGCTGCGCGTCGGTGATCTCGGAGATCGTCCCGAACAGCTGCGCCGCGAGCCGGCCGCGCGGATACTCGCGGATGAAGCGGTTGGTCACCACGACGCCGGTGAACTCCTCCGGCCGCTCGCGCATGTAGTTGAACTGCGCGAGCGGGACGTTCGTGCGGACGGTGACGTTGGCGAACGGACGATCGGCGACGCTGCGGATGACCCGTTCGTGGATGGACTTCGGGGAGATTCGGAGCGTGTCGCCGATGCGGGCGTAGCGGGTGGCGAGCTCGGTCTCGGAGGCGGGGAGCGGCGGGATCGGGACCTCGCGGGCCGTGTCGGCGAGCGCGCTCAGGCGGCGGCGCTCGCGCTTCTCAGCGGTGGTCGAGGCGCGGCCGTCGTCTCGCAGCCGGCGGCTCAGCGCGTCGTAACGGGCCTTGTGGCGCAGGCGCTCCGTCTCGGCCGCCGCGAGGCGTTGACGGAACTCGTCGGCCTGGTCGAGGACCGCCTCGGGGAGCGTCGCGGGCACGAGCTGGACGACCGCCGCCTTGCGGGTGCGCACGAGCTGGCGGCGCTCGCGGTCCACGATGTCGCCACGCGGCGCCTCGATCCGCTCCGTGCGGACGCCGTTGCGATTGGCCGCGGCCCGCTGTACGTCGCCCGTGAGCACCTGCAGGTACCAGAGCCGGAAGAAGATGATCGCGAACAGCACGAACGCGAGGCCCCCGAGCACGGCGACGCGCCACGCGAGCTGGGGCGTGATCGGCCGCAGGCGATCCTCCATACGCGGGGGCATTTCATCTGTCTAGTTCGCGCGGGCCGCGATTTTGTGACCGGCCGGCTACGGGAGGATGTCGCGCAGCGTGACTTCGTAGCGGCCGCTGCTCTCCTGCAGCTCGCCCTCGATGTGCAGCTGCGCAGGGCCGTCCTCGGCCCACAGCTCCAGGAAGAACGTCCAGCCCTCCTGGTCGGGCTCGTCGATCACCGTCAACGCCTCGACCCGATAGACCTCGCGCGGCGGCATCACGTACGCGGCCGGGCAGTCGTCGTCCACGCGCCGGCGGATGTCCTCGATCTCGAGCGTGTCGCCGGACAGCTCGCGGACCTCTTCGTAGTCGCCGTCGACGATCAGCTCCACGAGGTCCTCGAGCACCTTGATCATCGGCTCGGGCATCGGCTCCAGGCCCGGCGGGATGTTCTGCAGCGGCGTGAGCGCGAGATCCGGCTGCAGTTCGAGCCGGTTGTAGAAGTAGTCCTCGCACGCGGCGCGCGCCTGGCGCCGGATGGCCTTGGGCACGCCGGCCTGGGCCAGCGCGAAGTTGCCCGCTTCGATCGCGTCCTCGAGCGTGTCGTGACGGCGCGTCAGCTGGGCCGCGACGGCGCGCCCGTGCTCGGTGTCGGTGGCCAGCGAGGTCCCGTCCATGAGCATGGAGGGCGCCTCGTGCCGGTCATAGCCCGGGCAGGCACGCACCGCGGCGTGCTGGACGATCAGATGGTCTCCCACGCCGCTCCATCCTACGAGCGTGACGTCGATCACTGGTGGGGTGGACTCGTCGGCCCGCTTCGCTACTCTCAATGGCGTCGGATAGCGAAGGCAACCAGAGGGCGAGACCTTCTTCTGAACGTCCCCTTGCCAGCGAAAGCCGCCTGATCTTCCGATGGCCGAGAGTCCACCCACGGGTGGGCTTTCCGCGTTTAAGGGCCCGTTTCAGGTCCAGTAGAGCAGCCGCGCGTTCGGAAGCGTGGCGGCGAGCGCGCGCTCGAAGAAGGCCTTGAGCGCGGCCATCACGGGCTTGGGATAGACGTGCTTGACACCGCCGAACTTCGTGCGCTTCTGGGCGCGCAGGTCGTCGTCCATCTCGAGTGTCGAGGCGGGATACCAGCTCCGCAGCACCGCCCGCGAGGTGTCGGTGAAGCGGTGCGTGATGCATTCGACGGTCAGGTCGGCGTCGAGTCCCTCGAGCGCGGCCGCGACGCGGTCCAGCAGCTCCTGATAACCAGCGTCCCAGTCCTCGAGCGGCATGATCGGTGCGATCGTCAGGCCCACCGGATAGCCCGCCGCGGCCAGCCGGCGCAGCGCCTGCAGGCGGGCGTCGAGCGGCGCCGTTCCGCCCTCGTAGCGCTTGGCCACGAGCGGCGCGTTGACGGACATGCGCGCCCGCGTGCGGCCGCCGTGGTCGAGGCGCAGGAGCTCGTCCACGGCATCGAACTTGGTCGTGAACCGCAGCTGCGTGCCGGGCCGGTCGGCGAAGTGCTCGATCGTCGCCGCGAGCGAGCCCGTGAGGTGCTCGATGCCCAGCGGGTCCGTGTAGCAGGAGGCCTCGAAGGTCGTGCCCTCATGCGCGCGTGCGTCCTGCTTGGACGTCACCGTCCCCCGTCCCTCATAGGCCGCGAGCTCGCCGAGGATCTCGTCGAGGTTCGCGAAGGCGCGGGTGACCGGGGCGCCCGGCAGCGAGCCGGCCAGATAGCAGTATTGGCAGTGCGCCGGACACCCGCGCGCGATGTGGAACTGCCAGTCGGCGCTCGGCGGGATCGGCTGCGGGCGCCGCGCGCTCGGCGGAGCGACGACGACCGCGAGCGTCGACTTCGCGCGCCGGTACCGGTCGCGTTCATTGCCCTGTCTGAGGCTCGGCAGCCGGTCGGACGCCAGCCGCTCGACGGGGATGCCGAGCCGCTCGCAGCGCGCCGCGATCGCGTGCCCGTGCTCGAAGTCCAGCGCGGCGCGCGTGACCAGCACGTGCTTCGGCGTCCACAGCTTCGCCATCCCAGTTGGTACGGCCGTGGGCGCGGCCGCGCTTACTTCGGCCGTTCAGCGCTTCGGCACGAGGATCTGCGCGAGGGCGCCGCTCTTGAAGCGCTCCTCTTCGACGACCTCGAACTTCAGGTGCGACCCGAGGTCGGCGAACGGGCTGCGTCCCGCGCCGATGGCGATCGGGACCGTCATCAGCTGGTACTCGTCGACGAGGTCGAGACGGGTCAGCGACTGGGCGAAGCCGGGGCCGCCGTGAACGAGGACCGTGCCCGCATCGTCGCGGGCCTTGAGGTCCGCGATCGCCGCGGCCAGGTCTGCGCCGAAGAACTCGACCGGTCCCCAATCGCCCTGCGCCACGGTGCGGGAGAACACGGCCTTCGGCTTCTCGTTCATCGCCGTCGCGATCGGCCCCTCGGACGCGGCCCAGTGCGGACCCATGATCTCGTAGCTGCGGCGCCCCATCGCGTGCACGCCGGCCGCGTCGAGCGCGCGCCGGTTCCACGTGCCCGAGTCCTCGCCGAAGAACTCGAACATCCACTCGTGCGTCCCGTCAGGGCTGGTGACGAAGCCGTCCAGGGACATGACCATCTTGAGAACCACTTTGCGCTCGCTCATGCGGGCAAGGACGCCGCCGCGGCTCAGAACTCATCGCTGAGGTCGCCGGGTACCGCGTGCTTTCAGGCGGCAGTGCGACGGCGCGAGGGGTGCAGCTGCGCGGCGAGGATCGAGGCCAGCGCGACGACGAACCCAAGCGTCTGCAGCGCCGTGAGCGGCTGGTCGAGCACGAGCCATCCGAGCGCCGTGGCCACGACGGGCGACAGCAACACGAGAAACGACACGGCGGTGACGGGGAGCCGGCTGAGGCCCTGGAACCAGAGCGCGTACGCGACGAGGCCGCCCATCACGGCGAGCCACGTGTAGCCGCCGATCGCGGCACCGTCCAAGGACGGCAGCGGCCGCTCGAAGACCAGCACGAGCGGGATGAACAGCAGCCCGCCGGCCGTGAGCTGCCAGCTGGTGAAGGCGAGCAGCCCGACGCGCTCCGGCCGGCCCCAGCGGCGCGTGAGCACGATGCCGGTGGCCATCGACACCGCCGCGCCCGCGGCGGCGAGGATGCCGACCAGGTCGAACGTCGCGTTCCCACGCAGGACCAGCAGCGAGACCCCCGCGACGCCGGCCGCGCCCCATCCGAGCCGCCACCCGGTCGGTCGCTCGTGGAGCAGCAGCAGGGCGAGCCCGGCCACGAGCAGCGGCTGCGTCGAGGTCACCGTGGCGGCAACGCCTCCCGGCAGCCGGTAGGCGGCGACGAACAGCAGTGCGTTGAAGATCCCGATGTTGAGCAGGCCCAGGATCAGCGAGCGCCACCACCACTCGCCGTGCGGCAGACAGCGGGCGATCGCCAGCAGCACCAGGCCGCCCGGCAGCGCCCGCAGCACGCAGGACAGCAAGGGTGCGTCCGGCGGCAGGAACTCGGTCGTGACGAGATAGGTCGTGCCCCAGACGCAGGGCGCGATCGCGGCCAGCGCGACGGCGCCTCGGTTCAGACCTGAAAAGTTCAACGTTGAACATTTTAGGCCGGGCGGTAGGGTTCCGTCAATGGACGACCACCTGGACCGGGTGCTTGCGCAGTGGAGGTCCGAGCGTCCGGACCTGCAAGCAGCGTCGATGGGCGTCGTCGGCCGCATCCAGCGCGCCAGCCGCCTGCTCGAACGCTCGCTGGCCGAGAACTTCGCTCGCCACGGCCTGGAGTTGTGGGAGTTCGACGTCCTCGGCACGCTGCGCCGCTCAGGGCCGCCGTACCGGCTCACGCCCGGCGCGCTGTCGGAGAGCTCGATGGTCACCGCCGGGGCGATCACCAACCGGATCGACCGGCTCGTCCGCAAGGGGCTCGTGACCCGGGATACCGATCCGGACTCCCGCCGCTCGGTGATCATCACCTTGACCGAGCAGGGGCGCTCGATCGTCGAGGACGTGCTCGTCCCGCACATCGACCACGAGGACCGGCTCCTCGCGGTCCTGGACCGCGACGAGCGCGAGCAGCTGGCGGCTGTGCTGCGCAAGCTCCTGCTCGAGCTCGGCGACCGCCCCTCCCCCGCGATGCGCGTGCCCGAGCGCTGACATGAGCGACCGGACGCAGGACCTGCGCGTGCTGGACGGGCGCTACGTGATCGAGCCCTCGACACCACCCGCCGGGGCGGAGCTCCTGGCCGTCGTCTTCGGTCCGGACGGCCAGACGACGATCCGCCGCGACGACGCTGCCCGGGACGGCTGGGCGGCCCTGTGGAGCGGGGACCATCCTCACGACCCTTCGGCGACGGGGATGCTCAGCGCCATCGTGGCGCCGTTGGCGGCCGCCGACACGCCGGTGATGGTCGCTTCGACCTTTCACGCCGACCTCGTCCTGGTGCCCGCGGCCCGGCTGGACGACGCGCTCGCCGCGCTGCGCGCCGCCGGCCACCGCGTCGCGCTCGCCCAGGGGTGAGCAGGTTCACCCCCAGGGTCGGTTGGAGCCCCGCCCGCCGGCCACCAAGATGTGCCTCACAGCGGCTGACCACCGCACGACAGACAAGGCCCCGGGCAGTTCCCTCCTCCCCCCGACACCCGCCGCCTTCCTCTCCGGCCGCCGCGCCTGACCAGCGCGGCGGCCACCCCTCTCAGCCCTCGAGCGCCGGCAGGAAGTGCTCCGCGAACAGCTTCGCGGTGAGCTCCGGCCGGCTGGCGACACCGACCTTGGCGAAGATCGACTTCACGTGATCGCGCACGGTGTGGCGTGAGAGCCACAGCGCCGAGGCGATCTCGTCCGTGGCCAGGCCGCGCACGAGCAGCTGGGTGACCTGCTGCTCGCGTTCGCTCAGCTCGTAGAGCTCGACCACGAGCGACGCGAGCTCGGCGCGCCGCGCGGGCTCGATCATCACGGCGACGCGTTCGCCGGAGCCGCCGCGGTCGCGCAGGCACGCGGCGTGCAGGACCAGCCAGCGACCCGTGCGGGTGGCGACGCGGGCGCGCGGGACGCCACCGGCGGCGTGGCGGGCGCGCAGGGCCACCGCGTGCACGGCGTCGGGCAGCTCGAGCCCGCCCGTGCCGATCTCCGCCAGCAGCTCCTCCGCCACGAGGCTCACCGACTCGACCGCGCCGTCGGGCCCGAGGACGACCATGCCGGGAGCGTCCGCCGGCCGCGACTCGTCGACCGCCGCGAGCAGCAGCGCGGTACGCAGTCCGTGCGCGACGTGGTCGCACAGCGAGCCGACGAACTCAGCTTCCGCGCGCGTGAAGTCCGGGTCGCCCTCGCGACGGGTGAGGCAGGCGACGCCCCAGCACGCGCCGCCGGTCGAGAACACGGCGCGCAGCTCGCCGCTGTAGCCGTTCGGGACGTGCAGGCGGCGATGGCGGGCGCTCAGCTCGGGGTCCCCGGCCGTCGCCTCGCTGAGGATCGCGACGCGCTCGGGCCGGCGGACGATCTCGCCGAACTTCGCAAAGTCGGGGGCCGTCAGCTCGTTCTCGAAGAAGTCGAGATGGAGCGCACCGTCGACGTTCTCGACCATCGCGTCCGTGTACAGCATCGTCGCCGGGTCGGTCGACAGCCACCCGGCCGACTGGTAGGGGACCAGTGGCCGCAGCTTCTCGCCGACCTGCGCGAACAGCTCACGCGCGGGCAGCCCGCTCGTACACGTCCGAATGATTGCGTCACGGGCGAGGTCACCTTTGAGGCCGAGCGGTCCCATGGCGGGATCGTACGGGCGCCACCGCCGCGCGTGGAATCCCTCAGCTGCGGGATTGGACGGATGGCCAGGACCACGGACCATCCTGGCCATGACCACGACGCTCTCCACCGCAGAAACATTCGCCTTTATGGGCGAGGTCGTCGCCGTCCGGCTTCCCGCCGAACGCACGGCCGGCGCCGTCTCGATGCTCGAGCACCTCGCACCGCAGGGCATGGCCACGCCCCTGCACGTCCAGCCCAACGAGGACGAGGTCTTCTACGTCCTCGACGGCCGCATCACCGTCCACCTCGACGGCGAGGTCTCCGAGGCGGGCGCGGGCGACGTCGTCCTCCTCCCGCGTGGCGTCCCCCACGCCTTCCGGGTCGACTCCGAGCGGGCGCGCATCCTCGCGCTCTCGGTGCCCGGCCACCACGAGCGCTTCTTTCGGCTCGCGGGTGACCCGGCCGACACCTTCGAGCCCGCCGCGGCCGCGACCGCCGACCCGCCGGACTTCGCCCGCATGACCGCCGCGGCCGCCGAATCGGGGTTCGAGATCCTGGGGCCGCCGCCGTTCGAGGGCTAGGCGAGGATCGGATTGTCGTCTGCGTCGGTTACGGACAGCACGCTGATTGGAAGCTTGCCCGCTGCGTCCTGAACGAGCGCGCGCTCTCGGATGACGATCGCCGAAGCGAACTCCGCCGTCGAGACCCTCATGCATCCCACCGGCTGGAGCGGTCTCTTGACGAGCACGCCCAGGCGGCCCGGCTCGTCAGCGGGCGGCGCGCCGGCGCAGTTGGGCCACGCGCCGGCCGACGGCAGTTTCGGCAAGGCCGGGCAGCGAGGTCAATGCCTGGCGGAGGCCTGGGGCAGCGACCGCGCGCGCGTACCGCGAGCCCTCCACCTTCCGCAGCCGCCGCGGGTGCCGGTTGACGAGCACGAGCACGCCGTACTCGTCGGTCTGCGCCCGCTCGCGGTAGCGGTCGTCGCCCAGATACGGAGCCCAGGGGTACGCCGTCGAGCGCTCGACGACGAACGTCTCGGCCGTCACGCGCTCGATCTCGCGACGCCGCTCGAGGTCGTGGTACTCGAGCATGATCAGCGACACCGCGGTGAGGTCGAGCGCAACGAGAATGGCCAGCTCGCACCCTTCGACGTCGAGCTTGATGATGTCGGCGGGGGGCAGGTCACGCGGGTGCACGACCGGGACCTCGATGCTCTCCGCGGCGTCTGCGCCGGAGAGGAACTCCGTCGCGACCGGCGCCAGCGCCGCCTCGATGTCGCCGCCGCCGCGGCGAACGAGCCCGGTCGAAGCCGCGTCCATCGGGTAGACGGCGGCGTGCACGCGGTGGATTTTCGGATGGTCCCGTGTGTTGCGCTTCAGCAGCGCGAACGTCTCCGGATCGGGTTCGTAGGACGTGATCGTGCTGCCCGGCCAGCGCAGCTGCGCCCACAGCGCGAACGCACCGACGTTGGCGCCCAGGTCGAGTATGGCCAGGTCCCGGCCGGCGTATGGAGCGTCGTACTCGCCTCCGAAGACGTCTTGTGCCGCGGACGCGACCTCCGATCGCATGATCGGCGAAAGCCCACTCAGGTCGAGCGCGACCGGGATGACCGCCTCGAAGACGTGCTCGCCCATGGCGGGAGCGTAACCGCTTGGGCGCGGCGCGGGGGACGGTCGAACCCCGGTGCGTGCGCCGTCCGGTCGCAGGGGTCCTCAGCGGCGCAGGTCGAACGGGAAGGGCGTTTCGATGCAATGGATGAGGTCTTCAAGCGCGACCAACGCGCGACCGACATCTGCGACGAGAACCCCGGCGCCCTGCTCCAGTGGCCGTGCTACGGCGGCCTCGGCCAACGCTGGGAGTTCGATCAGGTTGGGCCGGGGGCGTTTTACAGCGTCATCAAGAACGTCTACACCGGCTTGGCCATCAACCAGGCCGGCCCCACGACGGCGCCGGGCGGTCGTCATCCAATGGCCGCCGACGTCGGGCGACAAACGAGCGGCTCGTGATCGCGCCCGTGCAGTCCTCCACCCACTGACGTCGACCACCTGATCGGAACAACGCTCGCGGTGAGTCGGGATGGCAAGACGCAGGGCGGTATCCGGCGGAGGTCCGCGAGCCGGTGCGGATGGTGTTGGACATGAGCGCGAGTACGCGTTGTCGTCTGCGGCAAATCGCGGCGCACGACGAGCCCCGATGAGGCCGCAGATCGTCCGGCCGCTTTCGGCCGAGCGTGACTTCACCGCGTCTGCGCCCAATCGCTTGCGGTGGCGGATTTCACGTAGTCGGGCTACCGGCTGGCGCGCAGTTGATCTGCCACAACGACGCCGGCAGTCAGTACCTGAGCTTCGCCTTCACCCAACGGCTCATCGACGCCCGCGTCGACGCCTCCGTCGGCGCGTCGGCGACGCTTACGACAACGCCTCGCCGAGACCACGATCGGCCTGTTCGAACCGAGAAGATCCGCCGCGAGAGCCGCTGGAAGACCCCTCGCCGGTATCGAGCTGGCCGCTCGGTCAAAGGCCGTGTGCGAGGCCCTGTCGCCAGGTTGCGTAGCGCGGCTGCCAGCCGAGTTCGCGCTTGGCCTTTGCGTTGGAGGCGCCCCGCACCTCGGTCATCATGACGGTGGCCATCTCGCCGGCCGCCATCCGCCCGAGCCAGCGGGGAACGCGCCGAGGCGGCTTGGCGTCCAGCGCGCTTGCCACCGCGGGGAGCCACTCGCGGACGGCTACGGGCTCGTCGTCGACGATGTTGTAGACGCCCGGCGCGCCGCGCTCGATCGCGGCGACGGTCGCCGCGGCAGCGTCGTGGATGTGCAGGTGCGACCAGACGCCGCCTCCATCCCCGATGATCGGAAGCCGGCGCTTGCGGATCGCCGTTGCCATCACGGCATCCGGCGCGAGGCTCAGTCCGGTCTCGGGTCCGTAGAAGCCGCCGAAGCGCAGCGCGAGGCCCGCTCCCCAATCGATCGTCGTGACCGCCGTCTCGAGGTACTGGTATCCCGCTTGAACCGCCCGAAGCGCAGCCGGAGGGTCGGGCTCCAGCGGATCGGCCTCGGTCAGGACCGGCCCGCCCATCCGCGCGTAGCGAAACGCCCCGAAGCTCTGCGCGACCACGCGCCGCGCACCCACGGCGCGGCCGGCGGCGACCAGGTGGTCCGTTGCTTGCGTGCGCAGTCGGTTGGTCATCGTCGCCGCGAGCGAGCGGTCCGGGTGCCGCGCATCGCGGAGGCTCATCGGACCCGACAACGCCGTGAGCTGATGCACGATCACCTCGGGCTCGGCGGACGCCACCGCCCGCATGACCGCCTCAGGGTCCAGGGCATCCGCCACCACCGGGTGCGCGCCCAGGTTGAGCAGGAGGTCCTGTTTGGACGCGCTCCTGGTCATGCCGACCACGTCGTGGCCTCGCGCCACCAGCTCGGGGACCAGCGTTCTGCCGATGGCGCCCGTGGCGCCGGCGAGGAAGATCTTCATCGCGTGCTCCTGTGGTTGTCTCTGCTGTCTGAGACGAGCCAGAGGCGGCCGATGTGACATGGAGCCCGCGGGGTGCGGATGTCACGCTCGCGCCGGCTGCCTCGTCAGGGGAGCATGAGCGAAATCGTCATCACCGGAGCGACCGGCGTGATAGGACGCCGGGTTGTGCAACGGCTCGTCTCGGCGGGCCACGACGTCGTGGGCGTGACCCGGTCGGCGCAGGGCCGCGGGGCCGTCGAGGGTCTCGGGGCGCGCGCCGTGGAAGTCGATGTGTTCGACCAGGACGCACTGACCGTCGTGTTCTCCACCGCCGACGCCGTCGTGAACCTGCTCACGCGCATCCCGGACGCCAAGCACATGAGCACGCCCGGAGCGTGGCACGAGAACGACCGGCTCCGGCGCGAGGCGTCCGCCGTCATCGCCCGCGCCGCCCACGCCGCCGGCGTCCCGCGGCTGGTGCAGGAGTCACTGGCGTTCGTCTACGCGGACGGCGGTGACGAGTGGCTCGACGAAGACGCGCCCGTGCACGCGACCGGCCCGACCGAGACCGCGCTGGTCGCCGAGGCGAACGCCGCGCAGCTGTTCGCGGGCGAGACGGTGGTGCTGCGGTTCGGCCTGTTCATCGGGCCGGACAGCGCGCTCACGCGCTCGGACATCGACGCCGCACGGGCCGGTCTCTCGCCCAGCCTCGGACGGCGGTCGGCGCACCGGCCGACCGTCTGGCTCGACGACGCCGCCGCGGCAGTGATCAGCGCTCTCGCCGCACCGCCCGGCATCTACAACGTCGCCGACACGCACCCACCGACGCGCGCCGAGATCGACGCTGCACTTGCCGCCACCGTCGGTCGCGGATCTCTGCGTCCGGCATTCGACGAGGTACCGCCCGCAGTCGAGGTGATCGCGCGCTCGCAGCGCGTCTCGAGCTCGCGGCTGCGCGAGGCGACCGGCTGGACGCCGTCCGTGCGCGGCGGAACGGAGGGCTGGTCGCTCATTCTCGGGCAGCGGAGGGCGGCATGACGGCCGCGCAGCGTTTCGCCGAGCTGCGCCCGCGCCTGGTGCGCATCGCCTACAGCGAGCTCGGCGATCTCAGTGAAGCCGAGGACGTCGTCCAGGAGGCGTGGCTGCGGCTGGAGCGGGCCGGGGCCGACTCGGTCTGCGATCTCGAGCGCTGGTTGACCGTCGTCGTGGCCCGCTTGGCCCTGGACGCGCTGCGCTCGGCCCGGGCACGGCGCGAGACGTATGTCGGCCCGTGGCTGCCGGAGCCGCTGCTCTCGCCGGACGCGACGGAGGACCCCGCCGACCGCGTCACGCTCGACGAGACCGTCAGCTACGCCCTGCTCGCCGTGCTCGAGCAGCTCTCGCCCGCGGAACGCACGGCCTTCGTGCTCCACGACGTCTTCGACGTCCCGTTCGACGAAGTCGCCGACGTCGTCGGTCGAACGCCGCAAGCGGTGCGCCAGCTCGCGTCCCGGGCCCGCCGGCACGTCGAGCACCAGCGGCCGCGCTTTCAGCCGACCCGCGCCGAGCACGACGATGCCGTGCGCGCGTTCGCGAGCGCCATCGCCGAAGGCGACCTCGCCGAGCTGATCGCGGTGCTCGACCCGGATGTGATCTGGACCACCGACGGCGGTGGTCAGGCGACCGCCGCGCGCAAGCCGCTGCGGGGCGCCGATCGCGTCGCACGCGCGTGGATGGCGCTCCGTCGTAAGCCGGCCATCGCTCCCGAGGCCACGCCGGTCGCCGTCAATGGCCATCTTGGCCTGACGATCGCCGTCACCGACGGCCACGCGATGGTCCTGTCGTTCGTCGTCGAGCGGCGCCGGATCACCCGCATCGACGCCGTCCGCAACCCGGACAAGGTCCGGCATGCGCTGGCGCGAGCTCGACCGTGACTCGGCAGCGCCACCGCTGCGGCCTCCAGGCGTCGACACCCGCGCGATCGATGGCGGCGAACTCGCCGACCCTCCCAAGCCCCGAGCCCGGTCGTTCGCTCACCTGGGCCGGCTACGCGGCGTTCGTCTGGGCGACCGGTTACGCGATCGCGGTGCGCGGTTACCACGGGCTGGGCGGAACTGTCGGGATCGCCGGCAGGTTTGATGACCCAGCGACCATGCGGCGGGCCAGTCTCATCGCCGGTGCAGGCATCCTGCTCGTGGGCCTCGGGGCACTCGCGCTGGTGCGGCCGTGGGGCCTGCGCATCCCGCGACGACTGCTCATCGTTCCGGCGATCACCGGCTCGGCATACGTCATGGCCCACGCACTGACCGCATACGTGACCAAGCCACTCCATGCGCTGGGCGTCATCGAATTGCGATTCGACGGCTGGGCGAAGCGCGACCAGACGGCGCAATTCCTCTGGGACCTGTTGTTCTATGAGCCCTGGTTCCTCGGCCTCGGCGTCCTCGTCACCCTCGCCGCGCTCCACCACCATCGCCGCTCCGGCGGCACCGAACGCGCCGCAAGGCAACTGATCCTCGCTTCGGCGCTGGCGACGCTCGCATTCACCGCCATCGCCTGCACGCTCGTCGTCGTACGAGGGCGCTGAGCGGCGACCGCTGAACCGGTTCATCGGGGTGCGCTCTAGCGCGAGAAGTCGCGTGTGTCGACGATCTGGTCGCTTCGGTGGTTGTGGTGTCGCGCTAGTGCCCGCGCCGCGATGAATGGGCTCGTCGCGAGACACGCTGAGGAGGCTCGTCGCTCGCTACCCGGCTGAGCCCTCGCGCCAGCACGCCGATGCCGACACCGGCCGTCAAGGCCGCGGTCATTGGAATCAGCGCGAAGGCGATGAAGAAGAAGTGGTAATTGCCCCAGTCCTCGTCGGAGCCGCAGACTGAGCAGGTTCCCGCGAGCAGGTCGTAGATGCGCAGGACAGCCAAGAACAGCAGTGACCAGATCGTCGGCAGCAGCAGCACCCACGCCCGTGCAATCACAGCTCCGAAGATTGCGATGGGAATGAGAAAGACGGCCGCCGCGACAGCATCAAGCTCGTCAGAGCCCATGAACGCTAGAGCGACGCTCGACACGGCCACGATGAGTGGGAACGTCAAGACCGTGATCGCAATTCTGCGTTTTCGGCGCCCGGGCGCATCGCTCATCGCTCCGCAGGTACCCGTCTACGGAGGTCGGCAGCCTCAAGACCTTGCCCGGTCGTTCGGACTGGCCATACGCGGTCTCCTACGCTGGCAGTCTTCACTGGACGTCGGTTGACGAAGCAGCAACTTTCGACGAAGTCGCGCGTCAGGAAGGCGTTGCGTCAGCGCCACTTGCGGTCGTAGATGCCGTCGTAGGCCCCGAAGCCACCGCGACCGTCATTGACGTGTTGGCGGCCAAGCAGACGGCCCTGAGCGTCAAGTGCCACGATGTCGTTGGCGTGTACGAGGCTGAGACCGTCCACAGGCACGTGAACGGCGAACACGCGTTTAGAGGAATCGCCGGGCATCGGGGCCGTCGGAGCGCGTAGCGCGTCGCGCCCCTTGCCGAACCGCACCGCGGCGGCTTCAGGGATCGTGACGCCGACGAGGGCATCGCCCGTTTCGGTTCGGAGCAGCTCGGATTCAACGGCCCAGCCGGAAGTGAACGTGCGTCCACCGCCCACGCCGGCGCCATAGTGGAGAATCATCGGCTTCCCGTCACCCCGACGACCGATGGCCAGCTTGATCCCCGTTCCGGCGAGCGCTTCGGGCTCCCACCGGACAGCGCTCTCGCCAGGGTGGCCGAACTCCTTCGCGATGTCCTTCGGATCGTTTGAGTCGGCGCCCGTGATGCGCAAGCTGATTCCCGCGACCGCGAACAACGAAAGGCACGCTACGCACCCGAGCGTTACCGCGACGAGACGATGCACAGTCTGGATTCTAGATCCAGCGGACCGGCATCGACGGAACGCTAGAGAAGCCTCGATGGGCGCGCTCCGTGCTTGGGATCAGCAGCGCGAGTTTCGACGGTTCCACTACTTCTGGTCGAGGGCCTCGGCAGCGCTGCGCGCTTGTTCGGCGACCGGGCGAGCGGCCGTGACGCCTAGTTGTTCGCGCTCGGAAGGAACCGGACCACGCCGTTAGCGAGTGGCGTTCCGACGAGGTCGCTTGGCTCTGGTCCCTCGATCAGGCGCACCAGGAATTCGGTCGCTGTCATTGCGACCAGCTCGTGGAGTTGCTCGTCTTCTCGCAGGACGACTACGGGCCAGTGGGAGGGCTCGCCCTTCGTCAGCCAGAACAAGTCGTGCTCGTTGGCAATGGTCGCCCACTTCACGAGCGCGCCTTCGGCCGGCCAGAGCGGGTATGGGGGCCAGTCGTTCGCAAGCCGCTCACGATGTCCCGCCATCTGCTCGGCGGACTCCCGAGTGGAAGCGACCATGTCGTAGAGCCGCCGCGGATTGTCGACCGACAGCAGGAACACGTAGCCGTCGAACGCACCGGGTCCGTAGACCGCCATCAGCTCCGCGTAGTCGGGCGGAAGCGCGAGCGTACGCCCGTCGGTGTCGATGACCACGTCCGATGGCACCGGGCTGGCGGCCGGCGCGACATGCTGCTTGAGACGATCCAGCGTCATCAGGCCGCCATCGTACGTCCAGGTCGAGCAAACGCAGGCGCAGGAAGCGCAGGTTGACGTAGCGCTTCTCGACGGTTGCGCTAAAGCGAGGAGTCCGGCGCGGGCGCGAGGCGAACGTTGCACGGCCGGGCATGCGAAGCCTTGTCCTGGGCGGTCAGGTTTATCACCAGCCAGCTTCCGCTGACCGGTGAAATGGCACATCGTGGCGGCTGTGCGATTCGCTCGTGCTGCAGCACTCGTCATCGTCGGCGCCGCGGTTGTCCCGGCGTACGCGCAAGCCGGGTTCCCGGGCCGCAACGGGCAGCTGGCGGTTGGCGGACAGGTGGTCAACCCGGACGGCACGGGCTTGAGGCCGCTCGTGGACGGCTCTCGCGTGCGCTGGTCCCCCGACGGCATGCGCATCGTGTATGTCCCCAGAACCGGCGGGATCGCAGTGGCCAAGGGCGACGGCAGCGACGTGCGGATCATCAGTACGTCCGTGGTCGATCGCGACCCGACCTGGTCGCCAGACGGCGGGCGAATCGCCTTCTCCCGCCAGGTCTTCGGCGGACCGCCGAGTACGCAGGTGTTCACGGCGGCCGCTGACGGCTCCGATGTGCGCCAGGTCACTCAGTTGACTCCCGGTTCGTCAAGCCCGGAATCCCGCGTCATGTCGGATTGGTCCCCGGACGGCGCCACGATCGCGTACACGCTGTTGAACCTGCGCGGATGCGGAGGGCTGCTCGGAGCTCGCACGGACGGTGGCCCGGCGCCGCTGCCGGTCGATGTCGTGATCCCGGCTCGCGCGGAGGATCCCGATTGGGCGCCGGACGGCTCGGGAGTCGCGTACGGGCGGGCCAACTGCGGCCCATTGCCGTTCGGATCGAGCCTCATCGGGCCCGATCGCCGCGTCCTTGTCCGTCTGGACAAAGACGACTGCGGGCCCATCGGTCCGACGTGCCGGTGGTACTACAACACCTCGCCGGCGGTGGCGCCGCAGGGCGGTGTGATCGCCTACTCGCAGGCGTTCACGGGCGGACCAGGCGGAACGGGCTCCAACGTTCGCATGATCAACGTCGACGGGACCGGCGATCGTCATCTGATGGACGGGACCGGCCCGCTTGACTGGCGCCCGCTCCGGCAGAGCGCGCCGGCGGGCGCTTGCCGTGCTCCGGGCGCGATCGTCGGCACGGGCCGAGACGACGTGCTCGTGGGCACTGCGGGCGACGACGTCATCTGCGGCGGCGGAGGCAGCGACGTGATGCTCGGTGGGGACGGCGACGACCTGCTCGTGGGAGGGGTCGGACGCGACTCGATCGCCGGAGGCCCGGGCCTGGACCGCCTCTGCGGCGACGGCGGAGGCGACACGCTGCACGGGAACGCCGGCGACGACGTGCTCGCCGGCGGGGCGGCCCGTGACCTGATCAGCGGCGACGACGGGGCCGACAGCCTGATCACCGACGACGACGGCGGCACTCGCGACGACGGCACGCAGGTCTCGCGCGTCGATCTCTTGCTCAGGGACTGACGCCCCCACGGTGATGCGCAGCGGGCGTGCCCCGACTCGTCCGCTGCCGCCTATAGGCGCCGTCGACTGCGCACCACCACGGACATGACGCAAGCGGCGTGTCTCGACGGTGCCGCCACGTGCATCCGGGGAACCGGCACTGTCATGCCGATCATCGGGCCGTTCGAGGTTCTCGTCCTGCTGGTCCTGATCGCCCTGGACGTCGTCGTGCTCGCTCCCACGAGGCGCCGGCGCGGCTCGTCATCCGCGATCCCTGGGCCGGCCACGAGCGACGGTGCTCACTCAGCCGCCGCCTGCCGGTCCGGGCACTGAGTACAACCGTGACCGCGCCGCCTCGTACCCCGTCTCGGTGCGATCGACCGCGGCGTCGGGATGTTGCTCTTGGAGGCTCAGCTGAGCGGTCGTGTCATCCGTGGCGTCGAGCGTCCGGTAGGTCTCGAACCGGGTCGTGACGCGTGAGCGGTCGGGCGAGGTGGCGGTCAGCTGGATCGGTTCGTACGTGCGAGCGTCGACGAGGTAGGTCCAGTGCTCCGCCGCGCCGCTTGGGAGGGGATTGCGGTACGCGAAGCGGATGACGTCGCGACCGTCAGCCGTCGATCGCTGCTGCTCGCGGGCGCGTCCGGAGCGCAGCAGGTCCGCGAGTTGCTCGCGCATGGGGTCGCCGTCGGCCGCGGGCATCGGCGTGCCGAGTGCCGGGCCGGCGTCGGGCGCGTTCGTGTAGATCGTGTTCGTGGCACGGTCGTAGAGCTGCGCCGGCCGGTCTCCTACTATCGCCGTCTCGACACGGGCACCGTCCGTGCGTGTGGTGATCTCGCGTCGCGCGTACGGGCGGGAGGTCTGCCGCCACGTCTCGGTGCGCCAGCTCGACGCGTTGCCGTCCGCGGCCACCTGACGGTACACGGCGATCTCGTGCACGACTGATCCCGGCGGGGCGCTCAGCACCGCCGCCGCGCGTTCGGCGGCGGACGCGGTGGACACCCCAGGCGGAGCGACACTGGTGTCGTCGATCGGCAGCGAGAAGGCGCCGAGCGCGATCGCGACCGAGCCGACCGTCACGGCCCCCATGCGCACGAAGGTCCTCCGGCGCCGACGCCGATCCGCGAACTGGTCGCGCTCGATGGCCCGCTCGAGCTGCGTGGCGAAGTGAACAAGGGATTCGGGCAGCGGTTTGGTCATCGTTCCTCTCTCAGACTCAGTTGAGCGAGACGGCGAAGGGCACGCGACACGCGCAACCGGGCCGCCGCCGGGCGGATCGAGAGCTGGCGCGCGACCTCGCCGTAGGGCAGCTCGTCGATGATGCGCAGCTCGACCGCGTCACGCTCATGGTCGGGCAGCTCGTCCAGCACCGCGGCCAGGGCAAGACGTGGTGACAACCGATCATCGACCGCGGCGTACTCGTCGTCCTCCGCGAGCGCGAGCGGAAGGCCGAGCCGCTCACGCGCCCGCGACTCGATCCGGTCGCGCCGCGCCGACTCGCGCAGCACGTTGTGGGCGATGCCCAACAGCCACGGCAGCGCCCAGCCGTCGTGCTCGTCGCGGAAACCATGGCGCCGCATCCAGGCGCGCGCGAACGTCTCGGCGGTCAGGTCGGCGGCCGCCCAGGCGATCCTGCGCTCGAACCATACGTGCACCCGGCGCACATGGCGGCGATACAGCTCGCCGAAGGCCGCGGCGTCCTGCTCTGCCGCCGCGAGCAGTTCGGCATCTGTCCGCGTGGCACGCTCGTCGTTCCACATACCCCTTCATGACGCTAAGGCAGCGCGCCGTATCCGGGCAGCTCGTGCAACCACGGCTGGCGCCCGGCGCCGCGACGCCCGCAGGCGTAGCGGCTCTCAATATCGCGGCCGCCCGCGTCGAGGTGTAGTCCGGCCACCGGTCAGTCCGCCTAAGCGCGGATCGAATGCGGCGAAAGCTCCCGCAGGCGCAGATTCGCCTCGCGGGGCGAGTCGATCAAGCGCGGCATACCAGCGGATCTCGACCCGCCGTACACGATCAGCGTCGGGCAGAATCGAAGCGAGGAGGCTGTGGTCTTCTACGTCGCCGGCGACCATTACACGGAGGTGCCGAGGCGGCATACGATCACGCCTTCGGCGGCGCGGGCCGCAATGCGGCATTTTGTTGCCCCCGGTGAGTTGTCGCCGGACGTGACCTGGGGGGAAGGCTGAGCCAGCTGCGTTGTCGACGCGGGTGCTGGCTGAGTTCGAGCGCCAGCTGACCACTCGCCCGAAGCTGCGGCGAGTAGCGCTTCGTCAGCTGGCGAGCCCGTAGGCGTGGATGACCGCACCGGTGGCGAAGCGCTTCTGATCGAGGAGCTCGAGGGTGGCGGCGCTGGCCGGGCGGAACAGCGGCTCGCCGCCTCCCTTGATGATTGGGGAGGTGCAGATCCGGTATTCGTCGAGCAGGCTGCCCGCGGCGAGGGCGTCGGTGAGTTGGCCGGTGCCCCAGATGATGATGTCGCCGCCTTCGGCCTGCTTGAGGCGGCTGACCTCGTCGAGCAGGTCGGGGCCGGGGATGACGACGGTCGGGTTCCACGCGGAGGTGTCGACTGGCCGGGAGGCGACGACGTACTTGGTGATCGAGTTGACGTGGTCGGCGAAGGGGTTGCCGCTCCGGGTGGGCCAGGCTTGGGCCATCCCCTCGTAGGTGATGCGGCCGAGCAGCAGCGCGTCGGCGGGCAGCGTCATCTCGAGGCCGTACTCCTGGAACTCCTCTCCGGAGTAGCGGAAGGACCACTTGTGCGGCTCGTCGATGTAGCCGTCGAGTGTGGCGTGGGTGAAGCTGATGATCTTGCGCACGGAACGGTTCTCCCGGTCGAATGGTCAGCGGCGCCGACGGTGTGGGTTCTTCTGGCGTGACGTATCGGAACAGAAGGTCGGCGTCGGCACAACGGGGTCGGCACCACCGGTTCGCGCAGACCCATTGACCCCGTCTGCATAATCCGGGCCGATGCATCGCGGTGGAACAGCGACCTGAACGATGCGGCTCAGGCCCGGCGCGTACCTGATCCTGGGGATGCTCGAGCGGGGCGTCCGGACGGGCTACTCGATCAAGCGCACGGTCGATCGCAGCACGCGCTTCTTCTGGGCGGCGTCGCTCGCCCAGGTCTATCCGGAACTCGCCGCGCTGGAGGCCGACGGCTACGTGACCGGGACAGAGGAGCCGCACGGCAACCGGCCGCGCAAGAGCTACCGCCTGACCGACAAGGGCCGGGCGGCGCTGGGAGAGTGGCTGCGCAGCGAACGGGTGCCGGACTTCGAGCAACGCGACGAAGGGTTGCTGCGGTTGTTCTTCGCCGACGCGCTGCCGCCCGAGGACGCGCTCGAGCTCGTGCGGCGCCTACGCGCGCGAGCGGAGCAGATCGACGCCCGCTTCCAAGCCGAGATCCTCCCGCTCGCGCGGCAGGCCGGCAGTCGCTTCCCGCTGATCGTGGCCCGGGAAGGCGCCGACTACTTCGCATGGCGGGCCGACTGGTTCCGCCGGATCGAGGCCGAGCTCGCGAGCGAGCTCGACGGCACAACACCCTGACCTGAGCGACTGTCCGCCCGCGTTTCCTCCGTCGTGGGAAGGCGACGGCGCCGAGCGGTTTGCGGTTCCGCACGCGACCTGCCGTCTTGCGAAGCGCCGGGGCTCGAGCCCGACTCGACGAGAGCGGATCGGGCACGCCGTCAGAGTGGCGCTTCGACGAAGGGACCTTCTTGGCGAAACCGCGTCTCGCACCGTTCGGGCCAGCAGACGCGGGCGAGTCGACCCCTCGCGCGCTACCGGCGATCAGCTACGCCGAGAATCCTTTGCTGGGCCCCACATGGGGCCACGGGCATCGTCCGGTCCGCCGCTTGGCGTGCGGAAGCCCTGTATCAGCGTCACCACCGAAGCGACCAAGAAGCAGACGCCGACAGCGAGGAAGAACCAAGCGGCGGGCGGCTCGAGCACGCGTGCAGCGGCGTTACACAAGACTCCGCACCCGACAAGCAAGCCGACCCGACGATTCTTGTCCGCGCGGGGACCGCGGTAGCGCTTCATTCGGCGCGCATTGTCGCCTACGAGTGCCGAGCCGGCTTGACTTCAAGTGCGATTGAAGCTGTAGCTTGCTGCTGAGCAAAGAAGACGGCGAGTCGCTGAGCGCGTACACGGCGCTCCTGCGCGCCGGGGCACGGGCTGACCTCCCCGCTCCCTACGCGGAGCTGTGGGTGGTGCTGAGCGGCACCCTCCGCATCGGCGCAGCCGCCGACCCCGTGACCGTGCACGCCGGCGAGTTCGTGCATGTCCCCGAGCACACGCCCGGTCACGTCGAGGCGCTTGCCGACACCACGCTGGTCTGCGTGTCTGTCCCTGCGCACTGAACACGAGCGCTGCAGACTCCATGCAACAGTGAGCAGGCGTGATGGGGGCACCAGCGACTTGTGCGGACGCGCGCCACGGGACCCAACGGCATCGAGTACCTGGCCTTCGGTCCACGACACCAGGCGGAGGGCGTGCGACGCGCGTGTTCAGAGAACGCGGTCGTCCTGGTGGGCACCGAACCACGCGCTCTGCCGGCTCATGCGGTCGCGTGCCGTGGCCTCGCGGGGAAGCCCGTAGACCGTGCCCGGAAAGTCAAGCGGCTCTTGCACGGCCCAGAGGGCCTCATGCCGGTCCGGCGAGAAGAGCTGGGCCGGGTCGCCCGCTGCGATCCAGCCGATCGGCACGGTGGTCCCGGGCGCAAGCTTCGTGTTGACGTGAACTACGGCATGGATGCGGACTTCGCTGCCTGCGCCGACGGTCGAACCGGGAAAGACCGCGGCCCCTGTGGCGAGGAACGCCCCGTCCTCGACGACGGCGCCGTTGATGTGCGCGTGCGGTCCGACCAGCACGTCGTCGCCGAGCTTGGCCGGGGTGCGACGCCGGCCACGGACGAGCGCGTTCTCCATGACCACGGTGCGCTCGCCAACGTCGACCCGGCCGTCCTCGGCACTCAGGACCGCGCCGAAGAGGATTCGAGCGCCAGCACCGACGTGCACGTCACCGCACAAGACCGCGTTCGGTGCCACATACGCGGACGGATCAACGGTCGGGCTGGCCCCTCGGTGCTCGATCAACATGCTGGTGATGTTCCCAGGCGCCGGGTCCGCAAAGGGAGACTCGCCGTTGGGCGTCATTTGATCCCCTGATTGAATAGGCGCCGTGATGCAGTGGGTCGTTACGGTGCTCCTTGTCGGCATCGTGCTGGCGCTCGGCTGGGACGCGTTCGCACGCGGTAAGCGGGGCCCCGCGCTCGCCTGGTCGCTGGCCGCGGGTGCCGCGGCTGCAACAGCCGGGATACTGCAGGCGCAGAAGTCGATCCGCCGTGGCCGCTCGTCGCGTTGGTCGTCTTCTTCGCGCTGCACGTCGTCGCGATTCGTGCCCAACGACGGATGGATCAACCAGGCGTTCGGACAGCCGACGCACCGAGTGGCGCCTCAAACGAACAGCAGTAGGGAACCAGTGCGGCGCGAACGGGCTCACCGCCCATAGTTCGGCCCCCTTCGCGATCGTCGCGATCCAGCGCCGCTCGACAGACAAGGTGCGCCCGTGCGGTCTTTGCCGGCGGAAGCGGTGGTCAGGCCGCTGAAGCTCGCGGGGCGGGTCGTGTGCCGGTTCAGGGGGCCAGCGACGACGGGACGACCGCACGGGCGCAGCGCAAGCTTTGCCGCAACCCGAGGTGGACCAAACGCCTCTGGACGGGTGTTCGAGCGCGCTCCGACTGTGAAAGCGTGGCCAGGCATGCCACGGCCGCCCGGAACAGCGTGTTCACCGGCTTCCGCAACGTCGGCATCAGGGAGAACACCGTCGTGCCGTCAAGCGGCCGGCCACGCCCAGCTTGCAGGCTGAATCCCGCGCTGCGGGGACTCCTTCGCGCGCGAGTCGACAGTACGGACCGAGCGACCTCAGTTCGCTGAGGCCGCACCCAGGGAGTTCGCGATCGCTCGCGAGACTTGCTCGCGCGAGCGAGCAACGACCGCTGCGCCAAGCGCTTCGCGCCAGCGACCGTCAGTGACCGCGATCGGCTCGAGGCCGAGATCGGTTAGGACCGCTGCCTGGTCGAGATGGTCGGCGATCTGCTCAGCGCGGCGACGAGCCGCGAGGTGCTGAGCACGGTGCAGGGGAGTGTTGCCCTCTTGGGCGGAGAGCTCCATGAGGTCTGCGGCGACCTGCGGCACCGCGCGCCGCGCGCACTTCTCCCATGGCGCGTCCGCGGCGGAATCCACCACAACCTGACGGACCACGCGCCAGCCCGCGTGGTGGGACTGGCAGCGGGCGACCAGAAAGCGCGCGAGCGCCTCCGCTACGACGATCGCGCCGGGTTGCGACCCATACCTGTCCAGGTGCCGAAGCGCCTCGCCCACGTGGCGACCGTCGTCGACTGCGCGTGCCAGCTCCCGCGCTCCTCGTCGCGGACGCTGCCTAGCCCGGGCCAGCGTCACGCGTGCCCCGAAACAGTACGAATCACAGTCGGGTGGGTCACCAGGCTCGCGCCTCGCTGAGAAGCATTGGGCGCGTGGCGATCAATACGTCGATTTGCTCAGTCTAGCCACGATGCGTCTCTAGCAGCAGGCCGAGAGCTTCCGGCTGTGGTGAAACAGGCGTGCGAGACGGGCGGAGCGGACTGGTCCGATCCCGGCGACCGCTCGAAGTTCTCGTTCGTCGGCGGCGAACACGGCCGCGAGCGAGCCGAAGTGCTCGAGCAGCCGGCCGGCGGTGACCGTGGAGATCCCGGGCAGGCAGCTCAGGACGTCGCCGGCGACTTGGTGCAGATCGTCGGTCGGGCGGCGGATGCGCGGCAGCCCGCGAGGCTCGCTGGGGCCTTTGCCTTCGAGCCGGTGCAGGCGCTCCAGCCATGCGGCGCTGTCGGCGCGGTCGGTGGTCTGCAGGAGGGACACGCCGGTGGTCAGCACGCGCGCGAGCGCGCCCTTCCAGCTCGCCTCCGCGATGTGCACGGGCTTGCCTTCGACGATCAGGACGACCGAGGCGTACGCGTCACGGAGGCGGTCGATCTGTTCGAACAGCCGGCGGTCTTTGATGGAGGCGGCGAGGTCGGCACCCGTCTTGCGCTCGACCACGAGCCGGTCGGAGACGAGGTAGTCGCCGGCCGGCAACCGTGCCGGGGCGACCTCCAGGCCGGCTGCGTCGAGTGCCGCCGGGATTCCCGACCGTACCTCGCCGTGATCGAAGAGCACCGCTGCCATGCCGTGTTCAGGGTGTACCCGCGGCGGCGCTTGCTCAGCGGGCACGCGATCCCGCCACCGGCGCGGTTGGAGGCGCGGCTCGCCTCCACGAGCCGTCGGCGACGTGACGGACATCAGGGCCGGTCGAGCGCCAGCTCCGCGAGCGCCGCTCCGGCCGCGCGCGCCGACGCGGTCAACACTTCGCGGTCCACGTTCTCGATCGTGTCGCACTCGCGGTGGTAGCAGCGGTCCAGGCCGGTGAAGAGCCCGCCGACCGGGATGCCCGCGCGGTCGAACGGCGCGTGGTCGGAGCGGGAACCGAGGTCGTCGGACGGCGCGTCCGGGCCGAGTTGGCGACGCAGCGCGGCGGCGATCGTCGCGTCGCCGTCGTAGATCGCGGGCCGCGCGCCCGGCGAGCCGACCATGTCGAGGTTCACGTACGCCGAGATCGCGCGCCGCTGCTCGCGCGAGAGGCCTTCGACGTACTGCGTCGAGCCCACGAGGCCGATCTCCTCCGCGCCCCAGAACCCGAAGCGCAGCGCGACGCCCTCCGGCAGCGCCCGCCCGCCGAGCTCCTCGGCGATCTCGAGCACCGCCGCGACGCCGCTGCCGTTGTCGTTGAGCCCAGGACCTTCCGGCACGGAGTCCAGGTGCGCGCCCGCCATCACGACCCGGCCGGACCCGGCCTCGGCGATCACGTTCGCGGAGCGCCGCTCAGCCGATGACGCGTCCACGCGCACCCGGACGCGCGCGCCCGCGAGCCCCGCGCCGCGCCCGCCCACGGCGACCACGGGCACGCGCACACCCGTGTCCTGCAGCGAGCCGCGCACGGGCGTGCGGTCGCTGATGAGCACGGCCCGCGCGCCGGCGCGCTGGGCGGCCAGCGCCTTCGAACGGAACGAGCACGTGCCGCGCCGGACCAGCGCGACCTCATCGCGGCGCAGTCCCGCGAACGCCGCGCGCGAGCAGCCCAAACCGACGGCGCGCACGCGGCCGGACACGTTGCCGGAGCCGGAGAAGCGCAGCGTCGTCACCTCGATCCGGCGCGAACCGACGGTCACGCGCGGAGCCGTGCGCTCCCGGAACGACGACGCGGCCACGTCCTGCACGCGCACGCGGTACCCCGCGGCGCGCAGGCGCCCGGCGAGGTAGTCGGCCGTCGCGCGTTCTCCGGCGGTGCCGACGGAGCGGTGGCCGCCGTGCTCGGCCGCGATTCGTTGCAGCGCGGTCAGGTGCTCGTTCAGGCCCTCCGTGGTGATCCGCTGCTCGACGCCGCCGAGCGGGAGCGGGGCCTGGCGTGGCCGCGGCCGCTCGTGGTCGCCGTCACCGCCGCAGCCCACCAGCAGCGCGGCCGCGGCGACCGCGATCAGTCGCGCCGACGATCCAGAGCCCACGCCGCGATCACCCCGCCCAGCGCGCCGAACGCGTGCCCCTGCCAGGACACGCCCGGCGTCGGCACGAACCCGAACGCGAGCGTGCCGCCGTAGACGAACAGGACCACGACGCCGACGACGAGGTGCAGCGCGCGACGGCTCCAGAGGCCGCGCGCGATCAGGTACGTGATGAAGCCGAAGACGACGCCGCTGGCGCCGATGTGGAGCGTCGTCGCAGGCGCGACGAGCCACACGCCGAGCCCGCCGACGAGCGCCACGATCGCGGTCACCGACACGACGCGCACCAACCCGCTCAGCGCGATCACAGCGCCGAGCACCACGAACGGGATCGTGTTGCCGAACAGGTGTCCGAAGCCGCCGTGCAGGAACGGCGCGGCCACGATCCCGACCAGGCCCTCGGGATCGCGCGGGCGGATCCCGGCCGAGTCGAGATCGCCGGCCAGCACGTCGACGATCTCGACCATCCACATGACCGCGGCCATCACCGCGACCACCATGAGCCCGCGGACCCGATCGTCGCGCCGCGGCTCCACCTCGCCCGTGCTCACCATGCGCGCCACGATAGGCGCGCACGCTTACGCGCAGATCAACCCATGCGCACGCAGATCGCGGTCGCGAACACGGTGTCCGCCGTGGCCGTGGTGTTGCGGTAGATGACGGTCCAGCCCGTCGGCGTCTGCCCCGTCATGCGGGGGTAGGAATCGGTCAGCGTGGAGACCTCCGTTTCGGTGATCCCACCGCCGCCGGTGGCCATGTGGCCGGCGGGGCAGTCGACGGTTGCCACCACGGACGTGGCGCCCGGGGCCGCGGGGACGTCGGCACCGTCAACGCTCGCGACGGCCACGGTCGGTGCCGGACCGGCCGGGCCGGCCGGGCCCGTCGGCCCTGCGGGACCCGCCGGGCCTGCCGGACCCGCCGCGCCGCGCGGCCCGGTCACCGAGCCCTTGAAGTCCTTCGCCGTCAATGACCGGTCCTTGATGTCCGCGCCGGTGAGCGAGGAGTCCTTGACCTGCTTGCCGGTGATCAGCGTGGCCGCCGTCGCGCCGGCGCCGCCGACCAGCAGCACGGCGACGAGCGCTCCGACAATGACCTTCAACGTGGCGCGCATGACTGCCCCTCCTCGCGGTTGACCACACGAACCTCCCAGAGAAGGGCACAACGATCAACTATTCCTGACGGAACGGGTCCGAGAAGCGCTTGTCGGTCAATACGCGCTTGTCGGTGAGCGTCTTCAAGAACGCGACGAGATCGGCCTTGTCCCCCGGCTCGAGCACGATCTCGGAGATCAGCGGGTCCTTGTACGGGTTCGCCCGCCCGTCGCCGGCGAGCGGGCCGTCGGTGATCAGCCGGCCGCCGTTGGCGTAGTGGTCGACGGCGGCCTCCAGCGTCGGGATCGAGCCGTCGTGCATGTAGGGCGCGGTGACCTCGACGTTGCGCAGCGACGGCGCCTTGAACGCGCCCATGTCCTTCGGCTCGCCGGTCAGCTCGAACACGCCGCGGTTGAGCTCCGGGAACGCGCCCGTGCCGGCCACGTTGTAGAGGCCGGTGTTGTGGAACAGCGGCTTCTCGGCCGGCGAGCCCTGGTAGGTCACCTGGTCGTTGAAGATGAACGAGCCGTGGCAGTGATGGCACTCGGCGCGCTCGCCCATGAACAGCTCCATGCCGCGCTTCTCCGCGGCGGTCAGCTTGACCTTGCCCTGCAGGTAGCGGTCATAGCGCGAGTCGGCTGAGATCAGGCTGCGCTGGAAGGCGGCGATCGAGCGGATGATCGTGGTCCACGAGATCGGCCGCTGCTGGCCCGGGAACGCCCTCCGGAAGCGCGCCCGGTACCACGGGTCCTTCGTGATCCGCCGCAGGACCGCGTCCTTGTTGGCGTCCGTCACCCCCATCTCGACCGGGTCGGCGCTGAACAGCGGCACTTCCATCTGGCGCTCGAGGCTCACCAGCGCAGGGTTCGCCCAGGTCAGCGTCGAGTTGTAGACGACGTTGATCAGCGACTGTGCCCCGCGCGGGTGCAGCTGGCCGGTGGAGCCCACCGCCTGTCCCTTGCCGTCGGTGAACGCGAGCTCCTGGCGGTGGCAGGAGCCGCACGACTGCGTGCCGTTGCCGGACAGCCGCACGTCGTAGAACAGCCGCCGGCCGACGGCGACCTTCGCGTCGCTCATCGGGTTGTTCTTCGGGACGTTCGGCTTCGGGAAGCCCTTCGGGAGCTCCCAGCGGTACTGGGGCGGCGCCGACGCGGAGGCCATGCTGTGTACGACGAAGGAAGCCGCGGCAATCCCGGCCAGCAGGAGCAGTCGGCGCCGCACCGCGCTCATCGGTCGATCGGGCGAAAGACGGTCTGCTTGCCCGACAGGCCGAAGGCGCTGAAGATGCCAGCGCACTCCGGGTCGTCCGGGCCCGACATGCAGCCCGGCGCGTTCCCGCGGTTGAGCGTGATGTCGTTGCCGGCGAGCATCGCGCCGACGTCCACCGCGACCTGCTGCCCAGCCGGATCGAACGTCTTGAGCTTGACCGCCGGGCGGTTGGAGGCCGCGCACTTGACGGTCGCGCCCGTCGCCGGGTTGCCCTCACAGCCCGCGCTGCCGAGGTGGATGAAGAACGTCTTCGCGCTCCACGCGCCGGTCGCGCCGCCCGGGTCGGCGAACTCGATCTTGGTGAACTTGCGGCCGACCTGCCAGGACCACGCCATCGCGGCGCTGTTGAGCGGGGCGGGCACCGCGGGCGCGTCCGTGTGGTTGAGCGCGAACGGCACGCCGACCGTCCAGCGCACGCCCACGTACTTGCCCTTCGGCACGGTCCCGCGCACGACGTCGTTCATCGCGGCGGAGCCGTCGACCGAGCACGAGCCGGTGCCGTCCTCCAGGTCGATCAGCGTCACGCCGACGCCGTCGCGCGTGACGCGGAAGGCCGAGTTCTTGGCGAGCTTGACCGGCACCTGCTTGCCGCCGCGCCGGATCAACTTGACCTCGGAGACGAAGAAGCGCAGGTCCTGCAGTTGCGCGGCCTGGGCGGTCGAGCCGAGACCCGGGATGGGCGTCCCGCACGCGATGGGCTCGTCCCCCGCGACCGCCGTGAACTTGAGGTCGACCTTCTGCTGCTGGGCCTGCGCGGGCGCAGCCGACAGGGCCAGTGCGAGCGCAAGCGCGCCGCACACGCGAACGTGAGGCATTGATGTCCTTCAGGCGAGTGGGCACGTGTCCCGCGGCGGGTGAGAGGTCCGCCGCGGGACACGCAGGAGAACCGATCGCCGGGCAAGCGATCGGGGTGCCCGGCGGGGATGAGGCCCCGCCGGGCCGTGGAGCGCGTGAGGAGAGGAGTTCACGCATCTCCGCGCCGCCGGCTTGGGCACAGGCCGGCGGCACGTGGGGACGGGCGGCGCTTAGGCGGCCGCCGCGAAGCTGGGCGGGCCGCGGAACGTCCGCGGCGCACGAGCGAACAGCGAGCGGTGCGGGGCGGGCCGCGCCGGACGCCAGCGTGGCGCCGGAGCTCGCCGGCTGCGCAGCGCCGCTCGCACGTGAAGGGCGATGAGGCGCTCCTCCCCGACGTAGCGGCCGCTCGCCAGCAGGGCGAAGATCGCGACCAGCGGCAGCGCGAACAGCGCAGCGCCCGGGCCGGCCGCGAAGAGCACGGCGAGCACCACGAGGGCGGCGAGATGAGCACGGCGGAACCGCATGACCTTTTCCAGCTTTAGCGCACTGTCGACATCGCCGTCAAGGGGCGAATTTGCAGGACTTTCGCTGGTTGAAGGCAGGGGCGATCGACACGCCGCCGGCGCGTGAGAGTCAGTGCTCGTGGGCGAGCGCGAGCGGCGGCGGGCGCATCGCGAGCGCGGTCGCGAACGACCGTCCCACGGGGCGCACGAACAGCGGCAGCGGCGGACGCGGCGACGAGGCCGCGCGGGCACGAGTGGGCGCCGCGGCCCGCGTGATCAGGCGCTCGATCAGCGCCTCGCCCGGCCGCACGCCGAGCGTGAACAGCGCGAGCAGGACCAGCGCGGGCGCGAACGCGAGCGCGAGCCCGGGATCGGCCACCCCGGCCGCGAGTACGAGCGCCAGCAGCGCGGCGAACGCCAACGCGGTGCGACGCGGCATGACCAGGGCGCGCTGCATGACCGTCCGCAGTTCTATCGACTCGCGGCGAGCGCGTCAACGACCGCCTCGGCCGCCTGGGCGATCAGCGCGTCGTCGTGCTCGTCGTCCTCGCGCGGGCGGTTGGTCATGACGGCGAGCACGATCGGATCGCGGTCCGGCGGCCACAGCACCGCGATGTCGTTGCGGGCGCCGTAGGTCGCACCCGTGCCGGTCTTGTCCCCCACCTTCCACCCGTCCGGCACCCCCGCGCGGATCAGCGCGTCGCCGGTGGTGTTCGTGCGCAGCCACTTGATGAGCTGCCGGCGCTCCGGGCCGGGCAGGACGTCGCCGAGCACGAACGCGTTCAGGTCGCGTGCGAGCGCGCGCGGGGTGCTCGTGTCGCGCTTCTGGCCCGGCGTCCAGAAGTTCAGCTCGGGCTCGGCACGCTCCAGCCGCGTCGCCTTGTCGCCGGCCGCCTGTTCGAGGATCGCGTCCAGGCCCTTGGGTCCGCCGAGGCGCTCGAGCAGCAGGTTGGCCGCGGTGTTGTCGCTGTGGCGCACCGCGGCGTCGCACAGCGCCTTGAGCGTCATGCTGCCGCCGAGCTCGCGTTCGGTGATCGGCGAGTACGCGTTCACCAGGCCGGTGATCTCGACCTCCTCGTCGAGCTCGTCCAGCCCGTACTCGCGCAGCATCGCGGCCGCGGCGAGCGCTTTGAAGGTGGACGCGAGCGGGAACCGCTCGTTCGCGCGGAACGCCAGCTCACGCCCGCTGCCGGTGTCCAGCGCGTAGACCCCGAGCCGCGCGTCGAACTCGCGCTCCAGCTGCCGGAACGCGCGCGTGTCGGGTGTGGCGGTCGCAGTCGGCGTGGGGGCGGTCGCGGTGGCCGTGGCGGTCGGTGTCGGCGCGGGCGCGGCGGTCTCGCCACAGGCCGTCAGGGTGAGCAGCGCGGCGGCGGCACAGAGTCTCCGGAGCACGCGGATCAGGGATACCGCATCCTCGTGTCGAGAGACCCGGATCGGCTCCGCTCACCAGGTGAAAGGGCCACACGACCACCCCGGAGGAACACGATGCCCAAGTACCTGTTGCTCAAGCACTACCGCGGCGGCCCAGAGCCGCACCGTCCCGTGCCGCCGATCGACCAGTGGGCGCCGGAGGACGTCGAGGCGCACATGGCGTTCCAGGATCACGTCAGCCGGCTGCTCGAGGAGAGCGGCGAGTACGTCGACGCGCGGGCGCTCACGCCGGCGCAGACGTGGGTGCGCTACGGCGGCCCGGACGCGGCGCCCGTCACCACCGACGGCCCGCATCCGGAGACCAGCGACCTGGTCGCGGGCTGGTGGATGATCGACGTCGACTCCTACGAGCGGGCGGTGGAGCTGGCGGCCTACGTCTCCTCCGAGCCGGGCCCGGGCGGTGAGCCGCTGTACGAGTGGATCGACGTCCGGGAGATCCTGTGGGAACGTCCCACCGACTGACCGACGGGGCCGCGCTGCGGGACCTCGTCCCGCGCGTGCTCGCCAGCCTCGTCCGGCGGGGCGAGGCCTTCGACGCCGCCGAGGACGCGCTGCAGGAGGCGCTGATCGAGGCGCTGCGGGTGTGGCCCGAGCACCCGCCGCGCGACCCGCGCGCGTGGCTGGCGGCGGTCGCGACCCGGCGGCTCGTCGACGCCCGCCGCAGCGAGGCCGCACGGGCGCGCCGCGAGGAGGAGGTGCAGGCCGAGCCGCCGCCCGGCCCGGTCAGCGACGCCGGCGACGACACGCTGTTCCTGCTGTTCACCTGCTGCCATCCCGACCTCGCCCCCACCTCGCAGGTGGCGCTCACGCTGCGCGCGGTCGGCGGCCTCACCACGCGTGAGATCGCCGACGCCTTCTACGTCCCGGAGGCGACGATGGCGCAGCGGATCAGCCGCGCCAAGCGCACGCTGCGCGGGCGTCGCCTCGACCAGCCCGGCGACCTCGCCGTGGTGCTGCGCGTGCTCTACCTGATCTACACGACCGGCCACTCGGAGCGGGTGGACCTGGCGGCCGAGGCGATCCGGCTCGCCCGCCAGCTCACGCTCGCCACCGAGGAGCCGGAGGCGCGCGGGCTGCTCGCGCTGATGCTGCTCAACCACGCTCGGTGGCCGGCGCGCTTCGACGCCGAGGGCCGGGTCGTCACGCTCGACCGCCAGGACCGCAGCCGATGGGACACGCGCGCGATCGCGGAGGGCGTGCGCGTGCTGCAGTCCGCGCTGGTCCTCCAGCGCCCGGGCCGCTACCAGATCGAGGCCGCGATCGCCGCCCTGCACGACGACGCGGCCAGCGCGGAGGAGACCGACTGGCCGCAGATCCTCGCCTGGTACGACGACCTCGTGGCGCTCACCGACGACCCGCCGCGCCAGGACCCGGCGGCCGTGCTCGGCCGCGCCGTCGCGGTCGGGCACGTCGTCGGTCCGGTCGCCGGGCTGCTCGAGACCGACCGCGTGCGTGGGGTGCTCGGCGACCGCTACCGCTGGCACGCGGTCCGCGCCTACCTGCACGAGCTCGGCGGTGACCGGCTGGCGGCGGGCGCCGCCTACGCGGAGGCCGCCCGCCGGGCCACGAACGTCGCCGAGCGCGACCACCTGGTCCGGCAGGCCGCGCGCGTGCGAGCTAGCGGAGCTTGATCGTGCGCTTGAAGTGCAGGCCCTGGCGGACGATCGCCGACTGCAGCGAGTTCAGGCGCGCGCCGTAGAGGGCGAGCGGCGGGAAGCGGTAGCCCTCGACGCGGATGGTGTCGCCCGAGGACTTGGAGTTCAGGATGTCGCAGACGTCCTGGAACTTGCGCACGGGCGTGCCGTCGATCTCGTAGATCGTGTCGCCGAACTCGAACTTCTTCTTGTCGGCGGGCGAGCCGGCGTCGACGCTGAGGACGACGAGCGCGCTGCCGGTGCGGCCGGTGGTGCGCGGGCGCAACGGGAGCTGGCCGCCGGTCATGGGCAGCAGCTGCCAGCCGACGAAGCCGCTGTTCTTGCCGGCGGTGAGGTCGGCGAGCAGGGTCTTGACGCGGTCGATGCCGATGGCGGCGTTCTGGTTCTGGCTGCCGCCGCGGCCGCTGGTGAAGGTGTTGACGCCGATCACCTGGCCGGCCTCGTTGAACAGCGGGCCGCCGGAGTTGCCGCCGTTGAGCGGCGCCTGGTGCTGGATGACCTCGGGCAGCGAGGGTGAGGCCTTGCCGAGCGTCGACTTGCCGGTCGGCGCCGAGACGATGCCCTCGGACGCCTGCAGGGTGCGGTCGGACACGCGCTCCTCGAACGCGGACGGGTAGCCGAGCGCGATCACGCGGTCACCGGCGGCGACCTTGGAGGAGGTGCCGAGCTGGGCCTCGACCAGGTTCTTCGGGGTCGGCCGCAGCGAGACGAGGGCGAGGTCCTCGCACGGCGCCTGGGAGACGACGCGCGCGCTCATCTCGGTGCCGCCGCCGACCTTGGCCTTGATCGACGTCTGACCCGCGACGACATGCGCGTTGGTGAGCACGAGGCCTTTCTCGGCGTCGACCACGATGCCCGAGCCGCCGCCCGACAGCGTCGTCTTGCGGCCGCGATTGAAGCCCGGGCCGCGCGTGGTGAGCTCGACGGTGGACGGCGCGCCCTTCTTGATCTGCTGCGCGACGGTCAGCTTCTTCGGCTCCACCGGGCTCTTGACCGCTTCGCCGTCGTCGCCGCCGCCGGCCGCGAGCGCGACCGCGACCCCGACCACCGCAAGCCCGGCGACAACGCCGCCGCCGATGAGGGCGCCGCGCGGGACCGCGCGCGAGGGGACGGTCGGCTGCTTGGCAGCCGCGGCCGGCGTGGCCGGGACGGCGAGCGGCGTGCGCGGCGTGTCCTGCTGGCGGACCCGGCCGAACTGCGTCGGCTGCGCGGAGCGCCCGAGCGGGTCGAGCAGGCTGAGCTTGGTCTGGCCGACCTCGATCATGTCCCCCGGCTGCAGCCGGCGGCGCGTCGTGACACGCTCGTTGTTGACGTAGGTGCCGTTGGTCGAGCCGAGATCCTGGATCTCGAGGCCCCCGTCGGGCGTGGCCTGGATGCGTGCGTGGCGGCGGGACAGCTCGGGATCGTCGGCGAGGCGGCCGTCGTCATCGTCCGCGAGGCGCCCGATGAGGAACTCGCCCCTGCCGACGACGATCTCGCGCCCCTTGGCGTTTCCGTCCGTGACCAGAAGCTTGTGCGTGTCCGTCGGGGTCATGGCGTGAGTTCTATGGCCGTCGGGTCAAGGGCTCCAGGGCCCCATGGTGTCGTCGGGGGTCACCCCACCCGGTACCCCGCCTCTTCGAGGCGGTCGAACGCCCCCTGCAGCGAGGTCTCGGCGCGCCGGGCGGCGCTGCGGGCTTGGGCGTAGGCGCGTTCGCGGCCGCTGCGGGCGGCCTGAGCGGCGTCCCCGTACGCGTCCGCGGCGGTCTTGACGCGGCTGGTGATCTGGGTCGCGAGCGCGCGCTCGGCCGGTCCGGCGGCGAGCTCGGTCTGCCCCGCCTCGCGGTATGCGCCGGCGAGCGCAGCGAGCGCGTTGGCCTGGGCGGTGCGTGTGCGGGCGCGGCCCAGCGCGCGGGTGGAGGCCGAGCGTGCGGCCTCCAGCTCGGAGGCGAGCCCGTCCACGTCCTCGGCGAACTCGGCGCTGGGGCCGACGGGCCGCGTGTCGTGGCCTTCGAGCCTCAGGCTCGCGGCGGTCTCGTCGCAGGCGCGCTGCGGGCCGTGGCACGCGACTGCGGCCGCGCCCGTGGTGAGCGGGACGACGTAGACCGTCAACGGCTTGTCGAACCCGTTCGGACGCAGGTCACGGAAGCGCATCGCCTCCGCCTCGCCGAGCTTGACGCGATCGTCGGTCGCAGGCGGGTTCCCGAGGCCCTCGAGGAACCCGGCGGGGAGCAGCTGCGGGCCGGAAGGATCGGTGAGCGTGCCGGCGACCGCGCCGCCGTCGGAGGCCCCGATCGACACCGGGTCCTTGAGATCCAGCCCCGGGATCACGGGCGCTTCCGCGCGCCGCCACCCCGTCGGCGCGGTGAGCTGCACGCCACCGGCGGACACGGTGACCGGCGCGGGCGCCGCCACCGGCTCGGGCGAGCCGGAACGTCCCGCCAGGAACGCGCCCACGGCGGCCCCGACGACGATGACGGAGAGGACCGCGAGCGCGGGCCGCCGCCGCTGGGCCGCTTCGGACGTGGTCGCGCCGGCGGCCGCGGTGCGCGCCGACACGCGCGTCTCGGGGACGGCCTCCCGCGCCACGTAGGGCGTGTCGCCCGCCGCAGCTCCGCGTTCGGACACGCGCGTCTCGGGGGCCGCCTGTCCCGACTGCGCCCCGCGCTCGGACACGCGCGTCTCCGGCGCCGCCTCGCGCGCCTCCGCCGGCGCTTCGCCCGCCCATCCGCGCGTCTCGGGGGCCGCGGCCGCGCCGGCGCTCGCCGGCGCGGCCGCTCGTCCGGAGGCCGGCGTCTCGGAGGGTGCCGCCCGCACGGCGCCCGACGCTTCCTCCCCTGCCCTACGTTCGGATACGCGCGTCTCGCGCGCCGGCGTTTGCGGGGAGCGCACGCGCGCGGAGATCCGGGTGTCCGGCGCGGTCTCGGCCGGCGGCGGCGTGGCGACCGCCGCCGCCGTGCGCAACGGCGACGCGGGCGTGTCCTGCGCGGCCGCAGGCGTGTCCGCGCGGGGCGCCGCGGCGCGAGTGGTGCCGCGGACGGTGGTCGGTGAGCGCCGGGGATCGGTCGGCATCGGCGAGCCGAACGGGCCCGGCGCGTCTTCAGCGACGTCCGCCAGCGCCTCGGCGGCCGCCGCGACCATCGCCGAGGCGGACTCCAAGCGCTCCCCCGGCTCCCTCGCCAGCCCGCGCGCCATCACCGCGTCGCTCGCCCCCGGCAGGTCCCCCCGGCGGGCCGTCACGGACGGCGCCGGGTCGGCGACATGCGCGTACAGCAGCGCAGCGTCGGTCAACCGCACGAACGGGACCTCGCCGGTCAAGCACTCGTACAGCACGGCGGTGAGCGCGTATTGGTCGCTGCCGCGGCCGCCGATCTCGCCCGAGATCAGCTCGGGAGCGACGTAGTCGAACGTGCCGACGAACTGTCCGGTCTTCGTGACGCCCGTCGCGCCCGCTTCCTTGGTCAAGCCGAAGTCGGCCAGGTACGCGTGGTCACGCGCGCCGACGAGGATGTTCTGCGGCTTGATGTCGCGGTGGATGAGCTCGGCCTCGTGGGCGGCGTCGAGCGCGTCCGCGATCGGCCCGAGCACGCGCAGCGCGCGCGCCACGCTCAGCCCGCCGCCGAGGATCAGCTCCTTCAGGTTGCTCCCGCGCACCAGGCGCATCGCCAGGAACAGGCCTTCGTCGACCTCGCCCGCCTCGTACACGGGGACGATGTTCGGGTGATCGAGCGCCGCCTGGATCAGGCCTTCACGCCGGAAGCGTTCACGGAAGTCCTGGTCCGAGGTGAGGACGTCGGCCAGGAACTTCAGCGCCACCGTGCGGTTCAGCGAGAGCTGCGTCGCCGTGTAGACGACGCCCATCCCGCCGCGCCCGAGGACGCCGTCGATCCGATAGCCGGCGACGATGTCGCCAGGAGCGAGCACGGCTCAGCCGATCTCTTCGACCGGACGCGTCGCCGGCTTCTTCTTCGGTGTCGGCGAAGACGGCGACGGGGTCGTGGGCCGCGGGTTCGACGGTGCTGCGGTGGCGGCGGGCGGTGCGGTGGTGGTGGTGGTGGTCGTGCGCTGCGTCGGCGCCGGAGCCGACGACGACGACGGCGGCGTGGCCGCCTGCGGCTTCTTCTTGGGCTTGGGCGCAGGACGCAGCGCCGGG
This sequence comes from Solirubrobacter deserti, assembly GCF_027587175.1. Lineage (GTDB taxonomy): Bacteria > Actinomycetota > Thermoleophilia > Solirubrobacterales > Solirubrobacteraceae > Solirubrobacter > Solirubrobacter deserti. The sequence continues at coordinate 61,467 of NZ_JAPCID010000046.1, forward strand.
ATGGCACGTGCGGCGGTCACCCCGGAAGCCGAGACGGGCGCGCCGGGCGCCAGCGGCTCAGGCGTCGGAGCGGGCGCGACGACCGGCGCTCCCGCGTCCGCGCGGGTCACCCGCCCGAGGCCGAACGCGACCGCCACAAGGCTCACACCGACCAAGGTCAGCACGACGATCCGCATGTCAGTAGCACGCTCCCTTTACGGGCGTGGACCTGCCCTCCGGCAGGCAGCGCGTCCACGACTGGGTCATCGTCGTCTTCTTCACCGTGTAGCGGTAGGTCTCGCCGTTGTAGCCCGGCCGCGAGACGCTCACGTCGATCGTCGTGCCCGGCTTCAGCCGACCCGCTCGGAGCTTCTTCGCGCTCACGTTCAGTCGCGACTTGGTCGGCCGCAGCGTCTGCTTCTTGCAGCCGCGCGAGCACCGGACGGTGACCGTCACGCCCTTGCGCGTCCCGCTCAACCGCAGCTCGCGCATGATCACGCCGCGGCCGCTCGTCGGGACGATCCGCCACTTGACGTCGACCTCCTGGCGCTTGCGGTCCTCGCACCCGTCCTGGTTGATGTCCCGCCCGCGCGTGCCGGCGCCGGGGCACTTGTCCTGGGCGCCGCGGATGCCGTCCCGGTCCGGGTCGGGATCTCCGGCGCTGTTGCCAAAGCCGCCCGTGGTCGTGGGCACCCCGCCGCCGGTTCCGCCACCCGTGCCGCCGCCGGACCCGTCGTCGGCGAGGAACGCCGTCGACAGCCCGAAGTCACCGGACGCGGGAGAGCCTGTCCGCCGCGTGAGGCCGCCGATCTGGATGTGGTAGGTCTTGCCCGCCTCCAGGCCGCGCACCGCGAGGCCTTCACGCCCGTACGTGTCGCCGTTGTCGAACGAGTCGTCGGAGCAGATCCGCTGGCCCGTCGCCACGTCGTAGATGGCCATCCGCGCGTCGATGCCGACCAGCGCGACGATCAGGATGCCGTTCTGGTTCGGGTGCACGGCCGCCCACACCGTCCGGCCGAACGTGGACCCGTCCGGGCAGGAGAGCTCCTCGTCGCTCTCGGCCACCGAGCTCTTGTTCTCGGCCCCGATGACGTGCGGGGCGTCGAGCGTGGGCATCGGCGTGCCGGGCGCGTTGATGCAGTACGGCCCGCTGCGGTACTCGCCCGCGAGCGGCGCAGTCTGTACGCAGTTCGTCTGCGCGTGCGCCGAGGGGGCGAGCAGCGTCATCGCCGCCACCGCCAGCAGTACCCCTGTCGCCGTCCGCAAGCCCATCCGTGCCTCCAGGAAAGTACACCACCGCTGTCGACACGGTGTTAACAAGACGGATCCGGTCACGCCGAATTCACGCAATGAGCAGCCGGAGACGGGTCCCGCCGACGCGCAGCTCGTCGCCCTCGAGCAGCGGATGCGGCAGCGCGATGCGCGCGCCGTTGACCCACGTGCCGTTGGTCGAGTTGAGGTCGTTCACGCGCGCGCCGTCCTCGAAGACGGTCACCAGCGCGTGCCGGCGGGAGACCTGGTCGTCCTCGATCACGATCCCGGCCGTGTCGTCGCGCCCGATCGCGATCGCGATCGCGCCCGCCAGCGGGAACTCCCGGCCGCTGTCCGGACCGTCGAGCACGACGAGCCGTACGCCCGCGGACCTAGAATCGCGCACGGCCATGGCCGTTCCCTCCCCCGTCGACATCAAGGCCCGCCTCGAAGCCGAGCGCGCCGGCACGCCGTTCCTGCTCTTCCGCGACGGCGAAGACGTCCAGCACATCCGCCCGCTCGAGCCCGCCGAGGCGCCGATCAGCATCGGCCGCGCGCCCGAGACCGCGCTCACGATCGCGTGGGACCCGGACGTGTCCCGGTTGCACGCCGAGCTGGAGATCTCCGGCGGCCAGTGGATGCTCGTCGACGACGGCCTCTCCCGCAACGGCTCGTTCGTGAACGGCGAGCGGTTGGTGGGACGGCGGCGCCTGCGGGACGGGGACGCGCTGCGCTTCGGTGAAACGCTCGTGCAGTTCCGCGCGCCGCTGCAGGGCGCGTCGCACGCGACGGCCGTCGCCGCGAACCTGGCGACCGCGGCCGACCTGACCGAGGCCCAGCGCCGCGTGTTGGTGGCGCTGTGCCGGCCGTTCAAGGACGGCGACGCCTTCGCCACGCCCGCCACCAACCAGCAGATCGCGGCGGAGCTGTTCCTGTCGGTCGACGCCGTCAAGGGCCACCTCCGCACGCTGTTCGCGAAGTTCGGGGTGGACGAGCTGCCGCAGATGCAAAAGCGCGTGCGGCTGGCCGAGCGGGCGTTCCTGACGGGGGTCGTGACCGAGCGCGAGCTGTAGCACGGGCCAGGTTGTATGCGCCGCGGCCCGGCGCCACCACCAACCCGAGGTGTTGACCGGGCCACACCCCGGAAGCTCGAGCCGGTCGCAGTGGTGCCCGACCGGCTTGCGCGTCCTACTGCGCGCGAACGACGCGCGTGGCCCGGAAGCGGTACCCGTCCTGCACGGGCCCGCCGAGGTCCTCGACGTCGCACGTCACCGGTTCTCCCGCCGTGAGCCCGCGGAAGCCGGGACCGTCGATCGCGCTGAAGTGCACCCAGATGTCCTGCTCGATCTCCGGGCTGGCGAGCACGCCCCAGCCCTCCTCGTCGCTCCAGGACTTCACCGTGGCGTTGAGCATCCGGGGATTGTCGCGTGCCGGCGCGACAGCGCACCGAGCGCCACACCGGTCGCGACCCACAGCGGACCGGTGTCGACGAGGCCCTCGATGACGAAGGCGCGCCCGAGGACGAGCAGCGCGCGCCGGTGGCCGGCGACCCCGAACAGCGAGCCGCCGCCGAGCGCGCCCGCGACCCAGAAGGCGACGGACCCGGCGCTCTCGAACGCGCCGGTGACGGCGTAGAAGCCGGCGAGCTGGCCGAGGCCGGCGACCGCGCCGGCGGTTGCGGCCCGGCGCCAGTTGGCCGCGAACGCGCCGAGGAGGAACGGAACGACGAGCCACGTGCTGAGCGAGTTGGCAAGCTGCTCAGGCGTGCCGGTGAGGTGGAGGCGGCCGAGTCCGCTGAGGGTTCCCGCGGCGAGACCCACGGCCACGGCTCGGAGGTGCATGGCGGTGAGCGTAAGCGCCCCGGGCGGGCCCGATGTGTGGGGGGTGTGCAGATGTCGTGCAGTCCGGTATGGTCGCTCGGAAGGCGCGCCGTAACACACACTTCTCTGTTAATCGGAGGTGTTGAAGATGGCTCACGGCCACTACCGGCTCGGTGAGAGCACGCCCCAGTCGGTGTACTACGACCAAGGACGGTTCGGTCGGCTGTTCCCGTCCCCACTGCCACCGTTTGCCGAAGACACCAGGAGGGTGAAGGAGGCACTCGCCGAGGTGGGTGCCAAAGGTGGCCCGATGGACGCCCGTGACCAGCCCGGCGATCCGGTCGCGCTCATCACCCAGGCGCCCCTGTTCAAGAACAACCCTGACAACCCGAAGCTCACCGCCGGGTTCACCTTCGTCGGGCAGTTCCTCGACCACGACATGACGTTCGATCCGACCTCGAGCCTGCGCCGCCAGCAGGACCCGGAGTCGATCCGCAACTTCCGCGTGCCGGCGCTCGACCTCGACAGCGTCTACGGCAGCGGCCCGGTCGTGACCTGCCCCGCAACAGCCAGAACCGGGCGCTGCTCGGTGACCCGCGCAACGACGAGAACCTGATCGTGTCACAGCTTCACCTGGCCATGTTGCGCTTTCACAACCGAGTCGTCGACGATGTCAAGGATGAGTTCGGACCTACTTACACCAAGCGGGAGATCTTCCGCGAGGCACAACGGCGTGTGCGGTGGCACTATCAGTGAATGGTGTTGCACGAGTTTCTGGTCAAGACGGTCGGGGAGCCGCTGGTGAAGACGGTCCTCGACACGGGCCCGAAGTACTACTCGTGGAGGCATGACCCGTACATACCGGTGGAGTTCTCCGTCGGCGCCTACCGCTTCGGTCACTCACAGGTGCGCCCGAGCTACCGCGCGAATTTCGGTACCAATGGGGATGACATCGGCCAGCAATTCTTCGCGTTCTTCAGCGACCACCAGCTCGATCCCACCGACGTCGACCCCGCCGACCTGCGCGGCGGGTGCCGCGCGCCACGGCGCTTCATCGACTGGCAGACGTTCTTCGACAAGCGCACGCCGTTGTGGTTCTACGTGCTGCGGGAGGCCGACCTCAAGCAGAGCGGCCAGCGACTCGGGCCGGTCGGCGGCCGGATCGTCGCCGAGGTCATCATCGGGCTGATTCGCGGGGATCGCGACTCCTACCTGCGCCAGGACCCGGAGTGGACCCCCACCTACGGCGCCGGCGACGGCTTCACGATGGTTGATCTGCTCAACACCGCGGAGGTCGTCGCGAAGCTCTGATCTCGCCGCCCGGGACGGGTGTGCACCTTTGGATGCCCGTTCGCGCTCCGAATTCCGGGCGGGGTCCGTAGCCTGTACGGATCACGTCGGTCGGCTCGTACAGCGAAGGCAGGAGCGCTCGTGGCCGCGCCTGAGCGCATCGAGGACGCACGCGCGCCCGAGTCCCCGGTGGCCGCGGCCGCGCCTGCCCTGGCCGCCGCTGCGCCCGTCAGCGCTCCGGCAGGCCCGGGCAGCATGGGCGTCGACCAGGTCCTGAACCTGCAGCAGAGCATCGGCAACGCCGCGATCTCGTCCTACCTCGGAGCCGCCGCTCCGGGTGGTGCCGCGCCGCCGGCGCCGCCGCCCGCCGCGCCGGTCGCGGCCGACACGGCGATCATGCACGGCCTCCGCGCCATCGCGGGTGAGCGCGCGAACGGCGCGGCGGCGCCGGGGAAGTCGGAGGC
>NZ_JAPCID010000047.1 GCF_027587175.1 Solirubrobacter deserti
GGCCACGCGCGCGGCGGCCACGCGCGCGGCGCGCGCCCGGCCCGCGGCGACGGCGAGCGGCGCGGTCGCGCCGCTCATCGGGTCCGGGCCCATGGCGGCGACGTCGCCCGCGTCCGCGTCGATCACCAGGCCGTCGCGCACTTCCGCGCGCAGGGCCGCCAGCCAGACCGCCTCGACGGCGGTCTCCGGCCGGGACGTGAGCGGGACGATGACCACCGCGTACCCGTCGAGGACGTCCGCGTTGGTCGCCGAGCCGAGCGCGCCGTCGATGAAGCGGCGGCCGCCGATCGTGACCGGCGGCCGCAGGCCTGGCACCGCGCGGGATGCGGCGACGGCACGCGCCAGCGGCACGCCGTCGTCGGGGCCGAATACGACCCGCTCGCCCGTGTCCGCGTCGATCGCGACCACGCGCAGCGCCGCCGGCCACGCGTCCGTGGGCACCAGGGCCCCGATCCGCGCGACGAACGCGTCCTCGTCGCCCCGGGCGTGCGCGACCGCGAAGGCGCCGAGCGCGCGCCGCCGCTCGGTCAGCGAGCCCTCCGCCGCCTGCCACAGCGCGCCGAGCACCGAAAAGGAGGAGCCGGGGAGGCGGGTCGGCGCGACGCACGGGTTGCGACGCGCGTGGATCGACGCGTCGGCCCGCGGGTCAACGCCGAGCGCGAGCCGCGCCGCGACGAGCGCACCGGCCGACGTGCCGAGGATCGTGTCCGCTCCGCGCAGGTCCCAGCCCAGGTCGGCGAGGCCGGCCAGCACGCCGACCTCCCACGCCACGGCGCGCTCACCACCCGCCCCCAGGGCGACCGAGAGCCCGCGCCGGTCATCAGCTCGCGCGCAGCGGCCGCTCGGCGGCGCCGCGCTCACGGCGGCGCCTCGTCCGGGCCACCGGCGCTCGCCGCCGGGCCGGGCTCCGCTGGCCGCGCTCACGGCCGCGCCTCGCCGATCACCAGCGGCGCCACCAGCGCGGGCATGCCGCGCCAGCGCGCCTCGCCGGCCGTCACCGTCATCCCGCCCGCGCGCAGCAGCTCGAGCGTCGGCTGGTTGCAGCGGCAGCCCGCAGCGACCGCGCGCCAGGGCGTCGCGAGCCGGTCCTGCCAGCGCGCGAGCCGGTGCGAGCCCGAGCGCACGTGCTCGATGAACACCAGCCGCCCGCCGGGGCGCAGGACGCGGCGCAGCTCGCGGATCGCGGCGGCGGGATCGGCGACCGTGCACAGGACCATGGTCGACACGACCGCGTCGAACGACCCGTCTTCGAACGGGAGCGCCTCGGCGCCGGCCCCGATCACGGGCCGCGCGCCGGCGCGGCGACGCAGCCGCCGCGCCATCGCCGCGTCCGGCTCGGTCAACACCACCTCGAGGCCGTCGGGATAGTGGGGGAGGTTGAGGCCGGTCCCGGCGCCGACCTCCAGCACGCGGCCGCGCAGACTGCGCAGCGCCTCGCGGCGGCGGGCGGCCATCCCGCGCCGCTCGCCGAGCGCGAGCGCGGAGTCGTAGATCAGGGCGAAGAGCATCGCACGGTTCTACGGCCGCGCGCGCCTCGCGTCATCGCCGATTCCGGCCATCGCACCCGAGGATGGCCCGCAAGCTAAAGGGTGCCGGGCACCGCTATCGACGCGCCCAGCCGGACCAGAGGCCGGGCGGCGGATCGTCCTCGTCGTCGCGATCGCGCTCGTGGCCGCGGTAGCGGTCGTCGTCGTCCCAGCGGCCCGAGGACGAGCCGGGCGGAGGCGTCCACAGCGGCTTCGGCGGCTCGCGGCGGGGCGGCTCGGGCTCGCGCGGTTCCCGCGGCAGCGGGCGTGTGTCCTCCTCCGGCGGCCAGGGCCGGAGCGGGCGCGTCTCGGCCTCGGTGGCCGCGGCCGACGGGCGCTGCCACGACGAGAAGGTGTCTGGCTCGGGCGTCCACAGCGGCGGCAGATCGGCATCCGCGACTCGCGGTGCGGCGACCACCGGCGCCACACGCTTGCGCTGCCAGTTGTCCAGCAGCATGAACACCAGGCCGCCCACCACGGCGGCGAGCACGATCGACAGCGCGACAGTCATCGGCTCCATAGCGTAGTTACCCTGCGCCGATGGACGACGAGGAGCTTCTCGCCCGCATCCGTGCCGGCGACGAGGCCGCCTTCAACGCGCTCGTCGCTCGCTACGGTCCCCTGATGCTGCGGATCGCGCTCAGCCACACGCCCAGCCGGGCGGTCGCGGAGGAGGTCGTCCAGGAGGCGTGGCTCGGGGTCGTCCAGGGCCTGCCGAAGTTCGAGGGCCGCTCGTCCCTGAAGACCTGGATCCTGCGCATCGTCGCCAATCGCGCGCGCACACGTGGGGAACGCGAGCGTCGCAGCGTCCCGTTCGGCGACGACCGACCCGTGGTCGACCCGAGCCGGTTCACGCCGGAAGGCGCCTGGGGCGTCCCGCCGACCGAATGGCCCGAGGACCGGCTGCTGCAGGCCGAGACGCTCGAGCGGGTGAACGCCGCCATCGACCGGCTGCCGCCGCGCCAGCAGGAGGTGCTCGTCCTGCGCGACGTCGAGGGCTGGCAACCGGCCGAGGTCGGTGAGGCACTCAACCTCACCGACGGCAACCAGCGCGTCCTGCTGCACCGCGCCCGCGCCAAGGTGCGCGAGGAGCTCGAGCGCTACTTCCAGGAGGCGGCGTGATCCGCTGCCGCGAGGTCGTCGAGCTCGTCACGGACTACCTGGACGACGCGTTGCCGCCGACGCGGTACCAGGACGTCGCCGCGCACCTGCAGCACTGCGACGGCTGCCACGCCTTCGTGGAGCAGATCCGGGTCACGATCGGCCTCGTCCGCCGAAACTTCACAAGCGCGATGGAAAACTGACATGAGGTTTCTCAAGTCGGCGGACACATGACCGATGAACGGGTCAAATGCCCGGACCCACGAAGAAGCCGACTCTCGCCCAGATCGCCGCGCTCGCTGGCGCCGGCGCCACGGCCGCAGCGGCGGCTTCCGTGGCCCGGGCGCACAAGCGCGTCCTGAGCTCGGCCACCACCACCACCACCTCGCCCGCCCCGGCTCAGGGGCATGGCCAGTTCGCCACGGACTCCGCGTTCGTCGCGCTGATCGAGGCCGTCGCGGCCGCCACCGCCAACGTCGAGCACGTCGACGACGCGCTGATGGCCTGCGTCGAGCACGTCTGCCGCTGGACGGGCTGGCCCGTCGGCCACGTGTACTTCGCGGGCAAGGAGGACCACGAGCCGCTCAAGCCGTCGCACCTCTGGCACCTCGGTCACCCGACCAAGTTCGAGGCCTTCCGCGCGCTGACGGAGGCCACGGACCTGCCGAGCGGCATCGGCCTGCCGGGCCGCGTCGCCGCCACCGGCCGTCCCGCCTGGATCGTGGACGTCCAGTGCGACCCGAACTTCCCGCGCGCGGAGGTCGCCACCGAGGTGGGTCTCAAGGGCGCGTTCTGCTTCCCGATCCCGATCGGCGACCGGACGTTCGCCGTCATCGAGTGCTTCTCGGTCAACGCCGTCACGCCGGACGACCGCCTGCTCGAGGTCACCGCGCACATCGGCCGCCAGCTCGGCCGCGTGATCGCCTCCGCGCAGCTGGCCGAGGCCCTGCGCGAGTCCGAGAGCCGCTTCCGCTCGGTCGCCGAGTCCGCCACCGACGCGATCGTGGCCGCCGACCAGAACGGCGACATCATCTCCTGGAACCGGGGCGCCGAGCTGATGTTCGGCTACGGCGAGGACGAGGTCCGCGGCCAGGCGCTCTCGATCCTCATGCCGGAGCGCTTCCGCCCGATGCACGACGCCGGCATCAAGCGCGTCGCCGAGGGCGGCGTCGCCGCTTCGCGCCTGCTCGGGCAGACCGTCGAGGTCGTCGGGCTGCGCAGCGACGGCCGTGAGTTCCCGCTCGAGCTCTCGCTCGCGATGTGGGAGAACGCCGGCCAGCGCTACTTCAGCGGCATCATCCGCGACATCTCCGAGCGCAAGAAGGCCGAGGAGAAGCTCAAGGCGATCCTCGAGACCGCGCCGGACCCGATCGTCGAGGTCAGCCCCGACGGCACCATCGCGATCGCCAATGCCCGCACGGACAAGCTGTTCGGCTACGACCGCGAGCAGATCGTGGGCCGCCCGGTCGAGGAGCTCTTCGCCGAGCGCACCCGGACGCTGGTCGCCGAGCGCTTCCGCGCCGTGCTGTGCAGCAAGGCCAAGGACTCCCAGGTCGCCCTCGGCATGGGCCTCGAGCTGTGGGGTCAGCGCCAGGACGGCACCGAATTCCCGGTCGACGTCACGGTCTCCCCGCTGCAGACCGACGACGGCACGGTCCTCACCGCGATCATCCGCGACATCACCGAGCGCAAGCGCTTCGAGAACCAGCTCCAGCACCTCGCCGACCATGACGCGCTGACCGAGCTCTTCAACCGCCGCCGCTTCGACCAGGAGCTGGCCGAGTTCGTCTCCTATGCCGCCCGCTACGGCGGCCAGGGCGCGCTCTACCTGCTCGACCTGGACCGCTTCAAGTACGTCAACGACACCCGCGGCCACAAGGCCGGCGACGAGGTCATCCGCGCGGTCGGCCGCGCGCTGCATGACAGCGTCCGCAAGACGGACGTCGTGGCCCGCCTCGGCGGTGACGAGTTCGCCGTCCTGCTGCGCGACGCCGACCGCGACACCGCGGAGCGCATCGCCGAGGGCATGCTCGAGACCATCCGCGAGCGCCGCCTGCCGCTCGAGGGTCAGCGCATCTCGATGACGACCTCGATCGGCATCGTCTGCTTCGGCGACGAGGAGCCCCGCGGCGAGGACCTGATGGTCCAGGCCGACCTCGCGATGTACGCGGCCAAGGAGGCCGGCGGCAACCGCTACCACGTGGCCGCCAACGACGGCGGCGAGTACGTCTCCGGCATGCAGGTCCGCCTCAACTGGGCCGACCAGATCCGCCGCGCGCTCGACGAGGACCGCTTCGTCCTGTACTGCCAGCCGATCCTCGAGCTGGCGAGCGACCAGATCACCCAGTACGAGCTGCTGCTGCGCATGATCGGCGACGACGGCGAGATCGTCATGCCCGCCGCCTTCATCGACACCGCCGAGCGCTTCGGGCTCATCCAAGAGATCGACCAGTGGGTCGCGCGCAAGGCGATCCACCTGCTGGCCGAGCACGACGTCCGCCTCGAGGTCAACGTCTCCGGCAAGTCGATGGGCGACCTGGCCATCCCGGAGCTGGTGGAGCGCGAGATCGCCGCCACCGGCATCGACCCCTCCCGCCTCGTGTTCGAGATCACCGAGACCGCCGCGATCGCCAACATGGAGCAGGCGCGTGCCTTCGCCGAGCGCCTGACGCGCCTGGGCTGCCGCTTCGCGCTCGACGACTTCGGCGCCGGCTTCTCGAGCTTCTACTACCTGAAGTACCTGCCGCTGGACTACCTGAAGATCGACGGCGACTTCATCCGCTCGCTCACGTCGAGCGTGACCGATCAGCTCGTCGTGAAGTCGATGGTCGACATCGCGCGCGGCATGGGCATGAAGACGATCGCCGAGTTCGTGGAGGCGCCGGAGACGGTCGCGATGCTCCGCGAGAAGGGCGTCGACTACTCGCAGGGCTACTTCCATGGCGCGCCGCGTCCGGTCAAGACCGAGTTCGCCAAGGGTGCCGGGCGCCTGGTGGTGGCCCGATGAGTGGTGCTGGTCGCCCAGGGTCCGCCGGCGAGCACGAGCTGCAGGAGAAGCTCGGCACCGTCAAGCGCGCCCACGCGTTCTACGACAACCAGGTGCTCGACCACCTGACGCCGCTGATGCGCGAATTCATCGAGCGGATGACGATGGCGTTCATCGCCACGTCGGACGCGCACGGCGAGTGCGACTCCTCGTTCCGCGCCGGCCCCCCGGGCTTCGTGCGCGTGATCGACGAGAAGACCGTCATGTGGCCCGAGTACAAGGGCAACGGCGTGATGGCGTCGATGGGGAACATCTCCGAGAACGGCTACGTCGGCCTGCTGTTCGTCGACTTCTTCGAGACGCAGGTCGGCCTGCACGTCAACGGCACGGCGACGGTCGTCGAGAACGCGGCGGTCGAGGCCTTCGGCCCGCTGTTCGACCGGCTGCCGTTCGCGACCGGGCTGGCGCTCAGCGAGGACGTCAAGAAGACGCCCGAGCGCTGGGTCGTGGTCTCGATCGACGAGGCCTACATCCACTGTTCCAAGCACATCCCGGCGCTGCAGGAGCGGCCCGAGGGCGAGGACACCGGCCGTCGCGCGGGTGACGTCTTCAAGGCCAAGAACGCGGACCGCCCCTGGCTGCAGCCCGCGTGCGAGGTCCCGGTCGAGGAGCGCGTCATCGGCGAGGTCGTCCTCGCCGAGGTCGCTCCGACGCATGCACCTTCGGGCCGGCGCCTGCCGCTGCCGGTCCGCAAGTAGGGGAGCCGCCTACGCTCTCAGTAGCGGCGCGGTGAGGCAGGTCGGCCCGCCGTCGCCCTTGAGGGAGAGGTCCGTGCCGTCATAGGCATGGACCTCGACCCCGCGCTGCTCGAGCGCCTTGCGCACCTTGGGCGCGCCGTCGACCACGACGACCACGCCCGGCCGGACGGCGAGGATGTTGCAGCCCATCGCGTGGTAGCTCTCCTCGTCGATCGCGATCCAGTCGATACCGCGCTCTTTGAGGTCCTGGAGCAGGCGGACGGGCGCGAGCGGCTCGAAGACCACGAACAGGTCCTCGGTCGCGGCGCTCAGGAACGACTGCAGGTGCAGGACGTAGTCCGGGCCCTGGTCGTGCGGCATGTCATAGGCCTCGACGTGGATGTTCTCCGGGTTCAGGAGCGCCTGCAGCGCCTGCGCGCCGCGCCGGTTCGTGCGGTAGCCGAGGCCGACTGCGCACGTCGTGTCGTCGAGGTAGAAGTGGTCGCCGCCGTCGAGATAGGCGTCGCCCTCGAGGGTGCCGACGATCGGGATGCCGAGGCGCTCGAACTCCGCCTTGACGTGTCCGGGCTCCTTTTGGCGGATCGGCTTGGCCATGTTGAGCGGGATGCCGCCCTGGCCGCTCATGATCTGCGGGTCGTGCATGTAGACCGCGTCGATCAGTCCGTCGATCGGGTCGGCGACCTCGACGGTGATGCCGAGGCCGTCGAGCAGCTCGACGAACTGCTCGAACTGGCGCTCGAGCGTCGCGGGGTCGGGCGTGCGCCAGCCCGCGCCGTCCCAGTCGCCGGACGTCGCGGGCTTGCGGACGAGGACGCGCTGGAGCGGCGCGACCATCGACGTGACGCCGAAGCGGCGCGAGGTGGGTGCGGTCATCCGCTCCTGTTTAGCGGATGACGCCGAGGTTCAGCGTGTAGGTCGCGCCCGGGAGCGCGTCGCTGCCCTTCGGCGCGCCGGCGGCGACACCCACGCCGAGCTCGCGGAACGTGCCCTTGAGCATGTTCTCGCGGTGGCCCGAGCTGGCGAGCCACGCGTTCACGAGCGAGAGCGGCGTGGCGCGGTCGCCCGTGCCCCAGCCGAGGTTCTCGCCCACGTTCCAGCCGTCGCCGGGGCGGCCGTAGCCGGCCTTGCGGACGCGGTCGCCGACGGAGTCACCGTCGCGCGCGGTGTGGTCGAAGTAGTTGTGGCGGGCCATGTCGCGCGAATGGGCGCGTGCGGCCTGTGCGAGGTCGGCGTCGCGCTCGAGCTCCTCGAGCCCGCGCGCGCTGCGCTTCGCGTTGACGAGGCAGACGACGGCGTCCGCGGCCTCGTCCAGCGTGGCCTGCGTGGGCACCGTCGTCGCGGCCGGACATCGGTCCGCGCCTCTGGCGGCGTGCGCCGGCCCGGCGTGCAGGGAGAAGGCAGCGGTGAGTGAAACGGCAGCCGCGATCAGCGGCCGTCGGCGTGCGGTCGTAGACATGGGCAAGGAACGCCTCCCGGCGTGCGCGCCTACGCGAGCGCGCGGCGCAAATCGAGCCCGGCGACCCCGGGCTGCAGTTGACTATCGCTGACGAGCGGTACCCCCACCGCCCGCTTGATGTCCGGATACCCGAGCTCCTGGACACCTTCACCTTAAACTGGACGGCGTCCAAAGGACGACGTTTCGGGTCCAGCGTAAGGTTTGTCCCTCGTGCCCGTTCATTGGGCAGGCAGGGCTCCGTACGCCTTGCGTGGCCCCGGACATTGCTGGGGGGAACACCGTCCAGGGACGGTCCCGCGTGCCCGGGGCCACGCAAGGCGCACGGAGCGCCTTTCGACTACATCAACATTCTTGCGACCCGATCGCAACGGCGGCAAGTCCGTTCACGCGCCACTCACGCCCTTCCGAGCGCAGCTGCCACGTCACCCGGAACTGACGCGCCCGATCACATCCCTTATCGCGCGCGACGAGCATGTGCGTCACCCGATCGTCGCCGACCACGAACCCGCGCGGCGTCGACGAGATCGTCGTCCCGTACCCGGCTTTCCAGCGCGCGTAGGGGCCGAGCGTCGCCTGCACGGCGGGTGAGAGCTTCGCCCACGCCTCGGCGAACCGCTGCGCGTTGAGGTCGGCGTAGTACGCGCGCACGAACGCCTCGGGGCCGGTGGCGGCGCCCGGAGAGGCGTCGCGCGGGGTGGACGCCGCGTCGTCGGCGCGCGGCGTGGGGAGGGCGCCGGCGGGCGCGGTGGGGACGTCGTCGCCGCCGCGTGGCGCGGGCGCCTCGTCGCGGCCGGCTGGCGTGGCGTCGCCGCGTGGCGCGTCGTCGCCGTCCTGGGCGGTCGGCGTGTCGTCGCCCCGGGGCGCAGGCGCCTCGTCGCTCCCAGCGGGCGTCTCTTCGCGGCCGGTCGGCGTGTCGTCGCCGCCCCGTGGCGCAGGCGCCTCGTCGCTCCCAGCCGGCGCCTCTTCGCGGCCGGCCCGCGTGTCGTCGCCGCCACGGGGCGAGGCCGCCGTGCGCTCGGTCGTCGCGGTGACGGCGCCAGCGATGGACATGACCGTCGCGGCGGCCGCGAGCGCGACGCCGAGCGTCGGGCCGGCGCGGCGGCTGCCGCGGACGCGCTGGTCGCGCATCGCGAGCAGGGCGACGAGCACGAGCGCGACCGGTGCGGCGAGCAGCGCGTGGCCCGACAGCGGCCAGACGATCGCGGCGGCCGCGGCGACGGTCAGCGTCGACGGGCGGGCGATCCGGGTGAGCAGCGTCAGGGTCGCGGCGTTGGCCAGCCCGAAGCCGACGACGAGCAGGACGAGCGACGCGCCTTCGATCGCCAGGTGGTCATCGCCCGCGACGATCAGGCGAGCGGCGACGATCGCGAGCACGGCGACGCCGCCGGCGACGAACGCGAACACGGCGAAGAGGACGCCGGCCGCCGCCGTGCGGGCGGCGGCGGCCGGCATGGGGTGGGCGGGCACGGGCGCCGGCGCGTCGTGCGGCCTCGTCGCGCGGTCAGCCGCGGCGGCTGACGTATCGGCAGACCAATGACCCCGTGCCGCATCGCCGGTCCGGGGGGGCGGGGCGGCGGAGAGCGGCACTGAGCGACTCTCTCAGGCCGCTCGCGCGCGGGTCCAGGTGCGGACGCGCAGCCATGCGCGAAGACCGTCTGCCCGAAAGGGCAATTCCCCTGGTCAGGACCCGCGGTAGGTGCTGTAGGACCAGGGGGAGACGAGCAGCGGCACGTGGTATCTCGACGCCGGATCGACGATGCGGAAGCGGACCGGGATCCGGTCGAGGAACTCGCGGCTGCCGAAGTGGTCGCCGACCGCGAACTCGAGCTCGTACTCGCCGGCCTCGACGTCGCCGAACGCGTGCCGCCCGTCCGCGTCGGTCGTGCCGGTCGCGACGAGCTCGCCGCCGCGCCGCAGCTCGAGTGCGACGCCCGCCGCGGGCCGCCCGGCGGCCGTGTCGAGGACGTGCGTGGAGAGGCTCACACCACGTCATCCAAGCGCAAGCGCGCGATCTTGGCGATCTCGCCGAGCGCCGTCGCGATCTCCTGCTCGCGCGTGTTGCCCAGGCGGGCATCGGCGTTGGCCAGGATCGACTCCGCCGACCCGTGCTCGCGCACGCAGACCACAAACGGGATCCCGAACCGCTCCCGGTACGCGGCGTTGGTCGCCATGAAGCGCTCGTAGAGCTCCGGCTCCAGCCGGTCGAGTCCCAGCCCGGCCTGCTCGGCGCGCGAGTGCGCGGTCAGCACGCCGACCCGCTCGCCCAGGTCCGGATGGGCGCGGATCAGGGCGAACTGCTCGGCCTCGGACGCCGCGTACATCGCCTCCCGCAGCGCGTCCGCCACCTCCGCGTGCGCGATCCCCGGCCTAAACGCCCGCTCGGCCACCCACGGCGAGTGTTCGTACAGGCCGCCGAAACGCGCGACGAACGCCTCCCGCTCGCTCAGCTCGAGGTCCACCAGCCGGAACGCGTCGACGTCCACCAGACCCTGGTCGGTGATCTTCAGCGACGGGATCACCGACAGCGCCAGGAACGACAGGGTCATGAACGGCGCGTCGATCTCGACGCCCATCCCGCGCAGCACGTCCTGCAGCCCTTCCAGGCCCTCGGCGACCTCCTCCAGCGGCGCGTCCGCCAACAGCCCCGCGATCGGCAGCGCGAGCTCGCCCATGACCTCCCCGTCGCGCGCGACCACGAGCCCACCGCCGAGCTCCTGCGCCCGGGCGGCGCACAGCGCCATGTCGCCGTCATCCACGCCCACCACCACGAGGTTGTGCGCGTCGTGCGCGACGGTCGACGCGAACGCCCCCGCCCGCAACCCGAACCCGCGCACGAATCCGAGTCCCACACGCCCCGTTGCGTGATGGCGCTCGATCACCGCGATCTTCGCCAGGTCGGCGTCGCCCACGCGACCCACGCCCGCACCCGTGATCAGCTGCCCAGGCTCGATCTCGATCACGCGCACCCAGTCGCCGGAGACGCCGAAGGACACCGGCACGGAACGCATGGTGTCGCGCAGCTCGCCCGGGACGCCCGCGGCGTACACCGGCTCGCGGCCGCCCTTCAACACCAGGGACGCGTGGAAGTCCACGAGGTCGTCGAGCAGGACGAGATCGGCGACGTACCCGGGCGCCACCGCGCCACGGTCGAGCAGCCCGTGCGCCCGCGCGCCGTGCAGCGAGGCCATCACCAGCACCTCCTCGGCCGCCACGCCCTCGCTCACCGCCACCCGGCACATCTGGTCCAGGTGCCCTTCGCGGAACAGGAAGTCGGGCTCGCGGTCGTCGGTGCAGAACGCGCAGTAGTCCGGCCCGTGCTCGCGCACCATCGCCAGCAACGCGCGCAGGTTCCGCGCGTTCGACGCCTCGCGGATCAGCACCCACATGCCGGCGCGCCGCTTCTCCAGCGCCTCCTCGGCGGTGAAGGCCTCGTGGTCGGTCGAGATGCCCGCGGCCACGTACGCGTTCAACGCGCGCCCGCGCACGCCGGGCGCGTGCCCGTCCCGGTGGGCCGCGACCATCGTCGCCAGCACGTCCGGATCACCCGCGATCACGCCCGGGAAGTTCATGAGCTCCGCGACGCCGAGCGCGCGCGGGTGCTCGAGCACCCGCCGCATCTCGTCCGGCCCGAACGGCCCGCAGGGCGACTCGAAGCCCGAAGCCGGCACGCACGACGGCGCCATCACGAACACGTCCAGCGGGAGCTCGTCGGTGGCGCTCAGCAGCCACTCGACGCCCTCCACACCGGCGACGTTCGCGATCTCGTGCGGGTCACACACCACCGCCGTCGTCCCGCGCGGCACGACCGCCCGGGCGAACTCGACCGGGACGAGCTTCGCCGACTCCAGGTGCACGTGCGCGTCGATGAACCCGGGAACGAGGTAGCGGCCGCCCGCGTCGATGCGCTCGCCGCCGTCATACGAGCCGACGCCCGCGATCTTCCCGCCGTGCAGGGCCACGTCGCCGGACAGCCACTCGCGCGTGAAGGCGGAGAACACCCGCGCGCCGGTGATGACGGTGTCCGGTTCGGCGTCGCCCCGGGCGACCGCGATGAGCTCCTTCACAGGCCGATCATGTCATCGGGGCGCAGCGGGACCCGCCGCAACTCGCGTCCGGTCGCCGCGCGGACCGCGGCCACAACGGCCGGCGTGGAGGAGATCGTCGGCGGCTCGCCGATCCCGCGCAGCCCGTACGGCGAGTCCGGGTCGCCGAGCTCGAGCACGTCCAGCTCGACCGGCGGCATGTCGAGGATGGTCGGGATCAGGTAGTCGGTGAACGACGCGTTCCGGACGAGCCCGTCGACGACCTGGATCTCCTCCATCAGCGCGAGCCCGAGCCCCTGCGCGATGCCGCCCTCGATCTGCCCCTCGACCGCCAGCGGGTTCATCGCCTTGCCCACGTCCTGCGCCGTCGCGATCTCCACCACGCGCACCAGGCCGAGCTCGGTGTCCACGTCCACGACCGCCCGGTGCGCGGCGAAGGCGAACGTAACGTGCGCGTCGCCCTGGCCCTTCGCGTCGAGCTTCTGCGTGAGCCGATGGTGGTATTCGCGGGTCGCCTCGATGCCGTCCCCGATCGCGCCGCGCCCCTCCCACTCCTCGCGCACCGCGCGGCACGCCGCCTGCACCGCACCACCGGTCATGTGGGTCTGCCGGGAGGCGGACGAGGACCCAGCCGAGCCGACCTGCGTGTCCGCCGGCAGCACGAGCACATTCTCGACGCCCAGCTCGGTGCGGGCGATCTGCGCCATCACGGTCACCAGGCCCTGACCCACCTCGCAGGCTGCGGTGTGAACCTCGACCAGAGGTTCACCTCTGACCTCGGACAACCGCACGCGGGCCGTCGAGAAGTCGTCGAAGCCCTCGGAGAAGCCGACGTTCTTGAACCCGACCGCGTAGCCGACGCCGCGGACCACGCCCTCGCCCCGCGTGACGTTCGCGACGCCGCCCGGCACGGCGCCGTCACCTTCGGGCAGCGGTCGCTCGTGCACCAGGCGCAGCAGCTCGTCGACCGGCGCGGGGCAGTTGATCGGCGCGCCCGTCGGCATCGAGGAGCCCGTCTCCATCGCGTTGCGCCGCCGCAGCTGCACCGGGTCCATGTCCAGCGCCGCCGCGAGCTTGTCCATCTGCGCCTCGTGCGCGAAGCACGTCTGCACGGCGCCGAACCCGCGCATCGCCCCGCACGGCGGGTTGTCGGTGTAGACGACGTAGGAGTCGATGCGCGCGCTCGGCACCACGTACGGCCCAAGCGCGAACGAGGCCGCGTTCGAGCACACCGCCGAGGAGGACGAGGCGTACGCGCCGCCGTCGAGCAGGATGCGCGCCCGCACCCACGCCAGCCGCCCGTCCGCGTACGCGCCGTGCTCGTAGCGCATCCGCGCCGGGTGCCGGTGCACGTGCCCGAAGAACGACTCCTCGCGCCCGTAGACCATCTTCACCGGCCGCCCGGTGTGCAGCGCCAGCAGGCAGGCGTGGGCCTGCATGGACACGTCCTCGCGCCCGCCGAAGGCGCCGCCGACCCCCGCGAGCGTGAAGCGCACCTTCTCCAGCGGCAGATCGAGGCACGCCGCGACCTGGTCGCGGTCCACGTGCAGCCACTGCGTCGCGATGAAGAGGTCGACGCCGCCGTCCTCGGCCGGGATCGCGAGTCCGGACTCCGGCCCGAGGAACGCCTGGTCCTGCATGCCGACCTCGTACTCGCCGCTGACCACGACGTCCGCCTCGCCCGGCTCGGGCCCGTGCTCGATGTAGACGTGGCGCAGCAGGTTGCCGCCGGGGTGCAGGGGCGGGGAGGCGTCCGACAGCGCGAACTCGGGGTCCACGAGCGGCTCGAGCTCCTCGTAGGCCACCTCGATCTTCGACGCCGCGTACCGCGCCGTCTCGGGATGATCGGCCGCCACCACCGCGACCGGCTCGCCCTGGTAGCGGACCTCGTCGAACGCCAGCACGGGCTGGTCGTGGTGCTCGAGCCCGTACGTCTTGCGTCCCGGCACGTCCTCGTGCGTGAGCACCGCGAACACGCCCGGCACGGCAAGCGCGGCGGCGATGTCGATGCTCAAGACGCGGGCCCGCGGATGCGGCGAGCGCAGGGTCGCGCCCCACAGCATCCCGTCGGCCCACATGTCCGACGAGTACGCGAACTCGCCCTTGACCTTCGGGATGCCGTCCGGCCGCCGCACGGACTGGCCGATCCCGTTCGCGACCTCCGTGACCGTGCTCATGCGCGCCACACCTCTCGGTCGTGGTTGCGGCCGCCGATGGCGACGGACGCTTTCCAGATGTCCCCGGCGATTGTCTCCTCGTCGCCCGTGCGCAGCTCGCCGTCCTCGACCACGATGCGCCCGTTGACGATGACGGTCTTGACCGCCGGACGCGGCCCGAACACCAGCGCGGCCACCGGATCGGTGATGCCGGCGTGGTCCAGGTCGTCCTCGTAGCGCCACAGCGTCAGATCCGCGAGCTTGCCGGCCTCGAGCGAGCCGAGCTCGTCCTCGCGGCCGAGGCAGCGCGCCCCGTGCAGGGTGCCCAGCTCCAAGGCCTGGTCCGCGGTCATCGCCGCTGGGCCCCCGGCCAGGCGCGCGAGCAGCATCGCCTGACGCAGCTCGCCGCCGAGCTCGCCCGCCTCGTTGGAGGCGGCGCCGTCGACACCGAGTCCGACCGGCGCGCCCGCGCGGACCAACGGCACGACCGGCGCGATGCCCGCACCGAGACGCGCGTTCGAGGACGGGCAGTGCGCGACGCCGGTTCCGGTCTCGCCGAACCGGGCGATCTCCCGCTCGGACAGGTGCACGCAGTGCGCGAGCCAGACGTCGTCACCCAGCCAGCCGAGGTCCTCGAGGTACTCGACCGGGCGCATCCCGAACAGCTCTTGGCAGAACGCCTCCTCCTCGACGGTCTCGGCCATGTGCGTGTGCAGTCGCACGCCGCGCGAACGCGCGAACTCGGCGGTCTCGCGCATCAGCTCCCGCGTGACGGAGAACGGCGAGCACGGAGCGAGCGCGATGCGGAGCATCGACCCCGGTGACGGATCGTGGTGCCGGTCGATGGCTTCGGCGCACGCGGTCAGGATCGCGTCCCGGTCCTCGACGACGGTGTCCGGCGGGAGCCCGCCCTGTGACATGCCGAGGTCCATCGATCCGCGGCACGGATGGAACCGGATGCCGAGCTCACGCGCGACCTCGATCTCGACCGACAGCAGATCCTCCACGCCGCGCGGGAAGACGTAGTGGTGGTCGGACGCCGTCGTGCAGCCGCTCTTGAGGAGCGCGGCCAGACCGGCTCGAGCGGCGGCACGCTCGATCGACGCGTCCAGCCGGGCCCAGGTGGGATACAGCTCGACGAGCCACTCGAACAGCGTCGCCTGGAGCGCGAGTCCCCGGGTGGCCCACTGGTACAGGTGGTGGTGGCAGTTGATCAGCCCGGGGGTGACGAGGCAGCCCGACGCGTCGAGGCGATCGCCGAGCATCGGAGCGGTGCCGCTCCCGACGTCCTCGATCCGGCCGGTCGTCTCGTCGAACACGACGTAGCCGTCCCAGTGGACCGGTCCCGAGACGGTGGCGACCGCGCAGCCCTCGATGATCTTCACGCCTCGGCCGCCGATCGGACCGCGTCGAGGATCTTCTCGTAGCCCGTGCAGCGGCACAGGTTGCCCGCGAGCGCCTCTCGGATCTCCGCGTCGCTCGGCGACGGGTTGCGCGCGAGCAGGTCGTGCGTGGCGACGATCAGGCCCGGCGTGCAGAACCCGCACTGCACCGCGCCCGCCTCGACGAACGCCGCCTGGATCGGGTGCAACTCGTCTTCCGTGGGCGCGAGGCCCTCGACGGTCGTGACCGTGCGCCCCTCGACCTGCCCCGCCGCGACCAGGCACGAGCACACCAGCACGTCGTCCAGATACACCGAGCAGGACCCGCACTCGCCCTGCTCGCAGGCGTTCTTGGAGCCCGGCAGCTGCATGCGCTCGCGCAGCACGTACAGCAGCGACTCACCCTCCCAGACGCCGTCGATCTCCCGCGGCTCGCCGTTGACCACACACGTCAGGCGCATCGCGTCTCCCAGGCCCAGGTGATGGTCCGGCGGGCGAGCACGGACAACGCGTGCCGCCGGTACGCGGCCGTCCCGCGCACGTCGTCGATCGGCGAGGCGGCGGCCGCGACCAGCTCGCCGAACTCGCGCGCGGCGGCGTCTTCCGGAGCCGCGGAAGCCGCGAACGCCTCGGCCTCCCGCGCACGGATCGGCGTCGGCCCCGCGGACCCGATGCACGTCCCGACTCGCCCCTCGGACACGTCCACCGCGAACGAGCACACCGCGATCACCATCGCGTTGCGCGTACCCACCTTCGCGAACTGCTGCGCCGCATCGTCGCGAACGGGCACGAAGACGCCCGCGATCAGCTCGTCCTCGCCGAGCACGTTGCGCTTGGGCCCGACGATGAACTCGTCGATCGGGATCCGCCGCGCGCCCCGCACCGACGCCACCTCCACCGAAGCTCCCGCCGCGTACAGCGGCGGCAGCGCGTCACCCGCCGGCGACGAGGACCCGAGGTTGCCCCCGATCGTCCCCCGGTTGCGGATCTGCGGCGAGCCGACGGTCCGCGACGCCATCGCCAGCCCGGGCAGCCGGTCGCCCAGCTCCGCGATCAACCGCGTGTACGTCACGCCCGCGCCGATCCGGACCCCACCGTCCTCGGACTCCCAGCGCGAGAGCTCCGGGACGTGCGTCAGGTCCAGCAACGCCGCCGGTCGCGTGCGCGCGAAGTTCAGCTCGACCATCACGTCGGTCCCGCCCCAGATCGGGAGCGCGTCCGGATGGGCGGCGCGTGCCTCCAGCGCCTCCCTCCACCCGGGGGGTTGCAGGAACTCCATTCACCACAGATACACCCCCAGCGCCTAACGTGCCACCCGTGCCCTCTGTGACCCAGCGCACGTTTCGCCGGCTCGCCATCATCAATCGCGGCGAGCCCGCGATGCGTCTCATCCATGCCGTCCGCGAGCTGAACGCCGGGCGTGAGGACGACCCGATCAAGGTCATCGCCCTCTACACCGACCCCGAGCGCAGCGCGATGTTCGTCCGCCACGCCGACGAGGCCTACAGCCTCGGGCCGACCGCCACGGTCGACGACAGCGGCAAGCGCACAGGGGCCTACCTCAACTATGAGGGCATCAAGCGGGCGCTGATCACCGCGAAGGCCGACGCGGTCTGGCCCGGCTGGGGCTTCGTGTCCGAACATCCCGCGTTCGTGGACATGATCGAGGAGATGGGGCTGATCTTCGTCGGCCCGTCCGGCGACGTCATGCGCAAGCTGGGCGACAAGATCCAGTCCAAGCTGATGGCGGAGCGCGCTGGAGTCCCCGTCGCGCCCTGGTCCAACGGGCCGGTGGAGACGATCGAGGAGGCCCGCGAGCACGCGGAGCGCATCGGCTTCCCGCTGATGATCAAGGCCGCCGCGGGCGGCGGCGGGCGCGGCATCCGGCGCGTGCTCAGCTGGGAGGACCTCGAGCCGGCGCTCAACACGTCCCGCCGTGAGGCCGCCGACGCGTTCGGCGACGGCACCGTCTTCATGGAAGCGATGGTCGGCAACGCGCACCACATCGAGGTGCAGCTGATCGCCGACGGCCAGGGCGAGGCCTGGGCCGCGGGCGTGCGCGACTGCTCGTGCCAGCGCCGGCACCAGAAGGTCATCGAGGAGTCCAGCTCCACCGTCCTGACGCCCGAGCAGGAGGAGGAGGTCAAGGAGGCCTCACGCCGCCTGGCGCTGCAGTCCGGCTACCGCAACGCCGGCACGGTCGAGTTCCTCTACGAGCCTGAGAGCAAGCGCTTCTCGTTCATGGAGGTCAACGCGCGCCTGCAGGTCGAGCACCCGGTCACCGAGGCGGTGACAGGACTGGATCTCGTCAAGCTGCAGCTGCACGTGGCGTCCGGCGGCAGGCTCGAAGGCACGCCGCCCGAGCCCGTCGGCCACGCGATCGAGGCGCGCCTGAACGCCGAGGACCCCGCGATGGGCTTCGCGCCCACGCCGGGTCGCGTCCAGGTGCTCGACCTCGCGTCCGGCCCCGGCGTGCGCGTGGACCGCGGCATCGCGACCGGCGACGTCATCCCGCCTGACTTCGACTCGATGGTGGCCAAGGTCATCGCCTACGGCCGCACCCGCCCCGAGGCGATCGCCCGCCTCAAGCGCGCGCTGCGCGACTCGACGGCGATGATCGAGGACGGCACGACCAACCGCGCCTTCCTGCTCGCGATCCTCGACCGCCCCGAGTTCGAGGCCGGCGAGATCGACATCGCCTGGCTGGATCGCCTCGGCGTGTCCGGCGAGATGGAGGCCGACACGGGCGCCGAGCCTGCGCTGCTGATGGCCGCGATCGAGCTCGCCGACAAGGAGACCGCCACCGAGCGCGCGTCCTTCTACGCCTACGCCCGCCGCGGCCGCCCGGAGGCGAGCGCGCAGGTCAGCCGCGCCGTCGAGGTCCGTCATCGCGGTCAGGCGTACCGGATCATCGTCTCGCAGCTCGCGCCGGCCCGCTACCGGACCGAGATCGACGGGCACGCCGTCGAGGCCGCGGTCGAGCGCCTGTCCGCGCACGAGCGCCGGATCACCCTGGGCGGCGTCACGCACCGCGCGTTGATCTCCAAGCAGGGCGCCGACCTGCTGGTCGAGGTCCACGGCGTCCCGCACCGCATCACGCGCGACGACGGCGGTTTCGTGCGCTCGCACGGCCCGTCCGTGGTCGTCTCGATCCCGGTCGCCGAGGGCGACGAGGTGGCCGAGGGCGACGTCGTGGCGGTCGTCGAGTCGATGAAGATGGAGACGTCGCTGACGGCCCCGTTCGCCGGCCGCGTCCGGCGCGTGCTCAGCGGCACCAACGTGCAGGTCCCGGCGCACACGCCGCTGCTCCAGCTGGAGGCGGTCGAGGAGGAGTCCGCGGAGGCCAGCACGGAGCGCATCTCGTTCGAGGACATCGACTCCTCGCCCGAGGACGAGACCGCCGCGGCGCTCGAGCGCCTGCGCTACGCGCTGCTCGGGTACGACGTCAGCGGCGACGAGGTCCGCCGCGCGCTCGCGGTCGTCCGCTCGTGCACCAGCGACATCCTCGCGGGTGAGCATGAGCTGCTCGACGTGTACACGGACGTCCGCGCGCTCACCCGCGCCCGCCACGACGATCCCGAGCGCGAGCTCCTGCATTCCCCGCAGGAGTACCTGCACGCGTTCCTGCGCTCCCTGGACGCCAAGGCCGAGCGCCTGCCCGACCGCTTCGTGGCGCTGCTGCAGCGCGCGCTCGCCCACTACGGCGTCGAGAGCCTGGACCGCACGCCCGCGCTCGAGGACGCGTGCTACCGCCTGTTCGTCAGCCAGGAGCGCGCCGACCTCGCCCGCGCCGCCGTCATGGCCATCCTCGAGAAGCGCCTGGAGCGCGCCGACGAGTTCGTCGCGCGCATCAACGGCGACTTCCGCGGCGTGCTGGACCGGCTCGAGCTCGCCACCGAGCGCCGCGACCCGGTGATCGCCGACCTCGCCCGCCAGCTGCGCACCCGCTACTACGACCAGCCCGTGATCGAGGAGCGCCAGGCGAAGGCCTACGCCGAGCTCGAGTGCCACCTCACCGCGCTGATGGAGGACCCGGACCGCGCCGACCGCGAGGAGCACGTGCAGGCCGTCGTGGACGCGCCGCAGCTGCTCGCGCCGCAGCTGATCGGGCGCATGAAGGACACGAGCGCGCGCGAGCATCCGGTGCTGCTGGAGATCATGACCCGGCGCTGGTACCGGCTCCATGAGCTCGCCCCGTTCTGGAACGGCGTCACCAACGACGGCACGGCCTACATCACCACCAACTACGTCAAGAACGGCACGCGCCGGCACCTGGCGGCGGCGTTCGTGGACACGCAGGACCTCGATGACGTCGCGGGTGCGATCTCCCGCCGCGCCGCGCACTACCCGCAGGACGAGACGGTGTACGTGGACCTCTATGCGCCGGCGGTCGAGGCCGCCGGCGAGGACCTCGCCAACCGCCTGCGTGAGGCGCTCGTGCGCGCGGACATCCCGACGCTCGTCCAGCGCATCGTGCTGGACATCCCGGCGCCCCGCCGCGGCGACTCCGGCGCGGACGCGATCACGCTGCGACGCACGCTCGACGGCGGCTGGGAGATCGACCGCGACCTGCAGTTCGTCCATCCCGAGCTCGCCGACCGGTTGAGCCTGTGGCGGATGTCGGAGTTCGAGCTCGAGCGCATCCCGTCGCCCGCGGACGTGTACCTGTTCCGTGGCGTCGGCCGCACCAACCCGAAGGACGAGCGGCTGTTCGCGCTCGCCGAGGTGCGCGAGCTGTCGATCGTGCGCAACAAGGAGGGCCGCGTCGTCTCGCTGCCCGAGCTCGAGCACGCGCTGGCCGAGGCGCTGGGCGCGGTGCGCCGCTTCCAGGCCCGCCGGTCCCCGCGCGAGCGCCTGCTGTGGAACCGCGTGCGGCTGAACGTGTGGCCCGAGGTGGACCTCGGCCCGGAGGAGGCGGGCGCGCTGATCGACCGCTACGCGCGCGAGACCGAAGGCCTCGGGATCGAGACCGTGATCATCAAGGGCCGCATGCGCGACATGCGCGGCGGCGAGATCGCCGAGCGCGAGCTGCGCCTGCTCGCGCCCGCCGGCCGCGGCGTGATCGTGGAGGTCGACGAGCCGTCGACGCGTCCGCTGCAGCCGCTGGACGAGGGCGCGCGCCGGATCGTGCAGGCGCGCCGGCGCGGCACCGTGCACCCGGCGGAGCTGACCAAGGTGCTCGCCCCGGAGCGGACGGACCGTGCCCGCGGCATCCCGCGCGGCGAGTTCGTCGAGCACGACCTGGACGCTGACGGCCAGCTGGTGCCGGTCGACCGCGCGCCCGCCACGAACGAGGCGGGGATCGTGGTCGGCGTCGCGCGCTCGTTCACCGACCGCCATCCCGAAGGCATGACCCGGCTCGTGCTGCTGGGCGATCCGACGAAGTCGTTGGGCAGCGTCGCCGAGCCGGAGTGCCGGCGCATCATCGCGGCGCTGGACATGGCCGAGGAGCTCGGCGTGCCGGTGGAGTGGTTCGCGCTGAGCTCCGGTGCCCGCATCTCGATGGACTCGGGCACGGAGAACATGGACTGGGTCGCGGCCGCGCTGCGCCGGATCATCGAGTTCACGCAGAACGGCGGCGAGATCAACGTCGTCGTGACCGGCATCAACGTGGGCGCGCAGCCGTACTGGAACGCCGAGGCGACGATGCTCATGCACACGCGCGGCATCCTCGTCATGACGCCGGAGAGCGCGATGGTGCTGACCGGCAAGCAGGCGCTGGACTTCGCCGGCGGCGTGTCGGCCGAGGACAACTTCGGCATCGGCGGCTACGACCGCATCATGGGCCCGAACGGCCAGGCGCAGTACTGGGCGCCGGACCTCGCGGGCGCCTGCGGTGTGCTGCTGCGCTACTACGACCACGCCTACGTCGCGCCGGGCGAGCGCTTCCCGCGCCGGGCGGTGACGCGCGACGCCGTCGAGCGCGACGTGCGCGAGGCGCCGCACAGCGCGCCCGGCTCCGAGCTGGCGACCGTCGGCGACATCTTCTCCGACGAGACGAACCCGGGCCGCAAGCAGGCGTTCGACATCCGCTCGGTCATGCGCGCGGTCGTGGACTCCGACCACACGCCGCTGGAGCGCTGGGAGCGCATGCGCGACGCCGAGGCCGCCGTCGTGTGGGACGCCCACCTGGGCGGCTGGCCGACGACCGTGATCGGGATCGAGTCGCACCCGATCGACCGCTTCGGGCCGGTGCCCGCGGACGGTCCGGCGCAGTGGACGTCCGGCACGCTGTTCCCGAAGTCGTCGAAGAAGGTCGCGCGCGCGATCAACTCCAACGGCGGGCGGCGGCCGCTGGTCGTGCTGGCCAACCTGGCCGGCTTCGACGGCTCACCCGAGTCGATGCGCCAGTGGCAGCTCGAGTACGGCGCCGAGATCGGCCGCGCGATCGTCAACTTCCGCGGCCCGATCGTGTTCTGCGTCATCTCCCGCTACCACGGCGGCGCGTTCGTGGTCTTCTCGCAGCGGTTGAACGAGGGCTTCGAGGCGATCGCGGTCGAGGGCGCGCACGCGTCGGTGATCGGAGGAAGCGCCGCTGCGGGCGTCGTGTTCACGCGGGACGTGAACGCAGCGACGCGCTCGGACCCGCGCGTGGTGAAGTTGGAGGAGCGGATCGAGGACTGCGGCGACGCGGCGGAGACGCGCCGGCTGCGCGCGGAGCTCTCCACCCTGATGGAGACGGTCCGCTCGGAGAAGATGGGCGAGCTGGCCGCGAAGTTCGACTCGATCCACTCGATCCAGCGGGCGGTGGAGGTCGGCAGCGTGAACTCGATCGTCGCCGCCGCCGACCTGCGGCCCTACCTCGTCGAGGCCATCGAGCGCGGCATGGCGCGCACCGAGGCCGAGGCGCGGGACGTCATCACGGCCGCGTGAACTGACCCAGGCCCGAGGGCAGCTGCGCCCACGGGTTCTGGGGCTGCGCCTGCGTCACGGGCGCGTTGGCGTTGAGCAACCCCGGGTCGATCTGCGCGGAGGCGATCGTGGGGACGGCGGCGAGGGCGATGGCGGCGGGGAGGATCGCGAGTGCAATGCGGAGCATGCTTCGAACTATTCCGTGCTGCCGTTGCTGGCGCGCGGGAGCTGACCTGCGTTTTGCGGTGCGGAGAGCCGCACCGGCGCCCGTCACGGCAGCGGCGCGCCGGTCTCGACGAGCCGGCGTCCGTCCTTGTGGTCCTCGTCGCGCTGATGGGTGAGCACGCCGACGGTTCGGCCCCCGGCGCCGTACCAGATCGTCCACGCGTCCCCGCCGTGGTCGACGACGCGGGTCTCGTCAAACCCATCGCCCCACCCGACGTACTTGAGCGTGTGCTCGCCGATCGTCGACCAGAAGCCGGGCGCGACGTCCCAGTTGGCCTCGGTGTCGCCCGCGATCGCGCGGCCCGCGATCTCGCCCGTCTTGAGCGCCTCGCCCCAGTGCTCGACCGCGAGGTGGCGCCCCGCCTGCTCGTTGAACGCGTACGCGATATCACCCGCCGCGTACACGCCTTCGGCGCTCGTGCGCATCTGGGCGTCGACCACGATGCGCCCGTCCTCCACGTTGAGTCCCGCGCTTTCGGCGAGGCCGGTGCGCGGGACCACGCCGCCCGCCATCAGCACCAGATCAGCGGCGTCCTCCGTGAGCTGTCGGACGGGATCGCCGAGCTTGAGCGTGACGTTGAGCGCCTCGAGCCAGCGCGCGATGCGCCGGCCCGCCTCCTCGCCGAGCCGGGACGCGTGCGGGAGGTTCTCGTCGGACTGGAGCGTCACATTCACGCCGCGCATCGCCAGTGACGCGGCGGCCTCGCACCCGATGAAGCCGGAGCCGACCACGAGCGCGGTCTCGGCCCGCTCTGCCCGGTCGCGCAGCACCCGCGCCGTGGCCAGCGTGCGCAGGAGCAGCACCCACTCCTCCGTCGCGCCGGGGACCGGCAGGACGCAGGGCTCGGCGCCGGTCGCGAGCACGCAGGCGTCGTAGCCGACGGTGTCGCCGGAGCCGAGCGTGAGCGTGCGCGCGCCGGGGCCGAGCGTCGCGACCTCGCCGCCCAGGCGCACCGTCACGCCGTGGTTCTCGTACCAGGCCGCGTCCTCGATCGGCAGGCGCGCCTCGTCGAGCTCCCCGCGCAGGAAGTCCTTCGACAGCGGCGGACGCCGGTAGGGGAGGACCAGCTCCGGGGTGAACAGGGTGACGTCGCCGTCACCGCCGGCGTCCCGGTAGCCGCGCGCGGCGGCGAGCGCGGCCGGGCCGCCGCCGACGATCACCAGCCGCATCCATGGAAGCGGTCGAGGGCGTACGTCGCGGTGGGTCGCCGCCGGTGCACGCCCACCAGTGTGCCTGAATGCGCGCGAACGTCGCGTTTCGCACTACTCTCCTATCCAGCGTCGTCGTGCAGGGGTGTTCGCGGCGCTCATTGGAAACCCTCAAACGGGAGATTGAGGACATGTCTCATCGCAGAGCGCTCATCCTGGGCGCGCTTGCGGCATCGTTGTGCGCGCCCTCTACGGCGTTCGGCCTCGACGAGGTCAACTCCAAGAAGCTGCGTGACGCCGTCACCGTCAACGGCATCCTCCAGCACGAGCGCGCGTTCCAGGCGATCGCCAACGCCAACGACGGAACCCGAGCGTCGGGGACGCCGGGCTACGAGGCGTCGATCCAGTACGTCAAGCAGCGCCTGGTCAGGGCCGGCTACCGCGTGCGCGAGCAGGAGTTCACGTTCCCGTTCTTCCGGGAGCTCGCACCCGCGGTCGCGTCGCAGGTCTCGCCGACCCCGAAGGACTACACCGTCGACACGTTCGAGTACTCGGGCAGCGGTGACGTCACCGCCAAGCTCCAGGCGGTGCGCGGCATCACGATCCCGCCGCCCGCCGAGCCGGGCACGACCCCCGCGGGGTGCACGGCCGCCGACTTCACCGGCTTCACGGCCGGCAACATCGCGCTCATCCAGCGCGGCACGTGCGACTTCGGCCTCAAGGCCCGGAACGCCAAGGCCGCCGGAGCGGTCGGCGTGATCATCTTCAACGAGGGCCAGGAAGGGCGCACCGGCCTGCCGGCCGGCACGCTCGGCGAGCCGATCGACATCCCCGTTGTCGGGATGACGTTCGAGGACGGCGCCGCGCTCTACCAGCAGCTCCAGGGCGCTGAGGTCACGATGCACATCACGACCTCCACCGAGGCCGATCTCGACGCCACCACCAAGAACCTGATCGCCGACACCCGTGAGGGCAACGCGGACGAGACCGTCGTCGTCGGCGCGCACTTGGACAGCGTCGTCGAAGGGCCGGGTATCAACGACAACGGCTCCGGCAGCGCCGGCATCCTCGAGATCGCCGAGGCCATGAGCGAGCAGAACATCAAGCCCCGCCGCGCCGTGCGTTTCGCGTTCTTCGGCGCCGAGGAGTCCGGCCTGCTGGGCTCCGAGCACTACGTCTCGACCTTGCCCGCGAACCAGCTGGGCCAGATCTACGCGAACCTGAACTTCGACATGATCGGTTCGCCCAACTACGTCCGCTTCGTCTACGACGGCGACGGAAGCGACAGCGAGCCGGCCGGTCCTCCCGGCTCGGGCGAGATCGAGAGCATCTTTACGCGCTACTTCGCGTCGCAGGGCCTGGCGTCCGAGCCGACCGAGTTCAGCGGCCGGTCCGACTACGGCCCGTTCATCGCCGTCGGCATCCCCGCCGGCGGGTTGTTCACCGGCGCGGAGGGCGTCAAGACCCCCGAGCAGGCCGCGATCTACGGCGGCACCGCCGGCGAGTGGTACGACCCCTGTTACCACCAGGCGTGCGACACGATGAACCACCTCAATGTGAACGCGCTCAACGAGATGGGCGACGCCGCCGCGCACGCGACCCTGGTGCTGGCCAAGTCGAGGACCGGGCTCTTCCCGGACGGTTCCCGCAAGGCCGCCCGCGACAAGTCCAAGGCCAAGAAGTTCGACTTGCACTCACACGCCGCTCGCTGAGCGACCGGCTGATCCGCTCGCGGCCCATCCGGGCCACGAGCGGGTCGAGCGGGTGCAGCGACCCGGGTTCGATTCCCCGCTCCCGTCTGCTCCGACCAACTCGCCGCGGACCCTGGCGTTCACACCGCTAGACTGCCCAGCGCTTGGTGGGCGTAGCTCAGTTGGTAGAGCTCCGGGTTGTGGTCCCGGCGGCCGCGGGTTCGAGTCCCGTCGCTCACCCCTCAGAAACCCCTGCAAACGGGGTTTCCTGCGTTAAAGGGGGACCGGTCGGTCCGCCGCGATGGGGTCCGAACGGGGACCGTTTCTGATGCAACTACCGCCGGGACCCGGGCCGAAGCAGAGGGTGCTGAGCCCTCGACACGTTCCGCGGGGATGAGGCCGACCTCAACCTGGCCCTCAATGCGGACCTGACGAAGACGACCCGCGGGGGGCGTGCCAGGTTCGCCCGCGGGGTGTTGAGAGACCTCCCACGCTGTGTAGTTGACAGGTTCCCGGGGGACGTCTACTGTCGGCGAGGGTCTCCGGAGACGCAGAAGGACTGGTTCTGCGCCGACCGGCTACATCACGGAGGGGTCAATGAAACACGCGCTACGGATGGCGACGGCGACAGCCGCCATTGGGGCGTTCGGCATCTTTGCCGGTCCTGCGACCGCGCAGACGCCAAAGCCGAGCTACTACGACGAGCTCGTCGGCAATCTCGACGCGGCCAACTCGTTCGAGACCGTCCGTCACCTCGCTGATGACATCGGCGGCCGCTTCTCTGGCACGCGCCAGGAGGACCAGGCCGCCGACTGGCTGAAGCAGCAGATGGACGGGTTCGGATATCAGACCAAGATCGACCAGTACCACGGGTCGGCGACGACTTCGTCGGGCGTGGTTCGCTCGCCGGACACCAAGCTGTATCCCGGTCCGACCTGGATCATGCGTGCCGCCGGCAACTCGCGGATGACCGGGTACGACAATCCGGTCAGCGGCGAGGTCATCTGGATCAACAACAGCGGTGCCAGCGCGGCTGACTTCCCGGCTTCGACCACCGGCAAGATCGCGGCGATCAACAACGTCACGGGCGCGGCGCGTGACACGGCGGTCGTCAACGCTGTGGCAGCGGGCGCGATCGGCGTGATCAACATGGGCACCGGCGCGTCACCGCAGGGAGCGTTCACGCTCACCGCCCCGGCCGCCATCCCGGTGGTGTCCTCCGCCGACGTGCAGTCGGACACGATCAAGGAGCTCTTGTGCGCTCCGGGTCCTGACGGCTCGGTGTTTGCCCCGCACGCGGGCGGTACCGTCGGGCCGACGCAGAACGGCCCCTGGTGCGCCGAGCAGAAGAAGTTGACGCTGACGATCGCAACCGAGACCGTCACCGCCAACGCGGCGGCCACCGTTGACGCTCCCGGCCTGTCGACTCGCGCGGTGATCACCGCGGAGAAGCAGGCGGTCGGCGATGTCTTCGACACGGCGCCGATCGTCGGCATGGGTGGTCACATCGACTCGACGTTCGGCTCGCCGGGCGCGCATGACGACGCCACTGGTCAGGGCATCTGGCTGGAAGTCGCGCGCGTCATGAAGAACGTGCCGCTCGACAAGGAGATCCGCTTCGGCGGCTTCGGCGGCGAGGAGCAGGGCCTGACCGGTTCCACCGCGTGGGGCAACGATCACCTCTATGTCAGCTCTGATCACGACAACAACCCGCTGACGTCGAACCAGGTCGCCACCCCGCGTACGCAGAGCGCTGAGGCCAAGCGCTACATCGGCCAGTGGCAGATGGACATGACCGGCACGACTTTCGCTCCCGCCAAGCTGTGGGCGCTGACGGTCGACGGCAGGCCCAACCGCGTGACCGACGAGGCGTTCAAAGCCGCTCAGCGCAGCGGCATCACGACCGGTCCCGGCGGCTACTTCGATCAGTGCAAGCTGTCGCAGTCCGACCACGTGCCGTTCCACAACGCCGGCATCCCGGCGGCGCTGTTCATCCATCTCGATTACCGCAAGGCGCCCAGCGGCCTGTGCGCGACCGGTACCGGCTCGAATTGCACCGGTTGCAGCTACAACATCGAGCCCGTGTACCACACGGCGCGTGACGCGATGGACAACGTCTCGCAGGTCTACCTGCAGGAGCAGCTCGACGTCATCGGCGCCTCCTACATCTGGAACGCGCTCAACAAGGTCGACGTCAACGTCACCAACGGTTCCGGTCAGCCATCACCCGGGGCGAGAGTGCTCGCCGACTGCGGCGACGGCGTGCGTGACTTCGGCGCCACCGACTCGGCCGGCTACCTCGAGGTCCGCGTCCCGCACGCCACCTGCGATTTCAAGGTCGCCAACGGCACGGCCACCGGCCTCGCCGATGACGTCGCGGTGACCGGCGATCGCGCGCTGGCGGTCTCGATGACGAGCGCCGACGGCACTGTGGCCGGATCGGTCCCGGCGTCGCTGTCGCTGTCGCTGGGCACGCCGGCCCCGTTCCAGCCGTTCGTGCCGGGTGTGGGCGCCACCTACGAGGCGTCGGCCCTGGCGAACGTGACCTCGTCGGCCGGCGAAGCGGTGCTCTCGGTCGCCGACCCGAGCACGGACCACACCGGCCACCTGGTCAACGGCGCGTTCTTCCTGCCGCAGCCGCTGCAGGCCCGCGCTCGCAACGCCGCCAACACCGGCACCGCGTACAAGACCATCGGCTCCAGCGCCTCGCCGCTGAACCTGCTGGCCTACAGCGGCCCGGTGTCCAATGACACCGTGACGCTCGGCTTCAGCCAGCTGATCAACTCGAATGACGCGCTGCGCACGGGTGCCTACAGCAAGACGCTGACCTTCACGCTCAGCACCACCAACCCGTAGTAGACGGCGGGAAGGAGGGGCGGCGCCTCATCGCCGCTCCTCCCCGCCTCCTACTCGTACTGCAGGGCGTTGAGCACGTCCCGGCGGCGATCGCCACCGTCGTGAACACGGCGAGCTCCGCCAGCGGGCAGGCAGCTCCAGGCAGACCCGTCCTTCGGAGCGCCTGGGTGATCAAACCGCCGGGACGGGCCGAGCGGGATGCCCATCGCGGCCCCGTTCAGCGCGGTGATGCTGCTCTCCTGGCGGATCGTGCGCGCGCCTGTCGACGTGTCATGCCTACGCGCGCAGCATCCCGAGCTCACGCGTGCGCTCGTGGACGGCCAGCACGCGCGTGTTGACGAGCCCAAACAGACTCACGGCGAACTCGGAGACCGTCGCGCCGATCAGCCATTTCGTAACGAGCCGATCGCCGGCGCCCCGTTTGGAGCAGCCTGGTCGTCAGGCACGCGAATGTCCGGCGCGGGATCAGCTCGTCGACGCAGGGTGGCAGCCACGAGCATTGCCCTACAGCGCGATCCGATCAACCTCCCCGGCGGCGCCCTTGCGCAGGTCGCGAGACCTGGCCGGCGGCAGCAAGGCTTGACGTGCAGTACCGGCGAGGGTTCTGGGTGCTGAGTCGTCACAACGCCAGTCGGAAGTAGAGCTTTTCGCGGATTTCACCACTTCGCCGCCGGCCGTAGTCGGCGCTGCTCCGTTGCATGGAAACCAGCAGTCACGCTGGCCGGCTTATCCGGAACAGCGCGGACTGCGTAATCCGGGTTTGCTCGTCATCGTTCCGGCCAGGGCGCGGTATCCCGAATCAACCCTTTCGCCCCCAGCAGTCGTCTCGCGTGGCGCGCCCTCGTTGTCCGCCGTTAGTCCGTGCCGTGTCCGGGCGGACGACCGGCGCAGAGGAGGACGCCGTACCGACCTCTATCACTAAGTTGGTCTTGAACACTCCGCCCCTGACGGGATAGGGTCACGCAATGTGGCTCCGCTACGCACGGTACGCGGGCGGCGTCGTCGCCGTAAGCGTCGCGCTGAACCTTGTGGCGAGCTGGCTGGAGGTGTCGTGGGCGCCAGCGAAGCGGGTGTCCGTCGCTCTCGTCGGACTCGGGCTGCTTGCCGTTGGGCTCGTGCAAGGGATACGCAGCGTCTACAGTTGGCTACGTGGTGGGCGATACGCGGTCGAGGCCATAGTCCTCGACGAGCAGCATCACCTCATGCTGTACTGGCACCACTTCCATCAGCGGTTTCTTCCGCCGGGCGGACGTATGGGCCGGCTGGAGCTACCCCACATCGCCATCAGGCACCGTCTTGCCGAGCGCGTCGGTCTTAGCGACTCTCAATACGAATTTGATCCCCGCTTTCAGGCGGTGGACGTCAGGGAATCGCCCTTTCTCGGTCGCGTCCGTCGAGTGCCAGCACCCTTCTTAGTGCAGGTCGAAAGCCACAATCAACGGCGTTTGGTCCGGCTCCATTACGACTTCATCTACGTTCTTCGGACACTAGGCCCGTATCAGCCACCACCCAGCGCAGACGTCGTCTGGACGAACGTGTGCTTCGTGGACCTCGCGACGCTCGAGAACATGGTGCAGAACGCCGAGACGTTCCCGGACGTTCTAGATGCGTACAAGCGCGTGCTTCGGGTCCTGACCGGTCCACACGTCCACGGGGAGCCAGGCGCATCGTGATCCGCGTGCGTTTCGATCCGCGGCACAAGCTGGCGTCCAAAGACCCCATCCCGAGGGGCGTTGAGGTGGTCAACGACTCAGCTACGGTCGCGGCAGAGTCGGAAAAGGGCGTTTCCGCGTGGGCAATCGACAACCGCCTGAGGCCACTCTTCGGCGAGAGATGGTCGGTTGCAACGGAGCGTCCGCTATTTCATCTCGTCTCAGTCGAGACGCAATCTGGCTGCAACTACTCCTGTCATTTCTGCGGGGTGGCGCGGACTGTTGACCCGCGCCCACCCGGCCAGATGAGTTGGCTGAACATCAACAAGATCGCCGACGAGCTCGGGGAGATCGACTATGACGGCCGAGTGGCACTGTTCGGGAACAATGAGCCGCTGCTGGACTCGAGGATTGTCGACATAGTCCGCACGTTTCGCAAGAGGGTCCCAGCCGCTGACATCAGGCTCCTGACGAACGGAGCGCTCTTGAACCCGGATCTTGCCGTCGCGCTGTTCCGTGCTGGGCTTGAT
This sequence comes from Solirubrobacter deserti, assembly GCF_027587175.1. GTDB lineage: Bacteria > Actinomycetota > Thermoleophilia > Solirubrobacterales > Solirubrobacteraceae > Solirubrobacter > Solirubrobacter deserti. The sequence goes on from NZ_JAPCID010000047.1 coordinate 30,364, forward strand.
TGCCTCGTAGTCAACAACTACACGGACGGAGTGCGGCTTACTCGCCGCGTCCGGGACCTCATCGCGGTGTCGGAGCGCTTCGCTTCGTATGATCTCCGGATCAGCGTCCGTGAGCGCGACGAAATCTTGACCAGTCGCGCCGGCACGGCCCCGAACAAACCGCAGCCAGCAGGACCGGCACGAGGGTTCTGCGCCTTACCGTTTACCGACCTCCACGTCTCCTACACCGGTGACGTCAATCTGTGTTGCTTTGATGCGCACAACCGGTCGTCGTTGGGGAGTCTTGCAACACAAGACCTATTGCAGATCTGGAACTCAGCTGCGTTCACCGCTCATCGAGAACGACTCCTGCTAGGCGATCGTTCAGGCTTCCCGCTGTGTGCGGCGTGTGACTTCGACGGCTTCCGTTCCCCCACGCGCAGCGATCCGCCCATGATCCGTGCCGACCTTGTGGGCCTCGATGAGTAGTTTCCGTACCTCCCACACCGCTGTGGTTGCCGCCACCGAGACTCATGTGAAGAGTCGCCTTGCAGGCGACACGACAGGGCATGACTGGTGGCACGTCGACCGTGTCCGCAGGATTGGCATGCGGATAGCGTCGGCCGAAGGCGCCGACATAGAAGTCGTTGAACTGGCCACCTTGCTTCACGACATCTCGGATCACAAGTTCAATGGCGGAGACTATGAACGCGGTCCTCGTGAGGCTGCCGAGTTTCTGATTAGGGCCGGCGAGCCCGCAACGGTCGCGATGGCAGTCGCCTCCGCGATTCGATCCACGTCGTGGTCGGGCAGAGATCAGGACGGCCCGACTCTTAGCCTTGAGGCGCAGGTCGTCCAAGACGCTGACCGCCTCGACGCGATCGGTGCGATCGGGATCGGGCGTGCGTTTGCCTACGGCGGATACGCACAGCAGCCGATGCATGATCCTTGCGCCCTCGACCCAAGTACCGCAAATACCGTCATTGCCCACTTCTACGAGAAGCTTCTCCGGGTGAAGGACCGCCTACACACTCAGACGGCGAAGCAGATCGCGACTGCAAGAGACGCGTACATGCGCAATTTTCTCCAGAGATTCTACGAGGAGTGGAACGCGGACGACAGCCCGTGAGGCGAAGGTCGCGAACGGAACTGAGCCTTTGAAGAGATGTTGTCGGCAGGCGCCGGGAGGTCCGCTAGTTCGACGAAATTGCCGGGTTTCGCCCAGTGATTGCTGCCGCCCGGGTCCGGCAATCGGCGCGCCCGCGAATAGAGTCGACGTGCGCGTAGTCAGATCGCAGATCACGCGCCCCAGGACGACGGCCGCAGTCTCCTGGCCTGCGAAGCGACTTCTGCTTTGGACGAGAAGCAGAAGCAGCCCTTCTCGACGGTCTAGCCATTTCACACCGCCCCCGACGCGCTGCTGCCTTGCATGTGGCCGGCCCGACCTTGCGCCGATTGCCATCGGGTGCCTGGCTCCGAAAGCGAGGGGTAGTCGGCTAGGCGTGGCGGCCGCGCAGAACGCCGTATGCCAGGCGTTGTGACCAGCGACCGGGGTCCGGTCACTTTGCGGTTCGCGGGCTACAGGAACCGATTCCACAGCGTCTCGCCGCGCCGCGCCTCGATGAACGCGTCCAGCGCGGCGCGGTGCGCGGCGTCGAGCGTCCCCCGGTACGCCTTCAGCTGCGCGACGGTCTCGTCCTGCACGGCGTGCCCGGCGAACGTCCACTCGTCCGCGAACTGGTTCAGCGAGGTGAACCGCGCGTCGTCGTCGAGAGACCGCAGATGGAACGTCTCCATGAACCCGCGCATGTAGGCCATCGCCTCGGTGGCCTGCGTGCCCTTGGAGACCTGCTCGCGGATCAGGCCGTGGTCGAGCGGCGAGATCTTGCCCGCCTTGCGCTGCTGCTCCAGCCACGGCAGGAACTCGAGCTTGGGCTCGGTCGCGCGCCAGCGCTCGACGGCGTCCATCGCCCGCTCGGTGTGATGGAGATGCTCGAACTCGTGCTGGATCGTCCCGCGTAGCGAGATCGGGTCGGCGAACGCGTGCGGGCCGACCTCGAGCATCGGCCGTTCTAGCGGCGTGGTGCGGTCGCTCGCCACCGGTCCCGCCTCGCCGGCGTGTCCACGCGCTTCCTTGTAGTCGATGTTGACGTTGACCTTGCCGGGCGCCTTCGGCTCCTCCGTGCTGTCATGCACGTCGTCGGGTCGCAGGCCGACCTCGGTCACGAGCAGATTGACGAGCATCAGGCGCGCGAGCCGCTTGCGTTCGGCGTCGCCGGAATCGCTGAGCGCGGCGATGTAGTGCTGGCGTAGTGACCAGCCGATCGGGTCCTTGGTCGCCGAGACCCGCGCGAAGCGGACGACGCGACCGACCGCGAGCAGCGCGGGCGTGACATGGGCCGGGGTGTCGAACGGGACCATGTCGGTCGCGTATGCCCGCAGCCTGCCCTCGGCGTCGGCCACGACGACGCCGATCCGCCCCGTGGAAGCCGCCGCGACCGCGGCCTCCTGCTCGGTCTCATACCCGTCGCCGAGCTCGCGTTCGGCGGCCACCTCGATCGTGACCGCGAAGTCGCTCGACGTGATCGAGCCGACGCCGAACGGCGGGTCCAGCGTCTTGGCCGCCTGCTCGCGGCGCCGCGCGAGGCGAGCCGCGGCCTGGTTGCCGGCGCCACGCTGGACGGCCAGAAGCATCGCCGCCGCGCCAAACTCAGCTGCTCCCGGCGCGTCGGCAGACCTCTCGTCCGGCCGCTGGTGTGGGCGTCGTTGGCGCGTGGACGACATTCTCATCGGCGTCCAATAGCTGAGTCAAGTCCCGCGATGGTCGTGACACCCGCACTCCGCGACCTCGGCGATCGAGCGGCCCTCGCCCACCGTCCGGTCGGCTTCGCGCCGCTTGCGGATGACCTGCGTGCTGCTGCCTTCGCGTGACCGCGACAGCGGACCTGGACGGCGCGGCGGCGGACACCGCGCTCTCGCTTTGGACGACGAAGCGAAAGTGGCGCTTATCGACGATCCCGCTCTGTTCATCGTCCGGCACGCCACGCTGCGGCATGCATAGCGCTGCTTGAGCCGTGTGCTCGTCGCCGGGTTGAGGCGCGAGTCACCGGCGCGCGTCGCCGGGAGACACCCGTGGAGCCGCCGGTCGGCGGTACCGCGGAGGCGCCTTCGGCTTAGTGGCCGAGCTGGTGGGTGATCTTGTCGACGACGACCGTGGCGGCGAAGCGGGCGGCTCCGGGAGGCTCGACGTCGATGTGGGAGCCGGTGTACTTAATCGCGATCTTGCGTTCCAGCGCGAGTTCGGGATCCGGTATGAGATCGTCGACGTGTCCGCGCAACTCGACGTACCAAGTGGGGTCTGCCGGGTTGGCGACAACGACCGAGAGGCGAGGATCGCGGCGGAGGTTACGGAGCTTCTGTCGGCCTTCCACGAGGCTGAAGTGGAGCGCATTGTCCTCCCAAAGGAACCACTGCGGGGTGGTTTGAGGAGCACCCGCGGGACCGATCGTCGAGATGAAGGCGATCGCTGTCGACTCGAGCAACGGGATCAGGGGAGGGGGGACGCTCGGAGTCACGGGACCGAAGGCTATCCAGCGAATCCGACCGTAGGGCTTGGACCAGCTTCGCCGTGGGCACCGCCGCGTCCGGCAGCTTCGTCGAGGCCGCTGACGTCGAGGGTGGATTCGCCGCCTGCGGCGCCGCAGCGGTTCTCGCCGCGGCGCTGATCGCTCTAGGCAAGCGGCGAACGACCTGGTCAGTGGACGGCCGCGCTCGCGCCGGCAGCCGGCTTGACCGTCGGCACGGCACTGGCGGCGACTGCGGCGAACCCCAGCGCGATCGCGGCGGCGGCGATGAAGCCGTCCTCGTAGCCGGCGGCGAGCGCGACAGGACCGGTTGCGGTCGCGATGGCCGCAACGGCGGCGAGCACCGCGACTCCGAGAGCGGCGCCCAGTTCGTGCGCCGTCGAGATCAGCCCAGAGGCGAGGCCGAGCTGATGCGGGGCGACGAGCGAGAACGCGGTCACGGATGCAGCAGGGAAGACGAAGCCCACGCCCAGCCCGATCACGACGAGGCCCGGAAGGAGTTCGGGAAAGTACGTGGCACGGTCCGGCGCGATGGCCAGTACGAGCGCGCCTGCCGCGACCAGTGACATGCCCGCGACGATAAGGAGCCGCGACCCGATGCGGGCCATGATCCGGGGCGCGACGTGGGCGGTCACACCGATCGCGAACGCCAGCGGCAGGAAGCCCAGGCCGGTCTCGAGCGCGCTCGCGCCGATCACTTCCTGCATGTAGAGCGAGTTCAGGAAGAACGTGCCGACCAGAATCGCTGTCACTCCGAGAATGACGGCAGCGCCCGCGACCAACGGCCGCGTCCGCCACGTCGCGGGGGGCACGAGCGGCTGAACGGTCTTGGCCTCCACGAGCGCGAACGCGGCCAGCAGGACGATCGCGAGCGCGAGCAGTCCCAGCGTGCGGGTGGAGCCCCAGCCGTGCTCGGCCGCGCCGTCGATGGCGAACACGAGGGTGATCATCCCCGCGACGACGAGCAGCGCGCCGGGCACGTCCAGCGCGCGGCGCGTCGTCGGCACGACGGGCAGGACGCGCGTGGCCGCGACGAGCGCCACGAGCCCGACAGGGACGTTGACCAGGAAGATCCATTCCCAGCTCAGCCACGTGGTCAACAGGCCGCCGAGCACGACGCCGACGGCCGCGCCGGCGCTGCCGATCGCGCTCCACGCGGCGAGCGCGGTCGTGAGCTGACGACCGGTGTAGTACGAGGTGACGATCGACAACGCCGCGGGCGTGAGTAGCGCGGCGCCGATGCCCTGGGCCGCGCGCGCCGCGATCAGCGTCGTTCCGGACTCGGCAAGCCCGCTCGCGAGGGAGGCGGCGGTGAACACGGTGAGGCCGGCGAGGAACACGCCGCGGCGCGAGACCGCATCGGCGATACGACCGCCGAGCAGCAGCAGCCCGCCCGTCAGGAGGACATAGATCGTGACGACCCATTGCAGGTCGTCGCCGCCGAGCCCGAGGTCGTGGCCGATCGACGGGAGGGCCACGTTCACGACGGTGATGTCGAGAACGACCATGAACTGGGCGACCGCCAGCAGGATCAGCGTGGTCCAAGGGCGGGGTGCGTCACCGGCCGAGTGGGAGACGTGCGGGTCGGTCATGGGGAGCTCCGTGGTGGGTTTACACGGCTGTAAATGTAGGCACCATGGTACCTGCCTTTACACGATTGTCAACCCTTGGGTGGTTGCGGCGCACGGCGCTCCTGGTCGCCAGCCTGCGCCGTTGGGCACGCTGGCCCGGGAAGCCCTTGATCGAACCCGCGCGTCAGTTGTGACCGTTGAGTACGACACCAGCCGGACGCGCGGCGGACGGGGGACACAAGCGGCGAAGGCGACGGCATTTCTGCGAATCGTCCCTGCGAGCGCTGAACCCGGGCGCCGCACATATCGATCGCGAAACCGTCAAAGCCTGGCCGCTCGCGGCCGACGGGGGTACAACCGATCTCGTCGTCCCTCAGGCTCCGATCTGGGCCGCGTCCCTCTTCGACGGCTAGATAGGTGAACCCCTGTTCGAGAGGCGCGGGGACGGACATGTGGTCCCGCCCGCCGCGGGTTCGTGTCCCGTCGCTCACCCCTCAAGCGCTCCACGGAGGGCCGCGACAGAGCTTCGCGGGCGGGTGCCGGGGCGCCTTGCGGGCGCCCCGGCGTCAGCCTCAAGCGAGCACTCGACGCGCTCAGCGGGCTGACATGTCGTTCAGCGCGTAGCCTTCCCGCTCTTGGTCAGGCCCTTGCCCTTGCCGGGCTTGCCGGCCACGGCGTTCACCGTCGACGTGTCGTAGGCGAAGGTGAGCACCGAGGTGGCGATCGCGTCGGAGTTCACGTCGAGGGCGTGGACGTTGACGTTGCCGACGAGCTCGTAGTCCTCGCGCAGCGCGTCGTAGAGCGCGACGTTCTGGCCGTCGCCGCGCAGGTTGTCGCAGAACGAGTGGTAGCACGGGTCGAAGGCGGCGCCGGCAACGCCGCCGTACAGCGCGGCTTCGGCGGCCGTCTTGGGCACCTCGGCGCCGGTGAAGAGGCCGCCGGCGGGGATGCCGACGGCGATGAACGGCCCGTAGTCGGAGCGGCCGGAGAACTCACTGTCCTGCGAGGGTTCGCCGCGGTCGGCGTAGAAGCGCTCGAAGACGTCCTCGATCTGGGCCGAGCCCGCGGGGATGAATCCGGGCGCGGCCGTGCCGCCCGAGTTGTCGCCGTCGTAGATGCCGAACATGTAGTTCGGCGAGGCGACCATGTCGAAGTTGAGGTAGAGCGCGATGTCGTCGAGCTCCTCGTCGCTGAGGTTGTCGACGTAGTGCTCGGAACCGAGCAGCCCGGATTCCTCGGCGCCCCACCACGCGAAGCGGACGGTGTTGGTGGTCTTGACCTTGGCCATCTGGATCGCGGTCTCCAGCAGCGCGGCGCTGCCGGACCCGTTGTCGTTGATGCCCGCCCCGTCGTGGACGCTGTCCAAGTGCGCTCCGGCCATCACGACGTTCTCGTCGTTGCCGCTGCGGGTCTCCGCGGTGACGTTGTAGGTCGGGCGCCGGTCGGCGACGTAGTCGACCGTCACGGTCACGGTCGCGCCGGGCGTCGAGGCGAGGTTCTGGCCCGCCTCGAAGGTGGCGAAGACGGCGGGGATGCGCAGGCCGGTGGCGTCGCCGATCATGTTCAGCAGCCCGGTGCGCCCGGGCTGGCCCTCGTTCATGACCACCACGCCGGCCGCTCCGGCGGCTTGGGCGTTGAGCACCTTGACGTTGAAGCCGCACGTGCCGCGCTGGACGAGCGCGATGCCGCCCGCGGGGAAGCCTGCGAAGTCGGCTGTCTCGCAGCCGCTGGAGCTCGAGTTGTCCGGCCCGGACGGGTTGATCACCAGGTCCACCGGGACCAGGGGGCCCGTCGCGGTGCCTTCCGGGCTGCCCGTGTCGAACGTGTTGCGCAGGAAGTCGGTCCCGTGCACGAACTCGCGGGGGTTGGGGGAGACGCGGGTCAGCTTCGAGTTCTCCTCGAAGTAGTCGAACATGAACTCCTGCACCTCGGGCTCAAAGCCCGCCTGTTCGAGCTGCTCGACGATGTAGTCGACCGACGCGTCGTATCCGGGAAGCCCGGACGCCCGGTTCCCGCCGTTCTCGTCCGCGATCTCCTGCAGTGCCTCGAGGTGCTCGAGCACGCCGTCGGGCGTGATCGCCTTGGTGAGCTTCTTGACCGTGTTGTTGTTCGGCGCGGCGTACGCCGGGACCGCCACGAGCGCTGTGGTGAACGCGCACGCGACGGCGGTGGCCGCCGATACCGCTCGAAGTCTTGCCATGAACCGCCCCTCTCGTAGGACTCAGCGCCGGTGTGCCACCGGGCTGCTGTCAATGCCGTAACGCGACAGGACGCCGTGGGTCGGGCGGTATCGGGCTGACTTTCGTGTGCGCCGCGCTCGCGCTTGTTACGGTCGGTCGAGCATGAACAGCGATCTCGGGTCGAGCGCAGCACTCGCGGAAGAGCTGCAGGCGTCGCGCACGCGAATCGTCGAGGCGGCCGACGAGGCGCGCCGGCGGATCGAGCGCGATCTCCACGACGGGGCACAGCAGCGGTTGGTCACCGCGTCGATGCTGCTGAAGGTCGCCATGCGTGGCGCCGCCGACGATTCGCGGCTGCGCGAGGACTTGGAGCGAGTCGCGGCTGAGCTCGATGCCGGGCTCGGCGAGCTCCGGGAGCTGGCGCGCGGCATCCATCCGGCGGTGCTGACGGCCAAAGGCCTGAGCGCCGCGATCGACGCGCTGGCGGCGCGTTCGAGCGTGCCGGTGCGCGTCGTCGGCTCACTGCCCGCGCGGCCCGCGGCGGCGGTCGAGCTGGCGCTCTACTTCACCGTCGCCGAGGCGCTGACGAACGTCGCCAAGTACGCGGCGGCGACCGAGGTGGTCGTCACGATCGAAGGTGACGACCAGCAGGCCCAAGTCGAAGTGCGCGACGACGGACGCGGCGGCGCGGATCCGACCGCCGGATCCGGCTTGCGCGGGCTGGTTGACCGGCTCGGGGCGCTGCGTGGGCACCTCCACGTCGAAAGTCCCGAGGGCGGCGGGACCGTCCTGCGGGCCGTCGTCCCGCGTGACCCGCACGATCCGCGCGCGGATACGAACTGCGGTTGTTGTGCCGTGGGTCAGTGCCGGTGCGCGGCCTGACCGTCTAACGGGGCTGGCCTGGCGCCCCTGCGCCGGCCCCAGTCGCTCAAGTGGCCGTCGCCTGACGCTGTGCCGACGCGGTGAGAGCGGCGAGGATCGCCTGGACGGCGGTGGTGCCGCTGAGGGAGGCACGGGTCGCCGCGGAGACCTCGCGGCTCGGCTGGTTGTCGCGGGCGAGCGGGCGCACGACGACGTCGCTGCGCAGAACGCCGGGCCCGATGTCGCCTAGACCGGCCCCAGATCTCGACTCGAGACGCGATGAGATCATCCGCTCCGCGCGGTCCCTCGCCGAGTCGGACGGCTGGGCCGCCGTCACGATGCGTCGCCTCGCGGGAGAGCTGGGCGCCACCCAGCCCGTGGTCTACTCGGCGTTTGCGAGTCGCCAGGCCGTCGTCGACGCGGTGGCGCTCGAGGGCTTCGCGAACCTTGCCGCGTCGCTCGAGGCGGTGACGCCACGCCCCTGGCGCGAATGGGCGCGTATCCGGACTTCGCAGCCGCCCATCCCCGGGTCTACGAAGCGATGTTCTCGATGCCGTCCGGCTGCCCTTTGCGGCCGACGACACCCCGAAGCCGCTGCGGCGCGCGTTCGCCGCGGTGCAGGACGCCTTCCCGGACGGCGATGGGACCCGGGCAGAGGTCGTCTGGTCTGTGCTTCACGGCCTGGCCACCCTCCAGGCCGGTGGGCGTCCACGTGCGGACCATGCTCAGGCGCGGCTCGAGCTCGCCCACGCGCTGCTCACCGACCAAGACGCCGCTTGATGGGGCGTGGGCCCGACCGGCCGGCCGGGCGGGCCCATCCGCGCTCGGCGGCGCCGGTCGATCAGGCTCCGGTGGCCGGAGCCGGCACCGGCGCCGGGCTGAGGTTCGTGACAGGGTTCTGCAGCGGCCGGTTGAAGACGGTGGACGGCGCGAACGGAACCTGGACCGCCTCACGAGCGGTCGGGCCGCTCGTGGAGCCGGCGCCCGCTCCGTCGCGTGCGCCGAGTTCGGCGCCGACCATGAGCACGAGCGCCGTCAGCGCGAGCGCGAGCAACGCGGTCCGCATCGTGAACCGCGGAAGCCGCCGGGACGGGAACTGCAGGACGTGCACGTACATCACCTCCGTGTCAGAGCTCTCGGTCGTAAATGGGGATAGGCGGGGTCGAGCGCGCGTCAACCCCTCACAGCGCCGGGACGGCGCCGGTGTACGGCGGCCGAGGCGGCCGCCGCCGGATGCGTTCGCTGATCCTGCGCGCGTGTCGCTGGAGAACTGCGGTCATCGTGGGTTCCTTTCTGGTCGGCTCAGTCGGGCAATTAGGCCGCCGGTCCCCATCCGTCAACGGGCGCAGAAGACGCGGGTCAATGGCGCGCGCACGGCCGTGGGCGCCGCCAGGAAGCCGCCCTCGAACACCGAGCGGACCGCAGACGCCACCCTGCCGGCACCGGCGCGCCGGCTCCCGGCAACGGCCTCGCGATCGCGCGGTACACCGCCGCATAGCGCTGCGCGACGGCCTTCGGGCCGAACCGTTCCTCCGCTCGGGCGCGGCACCGGTCGAGGTCGATCGCATCGACGCGGTCGAGAGCCGCGGCCAGCTCGGCTTCGTCGTTGACGAACACTCCCGTGCGACCGTCGTCGATCACCTCCAGTGCCGAGCCACGCGGAGCGGCGATCACCGGCGTGCCGGCGGCCATGGCTTCGACCATGGTCATCCCGAACGGCTCCACCCACATGGTCGGCATGAGGATCGCGCGGGCGCGCCTGAGCAGTTCGCGCTTGCGAGCGCCGCCGAGATCGCTGACGTGTGTGACCTGCGGTCCCTCGACGTGCGGCGCGATCGCCTCCGAGAAGTAGGCCTCCGCCTCGCGCTCGACGGCACCGGCGAGGACGAGTGGCCGGCCCGCCGCTCGAGCGACGCGGATGGCCCGGTCCGCGCCCGTGCCCGGCGCGATGCGGCCGACCCACAGCAGGAAGTCGTCCTTGGCGGCGCTCACGACCTCGACGGGGTTCGGGACGACGGCGTCGACCCGCACCCCCGCGGGTCCGGCCGCCGCGTGCGCGCGGGACAGGCAGACGAGCGCGGCCTTGGCGCCGTGGGCTCGATACCAGTCCCGCGTGGCCTCGTCGAACGGGCGGTGCACCGTGTGCACCACGGGCACGGCCAGCCGATCGGCCATGGCCAGCGCGGTCCACCCGGAGTGATCGTGCACCAGGTCGAACGGCATGCCGTCCAACTCGGCCCGCTCGATCGCGGCGAACGCGCACGCCGCGTGGTCGGCCTCGACCATGCTCGAACCGACTTCTCGCTCGTGCGCGCGGTCGAGCACGCTCACGATCCGCGCGAGGCTGCGGGAACCGGGAGCGGCGTACAGCGTCACGTCGTGGCCGGCGGCGACCAGCGCGTCGGCGAGCGACGCCAGCGCCGCTTCGACGGCACCGTCGCTGGTGGGTGTGACCGGCCGCCACGGCGGGGCCAGCAGCGCGATGCGCAGCGGGCGATCCTCCTCCGCCGACGCCAGCGCACGGTCCAACCGTTGCGTCGTCTGGTCCGGCTCAGCGCAGTGCCGCCGGCTCGTCGCGGGCGGCAGTAGACCGTTGTCGACCATCGGCGTCCTCCAAGTGTCGCTTCCTCCCCTCGATGTCGTATATGTCGTGGCTCACCTATGGGATAGGCCGCCGTCCGCGAACGTCAATGTCGAAGCCACTGGTTGTCTCACTGCGCGAAGAAGTCGAGGCCGGGCACGCCGCCGACCGTCAGCTGGCGCGCGAGCTCGGCCGCCCCGAGCCCCGGCGCGCGACGGCCACGGGCGGCTACATCGACTCGCTCGGGCCGGCGTCCGCAGCCGAACACATCGAGCCCGACCTCGTGGCGCGGGCCCAGGGTGGCGAAGCGCGCGCTCGCGCGGAGCTCATCGCGGCCTGCATGCCGCTCATCGCCGGCGTCGCTCGCACATACCGCAGCGGCCAGGTCCACCGCCAGGAGCTGCTGCAGGAGGGCGCGGTCGGCGTGCTGCGAGCGCTGGAGCGTTTCGAACCGCAACGCGGGGTGCCGTTCTGGGGCTACGCCACGTGGTGGGTCCGCCAGGCCATGCAGCAGCTCGTGTCCGAGCTGACGCGGCCGATGGTCCTGTCCGACCGGGCGCTGCGCCACCTCGCACGGCTCAAGCAAGCGCACCGCGACGCCGTGCAGGGCAGCGGCCACGAACCCACGCGCGAGGAGCTCTCCGAGCGCACCGGGCTCGATCTCGGCCAGGTCGACGACCTGCTGGCGGTCGAGCGTGCGCCGAAGTCGATCGACGAACCGATCGTCCGCAGCGGCGCCGAGCTCGGCACGTTCGGCGAGCTGCTGGTCGACCCGATGGCCGAGGACGAGTACGAGCGCGTGCTGGCCGCGGTCGAGAGCGAGGAGCTGCACGGGCTGCTCGCCGGGCTCTCCGAACGCGAACGAGCCGTCCTGCGCGCGCGCTACGGCTTCGACGACGGTGACGAGCGTCCGCTTCGCGCCGTCGGCGACGAGCTCGGCCTTAGCGGCGAGCGGGTGCGCCAGATCGAGCGCCGCGCGCTGGGGAAGCTCGCCGCCGCCATGACCGCCCGCCCGTAGGGCAGCGCTCGCACGAGGTGCGTACACCTTCCGCGCCAACCCGCGTGGGACGTGCACGTGCGCTGAGACGGGGCCGGGCCGTGCACGCGGCCTGGCCCCGGGTCAGCGTCGGTTTTCGAGCGGAGCCGTCGGGTCAGGGCAACTGCCAGCGCTGGTTCGGTCCTCCGTGGCAGTCGTAGATGATCAGCCGGGTGCCGTTCGCGGAGCCGCCTGAGGCGGCGTCCAGGCAGCGTCCGGACTGCGGGTTGCGCAGCGTGCCGTCGGCCGCCGCCCGCCACTGCTGGGCGCTCGTGGCGTTGCACTCGTAGAGCTGCACGGCGGTGCCGTTGGCCGTGCTGCCGCCGGCGACGTCGAGGCACTTTCCGAGCGCTTCGACCGTGCCGTCGGAGGTGACGCTCCAGCGCTGTGCGGCGGTGCCGTTGCAGTCGAACAGCTGCACGGCCGTGCCGTTGGCGTTGGAGGCGCCGGCGATGTCGACGCACTTGCCGCCGATCCCTCTGATCGCACCGCGCGGGGACACGACGTCGCGCGCGGCGGCCACGGTGATCTCGCCCGTGAGCTGGATGTCGCGGGACGAGCGCCCGACGTGGATCGGGACGCGCCCGGCCGGTGTGACCCACGCGCCGGTGGCCTCGTCGAAGTACGAGAAGGCGCGGCGGTCGAGCGTGACCGTCACCCGCTCGCGCCCGCCCGGATCGAGGGTGACCTTGGCGAAGCCGGCGAGTTGCCGGGGAGGCGTGGGCACGCTCGTCGGGAGCCGGCCGACGTACACCTGCGCGGTCTCCGCGCCGGTGCGCGCGCCGGTGTTGCGCAGCGTGAACTGCACCTGGACGTTCGCGCCCTGCCGGGTCGTGGCGAGGTTGCGGTAGGCGAAGCTGGTGTAGCTCAGCCCGTGCCCGAACGGGAACAGCGGGTCCAGGCCGGCGCGGTCGTAGCCGCGGTAGCCGAGGAAGACGCCCTCGTCGTGCTCGACCGTGAGGTCGTCGAGCGTGTCCCACGGGTTGCGGATGCCGAGCTGCTCGGGCTGGCTCTCGCTGCGCGGGAACGTGATCGGCAGCTTGCCGGACGGGTTGACGTCGCCGAAGAGCACGCTCGCGATCGCGTTGCCCTGCTCCTGCCCGCCGTAGTAGGAGTCCACGACGGCGTCCACGCGCGACAGCCACGGCATCAGCACCGGGCCGGCCGCGCCCAGCACGACGACCGTGTTCGGGTTCACCGCGGAGACCGCCCGGATCAGCTGGTCCTGGTCGTTGGGCAGCGTCAGCGAGAAGCGGTCTCGCTGCTCGCTCTCGAACGTGGCCGCGAAGACCACGGCGACGTCGGCGTCACGGGCGGCCTCGACCGCCTCCCGCGTGGCGGGCGAGTAGGCGTTGGCCGGGTGGGTCCAGCCGAGCTGCAGCGACGCGGGCTCCAGGCCGGTGAACGCGCGCGTGGCCCGGTACTCGACGACGATGTCGTGCTGCTCACCGGCCTCCAGGTTCAGCGTCGCGGTGCTCTCCGTCGCCCATTCACCCACCTCGGTCGCGAGGTCGATCGCGGGCTCGCCGTCGAAGAACATCCGCGCCTCGCCCCAGCCGGTGAGCGCGAACGTGTAGGCACCCGTGGTGGGGACGGTGAACGTGCCGGTGTAACGCGCGGAACCGGCGTCCGCCGGCGTCGGCTCGAGCTGCGAGCCGTACAGGCTCGAGAAGGCGGGCCCTCCGCCGATGAAGCCCTGATCCCAGCGGACGCCGGGATCCGTCCGGGTCACGAGCGGCGCGCCGGACAGGTCGGTGGAGGTGAAGTACGTCGCCTCAAGGCCGACGCCCCCGGTCGGCGTGGTGAACACCGAGGACGGCGCGGCCGCCGGGCCGCCGAGCATCGACGTGGGGCCGACCGGGTCCGTGCCCGGGGCGTAGGCGACGTCCACGTCACCCGGCGCGCGGTCGCGGATGCCGTCGAGCAGCGAGACCTCGTAGGTCGGGGACACGTGCGAGGCGCCACCCTGCGCGCGGGCGCGGTTCGCGTCGCCGCCGATGACCGCGATCGACCCGAGCCGGCGACCGTTCAGCGGCAGCGCGGCGTTGCTGTTCTTGAGCAGCGTGATGCCGGCCTCGGCGATCTCACGTGCGGTCTCGCCGTGCTCGGCCACCGGGATCGCCGACGGGGACGGGTCGTCCTCGAACAGGCCGTGCTCGAACATCGTGCGCAGGATGCGGTGCACGTGCTCGTCGACGGTGGCCTCGGTCACCTGCCCGGACTGCACCGCGGCCACGATCAGCTCCGGCGTGTAGAACTGCCGGTTGCCGGTCTCCATGTCCAGGCCGTTGTTGAGTGACTGCACCGTCGAGTGCGCGGCGCCGAAGTCCGTCAGGACGAAGCCGTCGAAGCCCAGCTGGCGCTTGAGGATGTCCACCAGCAGCAGGCGGTTCTGGCAGGCGAACTCGCCGTTGACGCGGTTGAACGCGCACATGGTCGAACCGAGTCCGTTCTCGACCGCGGCCTCCCACGGCGGCGTGAAGATCTCCTGGATCGTGCGCTCGTCCGCGACGGAGTCGTAGGGCGTGCCGCGGTTGATCTCCTGCGTGTAGAGGTTGTAGTGCTTGAGGTCGGCGATCACCCCGCGCTCCTTCACCGCGCGGACGTAGGGCCCGACGACGCTGCTGGTGAGGAACGGGTCCTCGCCCTCGGACTCGTTCGCCCGCCCCCACCAGGGAGCGCGGACGATGTCGCCGTTCGGGCCCAGCAGCACGTTGCCGCCGACCTGCCGCACCTCGTCGGCGACCGTCCGCCCGTAGCGGGCGGCGAGCGCCGGATCGAACGCCGCCGCGAGCAACAGCGGCGACGGCATCGCGGTCGCCCGGTTCTCCGTCTCGGGCAAGGAGACTCCGCCCAGGCGCAGGCCCGCGCCGGCATCGAGCATCCGCAGCGACGGGATGCCCAGCCGGTCGATCCCGTCGGCGAAGTACGCCCACGCCGTGCCCGGATCGTTGGACATCAGCTCGGCTTTCTCCTGCAGCGTCATCGCGTCGATGACCAGGTCCGCGCGCCGATCCGGGCCAAGCGCCGGATCGTCCCACGGCCGCTGCGCGCCGGCCGCAGCCGGTAACGCCAGCGCCCCGAACAACGCGCCGCACACCAGCAACCCCCGCATGTCCTACCGCCCTTCTGGACGCCCCGCCATGGGCTGGTCCTCGGCCGCGCCGTCGCGGTCGCGCCAATCTGGCACGCGCAGTCGACCAGCACGCGAGGACCGCGGTCAAGCCCGCCGTCCGATCACGGACCGGGGCCCCCAAAGCTCAGACCCGTGGGTCGAGCGGCAACAGCGGTTCGAGGCGCCACGCGGCGGCGACCGGGACTGCGGCTTCGAGGAATTCGCGATACCGCTCGGCTACGCGCTCAGCGCTTGCCACGGCCGTGACCTCGGGGCCCACGACCAGCCGCAGCTTGCCCGAAGCGGGCCGCTCGAGCGGCCAACAGCGCTCGACCTCGACCATCGCGTCCATCACGCCCAGCCCGCGCAGCCGTTCGAGCAGCGCTCGCGCAGGCGCGCCTGCACGTCGCCACGGGCGACGACGAGCACCCGCACACTGCTCGGACCGGTCTGCACGACCTGGAACTCGACCACATCGCGGTCGCGCGCGATCACCCCGAAGTGCAGCGGCTGGACGCGGACGTCGCCCAGCTCCAGCACATCGTGGGCCCGGCCCGCGACGGACTCGAGCCGCCGCAGGGTCCGCCCGCACGCGCACGGCTCGGCGGCGATCGTCACCGCGTCCGCGATCTCCAGGCGCAGCAACGGCTGCACGAAGTTGAACAGGTTGGGGACGAGCAGCTTTGCGCCGGGCGCGCCGTCGGGCACCGCCCGCCCGTGCTCGTCGACGTTCTCGACGCGCACCATGTCCTCGAACAGGTGGATGCCGGCGTGGTGCTCGCAGTCGACGCCCCACAACCCCTCGGTGGTGGCGTAGAGGCTGTACGGCCGCACGCACCAGGTCTCCTCGATCCGATCGGCCATCTCGGGCGTCAGCAGCTCGCTGCTCGTCGAGATCAGTTCGGGCGCGATCCGCAGCCGGCCGGCGCGCTGCTCCTCGGCGAGCTCGAGGGCCATCGTGGGGAAGGTGTTCAGCGACTGCGGCTGGAACGCGTTCAGCCGGCTGACGATCTCGCGCAGCGGCTGGGTGACGGCGAGCCCGAGCACGCGGTGCACGCCAACGTCGACCGCACTGGCGCAGCGGCGGCTCATGTGGGTGCCGGTCGGGCTCACGACCGCCCCGATGCGCAACCGGCGCGGGAACCGCGGTTCGATGCCGACGGTCGCGGAGTACCGGAGGAACTGGGCCATGATCCCGGTCCACCCGGCGCGGTCGTAGACGAACAGGCCCTTCAGGCCGGACGAGCCGCTGGTCGTCATCACGCGGTAGTCGCCGAGGTAGCGCTCGTCGCGGCGCAGACGCGGGTCCGTGACGATGGCATCGAAGTGCTCCATCATCGTCGCCTTGTCGAGCGGCGCGCCGTCCCAGTCGCGGTAGAACGGCGACCGCCGCCGGGCGTGCTCCACCAGCGTGTCGAAGCGCTGCTGCTGGAACGCACTGAAGGGCTCGCGCTCGCGGGCGAGCAACGCGCGGGACTGCCGCAGCGCGACGGCGAAATCAAGCAACCGGGTCATCACGCATCTCCTGCTCGAGGAAACGTCGTCCTGCCCGCACGGCGAAGTCGTCGTCGACGCGCTCGGGCATGGTCAGGTGCTCGAGCGAGAGCCCGAGCTGCATCGCGTACCCGCCACCACCAGCTCGCGCGCGTCGCGGCCGACGGACGCGCTGAGCGCCTGCACCAGCGGCTGCTGCACGCCGCGGTGGATCGCCGCGAAGCGCTCCCGCAGCGCCGGTCGCCGGATCACGTGGGCCCAGAACTCGAAGAACGCCGCCATCCAGCCGTCCTCGGCGGTGCCGCGCCGGCGCGCCGTCCGCAGCGAGATGACGTCCAGCGCCTCGGGCACGCCGTGCTCGGCCAGCGCGCGCTCGATGTCCTCGATCCCGCGCGCCGCCCGCCGCTCGTAGACGGCGAAGAACACGTCCTCCTTGGCCGCGAAGTTCGAGTACACCGCGCCCTTCGTGTAGCCCGCGGCCTCGGCGATGTCACCGACGCTCGACGCGTGGAACCCGCGCTCGACGAACAGGCGCTCGCCGGCGGCGATCACGCGCTCTCGGGTTCGGTCCCGCAGCTGCGCGCGGGTGAGTGGCATACCGGCGGAGTCCTAATACCGGCGGTATCTGAGCGCAACGCTCTCAGGGAGTTCCTGAGGGGGCGACGCACCACCAAGGCCCAATCCTTCGGGTGCTGAAGCCCGCACTGGGGGCTGTCGGTTGCCCGCCAACCGCTCACGGGACAACCCGTTGGGAGCGCCTCGGCGCGGCTGGGAGTCTGCTGCCCATGAACGCGAGACTCCTCCTGACGCCGCTGTTTGCCGCCACCGTCCTGTTCGCCGCCTGCGGTGGTTCGGACGCGCCGGACGCGCCGACCATCGCCACCAAGCCGGTCGCCGAGATCGCCGTGCCGGACGACATCAAGGCCAAGGGCACGCTGGTCGTCGGCACCGACGCGAGCTACCCGCCGATCGAGTTCATGGGCGCCGACGGCAAGACCGTCGAGGGCCTGGACGCCGACCTGGCGCAGGCGCTGGCCGGCACGATGGGCCTGAAGGCCGAGGTCCGCCACGCGACGTTCGACAGCATCCTCCCGGGCCTGACGACGAAGAAGTTCGACGTCGGCATGTCGGGCTTCACGGACACCAAGGAGCGCGAGGAGACGGTCGACTTCGTCACCTACTTCTCGGCCGGCACGGCGTTCTTCGTCAAGGCGCAGGGCGGCCCGGCCATCAACACGCTCGACGATCTGTGCGGCCGGCGGCTCGCGCTGCAGAAGGGCACTGCGCAGGTCGAGGACGCCGACGCCCAGCAGGAGAAGTGCGCCGCGGCCGGCAAGCCCGCGATCAAGGTCATGACGTTCCCGGACCAGCCGGGCGCGAACCTGGCGGTCGTCAGCGGGCGCGCCGACGTCGGCATGACCGACTCACCCGTCGCCGCCTATCAGGCCAAGCAGTCGGGCGGCCAGCTGAAGGTCGTCGGCGAGCCGTTCGGCACCGCGCCGTACGGCATCGCGCTGCCGAAGGGCAGCCCGCTGGTCAAGCCGATGCAGGCCGCGATGCAGGCGCTGATCGCCGACGGCACCTACGGCAAGATCCTCGCCAAGTACGGCATCGAGGCGGGCGCGATCACCGAGCCCGGCATCAACCAGGCCGCCGAGTAGATGCAGCCGATCGACGCTGTTCCGGTCCGGCGGCCGGGCCGTTGGATCGCCGCCATCGCCGTCGCCGTCCTGGCGGCGGCGGTGGTGCGGTCGGTGGCGACCAACCCGCGCTTCCAGTGGGACGTGGTCGGGGAGATGCTGTTCTCCGAGCGCATCCTGCACGGCCTGCTGCTCACGCTCGAGCTGACCGCGATCGCGATGGTCGCGGGCGTCGCCCTCGGGGTCGTCGTCGCCGTCGCCCGCATGTCCCCGAACAAGCTGCTCGCCGGCGCGGGCGCCTTCTACGTGTGGCTGTTCCGCGGCACGCCGGTGCTGGTCCAGCTGCTGTTCTGGAGCTTCATCGCCGCGCTGTACCCGACGGTCGGCATCGGCCCGTTCGAGGCCGACGCCAACCTCCTGATCACGCCGTTCATGGCCGCGGTCCTCGGCCTCGCGCTCAACGAGGCGGCGTACATGGCGGAGATCGTGCGCGCGGGCATCGCGTCCGTGCCGGAGGGCCAGTCCGAGGCGGCCTCGGCGCTCGGCATGTCGCGCCTGCAGATGCTGCGGCGGATCGTGCTCCCGCAGGCGATGCGCGTGATCGTCCCGCCCACGGGCAACGAGACGATCTCGATGCTCAAGACGACGTCGCTGGTGAGCGTGATCGCATCCAGCGACCTGCTCTACAGCGCGCAGCTGATCTACTCGCAGAACTTCAAGCAGGTGCCGTTGCTGATCGTGGTCTGCATCTGGTACCTGGCCATCACGACGCTGCTCTCGCTCGGCCAGGCCGCGCTCGAGCGGCACTACGGGCGCGGCGTCCGGCGCACGCGCAAGGAGAGCAAGCCGATGCGATTCCTCAAGCCGGCGGTGGCGCGATGATCGTCGCCACGGACGTGCACAAGCGCTACGGCAAGCTCGAGGTGCTGCGTGGAATCGACCTCACCGTGCAGCGCGGCGAGGTCACGTGCCTGATCGGCCCGTCGGGCTCGGGCAAGTCGACGTTCCTGCGGTGCGTGAACCGGCTCGAGCGGATCGAGGGCGGCCGCCTGGCCGTCGACGGCGAGCTGATCGGCTACAAGACCAAGCACGGCCGGTTGCACGAGCTGCGCGAGCACGAGATCGCCGCCCAGCGCGCGCAGATCGGCATGGTGTTCCAGCACTTCCACCTGTTCGCGCACATGACCGCGCTGGAGAACGTGATCGAGGCGCCGCTGCGCGTCCTCAAGCTCGATCGCGCCACCGCGGTCGCCCGCGCCACCGACCTGCTCGCCCAGGTCGGGCTCGAGGACAAGCTCGACAGCTTCCCGTCGCAGCTCTCCGGCGGCCAGCAGCAGCGCGTCGCGATCGCCCGCGCCTTGGCCATGAAGCCCAAGCTGATGCTGTTCGACGAGCCGACGTCGGCCCTGGACCCCGAGACCGTCGGGGAGGTGCTCGAGGTGATGCGCGGCCTGGCCGCCGAGGGCATGACCATGCTCGTCGTCACGCACGAGATGGGCTTCGCGCGCGGGGTCGCCGACACCGTCGCGTTCATGGACGAGGGCCGCGTGATCGAAGCGGGCACGCCCGAGCAGGTGCTCGAGCAGCCCGCACATGCCCGGACGCGGGAGTTCCTCGCGCGGATGCTCTAGCCGACGACGGTCACCGTCGCTCGTGGCGGCGCGAGCCTTTGACCGTCGCCGTGGCTTCCGCGACACCCGTCGCAGCCGCCGGGAATGCAGCCGACGACGATCGAGCGGCGGCCCACCAGCAGCACGAGGCAGAACACGGAAAGCGGTCGGAGCACCGGCAGGAACGTTCGCGGCCCGCGCCCCGAGATGCGACACTGCACGCATGGCCGGACCTGACGACCGGCGGTCCGAGATGGACGACCGGCGGCGGCGACTCGAGGCGCGCGAGCGCCGGGCCGACGCGCGCGAGTTCCACGCGGACGAGCGTGACCGGATCGCCGACGCGCGCGAGCGCATCGCGGATGATCGCGAGCGCCTCGCCGATCAGCGCGAGCAGGAGGCGGACCAGCGCGAGGGCGCGGCCGAGGAGCGCGAGCGCGCGCGGCTCGCGCGGCTGCGGCGAGCGGACGACCGCCGCGCGGCGCAGGGTGAGCGCGACCAGGCGCAGGTGGACCGGGAGATCGCGGCGTCCGAGCGCGCCGTGGACGCGGCGACGCCGCAGTGACGCCGCGCACACGTCCCTGACGGAATCTGTACGCCACGGGCGCGTCCTGAACGCGCCCAGCATCGATGGCGTGGATTTCGTCGCCGTTGCTGGCGTGCTGGAGCGTGATCGAATTTGGGCGCGTAAGGGCGTTTAGGTGCGGGTAATGCGCGTTCTTGGGAGAGGACGTGGCGTCCGGAGCTACACGCGACCAGTGGCGGAAGACGGGCCTGGCGGCGATGGCCAACTACATCGACGCCGGCTCGATCGTCGCGGGCGCGGTGTCGCTGCCGATCTGGGCCGAGCAGTTCGGCTTCGGTGACGACTTCGTCTCGCTGCTGGGAGCGATGAGCTCGAACGCGATCAGCGCCGGCATCGGGGCGTTGATCGGCGGGCGCATCTGCGACCTCTACGGGCGCAAGCGCATCTACCAGTACGACCTGCTGCTGTACGCGTTCGGCGCGCTGTGGATCGTGTTCGCGCAGGCGCCATGGATGCTCCTGCTCGGCTACTTCATCGTCGGACTCACCGTCGGCGCCGACGTGCCCGCGTCGTGGACGCTGATCACCGAGACCGCACCGGTGAAGGTCCGCGGACGGCTCGCGGGACTGGCACAGGTGCTCTGGTACGTCGGCGCGATCGCGCCGCTGGTGCTCGGCATCGCGCTGCTGGGGCTGGACGACTGGATGCCGCGGATTCTGTTCGCGCAGCTGTTCCTGGTGGCGATGATCACCTGGGCGCTGCGCCAGGGGATGGTCGAGTCCGAGCTCTGGGCCAAGGCGCAGCAGCAGGCCGAGGGCGCGGCGGGCGCGTTCCGCGAGCTGTTCCGCGCCCGGCACGCGCGTGCGCTGAGCTTCCTGATCCTGATGTACGGCGTCTGGAACCTGGTTGCCGGCACCTACGGGTTCTTCTTCCCGTACATCCTCGACGCGGTCGGCAACACGGGTGAGCGCGCGAACTACACGCTGCAGGCGATCTGGTTCCTGGCCACCGCCCTCGCCGTGGGCTTCGTCTACATGCCGCTGATCGATCGCGTCGGCGGGCGCCGCCTGCTCGTGTGGGCGACGATCCTGCAGGTCGCGGGCTTCGTCCCGTTCGTCTTCTTCGACGTGAGCTTCCTCACGGCGCTGATCAACGTCGTGCTGTTCGGCATCGGCGCCGGCATCGGCCAGCAGTCGCTGTTCCAGCTCTGGAGCGGCGAGCTGTTCCCGACCCTGCTGCGCTCCACCGCCCAGGGCTTCATGTTCGGCGTCGTGCGCGTCGCGCTCGGCGGCTGGTCGCTGCTGCTGCCCACCATCCAGGAGGCCGGCTTCCGCGCGCTCGCGATCGTGCTCGCGCTGCTGCTGATCATCTCCGGCGTCATCGGCATCCTGTTCGCGCCCGACCGCGGCGCGCGCGAGCTGCACGACGAGCCCAGCTGACTTACTCGGGGTAAGTGAGCTAGGCTCGGGGCCATGTCGAACATGAGCACCATCGGGTTCATCGGCGCCGGGCACATCGGCGGCACCGTCGCGAGGCTGGCCGTGGCGGCCGGCCATGACGTCGTCCTGAGCAACCGGCGCGGCCCGGAGACGCTCGCGGAGCTGGTGGAGGAGCTCGGTCCGCGCGCGCGGGCGGCCACGCCCGTCGAGGCGGCTCAGGCCGGCGACCTGGTCGTGGTGACCGTCCCGTTCAAGGCCTACCGCGAAGTCCCGGTCGAGCCGCTGCGCGGCAAGGTCGTCATCGACACCAACAACTACTACCCGCAGCGCGACGGCCAGTTCCCGGAGCTCGACGACCAGTCGACGACGGTCAGCGAGCTGCTGCAGGCGCACCTGCCCGAGTCGCGCGTCGTGAAGGCGTTCAACAACATCAGCTTCATGCACCTGGGCGAGCTGGCCCGGCCGAGCGGCGACCCTGAGCGCTCGGCGCTGCTGATCGCGGGCGACGACGCCTCCGCCAAGCAGACGGTCGCGGCGTTCTTCGACTCGATCGGGTACGACGCCGAGGACGTCGGTCCGCTGGCCGAAGGCTGGCGCTACGACCGTGACACGCCCGCCTACGGCACGCCGTACCTGGCCGAGACCGCCGGCCCGGACGAGATGTGGTCCCCCGGCACCAGCCGGCAGGCGACCGCCGAGACGCTGCGCGCGGCGCTCGCCCAGGCGACCCGCTAGGCGGACCTTATCCGGCGCGCCGTCGCCGCGGGGCGGCGACGGCGATCACCGCCAGCACGGGCAGCGTGGCCAGCACGACCGCGGCGAAGATCGGCCCCCACTCGGTGCCGAACTCGCCCACGAACGTGTAGAGCGTCACCGGCACGGTCTCCTTGCCCGACCCGCCGAGGTAGAGCAGCGGGGTCAGGAAGTCGTTCCACACGAAGACCGCGTTCATCACCAGCACGACGCCCGTCACCGGCCACAGCTGCGGGAACACGACGTAGACGAACGCCTGCAGGTGCGAGGCGCCGTCGACGAGCGCCGCGTCGGCGAGCTCCCGCGGCTGCGCGCGCAGGAAGCCGGTGTAGAGGAAGACCGTGATCGGCAGCTGCAGCCCGATCGAGAACGCGACGATGCCCGTGTAGGTGCCGAGCAGGCCGGCGTCGGCGACCAGCTGGTAGAGCGGGATCAGCGCGAGCTGGAACGGCAGGATCAGCCCCACCAGGAACAGCAGGTAGAGCCGGTACCCGGTGCGCCGTGCCGCGCGCGCGAGGCCGTAGGCGGCGAGCGAGCCCAGGACGACCACGCCGACCAGCGTGCACAGGGCGATCAGCGTCGAGTTCGCGAGCGCGCGGGCGAGGCCGGCCTCCTCCCACGCGCGCGTGTAGTTCTCCAGGCTGACGGCGCCTGCCGGGTCCTGGAAGGAGAGCGCGACCAGCAGCACGACCGGGCACAGGAAGGCCGCCGCCGCCGCGAGCACGAGCAGGTCCACGAGCAGCGTCCGCGTTCTCACCGCGTCAGCTCCCACTCGCGCAGCGTGCGCAGCTGCACCAGCGCCACGGCGGCGACGATCAGCGCCAGCACGAGCGCGATCGCGGTCGAGTAGCCGTAGCGGCCGAACGCGAACGCCTCGCGGACGATCAGCGTCGACGGCGTCTCGGTCGCGTGGCCGGGGCCGCCGCCGGTGAGCGCGAACACCTGGTCGAACAGCTTCAGCGTGCCGATGGTGGTCAGCACCACGGTGATCGTCAGCGCGGGGCGCAGCTGGGGAAGCACGACGTAGCGCAGGCGGGCGCGCGCGCCCGCGCCGTCGAGCTTGGCCGCGTCGTGCAGGTCGCGCGGGATGCGTGCGAGCCCGGCCTCGAAGATCACGACGGTGTAACCCGTGTGCTGCCAGACCGCGGCGGCGCCGATCGACCACAACGCCAGCGACGGGTCGCCGAGCCAGTCCTGCTGGAGCGCGTCGAGGCCGAGGAAGCCGAGCAGCGCGTTGACGCCCTCGTCCGGCGCGGGGCTGCACACGTAGCGCCACACGAACGCGGCCACGAGGGGGCTGACGAGGGCGGGCGCCAGGAACGCGACCCGCAGCCACCGGCGCCGCCCCGCCGCGGCGTGCAGCGCGAGCGCGAGGCCGAGGCCGAGCACCGTCTGCGCCGCCACCACGAAGACGCTCAACGCGAGCACGTTGCGCAGCGCCGCGCGCCCCGCGGAGTCGGACACGAGCCGTTCGAAGTTCGCCAGGCCGACCCAGCGCCGCTCCCCGCTCACGCCGCTCCAGTCGGTGAACGCGCTCGTCGCGCCCGCGAGGCTCGGGTACAGCACGACCAGCGCGTACAGCGCGAACGCGGGCGCGACGAACCAGAGCGTGGAGCGCCGCCTCACCGCAACGCGTAGGCGCGATCCATGCGCCGCAGCCCGCCGTCGATCGTCTCGCGACCGGCGAGCAGGTCCTGCGCGACCGCGATGTGCTCGCGCTGCGTGTCGGCGTTCGGCCACAGCTGGTCCGGGAACGGCACCGTGCGGCCGGCCCGGACATAGGGCACGAACGGCTCGAGGAACGCGGCGCCGCTGCTGCCGTCCAGCGCGAGGTTCTGCGCCTCGGCGTTGAACCGCCGCGTGTTCTCCGGGCGCGCGAGGAACTCCACGAAGCGCAGCGCCTCCGGCAGCCGCGGCGAGCGGGCGTTCACGCCCAGCCCGGACGCGATCCCGGCGGCCACGCGCAGGTCCTCGGCGCGGTCGGCGGCGGGGAAGGGGAAGATGCCGAACTCGCCCTCGGGGTTGAGCGCGTGCAGCGACGTGTGGGCGGGCCCGACGAGCACGGTCATCGCGGCCTCGCCGCGCGCGACCATCGCCTCGGCGCGCTCGAGCGACGTGCCGTTCGGATCCGCCTGGTAGCAGCCGCGGCGCGAGAGCTCGACGTAGCGCGTGAGCGCCTCCCGCCAGCCCGAGCGCGCGAAGGTGGTGCGGCCGGCGCGCAGCTCGCGGTCCAGGTGCGGGTCGCGCGCGTAGGCGTGTGTGGGCGCGAGCGCGTAGTCGATCAGCTGCGCGACCCACGGCGTCTGGTTGCCGACGGCGATCGGCGCGACCCCGGCTTGTCGCAGGCGATCGCACGCGGCGAGCAACTCGCCCCAGGTGCGCGGGACCGTGACGCCCGCCCGCCGGAACACCGCGCGGTTGTAGAGCGCGCCGACGACGTTGCTCCCCGGCGTCCAGAGCCGCACGCGCCCGTCCGTGCCCAGCAGCGGCCGTGCGGCGGCGGGCACCGAGCGTCCGTACGCGGTGTCCGAGAGGTCGGCGAGCACGCCGAGCGGCGCGATCTGCGCCGCGGACATCGAGTTGCCGTTGCCGGGCCAGATGGTGAGCAGGTCGGGCGCCCGCCCGGACGCCAGGCGCGTGCGCATGACCGTCTGGTAGGCGTCGATCGGCGTCGTCGTGATCCGGATCCGCACGTGCGGCGCGACCCGCCGGTACTCCTCCGCGAGGCCCGCGAGCGCCGTCGAGCGGGTCACCCCGACGGTCAGCGTGACGGTGCCGCGCTCGTGCGCGCCGCTGCTCTGCCCGAGCGCGACCCAGAGTGCGACCATGACCCCGACCACGGCCGTGCTCCCGAACACCGCCTTGGTGCGGCGATGCCACATCGTGTGCGTCTTCTCTCCTCGACTTGCCGAACCGCACGTGAACGACCGTGCTACACCACCCGACTCTTACAGAGCCGCCCGGCACGGTCAACCTCGACAGCGCCCTTAGAGTGAGCATGCCATGGCACCGACGCGCACGCCGTTGCCCTCGTTCGTCGGTCGGGAGGCCGAGCTCGCCGCGCTGAAGGGCGCGCTCGCCGAAGCGCGCGCCGGGCGCGCGCGTGTCGCCGTGGTGACGGGCGAAGCGGGCATCGGCAAGTCCACGCTGCTCGCCCGGCTGCAGCACGAGCTCGGCGAGCCGGCGGTCCGCGCCGTGGCGGTGAGCGGTGACGCGGCCGAGCAGGAGCTGCCGCTGGGCATCGTCGAGCAGCTGCTGCGGCGGCTGGGCGCCCGGGCGGTGCCCGCCGACCACATCGCCGCCGGCACCGCGCTGCTGGAAGAGCTGGCGACGGCGGACCGGACGACGGTCGCGATCGTCGACGACGCCCACTGGGCCGACGCGCCGTCGCTCGCCGCCCTGGCGTTCGTCGCCCGCCGGCTCGTGGACGACCACGTGCTGCTGGTGCTGGCGACGCGCTCGCCCGCGACCCTGCCGGACGCGCTCGCCAAGGCGCCGGCGCGCGTGGACCTGAGGGCGCTGACGGTCGAGGAGGTCGCCGCGCTCGCGCCCGCGGAGCTGCCGCCGCGCGCGGTCAAGCGCCTGCACGCGCACACCGGCGGCAACCCGCTGTATACGCGCGAGTTGCTGCACTCGCTGCCGGCCGACGCGTGGAGCGACGGGGACCGGCCGTTGCCCGCCCCCGAGTCCTTCTCGGCGCTCGTCGCCGAGCGGGTGGCCGCCGCCGCGGACGGCACCCGCGCGCTCGTCGAAGCGGCCGCGATCCTGGGCTCGCGACCGTCGCTGGCGGTCGCCGCGCAGCTGGCCGGGGCCGACGATCCGCTCGCCGCGCTCGACGAGGCGCGAGCCGTCGGGCTGTTGACGTGGGACGGCGTCGACCATCTCGGCTTCCCGCACCCGCTCGTCCCGGCGGCCGTGGTCGACGGTCTTGGGGCCGCGCGCCGCGCTGCCCTGCACGTGGGCGCGAGCGAGCTCGTGGAGGACGAGTCGGAGGCGATGCGCCACCTCGCGGCCGCGACGCTGCGGCCGGACGAGGCGGTCGCGCAGCGGCTGGAGGCGTTCGCCCACCGGCCGCAGGCCGCGCGCGACCGTCCCGCGGCCGCCGCGGCGTTGGCGGCCGCCAGCCGCCTGAGCACCGCGCGCTCGGACCGCGAGCGGCGGCTGATGCAGGCGGTCGAGTGGTGGTTCCTCGCCGGTGACCTGAGCACCGCGCAGCGCCACGCCGACGAGGTCGCGCGCATGGCCGAGAGCCCGCGCCGTGACCTGCTGCTCGCGCGCTTCGCGATGTTCGACGGCCGCTACGGGGAGGCCGCCGACCTGATCGCGGCGGCGTGGGAGCGCGTGGACGCGCACGCCGACCCCGTGCTGGCGGCGCAGATCGCGTACAGCCGCGCCTTCAGCG
Source organism: Solirubrobacter deserti (assembly GCF_027587175.1). GTDB lineage: Bacteria > Actinomycetota > Thermoleophilia > Solirubrobacterales > Solirubrobacteraceae > Solirubrobacter > Solirubrobacter deserti. Next base: position 57,135 of record NZ_JAPCID010000047.1, read on the forward strand.
CGCTGATCCACCTCGACGACGAGCAGGTGGTGCACTGGGCCGGGCGCGCGCCCGACCTCGGCCCGGGGCACCCGAGCGCCGGCGGCTGGCCGGCGACGCGCGCGCTGGCCCAGTGGCGCCTCGGCCAGGGCGAAGCGGCGCGCGCCACGATCGCCGCCGTCGCGCCCGTCAACGACGGCGTCCGCACGGAGCTGACCGCCATCCGCGGCTGGCTCGCCTACCTGGACGACGACATCGCGGCCGCGACGGTCGACCTGCGCTCCGCCGTCGACGCCGAGCTGCGCTTCGGCTCCTACAGCCAGGCCTCGGTCCACCTCGCGGTGCTCGCCCGCGCGCACTTCGCCGCCGGCGGGTGGGGTGAGGCGGTGGTCGCGGCCGAGCGCGCGGTCGCCCTCACCGCCGAGCTGCACCAGCCCGCGGCGCGCCCGTTCGCGTGGTGGGCGGCGGTCCTCGTCCCGGCGGCGCGCGGCGAGTGGGAGGTGGCCGAGCACTACGCGCGGCTCGCGGCCGAGGCCCCTCCGGGCCCGCCCGACCGGCTCGTCGCCACGGGCATCACGCGGGCGCTGCTGCACGCCGCGCGCGGCGAGCCCCAGCACGTCGTCGAGGCCCTGTCCCCGGTGGCGGCGCTCGACGTCGCGGGCGCCGCCAACGCGCCGGGCTTCTGGCCGTGGCAGCACCTGTACGCGGAGGCGCTGGTGCTGGTGGACCGCGTGGAGGAGGCCGACGCGTTCCTGCACCCGCACGAGCGCCGGGCGCGGGCGCGCAGGCACCGGTCGATGCTCGGACGGCTCGCGCGCGTGCGCGGGCAGCTGGAGGCCGCGCGCGGCGAGCGGGAGGAGGCCGAAGCGGCGTTCGTGCGCTCGAAGGCGCAGTTCGAGCCGCTGGGCATGCCGTACGAGCTCGCCCTCACCCGGCTCGCGCACGGCCAGCTGCTGCGCCGGGTCGGGCAGCGCCGCGCGGCGCGCGAGGAGCTGACCGCGGCGCGGGACCGCCTGGCGGCGCTCGACGCCTGGCCCGCGCTCAAGCGCTGCAAGCAGGAGCTCACCGCGGCCGGCGCCGCCGCCGGCGACACCGGTGGGCCGCCGCAGCTGACGGCGCAGGAGCAGGCCGTGGCCACGGTCGTGGCGCGTGGGCTCACCAACCGCGAGGCCGCGCAGGAGCTGATGATCAGCGCGCGCACCGTCGAGGTCCACCTGTCGCGCATCTACGCCAAGCTCGGCATCTCCTCCCGCAACGCGCTCGCCGAGCGCCTGCGTACGGGACCCACGTAGTCACCCACGTACGACGGCGGTCGCAACTGTAGGGACGCGACGGATGCGCGACCGAGCGCCCTCGCAGTACAAGGTCGTGGTCACATTCGTTCGATTGCCATTGCGCCGTCGGCAACGCGAACTCAGACGCGCAGAGACGGCGAGGTGGGTGGGGGAGAGAGATGGGCGCTGTGGGCCGATGGAACCGAGGCTGAGCGAGGAGCGCCGCGGGATGGTCGCCGAGATGCTGCAGGCCGCGGGAGCGGTCACGGTCCCGGAGCTGCAGGAGCGGTTCGGGATCTCACCGATGACCGCCCGGCGCGATCTCGCCGTCCTCGCGGAACGCGGCGTCGCGCGCCGGACCCACGGCGGCGCCGTCCTGCCGTCGCTGGCCGCGCGCGAGGACTCCTTCGCCCACCGGCTGCGCGACGCGCCGGAGGAGAAGACCCGGCTTGCCGAGGCGGCCTACGCGATGCTCCGACCGGGGGAGACGGTGTTTTTGGACGCGTCCTCGACGACGTACTTCGTCGCGCGGATGATCGCGGAGCGCGGGCTGGCCGTCCGCGTCATCACCAACAGCCTGCCGGTGCTGCAGGAGCTGTCGTCCGCCGACTGCGAAGTGGTCGCGATCGGCGGGAGCTTCCGGCAGCTGACCCGCTCCTACGTCGGCCCGGCGGCCGTACGCGCGGTCCGCGACCACTTCGCGGACCGGCTGCTGCTGAGCGTGACGGGCGTGACGGCCGGCGGGATCCTCGCCGACGCCGACGTCCTGGAGGCCGAGGTCAAACGCACGATGCTGGCCCAGGCCGAGCACTCGGTGCTGCTGCTCGACGCCTCCAAGCTGCGCGCCCGCGGGCGGCAGGCGATCGCGCCGATCACGGCGCTCTCAGACGTACTCACGGACGGGCTGGCGCCGGAGCAGGCGCGCTGGCTCGACCGGCTCCGCACCACAAGCACGCCGTAACACCAAGCAAGAGGAGAGAGTGTTGTCCCGTAGACGTGACCCGATGATCCGGGCGCTGGCCGGAGGACTGCTGGCCGCGGCGCTCGTCGTCCCCGTGGCCGTCGGCGCCCCGGGCGCCGCCGCCCCGACGCCCTTCGAGGCCGAGCTCGAGGCGCTGTACGACACCATCGAGACCGACTACCGGCCCGGTGTGCGCTGGTGGTTGGCCGAGGGCCTGAACACCGACGAGACGCTGCGCAAGAACGTCAAGGAGATCGCGGACTCGGGCTTCGGCGCGGCCGAGTTCCTGGCGATGCCCGAGCCCGGCGCCGACGACAAGCTCTACGGCTGGGGCTCGCAGGAGTGGAACGCCGACTCGCAGCTGGTCGTGCAGGAGGCGGTCAAGCGCGGCCTCGGCTTCAGCCTCACCAGCGGCACGCACTGGGCGACGGCGAACCTCCCTGACACGTACACGTGGGAAGGCGCGAAGTTCGACTACGACAACAAGGCGGCGTCCAAGGAGCTCAACTACTCGACCGTGCTGCTCGCGGCCGGCGACGCGTTCAACGACAAGCTGCCGGCGCCGGTCAAGCCCACGCAGTCGGCGGCGTCCAAGGAGCTGCTGTTCCAGGGCGTCGTCGCGGCCAAGATCACGCAGGCGCGGCCGCAGAGCGGCCAGGCCAACGGCTTCCGCGAGGGCACCGGGACGGGCCAGATCGACTTCGACACGCTCGTCGACCTGACCGATCGCGCGGTGCCGGACGGTGACGGCTACCGGCTGAACTGGACCGCGCCCGCCGACGGGCAGTACGGGCTCTTCACGTACTGGATGCACGGCACGGGCGAGACCTTCGACCCGTCGACCAGCGAGAACTACACGATCAACTACATGGACCGGTTCGGCGTCGACGCCGTCAAGGACTACTGGGAGGAGCACGTCCTCACGCCCGAGCTGCGCGAGCAGATCCAGCAGAGCGGGAAGGGCGAGATCTACATGGACTCGCTCGAGCTCGCCAGCTTCGCCGCCGGCGGCCTGCTGTGGGGCTACCAGTTCAAGCAGGAGTTCCGCCAGCGCCGCGGCTACGACGTCACGCCGTACCTGCCGCTGATCACCTGGGACCGGACCCGCCACGACTCCAACCGCCCGCCGGTGTTCGACTACGCGGTCGCCGATCCGGCCGACCAGGCGCAGCTGCAGAAGATCCGCAACGACATCAACCAGACCTACTCCGAGCTGTACGAGCAGAACGTGCTCAAGCCGATGCAGGAGTGGCTGCACAGCCTGAACATGAAGCTGCGCGCGGAGCCGTCCTACGGCTTCGTGTTCGAGATCTCGACGCCCGCCAAGTACATCGACGGCGTGGAGACAGAGACCTTCGCCCACAACGGCGACCTGGACACCTACCGCGGCATGCTCGGCTCCGCCCACATGTACAACCGCCCGTTCTCCAGCGAGACCGGCGCGGTGGGCGGCCGCAACTACTACTACGACATGGACTACTGGACCCAGTTGTCCTACCTGCAGTTCGCGGGTGGCGTGAACCGGATCGTCTTCCACGGCTACTCCGGCATCGAGGGCTCCGAGCCCGACACCTACTGGCCGGGCCACGAGGGCATGTACGTGACCTTCTCGGACCGGTTCAACAGCCGCCAGCCGGCCGCGGTGTCCTACCCGCGCTGGACCGAGATGCTGGGCCGCAACCAGAAGGTGCTGCGCCAGGGCCAGCCGCGGCGGGACATCGCGATCCTGCGCACCGACAACGCGTTCATCTCCTACGGGCACCCGCGCGACAACCGGCCCGCGGAGAACAGCCTGTTCATGAACGACATGCCGTACTTCTGGCGCGACCTGGGGCTCCAACACGCCGGCTACACCTACGACTACTTCTCACCGCAGCTGCTCGAGGACGAGGCGAACGTCAGCTGGACGGGCGAGGAGCTGCAGCCCGACGGCCCCGGCTACAAGGCGATGATCGTCTACCAGGACTCGCTGGAGCTCTCGGCGGCGCGCAAGCTGCTCGAGATCGCGCGTGACGGGCTGCCGCTGCTGTTCGTCAACAACACGTCCGAGATCCGCGTCCACGACGGGTCGATCGTCGAGCACGGCACGGCCGCGGGCAAGAGCCGCTTCACCGCCGACAGCGACGCGGACCTCGCCGCGGTGGTCGCCCAGCTCAAGGCGCTGCCAAACGTCAAGACGGTCGACAAGCAGGCCGACGCCAAGGCGACGCTCGAGGCCCTGGACGTCAAGCCGCGCGTGAGCTACGCCCAGCCGAGCAACCAGGTGATGACGATCTCGCGCTACGACAAGGCGCGCAACGTCCTCTACACGTTCGTGCACTCGTTCAAGTTCGAGAAGAACCGCGGCCAGGCGGCGTCCACCGTCACACTGGCGCTGGAGGGCGCGGGCAAGCCGTACACGCTCGACGACTGGACGGGCGACGTCTCGCCGGTCGGCGCCTACGCCGTCCAGGGTGGCCGCACGTCGGTCGACGTCACGCTCAAGCCGGGCGAGGCGCAGATCATCGCGCTCGACCTCGACGCAGCCGAGGACAAGGTGCACGCCGTGTCCACGACGGCGGACGAGGCGCTGATCGACGGGGCCAACACGTCGATCCGCGCGACCCGCAGCGGCGCCTACCAGACGCAGCTCAACGACGGCCGCACCGTCACCACCAACGTCGAGGTGCCGGGCGAGATCGCGCTGCCCAAGTGGGACATCACGATCGAGGACTGGAACGAGGGCGAGAAGGTCGTCAACACCGAGGAGAAGTTCGGGCACACGACGCGCGAGGTGTACTTCACGACCAAGAAGACGCCGCTGGTGTTCGAGGACAGCCCACTGCTGGCGTGGAAGGACCTGCCGGCGACGCCGGCGCAGCTGGCCACGCTGACCGGGACCGACCCGAAGATGTCCGACGTGTCGGGCATCGGCACCTACCGCACCACCTTCACGCTCCCGGCGGGTTGGAACGCGACGAACGGCGCGTACTTCACCGTCCCCTCCACGGGCGACGGCAACACGCAGGTGACCGCCAACGGCAAGCGCACGGAGGCCGACCTGGACCTGCGCACGCTCAAGCTCGACATCTCCGATCTGCTCAAGCCGGGCGAGAACACGATCGAGGTCACGGTCGAGACGACGCTGACCAACCGGTTGCTCACGCGCGGGTACCGCACCGCGGGACCGGCGCAGAGCTACGGCCTGCAGGGCGAGGCCAAGATCGTGCCGTACACGGTCGCCGGCGTGTACGCGCAGACCACGGGCACCGGCACGGTCGGCGGCTCGGTCCCCGCGACGCTGTCGTTGTCGCTGGGAACGGTGAAGCCGTTCGACCCGTTCACGCCGGGCGTGGAGAAGGAGTACACGGCGTCCACGACGGCGACCGTGATCTCCACCGCCGGTGACGCGAAGCTCACGGTGAGCGAGCCGGGGCACATGACCAACGGCGCGTTCTCGCTGGCCGAGCCGCTGCGCGTCGAGCTGTCGAAGGCGGCCTGGACGGCGCCGGTGAGCAACGACGTCGTGGACGTCGCGTTCAAGCAGCGGATCAAGCGCACCGACCCGCTGCGCACGGGGACGTACAGCAAGACGCTGACGTTCACGCTGTCCACCACGAACCCGTAGGGGCGTGACGCGGGGCCGGGCGAAGCAGTCCGGCCCCGCGTAGGGTCTTGTGTCGACGATGGTCGACGCAAAGACGTTCATCGGCCGCGAGGGCGAGCTCGCCGCGCTCGCGGCCGCGTTCGAGGCGCGCCCGGCGGTGGCGCTCGTCGAAGGGCCCGCGGGGATCGGCAAGACGTCGATCGCGGAGCACTTCGTCGCCGGCGACGTGCGCGTGTGGTGGGCGAGCGGCGAGGAGAGCGAGGCGCTCGTGCCGTTCGGCCTCGCCGACCAGCTGGTGCGACGGGCGGGCGGCGGTCCGGTGATCGGCGCCGCCGATCACGTCGCGGTCGGCCTGCGGCTGTTGGCGCTGCTCGACGGCGAGGCCGCGCCCGACGTGCTCGTGGTGGACGACGCGCACTGGGCCGACGCCGCCTCGCTGCGCGCGCTGCTGTTCGCGATCCGGCGGTTGACCGCGGAGCCGCTGCTGATCGTCGTGGTCACGCGCGACGCCGGCCTGCTGCCGGAAGGGCTGCGCAAGCTCGCGACCGCGCACGTTCGGCCCGGCCCGTTGAGCATCGAGGAGCTCGGCGCGCTCGCCGCGGCGGTCGAGCGGCCGCTGAGCCCGCACGCCGTCGCGCGGCTGAGCGAGCACACCGGCGGTTACCCGCTGTACGCGCGGACCCTGCTCGACGAGCTGCCCGAGGAGACCTGGCAGGAGCCGGTCCTGCCGGTTCCGCGGTCCTACGGGGATGTGATCGCCGCCCGTGTGCGCGGGTGCTCGGCGGAGAGCCGCGCGCTCGTCGAGGCCGCCGCCGTGCTCGGCGTGTCCTGCACGCTGGCGGCAGCGGTGGCCGTCGCGGAGGCGGACGCGCCGCTCGAGGCGCTCGACGAAGGCGTCGCCGCAGGGCTGCTCGAACGCCGCACACCTGACGACGTCGTGTTCTCCCATCCGTTGGCCCGCGCCGCCGTCTACCACGGCCTGCCGGCCGCCCGGCGCGCCCTGCTGCATGCGCGCGCCGCCGACGTCACCGAGGACGCGGCCGCTGCGCTCCACCACCGCGTCGACGCGGCGAGCGGGCCGGACGAGGCCCTCGCGCGCGAGGCCGAGACGTTCGCCCGCCAAGAGCTGCGCCGCGGCGCCTGGGCGAGCGCGGTCGCGAGCCTGCGCGCGGCGAGCCGCATCAGCGCCACGAGCGCCGAACGCGACCGCCGCACGCTCGAGGCGATCGACGCCATGCTCTACGCGGGCGAGGGCGCGACCGCACGCCGCCTGGCTGCGGACCTCGTGGTGGCGGCCGACGAGGCGGCGCGCGGCGAGGTGGCGCCGCGCGGCGAGGTGGCGGCGCGCGGCGAGGCGGCGGCGCGCGGCGAGGCGGCG
>NZ_JAPCID010000048.1 GCF_027587175.1 Solirubrobacter deserti
CGGCCGACTTCGCAGCGGCGGCCTTCGCCTCGCCGCCGTCGGACGCCGCGGGCGCGGCGGCGGCGCTCGCGGTCGGCGGCACGTCGGTGGCGGGTGCGGACGGCGTCTCCACCGTCGGCGTCATCGGGACGGGCGTGGCGGTCGGCGCCGGCGCGGTCGCGGCCTGCTCGAGCAGCTTCTGGGTCTCGCTCAGCGAGACGGGCGGGGCCGGAGAGGCCTCGGCGAGCGGGTCCGGCGCGGTCTGGCGGTGGCCCGCGGACACCTTGTCGGTTGGCATCGGGGCGAGCGGGCTCAGCTCGTCGGTGTTCGTGAGGGGCGCCTCCTCCTCCTCGGACTCGTCCTTGGCCGGGGTCTCGACGGCGTAGTCGTCCTTGTCGATCTTCGGCTTCTCGGCGCGGGCCGGCGCGGGCGCCTGCTCCTGCGTGGACGCGGGGCCGGCGGGCGTCGGCTCGGACTCGGGCGCGGCGGCCGGCGCGGGCTCCTCGCGGCGCGGCTGCTCCGGCGCGGGCCCCGGCTCGCGCGCCTCGTCCTTCGGCGCCTCGATCGGGGCCTCCTCGGCGGCCTCGGCGGAATCCGGTTTAGGCGGCTCGTACTGGGGGAACGTCAGCTGCGGGCTGACCACGCCGGGCAACGGCGGGTCCGCCTGGTCACCCGGGGCAGCCTGCGCGATCGGGGTGACGTAGAGCAGCAGCATGCTCCCCAGCGCGCAGGACGCAGCGACACGGATCCACCGGCGCTGGCGTGCGAAGAGAATCGTCTTAGGTGACTGCTGGACTGGCAGAGGGGCGAGCGTACGCACAAATCGGGAGGCCGGTGCGCCTTTTCACGCGTTTTGGACGCACGTCCGAGGCGCTCCCTGGCCGGTCGGCTAGGACCGGCAGGTCCGCGCGCTGACTTCAGGCTTTGACCCGGATCTTGAGCGTTCGGGAGACCGGCGTGAGCCCAGCGCCGGTGGCCTGGACCCGCACGGACACGGACGTCCCGGCCTTCAGCCGCTTCTTGTCGAGCGTGAGCGAGAGCGTCAGCGTCGAACCACTGAGGGTCTTCGTCGCCCTCCCGACCACGCGCGTTCCGACCTTCGCCCGCACCGCGACCTTCGCGCCGCGGACGCCCTTCAGCGTCAGCTTCACCTTGCCCGACCGCCGGGAGACGGTCTTCGGCCCCGCCACGGTAGCCAACGCTGCCCTCGGCGCCGGGGTGGCCGTCGCGCGCGGCGTCACCGACGGCGTCGGGCTCGGTCCGGCCGGCACCCCGGGGACGACCACCGTGAAGTCGCTTCGCGCCGGCGTCGGGTCGGCGTTGCCGGCGGCGTCGATCGCGGTCACGACCACGCTGTGCGCGCCGTCCCCGAGACCGCTCAGCGCCAGCGGGCTCGTGCACGGAGTCGCAGCGGCCCCGTCGATCGAGCACACGAACGTCGCGTCCTCGCCGGCCCGGAAGGCGAGCGCGAAGTCACGCGCGGTGAGGATCGGCGGCGGCGCCCACTCGATCATCGTCTCCGGCGGCGTGGCGTCGACCGTCACGGTGCGGGTAGCCGATGCCGTGTTGCCCGCCGCGTCGGTCGCGGTGACGGTGAACGTGTGCGGCCCGTCCCCCACCCCCGCATAGACGCGCGGCGATGTGCACGGCGCCGTCACCCCGTCCAGCGCGCACGTGTGCGTGACCGCGGTGAGGTCCGGCGAGGCGAACGCGAACGTCGCGATCCGCCCGGCCACCGTCGCGGCCGAGATCGCGGTCAGCGGTGCCGTCCGGTCGACCGTGAAGGTGTAGGACGCGGGCGACGGATCAAGGCCGTGCGCGTTGCGTGCGGCGACCGTGAGCGTGTGCGTCCCGTCCCCGAGCGCCCGCGCGCACGGTCCGGCAACGCCGTTCCACGCGCACTCGTACGAGCTCCCGCCCGAGAAGGTGAACCCCGGGTTCGGCTCGCGCGTGGTCGCGGGCGGCGCGCTCTCGATCTTCGTCTGCGGCAGCAGCGCGTCGATCGTGAACGCCCGCTGCGCCGGAGTCGGGTCGGGCTCGTTCGCGCGGTTGAACGCGCGGACCTCGAAGAGGTGCTCGCCCGACGCCAGCCCGGTGTAGGTCTTCGGCGACGTGCACGCCTCCCACGCCCCCGCGTCGACGCGGCACTCGAAGCGCGCCGCGCCCTCCCCGCCGAACGTGAACGTCGCGGTCGAGTCCGGCACCGTCGGTCCGCTGAGGACGTCCGTCTCCGCGTGCGCGTGGCCGTAGACGGCGAACTCGGTCACGTCGGTCCAGGTCGCGCCGCCGAGGTTGGACAGCGGGGTCAGACGCACGTACCGGACGTCCGGCTCGCTGATCGCGAACCGGTTCATCTGCAGCCGGTTCTCGAACGTGAATTCGCCCTCACGGGCCGTCCTCCACTGCATTCCGTCCCCGGACACCTCGACGCGATAGCCCCGGAGCGCGGACTTCCAGTCGTCGACGCAGCCCTCGCGCGGATCGATGCCGATCCCGCGCACGTTGATCGTCCGCGGCAGCATCACCACGAGCGGGCTGCGCGCGGCCATCGACCAGGTGCTGCCGGTGTGGCCGTCGAGCGCCTGTTTGGGCCCGCATCCGCTGCCCGCGTTCTCGCTCCCGCCGGAGGACTGCAGCGTCGCACCCGCGCGGATCGAGGCCCAGTTGCGACGCACCGCGGCGTCCGCGGTCACCGTCGTTCCCGCCACGACGTCGACCGTCACGAACGCCTGCTCAAAGCCCGTCTCGAGCTGCTGGCGCGTGGTGCCGCGCACGACGAGTGTCGCGTCCGCCTGCTCCGGGACGTTCGGAAGCGTGTACGTGCCGTCGGCCCGCGTCGTCGCCACCCGTGCGTCGGGACCCGCGCTGAGCCCGCCGACGCTCACCGTCACGCCCGCGACCGGGGCACCGTCGACCGCGTCCGTCACGCGCCCGGTGATCGTCCCCGGAGCCCCCGCGTCGGTCGGGTCGTCGAAGTTCTCGACCGGCTCGGTGTCCTGGCCGCCGGTCGTGCTCGCGAACAAGCCCATGCCACGGGCGGCGAACACCTTCCAGATCCTGGCGTGGTGGCGGCCGGCGAGGTGCGTCTGATCGGCCTGCAGGATCGCGTTGCGCATGTCGAGGAAGCTCGGCTCGGGCGGCGCGAGCGGCAGCGCGCGCGTGACGAGCACGCGCGCGTCGTCCATCCCGACCTCGCCGCGCAGGTCCCACAGCGTCTGCGCCCAGATCTCGCCGTCCCGGTGCCAGTCGGGCAGGCCGTCGGCGAAGTCGCCGTAGGTGTAGCCGCCGCCCGGGCAGCGCGGCGCGTCGAGTCCGACCGGACAGTCGAGCCCCTGCGTGCGCATCGTGTTGCTCACGGCGTCGACGTAGGCGCCCATGCTCACGTCGCCGCGCACCCCCGAGTCGTCGAGCAGCGGGAACTGCTCGAGCAGGAAGTCCTTGGCGTAGAAGTCGCTCCAGCCCTCGCCCATCGCGCCGGACTGCCAGGAGCCGAGCGCGACGACCCCGTCGGAATCGGTCACGAGCCGGCTCGTCAGCCCGTGCGCGTACTCGTGGAACACGATCGATGCGTCGTCGCCGGCGTTCACCGTGCGATAGGGCGAACGCCACAGGTACAGCTGCATGCGCGGCGACTGGCCGACCGGCGGCGTGTACATGTTCGCGTTGTTGGTGTCGAACGCGTTGCCGCTCAGCGCGGCCGTGTCGCTCGCCTCCACCAGCAGCCGGTCGCCCTTGAAGTCGAAGCCGAGCCTGCTGAGCGCATGCTCACGGAAGCGGTTGACGAGGTAGAAGGCCTGGACCGCGTTCTGCTCGCGGTTGCGCAGCCGTGTCCCGTTGGTGCCGTCCCACCCGCAGATGGCGCAGCTCGCGACGGGCGAGAAGGGGTACGGGTCCGGCCGCACCTCCTCGGTCGGCGCGGCGGTGTTGCTGCCGTCGAGATCCGTGTAGGTGTGCACGAACGGGCCGAACAGCCGGTCGTCCGTGCTCAACCAGGCGACGGGCAAAGGGCGGACGACCTCCTGGCCTCCGTGCGTCGCGCCCGGGTGGTTCTCCCACACGCGGGCGGTCGCGTCCCGCGTGAGCTCCGTGCGCTTGAGGACCTTGCCCGTGTCGGCGTCGCTGATCAGGTCCGTCGTCCCGTCGCGATAGCGCCAGCCGAGCCGGCCGTCGTAGATCGTCAGGTCGGCATCCGGCTGCGGCTTGGGCAGCCGCGGCGTCGTGTCCGCCGGCTGCTCCGGAGGCGAGCCGAGCACGTTGATCAGGCGCCCGTCGGAGTCGACGTTCACGCGCAGCTCGGCGTCGGCGACCTCGATCCCGTCGATCTCGTGGCGCCAGCGGACCTGGCGGACATCGCCGATCGTCTCCACCGACGGGTCGTCGAGCGTCTCGAGGTCGGCCGCGGTGAGGCCGAGCTGGGAGCGGTGCTCGCGTACGTAGCGCAGCCCGATGGTGGCCGCGGCGCCCTCGGCGGGGCGCGTCAGCGGGCCGTCCAGCTTCCCGGCGAGCACCTCGACGTCCGCGCGCGCGGAAGCGGGCAGCGTGCACGCCGCCAACAGCAACAACGCGGTGACCCCTCTCCGGCGTATGTGCCGAATCTAGTACCGGACGCTAAAAAGGCGACCCCGACATCCGGCCAGCGTCTGCGACCATGGCCCGCCATGGAGCCGGAAGAGGCAGAGGTGAAGGCCGCGGGCGGGGTCGTCCGTCGCGAGGATGGCGCGATCGCGGTCGTGCATCGTCCGCGCTACGACGACTGGTCGTTGCCCAAGGGCAAGCTGGACCCGGGTGAGACCTGGGAGGAGGCGGCGCTGCGCGAGGTGTTCGAGGAGACCGGGCTGCGCTGCAAGCTGGGCAAGGAGCTCTCCCCGACGTTCTATCGCGACCGCAAGGGCCGTTCGAAGGCCGTCCGCTACTGGCTGATGAAGCTCGTGGACGAGGGGAAGTTCAAGCCCAACGACGAGGTCGACGAGATCCGCTGGCTGCCGCCGAAGAAGGCCGCGAAGCTCCTCTCCTATCCCCGAGACGCCGAGCTCGCCGAAGAGGTGGCCAAGTGAACCGTGACCGTTTCCCCGGGCTGGGCGATGGCTGGGCGCGCCTGGACGGCGCCGCCGGCAGCCAGGTGCTCGACAGCGTGATCGAGGCCATGAGCGACTTCATGCGCTCGGGCGCGATGGCCAACCACGGCGGCGCGTTCAAGGCCGCGCACGAGACCGACGAGCTCGTGCACAGCACCCGCGCCGCCTGCGCGACGCTGCTCGGCGGCGAGCCCGAGGGCATCTTCTTCGGCCCGAGCTTCACGGCCACGACGATGCGCTTCGCGGCCACGGTCGTGCGCGCGCTCGAGCCCGGCGACGAGATCGTCTGCACGCGCCTGGACCACGACTCCAACGTGCGCCCGTGGGTGATCGCGGCCGAGCGCGCGGGCGTGACGGTCAACTTCGCCGAGCCCACCGAGGGCACGCTGGAGCTGCCCGCGTCCGCCGTGGAGGCCGTGCTCACCGAGCGCACCAAGTGGGTCGCCGTGACCGCCGCGTCCAACGCGGTCGGCACCGTGCCGGACCTCGAGGGGATCGTCGCCGCCGCGCACCGGGTCGGCGCGCGCGTGTACATCGACGCCGTCCACGCCACCCCGCACCGCCGCTACGACCTCGCGACGCTCGGCGCCGACGTCCTCGCCTGCTCCGCCTACAAGTGGTTCGGCCCGCACGTCTCGGTGCTGTGCGCGAGCCCCGCCCTTCTGAGCGAGTTCCGCCCGGACAAGCTCAACCCCGCGCCGGAGGAGGCGCCGGACCGCTGGGAGCTCGGGACGCTGCCGTTCGAGTCGCTCGCGGGCGTCCGCGCGGCGGCCGAGTACATGCTCGAGCTCGACTTCGACGCCGTCCGCGCGCACGAGGAGGGCCTCATGCAGCAGGCGCTCGACGGGCTGCGCGCGATGGACCACGTGACGCTCTATGGCGACGCCGGCGACCGCGCGCCGACGCTGATGTTCACGGTCAAGGACGTGCACCCCGAGGCCGTGGCTAAGGCTCTAGCTGAGCGTGAGATCGCGGTGTGGAACGGCAATTACTACGCCTGGGAGCTCGAGCGGGTGCTCGGCCTCGCACCCCACGGGGGCATCCGGGCCGGCTTCCTGCACTACAACGACGCGTCGGACGCCGAGCGCTTGCTCGCGGCCGTCTCCGAACTAGCGGAATGAGCGACCGACCGCGCGATCCCACGCGCGGTCGGGCAGCACCCGGCGCAGGCCGACCAGCAGCCGCGCCGACGGGGTGACCAACACCCGCGTCGGCGCCTTCGGCTTGAGCAGCGCCGCCTCGATCGCCTCCGCGACCGTGCCCGCGTCCCCGCCCAGCCGGCCCAGCGGCCCGTGGTAGGCGTCGCGCGTGCTGCGCGCGACGGCCGCGTTGAACTCGGCGTACGGGCCGGTCTCGCGTACTCCGCTGGACGCCGTCGCCGAGAACTCGGTCCGGATCAGCCCCGGCTCGATCACGATCACGCGCACGCCGAACGGCGCGACCTCGACGCGCAGCGCGTCGCTGATCGCCTCCACCGCGTACTTGGTCGCGTGGTAGGCGCCGCCGCCCGGGAACGTCAGCTTCCCGCCCATCGACGACAGGTTCACGATCGTGCCGGAGCGCCGCTCGCGCATCCCGGGCAGCACGAGCTGCGTCAACCGCAGCAGCCCGAACACGTTGGTCTCGAACTGCCGCCGGACCTCCTCCATCGGGAGCGTCTCGAGCGCGCCCGAGAGCGAGTAGCCCGCGTTGTTGACGAGCACGTCCACCCCGCCCTCGACCGCGTCGACGGCCGCGGCCATCGACGCCTCGTCGGTCACGTCGAGTGCGAGCACCCGGCAGCCGAGCGCTTCGAGCCCGGCGAGGGTCTCCACGCGCCGCGCGGACGCGTACACCGTCCAGCGCCCGGACCGCGCCAGCCGCGCCGCGGTCGCGTGCCCGATCCCGGTTGAACAGCCGGTGATGAGCACGCTGGCCACGGCGCGACTGTACTGGGACTCAGGGGTCGAAGGCCACCAGGTCGCCGGCGTGCTCGAACGCCGACGCCGGAGCGACCCGCCGCGCGGCCGGGGCCGGCGTGATCGCGGGCCGGTCCGGGATCTTGGTCTGCGCGAGCGTGATCAGCACGTGCGCCGCGGCGTCCGAGTTCTGGTCGAGCGCGCGGCCTGAGTTGTTGAACACGTTGTCGCAGCCCTCGTGGTAGCAGGGGTCGAACTGCTCACCGGCGGTGCCGCCCCAGATCGCCGCCTGCTCGGGCGTCTTGATGCCCTCGGCGCCCGTGAACAGGCCGCCGGCCGGAATGCCGTTGCGGATGAACGGCCCGTAGTCGGAGCGGCCGTCGAAGTCGGTCGGCGCCGTCGGGATGCGCTGGCTGCGGAAGTAGTCGAGGAAGTACTTCTCGATCGTGGCCGAGAACGGCCGCGCCGCCGGGTGGAACACGTCCTCGCCGATCGGCGGCGAGTCCGACAGGTCGCCGTCGTAGACGAAGTTGACGAAGTTCGGGGACCCGATCATGTCGAAGTTCAGGTTGGCCGCGATCTTCGCGCGCTCGGCGTCGGACAGGCGCGCCACGTAGTCCTCGGAACCCAGCAGGCCCGACTCCTCGGCGCTGAACCAGATGAAGCGGATCTTGTTCTTCGGGTACACGCCGCGCAGCGCCCGCGCCATCTCCAGGATCGCGGCCGATCCGGAGCCGTTGTCGTTGATGCCCGGACCCGTGCCGACGCTGTCGAGGTGCGCGCCGACCACGATCACCTTGTTCGGGTCACCGCCGCGCGTCTCCGCGATGACGTTCTCGGTCGGGTAGGTGCCGACCCGTTGGTCGACGCGGAAGCGGACCGTCTTGCCGACGAGACCCTGGCGGACGCTCCCCGCGAGGTCGGCGACGGTTGCGACCTGCGCGGCCACCATCGGCGCCCACGGCTCGGGCCCGAAGGCCGCCATGTCGAACCAGCGTGGGTCCTCGAAGCCCGGCGCGGCAACGCCCTCGTTGATGTAGACCACGCCCGCCGCACCGGCGGTGTACGCGTTGCGGAACTTGGTCAGCTCGCCGCAGCCGCCGCGCTGGATCAACACGATTGCGCCCTGCGGCATGCCCGCGAAGTCGGCCGCCTGGCACGCCGACGTGGAGGTGTTCGGCGCCGGGGACGGGATCAGCAGGTCCGCGGCCCACACCGGGCCCGTCACGTCCGTGGACGGCGAGTTGATCATGGACCCGAAGTCGCCGCCGCCGTTGGACCCCGCGATGCCCGGGATGTAGCTCTTGCCACGCCGGACGTCGAGCACCGGCGGCTTCCAATCGGCGAGGAAGAAGTTTTCGTACTCGAAGCTCTGGCGACTGACCTGCAACCCGGCCAGCTTCGCCTGCAGCGCCACGTAGTCCGCCGACCGGTCGTAGCCGGGCGTGCCCGCCAGCCGGTTCCCGTTCGTCAACGACGAGATCAGGTTCAGCGCACCCTGGTGCAGCCGAATCCCGTCGACCGTGACGGCCTTGCGCAACTTGGCGGAGGTGTCGTTGCCTGCGCCCGTCGCCAGCGCGGGCCCTGCACCCGCGAGCAGCAAGCCGATGCCCAAGGCACCGGCGAGAAGTGAGCCTCTCATGAGGCTCACCCTCCTACGCCAGATAGTTGAGTGTCAAGTGCCTAAGCGTTCGATGCGACCTGCGGCGGGTCGGCGCCGAGGTCGGGCGAGCCGAACCGGTCGCTGGTGCCCGCGGACTCCTCGTCGCGCGGGTCACGCGCGGCGAGCTGACGCAGGTAGCGGTCGGCGACGCGGGCGCACTGGCGGCCCTCGTTGATCGCCCACACGATCAGCGACTGGCCGCGGCGCGCGTCGCCGGCGGCGAACACGCCGTCGGCGGACGTCGCGTACGCGCCCGCCTTGGCGTTGCCGCGCGCGTCGCGCTCGACGCCGAGCGCCTCCAGCAGCTCCTGCTCGGGCGACAGGAAGCCCATCGCGAGCAGGACGAGATCGACCGGATGCGACTCCTCGGTGCCGGGGATCGCGTCGAACGGCGGCTTGCCGGAGTTCTGCACCCAGTGCACCTCCTGCACGCGGCCGTTGCCGGTCAGCTTCGTGGTCGAGATCGCGAAGTCGCGCTCGCCGCCTTCCTTCAACGCGTACGAGGTGCGCAGCTTCACGGGCCAGCGCGGCCACGGGGTGAGGTCGTCCGGGCGCTGCTTGGGCGGCTCGCCGAGCAGCTCGATCTGCGTCACCGAAGCGGCACCCTCGCGCAACGAGTGCCCGACGCAGTCCGCGCCCGTGTCACCGCCGCCCACGACGAGGACGTGCTTGCCCTTGGCCGTGATCGGGTTCTCGGGGGCGTTCCCGTCCAGGCAGCGCGCGCGGTCGTACAGGTACTCCATCGCGAAGTGCACGCCCTCGAGCTCGCGGCCGGGGACCGGGAGGTCACGCGGGACGCGCGAGCCGGTGGCGATGACCACAGCGTCGTGCTGCGCGCGCAGCTCCTCGGCCGTGATGTCGACCCCGACGTCCACGCCGTAGCGGAACTCGACGCCCTCGGCCTTGAGCTGCTCGAGCCGGCGCTCGATGACCCACTTCTCGATCTTGAAGTGCGGCACGCCGAAGCGCACCAGGCCGCCGCCCGCCTCGTCGCGCTCGTAGACCGTGACCGTGTGACCGGCGCGGCGCAGCTGCTGCGCCGCGGCCATGCCCGCCGGGCCGGCGCCGATGACGGCGACGGTGCGGCCGGTCTCGACCTTCGGCGGCTGCGGCTTGACCCAGCCCTCATCCCACGCGCGGTTGATGATCGAGACCTCGATCTGCTTGATCGAGACCGCGTCGCCCTCGCGGATCTCCAGCACGCACGCCGCCTCGCACGGGGCGGGGCAGAGCTTGCCGGTGAACTCCGGGAAGTTGTTGGTCGCGTGCAGCTGGTCGATCGCCTCGCGCCAGCGGTCGCGGTAGACGAGGTCGTTCCAGTCCGGGATCAGGTTGCCCAGCGGGCAGCCGTTGTGGCAGAACGGCACGCCGCACTCCATGCAGCGCGCGCCCTGCTCACGCAGCCCTTCCACGGGCAGCGTGTCCACGAACTCGTTGAAGTCGTGCAGGCGCTCGGCCGGATTGCGCTCCGGCTGCTCGACCCGGTTGATCTCGAGGAACCCACCAACCTTGCCCATCAGGACTTGACCTCCTCGGCGGGCTCGGTCACGAAACCGCCGCCGCCCGTCGACACGGCATCCTCGGCCGCCATCTCGGCCAGCGCGCGCTTGTAGTCGTGCGGCATGACCTTCTTGAAGCGCGGGAGATAGTCGTCCCACGCGTCCAGGATCCGCTGCGCGACGGTCGACCCGGTGCGCTCGGCGTGCTCGGCGATCAGGTTGTGCAGCTCGATGGCGTCGGAGTCCTCGATCGGGTCGAACCCGACGAGGCCCATGTTGCAGCGCTCGCCGAACGTGTCGTCCTCGTCCAGGACGTAGGCGACGCCGCCGCTCATGCCGGCGGCGAAGTTGCGTCCGGTCCGGCCGAGGATGACCGCCCGGCCGCCCGTCATGTACTCGCAGCCGTGGTCGCCGACGCCCTCGACGACCGCCGAGGCGCCCGAGTTGCGCACCGCGAAGCGCTCGCCCGCGAGCCCGCGGAAGAACGCGCGGCCGCCGCTGGCGCCGTAGAGCACGGTGTTGCCGACGATGACGTTCTCCTCGGGCTTGAACGTGACGTCCTCGGGCGGAGCGACGGTGAGCACACCGCCGGACAGGCCCTTGCCCGTGTAGTCGTTGGCGTCGCCGATCAGCGTCAGCTCCACGCCCGGCGCGAGCCACGCGCCGAACGACTGACCGGCCGAGCCGCGCAGCGTGAACTTGATCGTCCCGGGCGGCAGGCCCTGGGCCCCGTGCACCTTCGTGACCGCGCTCGAGAGCAGGCCACCGACGGTGCGGTTGACGTTGCGCACGTCGAAGTCGCCCGTGACCTTCATGCGGTGGTCGATGGCGTCCTTGGCCGCCTCGATCAGCGTCCAGTCCAGCGCGCCCGGCAGCGGCGAGTCCTGGGGGCGCAGGCGCCGGCGCGGAGCGTCGTCGGCGACGGGCGGCGCGGCCAGCACGTGCGTGAGATCCACGCCGCGGGCCTTCCAGTGCTCGATCGCGTCGTCGGCCTCGAGCAGGTCCACGCGGCCGACGAGGTCCTCGTAGCGGCGGATGCCGAGCCGGCGCATGATCTCCCGCGCCTCTTCCGCGACGAAGAAGAAGAAGTTCACGACGTGCTCGGGCTCGCCCTTGAAGCGCTTGCGCAGCTCCGGGTCCTGCGTCGCGATGCCCACCGGGCACGTGTTCAGGTGGCAGGCGCGCATCATGATGCAGCCCGTCGCGATCAGCGGCGCGGTGGAGAAGCCGCACTCGTCGGCGCCCAGCAGCGCGGCGACGATCACGTCGCGGCCCGTCTTGAGCTGGCCGTCCGTCTGCACCCAGATGCGGCTGCGCAGGTCGTTGAGCACCAGCGTCTGCTGCGTCTCGGCCAGGCCGATCTCCCACGGCGCGCCGGCCGCCTGGATCGAGCTCAGCGGGGACGCGCCCGTGCCGCCGTCGTGGCCGGAGATCAGCACGTGGTCGGCGTTCGCCTTTGCGACGCCCGCGGCGACCGTGCCCACGCCGACCTCGGACACGAGCTTCACCGAGATCCGCGCGGCCGGGTTGGCGCAGCGCAGGTCGTAGATGAGCTGCTTGAGGTCCTCGATCGAGTAGATGTCGTGGTGCGGCGGCGGCGAGATCAGGCCGACGCCCGGCGTCGTGAAGCGGATCGAGCCGATGTAGCGGTCCACCTTGTGGCCCGGCAGCTGGCCGCCCTCGCCGGGCTTGGCGCCCTGGGCCATCTTGATCTGCAGCTCGTCGGCGTTGACGAGGTAGTTGATGTTCACGCCGAAGCGGCCGGAGGCCACCTGCTTGATCGCCGAGCGGCGGCGGTCGCCGTTCGGATCCGGGGTGAAGCGGACCGGGTCCTCCCCGCCCTCGCCCGTGTTCGACTTGCCGCCGAGGCGGTTCATCGCGATCGCGAGGGTCTCGTGCGACTCACGGCTGATCGAGCCCAGCGACATCGCGCCGGTGACGAAGCGCTTGACGATCTCGGACGCCGGCTCGACGTCGTCGATGTCCAGCCACTCGTCCTCGGGCAGCTCCTTGAACTTGAGCAGGCCGCGGAGCGTCGCGCGACGGGCCGCGTCGTCGTTGACGAGCTTGGAGTACTCGTCGTAGGTCGGACGGCCGCCGTGGCGCACGGAGTGCTGCAGGAGCGCGATCGTCTCCGGGTTCCACATGTGGTGCTCGCCCTCGCGACGCCACGCGTACACGCCGCCGACCGGCAGCAGATCGCTGGTCGCGAGGCCGAACCCGCGCGCGTGGCGCTCGAGCGTCTCGACGGCCAGGATGTGGCTGTCGATGCCGCCGATGCGCGAAGCGGTGCCCGTGAAGTGGCGGTCGATCAGGTCGGACGCGAGCCCGACGGCCTCGAAGATCTGCGCGCCGTTGTAGGACTGGATCGTCGAGATGCCCATCTTGGAGATCGTCTTGAGCAGGCCCTTGGCCACGCCCTTGACGACGTTCCACTGCGCCGTCTCGAAGTCCTCGACGCCCGGCACGCGGCCGTCCTTGACGAGCTCCTCGAGCGACTCGAGCATCAGGTACGGGTTGATCGCGGACGCGCCGTAGCCGATCAGCGTCGCGAAGTGGTGCACCTCACGTGGCTCGCCGGACTCGAGCACGAGGCCGGTCTGCAGGCGCGTGCCCTCGCGCACGAGATGGTGGTGCACGCCCGCGACGGCCAGCAGCGACGGGATCGCCACACGCTTCGGGCTCACGGCGCGGTCGCTGAGGATGAGGATGTTGACGCCGTCGGCGAGCGCCGCGTCGGCCTCGGCGCAGACGCGGTCGAGCGCCTTGAGCATCCCCTCGGGACCCTCGGCGATCGGCCACGTGATGTCCACCGTGTGCGCCTTGAAGATCGAGGAGTCGACGTGGCGCAGCTGCGCGAGCTCGCGGTCGAACAGCAGCGGCGTCTTCATCGACAGCTGGTGCGCGTGCTCGGGGCCGTCGGTGAGCAGGTTGCTCTCCGAGCCGACGCCCGTGCCGTGGCTCATGACGATCGCCTCGCGGATCGGGTCGATCGGCGGGTTGGTGACCTGCGCGAACAGCTGCTTGAAGTAGCTGAACAGCGGCGGCTGATGGTCGGACAGGACCGCGAGCGCGTTGTCGTTGCCCATCGAGCCGATCGGCTCCTCGCCGTTGGCGGCGGTGGGCGCGAGCAGGACGCGCAGGTCCTCCTGCGTGAAGCCGAACGCGCGCTGGCGGTTGGGCAGCGGCAGCTCGGACTTCGGCAGCTCCGGGGGCTCGGGCAGATCCGCGAGGTGCACGATGCCCTCTTCGAACCACTGCTTGTACGGCTTGGCGGTGGAGACCGCGCGCTTGACCTCTTCGTCCTCGATGATCCGGCCCTGCTCGAGGTCGACCAGGAAGAGCTTGCCCGGCTGCAGGCGGCCCTTGCGCTTGATCTTCTCGGTCGGGACGTCCATCACGCCGGTCTCGGAGCCCAGGACGACCCAGCCGTCCGTGGTCTCCAGCCAGCGGCCGGGACGCAGGCCGTTGCGATCCAGCGTCGCGCCGATCACGCGGCCGTCGGTGAACGTGACCGCGGCGGGGCCGTCCCACGGCTCCATCAGACACGCGTGGTAGGCGTAGAACGCCTGCAGCTCCTCGGGGAGGTCGTCCCGGTCGGCGTAGGCCTCCGGGATCATCATCATCACCGCGTGCGGGAGGCTGCGGCCCGCGAGCGTGAGCAGCTCGAGCACGTTGTCGAACGTGGCGGAGTCGCTGCCGCCGGCGCGCACGACCGGGAGCACCTTCTGCAGGTCTTCGCCGAACAGCTCGGAGGCGAGCTGCGACTCGCGCGCCCGCATCCAGTTGATGTTGCCGCGCACCGTGTTGATCTCGCCGTTGTGGGCGATCATGCGGAACGGGTGCGCGAGCTCCCAGCTCGGGAACGTGTTCGTGGAGAAGCGCGAGTGGACAAGCGCCATCGCGGTCTTCGTGCGCCTGTCCTGCAGGTCCGGGAAGTAGCCGAGCAGCTGCGGGCTGGTCAGCATGCCCTTGTAGACGATCGTCCGCGAGCTGAAGCTCGGGATCACGAGCTCCGGCCCGGCTGCGAGCTCGGCCACGCGGCGAATCACGTACAGCTTGCGCTCGAACGCGTCCTGGTCCCCCGCGAGCGCCTCGGAGGCGCCCACGACCAGCTGCTTGACGTACGGCGCGTACAGGTTGGCCGTGATGCCGACGTAGTCCTTGTCGACCGGGACGTCGCGCCAGCCGATGACGGTCTGGCCCTCGTCCTCGACGGTCTTGGTCAGCAGCGCCTCCAGCCGCGCGCGCTCCTCTTCCTCACGCGGGAGGAACAGCATCGCGACGCCGTAGGCGCCGACGGGCGGCAACTCGGCGTCGATGACGCCGCGCAGGAACTCGTCGGGCAGCTGCAGCAGGATTCCGGCGCCGTCGCCCGTGTTGGGATCCGCGCCCGCAGCGCCGCGGTGCTCGAGGTTCTCGAGCGCCACGATCGCGCGCTCTACGGCCTCATGCGACGGCGAACCGTCCAGCTTTGCGACCATGGCGACGCCACAGGCGTCGTGCTCGTAGGTCGGGTCGTAGAGGCCGATCCGGCCACGTGGACGTTCAGGCATAGGCGAGCGACGGGGTCGGGGGACGCGAAACCCCATCCGAGGGCTCGGAAGGGAGTGACAAAGTAGCAACAGGTGTGCCGGCCGCTCAACAGCGCGGCCCGTCAACCGTTGCGTTTCGCGCAGCGATCAGCCGCTATGTGCGGCGTTTGTGCGCAACAACGTTGCGTCAACGCCGGAAACTCGGTCATACAGGTCGGCCATCTCCTGGGCCAACGAGGGCCACGCGTAGCGCTCCGCGACGTCCTCGGCGGCGTTGCGGCCGCGCCGGCGGCGCTCCTGCGGCCGGTTGACGGCCTCCACCAGCGCGTTCGCGAGTCCTTGCGCGTCGTCGGGCTCCACCAGCCAGCCCGTCTGGCCGTGCTCGACGATGTCGGCCGGGCCGTGCGCGTCGACGGCGATCGCGGGCAGTCCGCAGGCCATTCCCTCGACCAGGACCTGGCCGAACTGCTCGCGCACGCTCGGCAGGACGACGACGTCGGACGCGGCGAGGATGTTCGGGAGCTCGTCGTGCTCGTGCCAGCCGGCGAGGTGGACGTCCTGCGCGCCGACGCGGGCGATCGTGTCGGCCGGGTGCTCGCCCTCGTGCTCGCCCGGGAAGCCGCCGACGAGCACCAGCGGGGCGCGGCGGGCAAAGCCGGGGCGCGCGCGCTCGTAGGCCTCGATCAGCAGCGGGACGCGCTTGACCTCGGTGAAGCGGCCGACGTACAGCAGGACGGGCGTGTCGTGGTCGATGCCGGCGTCGGGGAGCAGGTCGGCCCAGAGCCCGGCGCGGTCGACCGTGCGCTCGGTGAACAGGTCGGGGTCGTAGCCGTTCGGGATCAGGGTGTAGCGGTCGGGGTCGACCGGCAGGACCCGCTCGGCGCGCTCGATCTGCGTCTCGGACAGCACGATCAATCTTTCGGCCTGCAGCGCCCAGCTGCGCATCCGCTCGGCCCACGCGAGCCCGTAGGGCCAGCGCAGCGGGTCCTGCTTCACCGCCTCCAGGAACAACAGCTCGGTGCCGTGCAGGTGGCCGACGATCGGCACCTGCGGCGCCGCGCGGCGGGCGGCTTCGTACAGCGGCGTGAGGTGGTGCAGGTGCAGGACGTCGGCGTGCGCGGCGCCGGCGGACTGCAGCGCACGCGTCCAGGCGCGGGCGTGACGCTCGGCGTCGTCGGCGTCGAGCAGGCCGAAGACGCGGTCAGCGGCATCTTCGCGGTCCTCGTAGGAGGGGTGCAGCGGGAAGCCGGCCGCCATGTCCGCGGGCCGGACGTCCAGGTCGTGGTAGAACCGGCGCGCGTCGCCGTGGCCCGTGATGCTGCCGCTGAGGACCGTGACTTCCCAGCCGACGGCCGGCAGCGCGTGCGCGAGGTTGCGCGCGACGTGCGCGGACCCGCCGCGGGGGTAGAACAGCAGCCCCATCAGGGCGTGCGGATGTGAACGCGAAGTAGCCAGACTGTGAACATACCTGCGCGAGCGTCATTCCGTTCCACGCCCTAGGGTTCGCGGCATGGACGTCGCGTTCACGAGCCTCGACAAGCCGTTGTTCGACGGCGCCGAGGCGACGAAGGGCGACCTCGTCGCCTACCTGGAGGCCGTCGCCGACCCCCTGATCGAGCAGCTGCGCGACCGGCCTCTGTCCGTCATGCGCGCCCGCCCGGGCCAGAAGCCGTTCATGCAGAAGAACGTCCCGAAGAACGCGCCCGACTGGATCAAGACCGTCGGCATCTGGGCCGAGCGCTCCAAGCGCGAGGTCCGCTACGCGCTCTGCAACGACAAGCCGACCCTGCTGTGGTTCGCCAACCAGCGCGCGATCGAGTACCACCCCACGCTCTGGCCGCAGACGCACCTCGTGCTCGACCTGGACCCGCCACCGGGCGCGGCCTTCGACGTCGTCGCGGCCACGGCGCTGCTCGTGCGGGAGGCGCTGGCGGCGGCCGGGCTGCAGGGCGCGCTGAAGACCAGCGGTTCCAAGGGCGTGCACATCTTCGTCCCGGTGTCCGCGGACGGCGAGGAGATCGCCCACGCGACGCGCGCGCTGGCCGCGCGGGCGGTGGCGCTCGATCCGTCGATCGCGACGACGGCGTACGTGGTCGAGGAGCGCGAGGGCAAGGTGTTCGTCGACTCCACGCGCGCGGGTGGCGCGACGGTGGTGGCGGCCTATTCGCCCCGGATCCGGCCGGGCGTGCCGGTGTCGTTCCCGGTCCCGTGGGACGACGTCACGCGGATCACTCCGGCCGACTTCACGATCCGGACGGTGCCGGCGCTCCTGGAGGGCCGGGACCCGTGGGTGGAGTCGATGCCCGCGCCCCAGGCGCTGCCCACCGACCTGGTCGAGGAGGGCCGCGCGATCCCCGTCGCTCGGGTGGTCGCGATGCACGAGGGCAAGCGCCGCAAGCGCGCGGCCGACGAACGCGCGTGATGACCGGCGGGATCGGTCACTTCACCACCTCTACGGGGGTCAAGTGACCGATCGCCTGTGCTCGCCGTTGCCGTCAGCGCGGTAGGAAGACCAGCGCCGTCGACACCGGGCGGCCGCCCGGCTCGGGCACGTCGAACTGCGACCGGGGTCGGTTCTGCAACCGCCCGCCGCTCACCAGCGACGTGGACCCACCGCCGTCGAGGTTCATCGCCACGTCGGCACCGAGCGCCGCCATCAGCGCGGCCAGCTCCTCCAGGGTCAGCCCGGAGTCGTCCGCGGACCGCCCGTCGACCGCGACCGCGAAGATCCGATCGGCGCACAGGCCGAGCGCCGCCCGCGGGTACCGCCCGTCCGTGATGTCGGAGTCGAACTGACCGTTCGCGGCGCTGAAGCCCTCGACGTCGTCCTCGCGGCGGAAGATCGGCGCCCCGTCACGCACCAGCAGCGGCCCGGCCTGCAGCAGATCCCCGCGCGGGGCCGCGGGCAGCGCGGAGCGCGGTGCGATCGCGGCCTCGCCGCCGTCCACGTGGACGCATGCGCGAACGGCATCGAACGGTGCGGTGAAGGGAACATGCTCGCGGGCGACGCCGCGGGTGCGGACCTCGCCGAGCGGCGTGCCGTGCGGACGTGCGAAGAAGCCGCCGACGATCGCCTCCTGGATGCCCTGGGCGGCGCACCACGCTTCGAGCTTCGCCTGCCCGCGCATGAGCGCGACGCGCAACTCCGTGTGCTCGCGGTCGTGCACGGCGACGTGGATGGTCGTGCACGCGCCGTCGGCGAGATCCAGGCGCATGCTGCGAGCCGAGCCCGCGCGCGGCGCGCTGAGCGGGGCTTTGGTGGCGAGAGCCATGTCCCGCAGAATGCTCCCGTTGGCCTGACCGGTTGTGAACATACCGTTGGGCTAGTTCCGCTCCTCGAACACCACCGGTCGGTCCGGGGGGACGGTCCACTCGCCGCGGTCGTAGCGGATCGTCGTGCCGTCCGCGAGGCGGACCTTGGCGCGCCCGCACGTTGGCTCGCCCCACAGCGTCGCCTCGAGCGGGCGCTCGTGCTCGGGCGTGTCGCCGAGCCCGCGCGCGACGTGCTCGGCCGGGTAGGTGACGATCAACGCGCCGCGGCGGACCCACAGCGGGACCCGGTGCAGCGGCGCATCCGCGTCGACCTCGCCGCCACCGTGCACGTGCCGCCCGGTGGCGACCTCGATCCAGTCCCCGCGCGGCAGATCGACGTGCACCGAGCGCGCGCCGTCCTCGAGCACCGGCGCGACCCAGAAGGACGGCCCGAAGCCGTACGCGTCGGCGATCGACCAGCCGCGCACGTCGCTCGGGTCGGTCAACGCCAGCGGCCGGATGATCGGCAGGCCGGTGCGCTGCGCGGTCGCCGCCGCCGCGCGGATGTAGGGCACGAGCCGCTCGTGCAGGAGCACGTGCTCGCGGTAGAGGTCGAGCAGCTCGTCGTCGTAGGTCCACGCCTCCTGCTCGAAGCGGCTGTGCGCCTGCATCAGCGGCGTGAAGCAGCCGAACTGCACCCAGCGCGCGAGCAGCTCCTTCGTCGCGCGCGACACGAGCCGCTCGCCGAGGTACCCGCCGACGTCGTGCGACCAGTTGGAGAAGCCGCTCGCCGCGGCGTTGAGCGTCGCGGCCACCAGCGTCTTCAGCGACCAGAAGTCGCTCGGCTGGTCCCCGCCCCAGGTCACGCCGACAGCCTGTTGCCCCGTCCACCCCGGCCGGCCGAACAGCACGCCCGTCCCGGGATGCACCTCGTCCAGCGCCCGCTGCATCGAACGCCGGTACGCGAGCCCGTGCCCCCACGCGAACTCCGCCCCGGTCCGCCCGTCCGCGAACTGCACATCGTCGGGGAAGTACCAGCCCTCGCCGTCGTCGGCCTTGATGCCTTCGACCCCGAGCTCCAGCACCCGCTTGGCCTGCTCGCGCCACCACCGCTCGGCCGCGGGGCTCGTGAAGTCCACCGGCGAGCCCTTGCCCATCCACCACTTGGACACGAGCGGCTCGCCGTCGGCACCCCGCACGAAGTGCTCGGGCTCGTAGTTGGGCGCCGGCTCGCGGTGCAGCCGGGCGGACTCGTCGTCGGGCGGGTACTGGCCCTCGCGCGAGTCCAGGTTCACCCACGGCGCGACCCACACCACGGTGCGGACCCCGTCCTCTCGCAGCTTGGACACATACCCGCGCGCGTCCGGGAACTGGTGCGGGTTGAACTCCCACGTGTTGTATTGCGTCGCCCAGGGTGAGTCCAGCACGATCGCGTCGAGCGCGATGCCGTGCCTGCGGTGCCCCGCCCAGTCCGCCTCGGCGTCCGTCTGGTGCGGGTACACGTCGCGGCTCTTCCAGAACCCGTACGCCCACTCCGGCAGCACCGGCGGCAGCGATCCCGTGTACTCCAGGAACGCGCGCAGCCGCGCGGCCGGCGTCCGCTGCGTGAACAGGTGGACCTTCAACGGGCCGGAGGCCGAACGCACGGAGAGGACCACCTCGTCGCCGAGGTCGAAGCGCACGCCCGAGCCGTCGTTCTCGATCCATGCCGCCCAGCCGCGCGAGCACAGCACGAACGGCACCGGCGCGTAGTCGCCCTGCGGGATCCCGCCGACGTCGAGCATGTCCGGCGGGCAGTCCGGCCCGGTGTAGGCCCGGTCGGCGCCGAGCTGGACCCGCCGCCCGGCCTGATCGACGTGCAGTCCGTGCCGCGCGCCGAGCCCCACGAAGCGCTGCTCCGGGTGGCCCGGCAGCACGAGCGCGACCCGGTGACCGCCGGGCGCGACCGTCACCAGCTCGTGTCGCGGACCGAGCTGCTCGACGGTGAAATCATCCGAGTCGACGGGGTCCTCGAGCGTCTCGGCCGGGACCATCCCCTCGGTCAGCTGGATGAACTGATCCTCGGCTCGACCTTCCCATCTGCGCACCTTCACAGCGCTTGAGCTTCGACACCACTTCGGTGTGTCGTGCGGATGTTCACAAGACGATCACCGGTTGGTCGCGGCTTGATCACAAAACGCCTGCAGACCGGCACGATTCTCCGCCTCATGACCACCAGCCGCGCGGACCTCCACTGCCACTCGACGGCATCCGAGGTGTCCAAGCTCGGTGTCCAGCGCTCTCTGGGCCTGCCGGAGTGCGCCACGCCGCCCGAGGAGGTCTACTCCCTGGCCAAGCGCCGCGGGATGGACTTCGTGACGATCACCGATCACGACACGATCGACGGTGTGTTGTCCATCGCCGACCGGCCGGATGTGTTCATCTCCGAGGAGCTGACCGCGCGCTTCAAGGGTGAGCCCCAGGCCGTGCACATCCTGTGCCTGGGCATCACGCCGGACGATCACGAGTGGTTGCAGGCGCACGCCGATGACGTCGAGGTCATCGCCGAGTATCTGCGCACGAACGAGATCACCGCCTCGCTCGCGCATCCCTTCTACGCCGTCGAGGCCCCGCTGCAGCCGCGCCACCGGCGCCGGCTCGCGCAGCTGTTCGACGTCTGGGAGGTCCGCAACGGCTCCCGCGCGCCCGAGCTCAACCACCCGGCCGCAATCTACGTCGAGACGCACGGCGGCACCGGCACGGGCGGCTCGGACGACCACGCGGGCGTGGACATCGGCCGCACGTGGTCGGAGACCCCGGCCGCCGCCACCCCGCAGGAGTTCCTCGCGCACATCCGCGCGGGTCACGTCGAGGCGATGGGTGAGCAGGGCTCCGCCGCCAAGTGGGCGCACGCCGCGATGGCGCTGGCCATCCGCGCGCTCGGCCGCGGCGACTCCACGGCCGCGCCGGATCCCGCCGCGGTCCTGAAGATGGTCGAGCGCGTGATGACCGAGGGCGATGCCCGCGCGGGCTCCGTCGGCGCCGACCTCGGCCCCGAGGACGGCCGCGCCCTGCTGCGCGCGTGGCTGGACGCGGTGGACCTGCGCATGAGCGAGCGCGAGCTGCTCACGCTCCTGCAGTCCGACGGTTTCTCGCACGCGGCCCTCGAGCGCCGCGCGCGGCGCTGCCACGAGCGCGGCCTCGAGCGCGCGGTCGCGAAGGCGATCGCCGCCCCGAACGAGATCGACGCGGCCGCCGAAGAGGTCTTCACCGCCTGCGTCGCGGCCATCCCGTACGCGCCCGCCGCCGCCTTCCTCGGCCGCGAGAAGAGCAAGCTCGCGCGCCGTGACGGTGAGCCGCTGCGCGTCGCGCTGGTCGCCGACGGCATCGGCGGCATGCACGGCGTCACCCACACGCTGGACGAGATCCGCGAGCGCGGCGTGCCCGGGTTCGAGGTCGAGGTCATCGGCACCGACCCGCACGTGGACCGCCGCCTGTCCGCCGTGGCCGAGGTCGACATCCCGTTCTACGCGGGCCTGCGCGTCGGCGTGCCGTCGCTGCCGGCGGTCGTCGAGGCCCTGAGCGAGGGCCGCTACGACGTCCTGCACCTGTGCTCGCCGGGCCCGGCCGGCGTCGCCTCGGCGCTGATCGGCAAGGTCCTCGGCATGCCGATCACGGGCTCCTACCACACCGAGCTCACGACCTACACGCAGATGCGCTCGGGCGACCAGAAGCTCGGCTTCGCGATGGAGGCGGCGCTGACCGCCTTCTACGGCGCCTGCGACGTGGTCCTGTCCCCCTCCGCCGTGTCCGACCAGCGGCTGCGCTCGATGGGCATCGACGGGATCGGCCGCTGGGACCGCGGCGTGGACGTCGAGCGCTTCTCGCCGACGCTGCGCGCGCGCGACAACGACGGCAAGGTGCGCGTGATGTACGCGGGCCGGCTCACCAAGGAGAAGGGCGTCGACCTGCTGGCCGACGCGTTCCTCGCCGCCCGCGCGCGCGACCCGCGCCTGGAGCTCGTGCTCGCCGGCGGCGGCCCCGAGGAGGAGGCGCTGCGCTCCCGCCTCGGCAGCGCCGGCACGTTCCTCGGCTGGCTCGAGGGCGACGGCCTGGCCCGCGCCTACGCGGACTCGGACCTCTTCCTCTTCTGCTCCCAGACGGACACCTTCGGGCAGGTGGTGCTGGAGGCACAGGCCTCGGGGCTGCCCGTCGTCGCCGTGGCGGCGGGCGGCCCCGTCGAGCTGATCGACTCGGGCCGCACCGGCATGCTGTGCCCGGCGAGCGCGAGCGCGCTGGCCGACGCCGTCTGCGGCCTGGCCGCCTCGCCCCCCGCCCGGGCCCGCCTGGCCCGCGGCGGCCTCAGCGCCGTCCGCGAACGCACGTGGGAGGCCTCGATGGCCGCCCTGGGCGCGGGCTGGATGCGTTCCCTCGCCGCCCGCGCCGCCGCGACCGGCGAGGTCCGCGCGGCATGACCCGCAGCACCGCGGCACCCGACCCGGCAGCACAGCACCGACTCGCCCGCAACCTGAAGGGGTCTGACCCCTTTAGGTTTGACCTTCGTGACCGCGCGCCGTTCGCGCACCTCCCCGACACGCCGCTTTCCGCGCACTTGCGCCAAACCGCCCTCGCCGGCGAACCTAAAGAAACATTAACGGGTCTGACCCCTTTAGGTTCGGAGCCGGGCGCGTGAGCGTCGCGTTCGACGAGCGCGCGCCGCTGCGGCTCGTCGAGCCGGGGCGGCACCGCGTGGTCGACGTGGCGCTGTTCTACGGCGAACGCAGCGGCGGCATCCGTACCTACCTGAACGCCAAGGTGGCGTACGCCCAGCGGACCGGCGCGTTCGAGCACCGGCTCGTGGTCCCGGGCACGCAGCGCGACGTGAGCGGCCCGACGTGCGCGCTGCCGTCGGTGCGCGTGGCGCCGAACAACGGCTACCGCTGGCCCCTCGGCATCCGGCCGCTCGCCGACCTGCTGGTCGAGCTCGAGCCCGACTTCGTGCTCCTGCACGACCCGTTCTGGGCCCCGCGCGCCGCGGTCACCGCCGCCCGCTCGGTCGGCGCGCGCGTGGTGATGGTCCACCACGGTTCGCTGGACCTGGACGTCAACGCCATCCCCGGCCCGAACCGGCTCTACCGCCCCGCGCTCGGCGCCTGGATGCGCCGCGCCTACGGGCATGTGGACGCCGTCATGGCCGCGTGCGACCCGCTCGGCGACACCGGCCGCGAGGCGACGCTGCCGCTGCGCTTCGGCCTGGACCCCGCCTTCTTCCCCAGCGGCGGCACCGAGCGCGGGGACCACGTGCTGTACGCCGGCCGGCTGAGCCGCGAGAAGGGCGTCTTCGAGCTGCTGGAGGCCGCGGCGCGCTCGTCCGAGCCGTGGCCGCTGTGGCTGATGGGCACGGGCACGGCCGAGAACGCGATCGCCGCCCGCGCGCGCAAGCTCGGCGTCGCCGACCGCGTGCGCATGGTCGGCTACGAGAGCGACCGCGAGGCGCTCGCGCGCGCCTACGAGTCCGCCCGCTGCGTCGTGATGCCGGGCGAGCTGGAGACGTTCGGCCTGGTCGCGTTCGAGGCGGCCGCGAGCGGCGCCTCGGTCGTCGCGTGCACCTCCGCACCGTCCGCCCGCGTCGTCGGGCCGCTGGCCGAGACATTCGCACCGGGCGACATCGAAGGCCTCGCCGCCGCGATCGAACGCGCGCGGGCCGGCGTCCCGGACCGCCTCGCCGCGGCCCGCTTCGCCTCCGCGCACCGCTGGGAGCACGCGTTCGCGGCCGAGCTCGCCGACCTCGAGGCGCTGTGATGGTCGGGCCGAACTCCAGCCAGCTCGCCGACGTCGACGAGATCGCGAAGCTGATGCTCGCCGCGGTCTCCGAGCGCGAGCTCACGCCGCCCCGGCCGGCCCACCACATCGGCACGCCCGTCCGCCCGGCACCGGTGGACGGCGCCAAGCTCGCGGTCGCGATCCACGACGTCGAGCCCACGAGCTTCCGCCGCTGCGTGGAGATCCGCGACTGGCTCCGCGACCACGGCGTCGACCGCGTCACGCTGCTCGTCATCCCGGCGCCGCAGCTGCACCCGTTCCCGTCGCGCTCGCCCGAGCTGAAGTACTGGCTGCTGGACTGCCAGGACGCCGGTGACGCGATCGCCCAGCACGGCCTGCAGCACCGCCAGACGCGCCCGGGCCCGCTGCTCGCGCGCCCGATCCGCCACTGGCAGGGCGGGCGCGCCGCCGAGTACGCGGGGATGAGCGCGACCGCCGCCGCGGAGTCGGTCGAGGCCGGGCGGCGCGTGCTCGCCGACGCCGGCCTGCAGCCGCGCGGGTTCGTCGCCCCCGCCTACGCCTACACGGGCGCGCTGCGCCGCGCGCTCAGCGCGCGTTTCGACTGGTGGGCGACGCTGCTGCGCGTGCACGGGCGCGCGGACGTCCGCTCCCCGGCGCTCTGCCTCGGCACGTCGGGTGCGCTCAAGCGCGCGACGTCCCCCGCGTTCGTACGGGCCGGGGCGGCGCTGTCGCCGCGCGTGATGCGGCTGGACCTGCATCCGGCCGACTTCGACCATCCGCGTCACCTGGCCGCCCTCGAGCGGGTGCTGGGCCGGACGCGGGCCCGCACGGCGGTGACCTACGACGACCTCTGCTGAGGACGTCCTGCGCGCCAACTGGCGCGAGGGCATCCGCCGCGACGGGACGCCGTACGCCTTCACCTGTCCCTCGCCGCGCCGCTACCAGCACCAGTGGTTCTGGGACTCGTGCTTCCACGCCGTCGCGTGGTCGCACCTCGACCCCGAGCGCGGCCGGCAGGAGCTGCGCACGCTCATGCGCGCGGGCCGGCCGGACGGGTTCGTCCCGCACACCGCGTTCTGGAACGCGTCCCCGCTGTGGCGCCGGGCGCCGCTCTACGCCACCGCGAGCTACCGCGGCGACACGGGCACCGAGTCGATCCAGACGCCGCTGCTGCCGGTCGCGTGGGAGCGCGTCGGCGGCGCCACGCCGGACGACCTCGCGTTCCTGGAGGCGCACGCGCGCTGGCTGATCCGCGAGCGCGATCCCGACGGCGACGGGCTGATCACGATCCTGCTACCGGACGAGTCCGGCCTCGACGACTCGCCCAAGTACGACGCGGTCTACGGCCGGCTCGCACACTGGAAGCCCGGCTACGCGCGGCTCGTCCAGCGCTGCCGCCGCGCACGCTGGAGCGCCGCGACGCTCGCGCGCACCACGGACGAACACGTCGAGGACGTGCTGGTCAACGTCGCGCACGCGCTCTCGCTGCGCTCGCTCGCGCGGCTGACCGGCAACGCGGAGTGGGACGAGCACGCCGCGCGCACCGAGGCCGCGCTGGTGGAACGGTGCTGGAACGAGCGCCGCGGCCTGTTCTTCGACCTCGCCGGCCGCTCCGAGACGCAGGTCGAGCTGTCCACCTGGTCCTCGCTGGCGCCGCTCGCGCTGGTCGGCATCCCGCGCGAGCTGCGCGAGCGGGTCGCCAACGAGCACCTGCTGCACCGCCGCCGCTACTGGGCGCGCTTCGGCGTGCCCAGCGTGTCGATGGAGGAGCCTTCGTTCCGGCCCGGCTTCAACGCCTACCGGACCTGGCGCGGCGCGGCGTGGATGAACACGAACTGGCTGATGGTCGGCGGCCTGCGCGCGCTCGGTGCCGACGACGAGGCCGACACGCTGGCCGCGGGCGCGCTGGCCGCCGTCGAGCGCAGCGGGTACCGCGAGTACTACCACCCGCGCACGGGCTCCGGGCACGGCGAGCAGCGCTTCGGGTTCGCGACGCTCGCGATCGACCTCCCGAGCGGGTTTCCGGCCACGGGCGGGCGGGTAGCGCGGTCGGCGTGAAACTGCTCGTCGTCACCCCTGAGCCGATCGACGCCGACTTCCTGCGCTCGACCCTCGGCGACGAGGTCGAGGGCGCGGAGGTGCTCGTGCTCTCGCCCGCCACCAACCAGTCCAAGCTGGCCTTCTGGGTGTCCGACCCCGACGACGCGATCGCGGAGGCCGAACACGCCCAGACCGAGACCGTCGAGCGGCTGGAGGAGGATGGCGTGGACGCCGCCGGCCAGGTGGGAGAATCCGAGCCGGCCCAGGCCATCGACGACGCGCTGGTGACCTTCAAGGCCGACCGCATCGTGATCTTCTCCCACCCCGAAGGCGACCGCGACTACCGCGAGGACGAGGCGATCGCCGCCGGCGAGGCCCGCTGGAACGTCCCCGTCACCCACGCGCTGATCTCTCGCTGAGCTCGCTGTACCGCCGCACAGGCGCCGACGGGCCGTTCGGCGACCCTCGGCGTGCGCACGGCGTCGGGCTCGAGGGCTACTACTGGCGGATCTACGAGCCCGGCTGGAGCGCGCTCGCGATCGCGGGCGTGTGCCGCGGGTGGGCGATGGTTGCGCTGGCGACCTCGGACGGCGAGCTGTGGACGGAGATCGTCGACTCCCCGCGGCTCTCCCGCGACGGGCTCGGCGTGGAGGCCGGGCCGCTGCACGCCGACGGCGCCTCGCTGCGGGTCGATCTCGGGCCCGGGCTGGACGTGCGCTTCGAGGACCGGCGTGAGTGGCCGCGCCGCCCGTTCTCCCCGCTCGGGCCGGCGCAGATGATCCCGTTCCTGGGCCAGTACTGGTCGCCCTGGCTGCTGGGCGCCCGCGCGCGCGGATCGTTCGGTACGCGGACGCTCGACGCCCACGGCTACGCCGAGAAGAACTGGGGCGCCGTGTTCGCCGCGCACTGGTGGTGGGGGCAGGCGGAGTTCGTCGCGTTCGCGGGCGGGCGCGTGCACGGCGTGGCGCCGACGGCGGTCGCGGTGTGGACTGAAGACGAGCTCGTGACGCTCGCCCCGCCGCTCGCCCGCACGGTGGCGCGGGCGGGCGCTGGCGAGTGGTCGATCCGCGCCTCCTCCTGGCGCTGGAACGTCGAGCTGAGCGGCGAGGCCGCCGACGCGCTCCTGCTCCCGGTGCCGATCCCGCGCGAGCGCCGGCTCGAGGTCCGCTCCCGCCACCACCTGCTGGGGCGGGTGGAGGTGACCGTGCGCCGGGGCCGCCGGGTGTGGTTCCGCGGCGAGTCGACGATGGCGGCGTTGGAAGACGGGGCTACGCCCGCATGACGAGCAGCGCGATGTCGTCCTCGCCGCCCTGCTCGCGGTCGAGCGCGCGCAGGACGTGGTCGGCGACGCCGTCCGGGTCCAGGTCGACGCCGTCGAGGGCCTGGCGCAGGCGCTCCATCCCGGCGTCGATCGCCAGCTCGCGCTCCTCGATCAGGCCGTCCGTGTAGAAGACGAGCGTGGCACCGGGCGGGAGCGTCAGCGTGTGGCGGGCGTACTCGCCGGTCTCGGTGCCGAGCGGCGGGCCCGGGCGGGCGTCGGCGAAGTACGGGGCACTGTCGCGCGGAGCGATCAGCGGCGGCAGATGGCCGGCGAGGCTGAACGTCAAGCGCCGGTCCTGCGGGTCATAGACGGCGGCCAGGACGGTCGCCATCGGCAGGTCCAGCAGCGCGGGAGCGCGGACGCTGAGGTGGGCGAGCACGCGGTCGGGCGGGTCGCCGTCGTAGGCATAGGCGGCCAGCACGGCGCGCAGCTGACCCATGCGGGCTGCCGCCTGCGCGCCGTGGCCCATCACGTCGCCAATCACCAGCAGCACGCGCCCGTCCTCGAGCGGGTGGGCGATGTAGAAGTCGCCCCCGACGTCGCGCCCGCCCGTGCCCGGGAGATAGCGCGTGGCCAGCTCGATGCCCGGCAGCTCCGGCAGGTCGGCCGGGAGCAGACTGCGCTGCAGCGTGAGCGCGAGGCGGCGCTCGGCGCCGTAGAGCATCGCGTTGTCGAGCGCGACGCCCGAGCGCGCGGCCAGCTCGGTCAGCACGCGGCGGTCGAGGGCGCCCGTCACGGGGTCCAGGACGACGATGGCACCCAGCATGCGGCCGCGGGAGATGAGCGGGAGCGTCAGCGAGAGCCGGTCGCCCAGGCGCTCGTCCAGCTCGCGCGCTGGGCGCTGCTGCACGGCGCCGGCGGCGAGCGCGGTCGCGGGGATCGTGGCGCCGTGCAGCGCCGGGTCGACGTTCACGGTGTGCGCGATGCGGAAGGCCTTGCCGCCGTCGGGCATCGTCGGCTTGCCCGCCAGGTCGCGAACGATCCGGTCGCGCAGGGCCACCACGACCGCCGCGCCGAACCCGTTCACCACCACGTCCGAGAGGATCGTGAGCAGCTCGTCGACCTCCAGCGTCCCCGCCAGCCGGGCGCTCGCCGCGCTGAGGATCTGCAGCCGGCCGGTGGCGGCGCCGCTCGCGGCCAGCGCGTCCTCGCGCTCGCCCGCGAGCCGCGCCGCGTCCTGCTCGGCGCGGACGCGGCCGGTGATGTCGTGGAAGTAGACCGACAGGCCGTCCTCGCCCGGCGTTGCGCGGACGTCGAACCATATGTCGAGCGGCGGGTGGTATTGCTCGAAGCTCTGCGGCTCGCCCGTCGTGATCGCGCGGCGGTACGCGACGGCGGTCTCCGTGCCCTCCAGCTCGGGATAGACGTCCCAGACGCAGCGGCCGACGAGCTCCCCGCGGCTGCGGCCGAAGATCCGCTCCGCAGCGCCGTTGAGGTACGTGAAGGTCCAGTTGAGGTCGAGCGTCAGGAAGGCCGTGCTCATCGTCTCGAGCACGCGGCCGAGTCGCTCGGCGGCGCTGTGGACGGCCGTCGTGTCGTAGGCGGCGCCGAGCATCCGCACCGGCGTGCCGTCGTTGCCGATCACCCGCCCGCGGGCGGCGACCCAGCGGACCGTGCCGTCCTCGTGCACGACGCGGTAGTCGGCCTCGTAGTCGCCGAGGCGGTCGACCGCCTTCGCGATGGCGGCCTGCGTGCGCGCCCGGTCCTCGGGGTGCAGACGGGCGACGAAGGAGTCGATGTGCCCGGTGAAGGTCGCGGGCGTGTAGCCGAAGAGCTCCATCAGCCGCTCGTCGAACTGCAGCGCGTCGGTCCGCAGGTCCCAGTCGAAGCTGCCGATGTCTGCCGCCGCGAACCCGAGGCTCAGCCGCGCGGCGCTGTCCTCCAGCTCCGCGGCCAGCGACCCGCGCTCGAGCTCGGCCGCGACCGCCGCCGCCAGTTCGGAGAGCACGTCACGGTCGTGCTCGGTCCAGGTCGCCTCCTCCTCGTCGTAGACGCACAGCACGCCGACGCAGTGGCCCGCCGCCTCGATCCGCACGCCCAGGTACGCGCCGATCCCGGCCTGTTTGGGCGGCTCCTGGCCGTAGAAGGTCGCCTCGACGAGCGCGTCCGCGGGCGGCCGGCGCGGCGTGGGGGGCGTGAGCGGCACCTGCACGTCGGCGAACAGGGACACCTGCGCGTACGAAGCGCCCAGCAGGCGCGCGCCGAGCGCGGCGAGCCGATCGATCGCCTCCCCCGGAGCCTCGCCGAGCAGGCGGCGAGCAGCCTCGATCCGCTGCTGGTCCGCCTCCATCAAGGCGAGGATATTGACGCCACGTCGAGTTGTCCGCCTAACTTTCCGCGCGGCGAGCCGCGAGGTCGAGCGGCTCGGCGCCCACGAGGCGCTCGAACGGGCCGACCACGGCCCACACGGCCTTCAGGCGCAGGCGGGCGCTGGTGTCGATCGGCTGCACCCTCGCCTCCGACCACAGCTCCGAGCGCCCGTCCTCGAGCGCACGCACGCCGTGCGCGAACGCGACGCGCACGGTGCCGGGCTCATCCCAGGCCCTGAACGCGTCAGGGCCGTCGAGCGTCGGGTAGTCGCGGGCGAGCGTCCAGATACGCCCGCACAGGCCGGACACGAGCCGCTGCTCGGATTCGTCGAGCACGTTGAAGGGGTAGGCGCGAAACAGCTCGTGGTAGGTCATCGACCCCTGCACGCCCGGGATGCGCCAGCCGACCAGGCGTCCCAGCCGCCGCGTCTCCTCGAGGCGGATGCTCGTCGCGGCCGCCCACAGGTCCGCGGGCGTCGCGCGCGCCGCTCGCCGGTGGCGACTGCGGATCACCGGATCGGGCAGCCAGTGGTCCAGCTCCTCGCTCATGGCCGTATGGTGCCCAAGCAATGAGGCTGATCCAGCACAAGCGCGAGGCGTTCTGGTTCTACCGGTTCCTCTCGCTGGGGTATGACCGCTGGGTCAACCCGCTCTTCTGGACCCCCGCCATGCGCGCTCTGGCGCTGGATGCGGCGCGGTTGGAGCCCGGCTTGAAGGTGCTCGACGCGGGCGCCGGGACGGGCTTCACCACCGAAGGCATCGTGGCGCGTGTGGACGCGGCCGACGTGACGATGCTCGACCAGAGCCCGCACCAGTTGCACCGTTCGCGCGCCAAGCCCGCGCTCGCCGCCTGCCGCCGCGTGCTGGGGGACGCCGAGCAGCTGCCGTTCGAGGACGACAGCTTCGACCGGTACGTGTCCGCGGGCTCGATCGAGTACTGGCCGGACCCGCAGCAGGGGATCGCCGAGGCCTACCGCGTCACCCGCGCGGGCGGAACCGCGCTCGTGATCGGGCCCGTGCGGCCCGCGAACCGCTTCGCGCGCTGGCTCGCGGAGGCGTGGATGCTGTTCCCGCCCGTGTCGGACTACACGGGCTGGATGGAGGCGGCGGGGTTCACGGACGTGCGCGTCGTCGAGCTCGCGCCGGACTGGTACCGCGACGAGCGCGTGCCCTACGCGCTGGCGGTGAGCGGCGTCGCCGGGGCGGGCGCGTCCCCGGCGGGGCGCGCGGCGCCGGCCGAGGAGCCCGCGCCGAGCCGGGTGAAGTTCGCGGCGCGGTTCGTGGCCGGGTCGGCGGCGGGCGCCGCCTTCGTGCCGATCGCGGCCGTGCTCGCGCTGCGGGCCCGCAGAGAGAAGCGAGCCGCGTCGTGAAGCCGCGCGGCGAGACGCACGCGGCACGGGCGGGCGCGTGAGCCGCGCCGGCGCAGCCACCGCCCCGCGGGTCGCTGCGCGCGCGAACCCGTTGATGACGCTGTGGCGGTTCTCGCGGCCGCACACGGTGATCGGGACGGCGCTGTCGGTCCTCGGGCTCTACGTGATCGCGGAGGCCGCGACGCCCGCGTGGGACCTCGCGGCGACGCTGCTCGCCGGCCTGATGGTCAACGTCGCGATCGTCGGGATCAATCAGATCACCGACGTGGAGATCGACCGCGTCAACAAGCCGCTGTTGCCGATCGCCGCGGGCGAGCTGTCGATCGGCGCGGCGACGGCGATCGTCGCGGTGTGCACGGTGGCGCCGCTCGCCATGGCCGTCACGCAGGGCGGGTGGGAGACGGCGGCGGTCGCGGCGGGCCTCGCCGTCGGGGCGGTGTACTCGCTGCCGCCGCTACGGCTCAAGCGCTATCCGGTGGCGGCGAGCCTGTGCATCTCGGGCGTGCGGTCGGTGATCGTGAACCTCGGCGTGTACTGGCACTTCGCGGGGCAGATCGACCCGCCGGTGATCGCGCTGTGCCTGTTCGTGCTCCCGTTCAGCCTCGCGATCGCGATCCTCAAGGACGTGCCGGACATTGAGGGCGACCGGCGCTACGCGATCCGCACGTTCACGGTGCGGATCGGGCCCGAGCGGGTGTTCCGGGCGGGTTTGGCAGCCCTGTTGATTGCCTACGCCGGAATGGCGCTGGTGGCGCCGCCGCTGCTGGTCGACTACGCGAATCCGTTCGTCCTCGCGGGCGGGCACGTGGCGGCCGCGGCAGTGCTCCTGTACTGGGCCAGGAGCGCGGAACCCCGCTCGCACAGCGGGTTCACGCGCTTCTACATGCGGGTCTGGGCGCTCTTTTTTCTGGAGTACCTGCTCGTCCCGGCCGCGTGTCTCGCAAACTAGGCATTTTCGACGTCAGGTCCAGAACTTTTCCCGGCCGTTGGCCCGTTTGGCGTGGACATCCCCCATTCGGCCAGGTAGGTTTGTCGGCAATGTCGATTGCCTCTGAGGCGGATCAGCAACCGCGCTCGAGTCGTCCTCCCGCGACACCGTCTAAGCGCTTCGTTCGGCAGACGGAGCCGAACACCATCACGGCCTCCCAGGCGCGCGCCGCTCGTCGGCGGGAGGCCAGGCGCGATGAGCAAGCCGTAGCCGCTTGGCTCCGCGAGCTCTCCGGCCGGCCACGTTGAACGCGCGGGACGCCGCTCCGCGCCGTGGCGTCCCCGCTTCACCTTGCTTCACGGCTCGTTAGCCCGGGCAAACCGTGGGGGAGTGTCAATGTGTACGGACACCCCTTTGAAAGGACCGCCTCATGAGCACTCCGCTCCAGCAGTTGACCGAATACGGTCAGAGCGTCTGGATCGACTACCTGTCGCGTCGCTTCGTCAAGGACGGCGACCTCAAGGGCCTGGTCGAGCAGGGAGTCGAGGGCGTGACGTCCAACCCGACGATCTTCCAGGGCGCCATCGCCGAGGGAGACGCCTACGACGAGCAGATCCGCGAGCTCAGCGGCTCCCACGATGATCCGAAGGAGATCTTCTGGCAGCTGGCGAAGGACGACATCCGCGACGCCTGCGACATCCTGCGCCCCGTCTGGGACGAGGGCGAGGGCAAGGACGGCTGGGTCTCGCTCGAGGTCGACCCAAACCTCGCGCACGACACGGAGAAGACCAAGTCCGAGGCCGTGCGGCTGTTCGAGCTCGTCGACCGCCCGAACCTGCTGATCAAGATCCCCGCGACGCTCGAGGGTCTGCCCGCCATCGAGGACACGATCGCGCGCGGCATCCCGGTCAACGTCACGCTGATCTTCTCGCTCGAGCGTCACCGCAAGGTCGCCGAGGCCTACATGGCCGGCATCAAGCGGCTGGTCGAGGGCGGCGGCGATCCCTCGAAGGTGGCCTCCGTCGCGTCGTTCTTCGTCTCGCGCGTGGACACCGAGGCCGACAAGCGCCTGGAGGCGATCGGCGGGCAGGATGAGCTGCTCGGCAAGCTCGCGATCGCGAACGCCAAGCTCGCCTACCAGACCTACCAGGAGGTCTTCTCGACCCCCGAGTGGGAGGAGCTGGCGGCCAAGGGCGCGTCTCCGCAGCGGTGCCTGTGGGCGTCGACGGGCGTCAAGAACCCGAACTACAAGGACACGGTCTACGTCGAGGAGCTCGTCGGGCCGGACACGGTCAACACGGCCCCGCGTGAGCTCGTGGAAGCCGTCCTTGACCACGGCGAGATCCGCGGGAACGCGATCACCGAGGACGTTGAGGGCGCGAGCCGCCTGCTCGACCAGGTCGAGGCGGCCGGCGTGTCCTACGACGACGTCGTGCAGACGCTCGAGAAGGAGGGCGTCGAGAAGTTCGCCAAGTCGTTCGCCGACCTGATCGAAGGCTTGGACAAGAAGCTCAAGAGCCTCGTGGCGGCGTAGTCCCATGGCCCACGACGCCGACTTCCGGCGCGAGCTCGGCCAGCAGCTGCGGGTGGATTCCATCCGCACCTCGGCCGCGGCCGGCTCGGGTCACCCAACCTCGTCGATGTCCGCCGCGGATCTGATGGCGGTGCTCATCGACGGCCACCTCCGGCTTGACTATTCCAGCCCGGAGAACCCGGCGAACGACCACCTGATCTTCTCCAAGGGCCACGCTTCGCCGCTCTATTACGCGGTGCTGAAGGCCGTGGGCGCGATCGACGACGCGGAGCTGCTGACGTTCCGCCAGCTGGGGTCGCGCCTGGAAGGGCATCCGACGCCGCGCATCCCGCCGACGGACGTCGCCACCGGGTCTTTGGGCCAAGGGCTGCCGATCGGCGTCGGCGTCGCGATGGCGGGCCGGTCCTTGGACAAGCTGCCGTACCGCGTGTGGGTGCTGTGCGGTGACTCCGAGATGGCCGAGGGCTCGATGTGGGAGGCCTTCCAGCACGCGGGTTGGGAAGGGCTCGACAACCTCGTCGCGATCATCGACGTCAACCGGCTCGGGCAGACGCGCGAGACGATGCTCGGCTGGGACCTCGACGGCTACGTGAAGCGGATCGAGGCGTTCGGCTGGAAGGCGATCGCCGTCGACGGCCACGACGTCGAGGCCATCGAGGCGGCCTACGCCGAGGCCGAGGCGACCACGGGCCAGCCGGTCGCGATCGTCGCCAAGACCATGAAGGGCCGCGGCGTGAAGGCCGTGGAGGACCAGCCCGGCAAGCACGGCAAGCCGGTCGAGGACGCCGAGGCCGCCGTGGCGGAGCTCGGCGGCGAGCGCGATCTGTCCGTGGACGTCGCCGCGCCCGAGGGCGGCTCGGCGCACGAGTTCGAGACGAGCGGCGGTTCGCTGCCGTCGTACGAGCTCGGCGACGAGGTCGCGACGCGCAAGGCCTATGGCGAGTCGATCGCGGCGCTGGCCTCGATCCGTGGCGACGTGGTCGCGTTGGACGGCGAGGTCTCGAACTCGACGCACTCCGAGGACTTCCGCGAGGCCCACCCGGACCGCTACTTCGAGATGTTCATCGCGGAGCAGCAGCTGGTGGCCGCCGCGGTCGGCATGCAGGTAGGAGGCCGCTGGACGCCGTTCGTGTCCACGTTCGCCGCGTTCCTCTCGCGCGCGTACGACTTCGTCCGCATGGGCGCCATCTCGCAGGCCAAGCTCGTGCTGAGCGGCTCGCACGCGGGCGTGTCGATCGGCGAGGACGGCCCGTCCCAGATGGCGCTCGAGGACATCGCCTCGTTGCGCGCGATCCACGGCTCGGTCGTCGTCCACCCGAGCGACGCCCAGCAGACCGCGCGGCTCGTCGCCGCGCTGGCCGACCACGACGGCATCTCGTTCATCCGCACCCTGCGCGGCAAGACCCCGGTGCGGACCGCTGCGGACGAGGACGTCCGCATCGGCGGCTCGCGCGTCGCGGTCGAGGGCGACGACGTCGCGATCATCGCCTGCGGCATCACCGTCGACGAGGCCGTCAAGGCCGCCGAACGGCTCGCCGACGGCGGCATCAAGGCCCGCGTTCTCGACGCCTACTCGATCAAGCCGATCGACGCCTCCGCCGTCCAGGCCGCGGCCCGCGACTGCGGCGCGATCGTCACCGTCGAAGACCACGCCCCCGAAGGCGGCCTCGGCGACGCCGTCCTCGAAGCGCTGGCCGCCGGCGACGAGACCGCGCACGTCGTCAAGCTCGCCGTCCGCGAGATCCCCGGCTCGGGCACGCCCGCCGAGCTGTTGCACGGCGCGAAGATCGACGCCGACGCGATCGCCGACGCGGCGCAGAAGCTCGTCGCGTCACCGGCGTAGAGAAGGCAGGCGCGCGCCCTCGCCGGGCCCAAGGCGCCACCGCGTCGCCCTGCCCCGCCGCCCTCGCGCGCTCGCCGCGCTGTCTCGCCGCCGCCGCGCTCCGCGCCCCTCGCGTTCGGGCTCGTCGCCGGCGTCGGGTGAGCACACCGGCTGGCGCCGGCGCGCCCGGGCGCGGGCCAGCTCGCTCGGGCTCATCCGGGCGGGGTGGTCGACGTTGGTCGCGCACAGCGAGAGTTTCGTCGACCACCCCCTCAGCGCAAGCGTTTGCGCCCCCTCGGCACGAGCGCGCCCCGCGCAAATCACACGGGCGTGAGCGCGCCCGCTGCCGCGGGTGTGCTCGCCGTTCACGCGGCCGGCGACTCCACGCGGCGCAGCTCCATGATCCAGTTGGGCTCCCACGTCGCGCCCTCGTCGTAGGAGAAGGACTGCTCCCAGCGGGCGGCGTCGCCCGTGATGTCGGACCAGACGAAGCGCATGCGCAGGGGGACGCCGTCGAGCACGTCGTCGGCCTCGAAGGTGGCCGTCCCGTCGCCGTGGAAGCGGC
This sequence comes from Solirubrobacter deserti, assembly GCF_027587175.1. Lineage (GTDB taxonomy): Bacteria > Actinomycetota > Thermoleophilia > Solirubrobacterales > Solirubrobacteraceae > Solirubrobacter > Solirubrobacter deserti. The sequence continues at coordinate 35,554 of NZ_JAPCID010000048.1, forward strand.
CCTCGACGGGCGGGTCGAGCCGGCCCGGGCGCTGGGTGCTCGACCACCAGATGCGCCACGTGTCCGTTTCCGGCGAGTACAGGCGCAGGCTGAAGCCCTCGTAGCCGTCGGTGACGAAGTGATCGTGGTTGCCGCCGCCGCCGAGCATCGAGAACGCGGTGGAGATGGCGGTGAAGGTCTGCCACTCGCCGTCGACGAGCTTGTGGTTGGTGATCTCCCAGCGGCCGGGGAGGAAGTCGAAGTCGGTGACGGGCATGGCTCAGATCGCCACCGGGTCGAGCGCCCGCGAGAGGTAGGCGTCGAGGTCTTCGTCGATCAGGACGTCCCGCAGCCAGGCGCGGCGCTCGAAGTCCATGACCTCCATCTCCCACACGCAGGTGATACCGGTGCTCTCGTACGGCCGTAGGTCGTCGGGCGCGTTCAAGGGAGCGACGAAGAACTCCGCGTGGAGCTCGTTCTCGTTCGCCCACCAGTACACGAGACTCAAAGCCGCGGAGGCACCGCGATGGGCGATGGTGAAGCCCGGCGCGTCCAACCGGGCGCGCGCCCGGACGGCGGCGATGTGGGCGGGGTCCGGGTCGCCGATCCCGTAGTGCTTGGTGTGGCCTTCACAGCCGTAGAAGGCGATCTCGCGGGGTTCGTGGGGCATGGGCCTGGACGCTACGCGGTAAACAGGGCAGGATTGGTCCTCTAATGTCGAAGGCGGCTCGTGTTCTCGCTCTCCTCGAAGCCCTGCAGGACCACGGGGCGTCGACCGGGCCGGAGCTCGCGCAGCGGCTGCGGGTGGACGTGCGCACCGTGCGCCGCGACGTCGTCGCGCTGCGCGAGCTCGGCATCCCGGTCGAGGGCGAACGGGGCCGCGGCGGCAGCTACCGCCTCAAGCCGGGCTTCCGCGTCCCGCCGCTGATGTTCACCAGCGGCGAGGCCGCCGCGGCCGCCCTGGGCCTGCTCGCCGCCCGCCGGCTCGGTCTGGAGGCCGAGAGCGCGCTGCGCAAGGTCCGCCGCGTGCTGCCGGACCCGCTGCGGCGCGGCGTCGAGTCGCTCGAACAGATCCTCGGCTTCACGGGTGACGTGGACGCCGCGCCGCCCGACGGCGAGACGCTCCTCGCGCTCGCCGACGCGGCGGGCCGTGGCCGTCGGGTCGCGACGACCTACGTGGACTCCACCGGCACCGAGACCACGCGCGAGCTGAGCCCGCACGGTGTGGTCGCCCACCAGGGCCGCTGGTACGTCGCCGCCTTCGACCACCAGCGCGGCCAACAACGCGTGCTGCGCGCCGACCGCATCGGCACCGTGACCCTCCTGGGCGCCGGCGCACCCAAGCCGCCCGGCTTCGACGCCACCGCGTTCGTGAGCCGCCAGCTCGCGCGGGTGCCCTGGGCGCACGAGGTCATCGTCCACCTCGACACCAGCCACGAAGAAGCCGTCAGGCGCTTCCCGCCGACGCTGGCCGAGCTGGAACCAGACGACCAAGGCGTGACGCTGCGCATGCGCGCCGACTCGCTCGACTGGGCAGCCGGCCTGCTGGCGGGCGCGGGCTGCTCGTTCACGATCGTCGCGCCGGACGAGCTCCGAGCCGCCGTGAGACGGCTCGCGGAGCGGCTGCTGGAGGCCTAGTCCGGTTCGACGTCGGACGCGATCTCGTCCGCGGGCGCTTCCTCGGCGGCGTGCACGGTGCACAGGAACGGCCCACCGACTTCGCGGGCGTCCTTGATCTCCGCCTCGGTCAGCGTCGCGCCACAGACGGCGCACGTCTGAGAGATGGTGTCTTCGAGGGTGCGCTCTTCGAGGTCCATGCCAGGACGGTACCTCGTTCGCGCCGCCGCGTAACATCGACGACCGCGTTGCATCACGCTACTCTCGGACGCAAGCCGATGCTCGGACGCACCTACGAGGGCCAGAACTGCAGCGTCGCCAAGACGCTCGAGCTCGTCGGCGAGCGCTGGACCGTGCTGATCCTGCGCGAGATCTACTTCGGCCACCGGCGCTTCGACGAGATCGCCGACGGCCTGAAGATCGCCCGCAACGTCCTCACACAGCGCCTGCAGCGCCTGGTCGACGAGGACGTGCTGATCAAGGTCGCCTACCAGGAGCGCCCCCAGCGCTTCGAGTACCGCCTGACCGAGAAGGGCCTGGACCTATGGCCCGTCCTGATCACGCTGATGCAGTTCGGCGACCGCCACTATGCCCCCGACGGCCCGCCCGTGATCCTCACCCACAAGGACTGCGGCGGCACGCTGGACGCGCACCGCACCTGCATGGCGTGCGGCGCCAAGCTCACCGCCCGCGACGTCCGGGCGCACGCCGGCCCGGGCGCGTAGCTACCGCGGCAGCTCCTGCTCGAGCGTCTGCACCGGCGCGAACAGGTCGCCCATCCGCTCCACCCGCTCCAGCACCTCACCCGACGTGAAGGACAAGGGCTCGCTCATGTCCTCGACCTCGTCCCAGGTCAGCGGCGTGGACACCGTCGGCCGCTCCATCGCCCGCAGCGAGTAGACGTTGACCGTCGTCTTGTGGCGGTCGTTCTGGGACCAGTCGACGTACACCTTCCCGCGCCGGCGCTCCTTGTTCATGTCGCCCACGATCAGGTCCGGCATGCGCCGCAGCAGCACGCCCGCGAGCCCGCGTGAGAACGTCCGCGTGTCCTCGTAGGTGACCCCCGGGACGTTCAGCGGCAGGTACACCTGCATCCCCTTGGACCCCGACGTCTTGGGGAACGCCTGCAGCCCGAAGTACTCGAACGAGCGCCGCAGCTCCATCGCCACCCGCGCGCACTCGACGATCGTCGCCGGCGGCCCCGGATCGAGGTCGAAGGCCACCATCGTCGGGTTGTCCATCTCCGGCGCCCGCGCCATCGGCGTGTGCAGCTCCAGGTCGGCGAGGTTCGCCAGCCACACCACGGTCGGCAGGTCCTCGCACACGCAGAAGTCGATGTAACCCTCGTTACGGCCCGACCACACCGCCGTCGTCCGCACCCAGTCCGGCCGGTGCGACGGACAGCGCTTCTCGTAGAAGAACGTGTCCTCGACCCCGTTCGGATAGCGCTTGAGCGTCAGCGGCCGCGCGCGCAGGTGCGGGAGCAGCACCGGCGTGATCCGCGTGTAGTAGTCGATCACGTGCCCCTTGGTGAACCCGGCACGCGGGTACATCACCTTCTCGAGGTTGGAGAGCGACACCGTGACGTCGCCCACAGAGACCTCGACACGCTTCGGTTGGGGCACCGATCAGACGTTATCCGGGTAGGCCTTCCACATGGCCAACGACTACGACCGCCTGAACCGGTACCTGCACGAGGCGCTCGCGACCGAACGCGCCCTCGTCTCCACGCTCGCCGCACACATCGCGATGACCCCGCGCGGCGACCACCGAACGCTGCTGGAGCGCCACCTGCGCGAGACCCGCCAGCACGCCGCGGCGCTCTCCCAGCACGCCACCGAGCCGGGCACGAACGTCATCAACCTCGCGCTCGGCCTCGCCGAGACCGTGGTCGGCCAGGCCCTCACCCTCGCCAAGGGCCCGCTCGACCTCGTCCGCGGCGGCACCAGCGTCGAGGAGCGCCAGCTCAAGAACGCCAAGGACGAGTGCGCCACCGAGGCGCTGGAGATCGCCACCTACGACGCGATCGAGGCGCTCGCGACGCAGCTCGGCGAGGACGAGATCGCCGAGCTCGCTCGCAGCCACCGCGCCGAGGAAGAGCGCATGCTGGCCGACCTGCGTGCGCTGATCCCGACGCTCGCCGCCGACGGCCGGACCGAGACCGGTGCGACCTTCCCCATCGACGACTACGACGAGCTCAACGCGGGCCAGGTCGTCGCGCGCCTCAGCGACCTCACTCAGGCCGAGCTCGCCCTCGTCCTCGACTACGAGCGCGCGCACCGCAACCGGCGCGCCGTGATCGAGAAGGGCGACCAGCTCACGGGCGAGCCGCCGTGGGAGGGCTACGACGACGACACCGCCGAGGCGATCGTCGACCGCCTCGACGGCGAGCACGCCGGCGCCGTGCGCGACTACGAGAGCCGTCACCGCCGCCGGGTGACGGTCCTCGAAGCCGCGCAGCGAGAGCTCAGCGGCTCCGCTTGAGGGCCGGGCGCCGCAGGCGCCCGCCCGTCCGCGCCATCACGGACCTGACCGCGGCGGGATCAAGCCGCCGCGGCGGGCGTCCGCACCGCGGGCACGCCGCGTCGTCGCGGGTGACCGTCGAGCGACAGTGGGAGCAGCGTGAAGTGGAGATCATCGCGCGTTTGCTTACCCGTGCCGAGCGCGATTCAGTCCGATCGGCGTAGGGTCCGACGCGTGGGTCACACGCTCCCGAGCCGGGTGATCGGCGTCGCCGCGTCGGCGGGAGGCGTCGAGGCGTTGCGCACGGTCGTCAGCGCCCTTCCGGCGGACTTCGATGCGGCGGTGTGCATCGTGCTGCACATCCCGCCCACCGGCCGCAGTCTCCTGGCGCCGATCCTGGATCGCGACACGGTGCTGAGCGCCGTCGTGGCCGAGCACGGCATGGCGCTCTGGCCGGGCAGCATCTACGTGGCGCCCGCCGACCATCACCTTCTGGTCCGCGAGGACCGGGTGGAGCTCAGCCGCGGCCCGAAAGAGAACGGCTCGCGCCCAGCCGCCGACCCGCTGTTCCGCTCGATCGCCCGCGCCTGGGGCGAGCGCGGCGCGGCCGTGGTGCTCTCGGGGGCGCTCGACGACGGCGCCGCCGGAGCGGTCGCAGTCAAGCTCGGCGGGGGCGAAGTGCTCGTGCAGCATCCGGAGGACGCGCTGGTTCCCGGGATGCCGTCGGCGGCGCTCGCGGCGACGACGCCCGACGCCGTCCTGCCGATCCGGGCGCTCGCCGACCGGTTGGCCGCCACGCGTGTCGAGGTCGAGACCGAGGAGACCCCGGAGTCGCCTGAACCCGATCCCGCCGAGGTCCTGGACGGTCCGATCCGTCCGGAAGGACCCGCGACCGGCTTCACCTGCCCGGAGTGCAGCGGCGCGCTCTGGGAGCTGCGCGAGGGTGAGCTCGTGCGCTACCGCGGCCGCGTCGGGCACGCCTACTCGGAGGAGGCGAGGGTCGAGGCGCAGGGCAGCTCGGTCGAAGCCGCGTTGTGGACGGCGCTCGAGGTGCTCGAGGAGCGGGCCGAGTTGCTGCAGCGCCTGGCGGGTCGCGCGACCACCCACCAGCGCACCCGCACGAGCTTCGCGGCCGGCGCGCGGGAGGCAGCTGAACGGGCTGCGATCATCCGTCGCGTGCTGGCCGCCGAGCATGAGCCCGCCGCGTGACGGAGCCCGCCCCCGACGCCGCCTTTGGAGCGTTGCTGGAGTTCCTGCGCCAGGCGCGCGGGATCGATTTCACCGGCTACAAGCGCGCCAGCCTCGAACGGCGCTTCGGCCGCCGCATGGCAGCGGTCGGCTGCCAATCCTACGGGGACTATCTCGACTTCCTCGAAGTCAACCCGGAGGAGTACGAGCAGCTCTTCGACGCGTTGCTGATCAACGTCACCGAGTTTTTCCGCGACCCTCCGGCCTGGGAGCACCTGCGCGCCGACGTGCTGCCGGCACTGCTGGCCGCCAAGCCCGCCGACGACCTCATCCGCGTGTGGAGCGCCGGCTGCGCGAGCGGCCAGGAGGCGTACACCTGCGCGATGGTGCTCGCCGAGCTGCTCGGGATCGAGGCCTACCGCGAACGCGTCAAGATCTACGCCACCGACATCGACGAGAACGCGCTCTCCCAGGCACGCCTCGCCATCTACGACGACAAGGAGATGGAGTCGGTCCCGGCCGAGTTCCGGGAGAAGTACTTCGAGCGTGCCGATCAGCGGCTGGCCTTCCGCAAGGACCTGCGCCGGACCGTGATCTTCGGCCGCAACAACATCGTGCAGGACGCGCCGATCTCCCGGCTGGACCTGCTCGTGTGCCGCAACACGCTGATCTACTTCAACGCCGCCACGCAGGCGCGCATCCTGCGCCACTTCCATTTCGCGTTGCTCGACACCGGCGTGCTGATGCTCGGCAAGTCGGAGATGATGCTCTCCCACCGCGACCTGTTCGTGGCGTCGGACCTCAAGAAGCGGGTGTTCGTCAAGCAGCACCGCAATTCGCTGGGTTCGCGCGCGAGCGCGTTCAGCGCGGCCGAGAGCATGGAGCGCCCAGCCGGCGACGATGACCGCGCGAGCCGCGACGCCGCGCTCGAGCTCGGGCCGCAGGCGCTGCTGGTGGTCTCGCGCACGGGTCGGCTGACGTTCGCGAACCTGCCGGCCCGCGCGCTGTTCCAAATCTCACGCGAGCACCTCGGCCGCGGTTTTGGAGACCTCGGCCTCGCGCACCGCCCCGTCGACCTGCTGGCACCGATCGAGCAGGCGCTGCGCGAGCGCCGCCGGGTGCCGGTGGGCGAGACCGAGTACGCGCCCGAGCGCGGCGAAGCGCGGCGCTTGGAGGTGAACGTCACGCCGCTGCTGTCCAAGGACAACACCGCGATCGGTGCGAGCATCACCTTCGAGGACGTCACGCGCTACGCCGCGCTGCAGTCCGAGCTCGAGGGCAACCGCCGCGATCTCGAGCTTGCCTACGAAGAGCTGCAGTCGACGATCGACGAGCTCGAGACCACCAACGAGGAGCTGCAGTCGGCCAACGAGGAGCTGCAGACCACCAACGAGGAGCTGCAGTCGACCAACGAGGAGCTCGAGTCCATGAACGAGGAGCTGCAGTCGACCAACGAGGAGCTCGAGACCATGAACGACGAGCTGCGTGAGCGGACGGGCGAGCTCAACCAGGTCAACGACTTCCTGGAGGCGATCCTCACCTCGCTCGGGCTGGGCGTGGCGGTGCTGGACGCACAGCAGCGCGTGCAGGTGTGGAACCGGCGCGCCGAGGACCTCTGGGGTCTGCGGTCCGACGAGGCGGTCGACAGCCACTTCCTGAGCCTGGACATCGGCCTGCCGTCCGAGCAGCTCGCGGCGGCGCTGCGCGCGGTGCTCAGCGGCGCGAGCCCGCGCGAGACCGGTGAGCTCGAGGCGGTCAACCGGCGCGGACGGCCGATCGTGTGCGAGGCCACCATCCTTCCACTCGTCAGCTCGACGGCGCAGGACGGTGCCCCGCGCGGGGCGATCGTGATGATGGAGGACCGCCCCCGAGGGGAATCCTGAGCCCCATGGGTCCGGACCACGAGCAACGGGCGCTCGAGGCGCTCGAGGCGCTCGAACGAGCCGAGCACGCCCGCTCCCGCGCGCGCAGCGCCGCCGAACGCGCCGTGCGGGCCGCGGAAGAGGCGACCGAGGCGCCGAACGCGATCGCTCGCCGGACCCACGAGCGCGAGGCGGACGCGCATCGTGCCGCCGAAGGCACGCAGCGGCGCGCGGCCGAGCTGCAGAAGCTGCACACCGACCACGAGCGCGGCTTCGCCGAACGCCGGCGCGCCGACGAGGTCTAACCGTCTTCGCGCGGGCCCGCGGCGGCGGCCCGATGCCGCTCGACGTGGTCGGAGCGGCGGTCGCGCAGCTCGGTCGTGCGCTCGCGCAGCGCCGACGTCTCGGCCCGGATCGCGTCGAACGCGCGCCGGTGTTCGGCCGCTACGGCGCAGGCAGCGTCCATCGATCCACGCAGCTCCGCCATCCGCTCGTGCGCAGGTTCGGCGACGGCGCTCAGCGTGGCCTGGGCCACAACCGGCTCCGCCGGCGTGGGCATCAGCCGGCGGCGCTGGCGGATGACCTCGGCCGCCCTCTCGGCCGGGACGGCGACCGGGTCGCCGGTGAGCAGCCACGTGCCATCGTCGCGGCGGACCAGCTGCCCGTCGCGCGCGAGCTCGGCCAGCGCGGTGGACACGGTCGGGCGCCGCGCACCAACCAGTTCGCCGATCAGCCGGTGAGAGAGCACCAGCGGGACCGCGATGCCGTCCCGCGCGACCCGGCCCCAGCGCTCGGCGAGGTGCCAGAAGAGCGCCAGCAGGCGGCGGTCGACGCGGTTGAGCTGAGAGATCGCCTGCGTGACCGACAGCCGCTGGGCGCGCTCGGACAGCCGGTCGACGATCACCACGGACACCTCGGGGTAGCGCCCGATGACGGCGGCGGCGCGGCGGTCGATCAGGCCGAGCCGGATCGGGGCGAGCGCGTTCCAGCGCACCGCCACCGGCAGCAGCTCCGGCGGGCCCTCGATGTGCCAGGGGCGGACGATGTCACCCGGCCCCAGCAACTCGGTGCTCACGGTGTCGCCGAGCACGACCTCGCGAGCCAGCACGCCTTCGACGACGAGGAGGCCGAGGTGCGTCGGATCGGCGTCGGCGAGCCGCCCGCCGTCCCACTCACCGACCGGGAACGTCGTCACCCGCACCCGCAGCTCGCGTTCGGCCGCGGCCCGGCGCTCGTCGGTCAGCAGCTGCCCGAGCTCAGGGTCCAGCTCGAGCAGCGAGCGGCCGGCGCCGGCCGGTCGCGTCGTGTCCGGCCGCCCCTCCATCCCGGCTCGAAGCTTGCGGTTGACCGTCGCGTCCGGCATGCAGCGATTGTCGTACCAGGTCCGGCGGGATCCCAAACCCCCCGTCACAGTGGTGACTGCGCCCCCGGACAACCGCCTAAGCGGTTAGAGTGGCCGCCGCGCAGGCGCGCGCCTCCCCGCGGGGGCACGGGCAGGCGGAACCTCACGAGGACGGACTGACCGGCTCCACTTCCGGGGCGACCAGCGGCCTCCGAGCGCGCACCACCCGAGGATTTCCGCCCGATGCCCGACGACTTCGCCCCCAAACCGTTCCGCTGTGAGGTGAGCCACCTCGACGGGACGGCGTCCGTCCGCCCCGAGGGCGATCTCGACATGAGCACGGTGGACGACGTGGAGCACCTACTCGATGAGTTGCTCCGAGGCGGCGCCAAGCAGATCGTCGTCGACCTGCGCGGGCTCAGCTTCATGGATTCAACCGGGATCACGTTGCTCACCCGCTGGAACAACGCGGCCAACCGCGACGGCTTCGACCTCGCACTGATCCAGGGCGAGGACCGCATCGCCCGGCTGTTCACGCTCACCGGGCTGCACGAATACTTCACCTTCGTCGCCGGGTAAAGCCGCCGACAACGTGCCCGATCATGCCCAGGAACTGATCGAGGCGGCAGGCGGACAGGCCCCTGGCTCCCTGCGCGCCGCGCTCGCCAACGCGATGGTCGGCCTCAAGAAGCGCTACTACGGGCGCGGACCTGAGGCGGCCAAGGCCTACATCGAGGACGAGTACATCTTCATCGTCATGGAAGGCGGCCTCACCCGCAACGAAGAGACGCTGCTGGCCGCCGGCAAGCACGACCTCGTGCGCCAGTACCGGCTGACGTTCCAGGAGACCGTCGGACCGACCGCGATCGGTGCCGTCGAGGAGCTCACCGGACGCCGCGTCGTCGGCTACCACAGCCAGATCGTGTTCGAGCCGGTACGGGCCTTCGAGATCTTCGTGCTTGCCCCTGAAAACTGACGGCCCTGTCCGCAAACGAACGAACGACGTGCTCTCAGGCTGGTTTTCACGCACCTGGGGTACCGAAGCACATTGATGGCTTCGACTCCGACGGCCGACCGCCCCCGCTCCCCGGCCACACCGATCGACCGTGCCAAGCGGCAGCGCGAAGACCAGCGGCTCATGCGGCTCGTCCAGAAGGGCGACGAGCGCGCGCGTGGGGAGCTGATCGAGCGTTACATGCCGCTCGCCCGCTCACTGGCCCTGCGCTACCGGCGCGCGAGCGAGCCCCTCGACGACCTCATCCAGGTCGCCTCCGTCGGCCTCGTGAAGGCCGTCGACCGCTGGGATCCCGAACGCGGCCTGGCGTTCTCCTCCTACGCCGTGCCGACGATCCTCGGCGAGCTCCGGCGCTACTTCCGCGACTCGACCTGGGACGTGCGTCCCGCGCGTGACCTGCAGGAGCTGTGCCTCGCGCTGGAAGAGGCGCGCGAGAAGCTGTGGGGCGAACTGGGCCGTCAGCCGACGGTCGCCGATCTCGCCGACCGGCTGGACCGCTCGCCCGAGGAGATCGTCGAGGCGATGCAGGCCACCGAGGGCCGCTCCGTGCGCTCGCTGGACGCGCCCGTCCACGACGAGGAGAACGACTCGGCGTCCGCCGGCGACCTGATCGGCGTCAAGGACGAGGAGTTCGACCGGGTCGAAGCCGGCGTCACGCTCGAGCGCCTCACCGGCATCCTCGACGAGCGCGCCCGCGAGATCCTGCGCCTGCGCTTCCAGGAAGACCTCCTGCAGTCCGAGATCGCCGAGGTCGTCGGCTGCTCGCAGATGCACGTGTCGCGCATCATCCGCTCCTCGCTGGAGAAGCTGTACGCCTACGGATCTTCGATGAAGGTGGAGTCATGAGCGTCCCGCAACCCACGGACCCGACCGGGCCGGTCGTCCCGCCCGAGACCCCGACGCCGACCGTCCCCGACGAGCCGATCGTCCCGGCCGACCCGACGCCGCCGCAGGAGACGCCGCCGCCGGACGACCCGCCGCCGGCGACCCCCGACACCGACCCCAGCGAGTCCTAGGCGGCCAGCTTCTCGAGGCGCGGTGACTCTTCCTTCTCGTTGAGAAGGTCGAGCACCGCGTTCTCGATCTCCGGGTGCTGCGTCGGGAGCTGGCCGGGCTCGGCGGCTTCGAGCAGCACCTGGTGGTCGAGCACCAGGCCGGCGTCGTAGGCGTCGAAGATGCGCGGGTCGATGTAGGACGCGCGGCACACGGCGGGCGTGTTGCCCAGGTAGCGGGCGGTCTCCTTGATCGCGCGGGTCTTGGCCCGCTGGCGCGAGGTCTTGGTGCCCTGCGCCGGCCCGGAGACCGCGAGCGCGACCGCCGCCAGCACCGTCGCGCTCCAGGTGCGGAAGTCCTTGGCGGAGAAGTCCCCGCCGGTGACCTCCTTCAGGTACGCGTTGATGTCGTCGGACTTGATGTCGCACCAGTGGCCGCCGGCCTTGAACGCGAGCAGGTCGGGGCCGCCTCCGCGGCGGCGCTTGAGCTTGCCGACGATCTCCATCGCGAGCGGATCAGCGACGGCCTGCACGCGGCGCTGGCCGCTCTTGGCCGGGTAGTCGAAGATCATCTGGCCGTCGGCGATCGTCACGTGCTCCTTGCGGATCGTGGCCAGGCCGTAGGACTCGTTGGTCTGCGTGTACTCCTCGGTGCCGATGCGGAAGAAGCCGCGGTCCAGCAGCCGCACCGCGCACGCGAGTACGCGCTCGCGCGTGAGCTCATCCGTGGCGGTCAGGTCGGCCTCGACGTGCTCGCGCAGCGCCGGCAGCGCGCGGGCGAAGCGCGTCATGTCCTCGAACTTCTCCGCGTCCCGGCGCGTGCGCCACGCCTCGTGGTAGCGGTACTGCTTGCGGCCGGCCGCGTCGATGCCCGTCGCCTGGAGGTGGCCGTTCGGATACGGACAGATCCAGACCTGGTCCCAGGCCGGCGGGATGCCGAGTTCGCGGATGCGGTCGACCACCTCGGTCTCGGTGATCCGCTCACCGTCTTCGTCGTAGTAGGCGAACCCCTTGCCCGCGCGCTTGCGGGTGATCCCGGGACCGGAGCAGTCTGCGCGGCGGAGCCTGGCCATTTCCCCAGCCTCCCCCGCGCGCGGCCGGTTTACGCTTGCGCGCGGATGCCACGTTTCGGTCTGCAGACGACGGCCGACGGTGCGGTCGCGCTCATCACGCTGCGCGGTGAGCTCGACATGCTCGCGACCGCGGAGCTCGAGTCCGAGCTCGAGCGGCTGACCCACGACGTCGTGGCCATCGACCTGCGCGCGCTGCTGTTCCTGGACTCGGCGGGGCTGCGCACGATCCTGCTCGCCCGCGACCGGCTCGGCTCGCAGGACCGGCGGCTCGTGCTGGTGCGTGGCTGCGAGGCCGTGCAGCGCGTGTTCGAGATCACGCGCATGACGGAGCGGCTCGAGTTCGTCGACGCGCCCGAGCTGCTCTAGGACTTGGCCGGTTCCTTCTCTTTCGAGGAGGCCTTCTTCTTGGGCTTGTCGACGGCGGCGAGGCTGGCCTCGAGCGCGGCCATGAGATCCGGCACGGCGGTCGGCGCCGGCGCCTCGGGCTGCTGGACGATCTCGGCGCCCGCGGCCTTGGCCTCGATCAGCTCGAGCACCTTCTCGCGGTACTCGTCCTTGTAACGGGAGGGCTCGAACTCGGTCACCAGCGACTCGATCAACTGCTGGGCCATCTGCACCTCGCGCTCGGAGACCTTGAGCTCCTCGGCTTCGGGCAGGCCGTCCAGCGCGTCGCGGGGGATGACCTCGTCGGCGAAGACCATCGTGTCCATCATCAGCACGGTGCCGCCCTGCGCGGGGCGGATGGCGACGAGCTGTTCCTTCGAGCGCAGGACCACGCGCGCGATCGCGACGCGGCCGGACTCCTGCATGGCGTTCAGCAGCAGGCCGTAGGCCTTGGCGGCGCCCTTGTCGGGCACCAGGTAATAGGGGTGGTCGTAGTAGACCGGGTCGATCTCGGCGAGATCGACGAAGTCCTCGATGTCGATCGTCCGCGACTTCTCGGGATCGAGCGCGTCCAGCTCGTCCGGGTTGATGATCACGTACTGGTCCTTGGCCATCTCGTAGCCCTTGACCAGGTTCTCGTACTGCACTTCCTCGCCGGTGACCGCGTCCGTCCGCTTCTGGGCGATGCGGTTCCCGGTCTCACCGTTGATCTGGTGGAAGCGCACGGTCTTCTTGGACACGGCGGAGTAGAGCTTGATCGGGACGTTGACGAGCCCGAACGAGATGGCTCCACTCCACATTGAGCGCGGCATGGGTCACATTCTGGCGGATCGCGCCGGCGGTGGCGCAATTGCGCCGTCACTCAGGCCGGCAGACGTCCTCCGGCGCGATGTCGTCCCGCAGCCCCTTGTAGACGGGATGGCGCAGCGTCCCGTCGCGCGTCATGTCGCCGTAGACGACGCTCGCGACCAGCTTGGGCTCGACGAACCGCGTCCCCTTCTCGGGCTTGGCGCCGGCTGTGAACGGGCTCGTGTCCCGCGCGAGCGGCTCCAGCAGGTCCTGCACGCGCTTGAGCTCGGCGTCGTTGAAGCCCGAGCCGACCTTGCCCGCGAACACGAACTCGCCGTCCTCGTAGAAGCCGAGCGTGAGCGCGCCGAGGCGGCCGGCGCGACCACCGTCGCCGCGCGTCCAGCCGCCCACGACGACCTCCGTGGAACGAACGTTCTTTACCTTGACCCAGCCGGGGGAGCGGCGGCCCGGGATGTACGGGCAGTTCAGGCGCTTGGCGACGACGCCCTCCAGGCCCTGGGCCTTGGACGCCTCCAGCAGGCCCGCCCCGTTGCCCACGTGGTAGGCGGGCGTCTGCCAGCGCGGGCCGGTGAGCTCGAGCTTGGCCAGCAGCTTGCGGCGGTCCTCGTAGGTCTGCTCGAGCAGCGAGTGCCCGTCCAGCCACAGCAGGTCGAAGATCATGAACACGACCGGCTGGGACTGCGACATGCGCCGGATCTGCGCCTCGTGGGTGAGGTTCATGCGCTGCTGCAGGCGCTGGAAGCTCGGCAGGCCGTTGTCGAACGAGACGATCTCGCCGTCGAGGATGACCTCGTGGGTGCCGAGCGCGCGGCCGAGCGGCGCGAGCTCCGGGTAACCGCCGGTGATGGTCGTCTTGCGGCGGCTCATGAGCTTCAGGCGGCCGCCCTCGATGAAGGCGAGCGCGCGGATGCCGTCCCACTTGATCTCGTACGCCCAGCCGTCGTCGCCCGGCAGCTCGCCCTGGCGCGCGAGCATCGGCTCGATCCACTCCGGGAGCGGCTCCCGGGTCGGGTCCGCCGGCGGGTCCATGCGGTGGATCATCCAGTTCTTGCCATCGGTCCTGAACAGGACGTACTTGCCCTTCACGCGCTCGCCGTGGAACGTGACCATCACTTCCTTGTCACGCCACTTGTGCAGCTCGTAGGTGCCGCGGTCGAAGATCTTCATCGTGCCCGCGCCGTAGTTGCCGGCCGGGATCTCGCCGTGGAAGTCCAGATACTCGAGCGGGTGGTCCTCGGTCCGGACCGCGAGGTTGTTGCGCTTGTCGACCGGGATGCCCTTCGGCACCGCCCACGAGGCGAGCGTGCCCTCGTGCTCGAGGCGCAGGTCCCAGTGCATCGAGCGGGCGGAGTGCTCCTGCACGACGAACCGCAGCTGCTCGCCGGGCTCGACCTCCCCGGCGGGCTCCGGCGTCTCCCCGAACTGACGTTTCGCCCGATATTGGTCCAGCCGATCAGCCATCGTGCCCATTGTGGCGTCCTTTCGGGCACAAGTAGGTATCGTGCACGCCCGTATGGACGCCAACCCCATCGTCCTCGATGAGACCGCCGGCGACGTCGTCGTGGTGGTCGTAGAAGGCGAGCACGACATCTACACCGCGCCGACGCTGCGAGAGCGGCTCGACGAGGCGCTCGGCCGCGGCGGCGGCATCGTGGTCGATCTCACGGCCGCGACATTCGTGGATTCCTCCGTTCTGGGCGCACTGCTCGACGCGCGCCGCCGGGCGATCGAGGCCGGCCAGGGCTACGTGGTCTGCGTCGGCGACAGCGTCGAGCCGGGGGTCCAGCGGATCCTCGACATCACCGGGCTCGTCCCCGTCCTTCCCGTCCTCCAGGGCCGGGAAGAGGCGATCACCGCCGTCCGCTCCACCAACGGCGCGAGCGAGTAGATGACCGCCCCGGCCCCGGAGGTCCTGCTCACCATGCCCGCCCGGCCCGAAGGCGTCGGCGTCGTACGCCAGGCGCTCGCGGGCATGGCCGACGCCCTGGACTTCGACCCCACCGTCCTCGCGGACATGAAGATGGCCGTCACCGAGGCGTGCACCAATGTCGTCGTGCACGCCTACGACGAGGACGCGGGCATGCTCGAGGTCGAGATGCTCGCCGACGAGACCGGCCTCACCATCGTCGTCCGCGACCACGGCGCCGGCATCCAGCCGCGCCCCGCCCGCTCCGAAGCGCCCGCGCTCGGCCTCGGCCTGCCGCTGATCGCGGCGCTGTCGGACGCCTTCGAGCTGCGCGGCTCCACCGGCCAGGGCACCGAGGTGCGGATGACCTTCGCGTACTCGCGCGCGTCCGACCCGGCCGAAGCCAACCCCGTGACCGGGAACATCGGCGCCGAAGGGCGCTGGGACCCGGACGCCGAGTCGCCCGCTTAGCCGCCGTCGACCGCTCGATTTGTCAACCGCCGGTTGACAAATCGAGCCCTCGCGCGGCGTGCGCTACGCGGCCTGGCGCAGCGCCGCAAGCTCGCGCATGCGGCCGAGCCGGCCGAGCGCCTTGGACTCGATCTGGCGCACGCGCTCGGGCGTGATCCCGAGCTGGCGGCCGATTTCGCGCAGCGGCGTCGGTTCGCCGCCGTCGATCCCGTAGCGCAGCGCCACGACGGTCCGCTCACGGTCCGGCAGCTCGAGCAACGCGCGCTTGAGCGTCTCCTCGCGCAGGGACACGTGGACGACGTCCTCGGGCGCCGGCCCGTCGGACGGCAGCAGGTCGCCGAACGCGGCGTCCTCGCCCTCGCCCAGGGGGCGGTCCAGCGAGGTGACGGTGCGGGCGGCGTCGCGCAGCGCGAGCAGGTCCTCGAGCGAGATCTCGGCGTGCTTGGCGATCTCCTCGTCCGTGGGCGCGCGGTCGAGCTTGAGGGCGAGCGCGTTCTCCGCGCGCGCGACCTTGCGCTGCGTACGCACGAGGTTGATCGGCAGCTTGATCGTGCGGGCCTTCGCGTCCATGCCGCGCTCGACGGCCTGGCGGATCCACCACGTCGCGTACGTGGAGAAGCGATAGCCGCGGCGCCAGTCGAACTTCTCGACGGCGCGGATCAGACCCAGGATGCCCTCCTGGATCAGGTCGAGCAGGGTGAGCTCGGAGCCCTGGTACTTCTTCGCGATCGAGACGACCAGCCGCAGGTTCGCGTTGATCATGCGGTCCTTGGCGCCGAGGTCGCCGCGCTCGATGCGCTTGGCGAGGTCGATCTCCTCGGACGGCGTCAGCAGCCGGTGGCGGCCGATCTCGTTCAGGAAGAGCTGCAGCGTGTCGGTCGTGACCGTCGCGAAGTGGGCGTCGTCGATCGGCGCCTCGGGTGCGTCCTCGCGCGTGCAGTCGTCGCGCAGCTCGATGTGCTTCGCGTGCAGTTGCTCATAGAGGGCGCCGAGATCGTCGTCCTCGAGCTCCAGGGCTTGAGCGAGCTCGTCGACCTCCTTCAGGTCGACGCACCCACGCTCCTCGCCCCGGTCGATGAGGGCCGCAATCGGCCCGGTGCTGTAGGCGTCACGCTCCGTTGCCATGGCTGCCCCTTTGACTCACCGCTCTGCGCCTCCACTAAACCAGCCAGAAATTAGAGTGAACTCCGTCGTGCATGCTCCGCCACCCAGGTCTGGAATCCGACGTCTAGGGGTACCCCGTGATCGTGAGAGGAGGCCCCACCACCTTGACCCGGACCCCGGACATGGTTCGTCTGCTGGATGTCGATCCAGATCTTGGCGCACTGCTCAACGACAGCCGGCGCGACCACGCGGAGCGTGAGCTCGTCGTACGCACGCATCGGCTGCCCGTGGGTCCCTGGGACGTCTCCCGCCTCGCGGGAGCCACCGCCGACCACGTCGGCCTGCTGATCATCGACGGCATCCTCTCGCGTGAGCTGGTCGTCGCCGACCACGTCTCCGCCGAGCTGCTCGGCCCCGGCGACCTCGTCCGCCCGTGGCAGCCCACCAGCCGGACCGGGCTGCTGCCCGTCGACGCCGTGTGGACGGTGCTGTCGCCGCTGACGGTCGCCGTGCTCGACCGCCGCTTCGCGGCGGAGATGACGCGCTACCCCGAGATCACCGCCGCCCTCTTCGATCGCCTGTCCGAGCGCTCCCTGCGTCTGGCGACCACGCAGGCGATCTCCCAGCTGACACGGGTCGACCGGCGCCTGAAGGCACTGTTCTGGCACCTGGCCGAGCGCTGGGGGCGAGTGTCGGGCGATGGCGTCATCGTGCCACTTGCGCTCACGCATCGCATTCTGGGCCAGCTGGTGGGCGCGCGTCGGCCCACCGTCTCCACCGCGCTGAGCGAGCTCGCCGAGCGTGAGGAGCTCATCCGCCGCCCCGACGGCTCGTGGCTGCTACGCGGCGATCCGCCCGACGCCGAGTCGCTCGCGCGCAAGCCGGCGCCGGCCGGCCAGGCCGCCTCGCGCGCGCAGGACCTGATGCGCCCCGCGCGCCGGTTCGAACGCGAGCAGCGGGCGCCGGAGCCGGAGGTCGTCACCGCGATCGACCGCCTCCGCGACGCCCTGGAACCGGGCGAGCTGCGCGAGCTGCTCGACCGTCGTCGCTCTGACCCGCCCGACAACGCCGCCTGAGCACCGCCGGTAGGCTCCGCGCCGAGTGGAGCCCACCCTCACGGCCGTCGTCGATGTCGAGCCGCTTCTCGACGTCATGCCCGTGCCGTTGGTGGCGCTGGAGCCGGTCACCGGACGTGTGCTGCACGTCAACGCGGCGGCCGGCGGCGAGTACCCGCGCGAGCCCGCGCTGCGCGTCGCGGGCGGCGAGAGCCTGAGCAACGTCCAGTTCGACTGGGACACGGGCGCGCGGCTGCGCACCGTGCTCGTGTCGGGGACCATGGTCACCCTCGCCGGCTCGCGCCAGGTCGCGCTGCTCTCCTTCGAGGACGTCACCGAGCTCGAAACGGGGCGCCGGCGCGCATCCGTCCAGGCCGACGAGCTCGAGGTGATGCTCGACGGCATCGCCGACGCCGTCACCGTCCAGTCGCCGGACTTCAAGCTCGTGTACGCCAACCGCGCGGCCACGCGGCTCTACGACATCCCCCACGGCAGCGACCTCGCGGCGTTCTCGACCGAGGAGTATCTGCGCGACTACGACGTGGTCGACGAGGCCGGGCATCCGCTCGACCTGGCGCGGATGCCGGGGCGGCTCGCGCTGTCCGGGCTGGACCCGGAGCCCGTCACGATCCGCTCGGTCGACCGCCGCACGGGGGTCGTCCAGTGGGCGCGGATCAAGGCGACCGCGGTGCGCGACCCGGACGGCGGCGTGCGGCTCGCCATCAACGTGATCGAGGACATCACCGAGCTCAAGCGCAGCGAGGAGGCGCAGCGGTTCCTGGCGGAGGCCTCGCGCCGGCTGGCGTCGGCGTCCCTGGACTACGAGCTGACGCTCACCGCGGTGGCCGAGATGGCCGTTCCCGAGCTCGCCGACACCTGCTCGGTCGTGCTCGCCGACGCCGAGAGCGCGCCGGCGGACGTGCTCGAGGTGCTCGCGACCGGGGTGGCCGCGCTCGCGGCGACGCGGGTCGTGGTGCCGATGCTCACCGGCGGGCGCGTGCTCGGCGCGATCACCGTCGAGCGGGCCATGCCCTACGACGCGCAGGACGTGCTCGTCGTCGAGGACTTCGCGCTGCGCGCCGGCGCCGCGGTGGAGAACGCGCGCCTGTACCGCGCGGCCTCGGAGATCGCGCGGGCGCTGCAGACGTCGCTGCTCCCGCCGGTGCTGCCGGAGATCCCCGGCGCGCAGCTGGCCGCGGCCTACCTCCCCGCCGGCCAAGGGTTGGAGGTCGGCGGCGACTTCTACGACGTGTTCTCCACCGGCGACGGCCACTGGTTCCTCGTCATCGGGGACGTGTGCGGGAAGGGCGCCGAGGCCGCGGCGCTCACCGCGCTCGCGCGCTACACGCTGCGCAGCGCCGCCGCGCGGCTGCGGTCCCCCGCGGCGATCCTGCGCTGGGTGGACGAGGCGATGCGCGCGCAGGCCGGGACGGGCGGGCGCTTCTGCACGATCGCGTGCGTGCACGTCGACCTGGCAGCCGGCGTCGGGACGGTGGCCTGCGGTGGCCATCCGTTGCCGGTGGTGCGGCGCAGCGACGGACGCGTGGAGCTGTTCGGCGAGCCCGGGACGCTGCTCGGCCTGCTCCCGGACCTCGAGCTCCCCGAGACCTCGACGCAGCTGCGGCCCGGCGACGCGCTCGTGCTCTACACCGACGGGCTCACGGAGGCGCGGGCCCCGCTGCACACGTGGGACGAGGAGGAGCTGCTGGCCGCGGTACGCAGCGCGCCCATGAACGGGCCGGTCGGTGTGGTCGACAGCCTCGTGGCCGGGGCGCTGGGCGACCGGGCCGCACCGCGAGACGACCTCGCGGTGCTGGTGCTCAAGCTGAGCTAGCCGGCGCTGTTCGGGTTGCCGGTGGCCTTGCCATCGTCGTTGTCAGGTTTTCTGCCTGAGCCCGTCTTCTCCCGCTGCGGCGTGCCCTCAGCGGGCGTATCATCGACCTCGGGAGGCTGCTCCTCCGGGTAGCCGACGTCGGATTCGGTGGTCTCCATTGTCTCCTCCTACCCCCATTCGGGGATGTCGCATGCCCGCTGCGCCCCGTACGCTCGTCCCTCCCCGTGCAGTTCAGCTTCCAGTTCCCACCCGCCGAGGACGCGCCCGCTCAGGCCCGCGCGGCGCTCGAGGTGTTCGATCAGATTCTCTCGCCGGACGTGCTGGAGGACCTGCAGCTGGTCGTCTCCGAGCTGGTGACCAACAGCGTCAAGTTCGGCCCGCGGCGCCCGATCACGCTCGCGCTGGCGATCGAGGAGGGCGGGATCGTCCGGGGCGAGGTCATCGACCAGGGCGACGGCGAGCGCGCGAAGGTCGAGATGAGCGTCGAGCCGACGGTCGAGGGCGGGTGGGGCCTGCACCTGGTCGATCAGGTGGCCGAGAAGTGGGGCGTCCGCGAGGGCTCCACCCACGTCTGGTTCGAGATCGGCCCAGACCGCCGCAGCTGACGCGCAGATATCGGATATTTGGTTAGATATCCGATATGACCTCTCCGTTGTACGTGCGGCTGACGACCGAGCAGGCCGGCCGCTTGGACCGGGCCGCGGCGGCGGTCCCGGCGCACAAGAAGGACCTGATCGGCGGCCTCGTCGACCGGTACGTGGATCCGTCGACGCCCGCGGGCGTCGACGCGCTGCGCGAGCTCGCGACGGCCAAGCGGGTGACCGTGGAGCTGGGCGGCGACGCGCCCGTGGTGGGCCACGCGGAGTTCCGGCCGGCGGCACCGGCCGAGGTCCTCGACGCGGCGGGCGCCGCGGAGCTGCTGGCGGTCGACGAGGCCGCGCTGCGCGAGCTCGCGGAGGCGGGCGGCCTCCCCGGCCGCCAGATCGGCGGCCAGTGGCGGTTCTCCCGTCAGGCGCTGCTCGACTGGCTCGCCGGCACGTAGCCGAGGACGTCGTCCACGGAGATCTCGAGCAGGCCCGGGTCCGGCGTGGCCGCGTGCGGATCGCCGGTGCGGCCGCTCCACAGGACACGGTGCTGCGGCCGGTCGGCGGGCGGACCCCACTCGTCCGGCGGCGTGGGTCCGAAGAGCACGACCGAAGGCGTGCCGAACGCGGTGGCGAGGTGGGCGACGCCGGTGTCGCCGCACAGCACGAGCGAGGCGTGCGCGACGGTCGCGGCGAGCGTGAGCAGGTTCGTCTCGCCGGCGAGCACGCGTGCGCCGGGCACGCCGCGCGCGACGCGCTCCGCCAGCGCCCGCTCTTCCGGCCCGCCGGTGATCACGACGTCGTCGAGCCGCCGCGCCACCTCCGTCCAACGGTCGGCGGGCCAGCGGCGTGCCTCGCTCGCCGCGCCCGGGTGGACGACCGTCGCGCCGGGCGCGGGGCTGGGCACGGCGGGCGGGTCCAGCCGCAGGTCGCCGGGATCGGCTTCGATCCCGTGCTCGCGCAGCAGGCGGCACCAGCGCTGCACCTCGTGCTCGTCCGCGCGCCAGCTGTCCCCGAACGCGATCAGGCGGTTCGGATGGCTCGCGCGCAGGAGGGCGGTGCTCTGCGGACCGCGCCCATGCAGATTGACCGCGATGTCCGCGCCGGGCGGCGCGGGGCCGAGCGGCGCGGTGTCGACCACCTCGTCGATCGCGCCGGTGAGCTCGGCCAGAGGCGCGAGCGCCTGGGGCGCCGCGAGCACGATCCGGTGGTCCGGAAACGCGCGCCGCAGCGCCCGGTAGGCGGGGACGCCGGTGAGAAAGTCCCCGAGGCCGAGGGCTCTGTAGATGAGGACTACGGCCACGAGGGCTCAGCCGACGGCGTGACGAGCAGCTCGCGCAGCTCGACGCCGGGCGGCTGGCGCAGTGCGAACAGCACCGACTCGGCGACCACCGCCGGGTCGTTGAGCCGCTGGTTCGGGCCGGGCTTGAACTCCTCCTTGCGGCCGTCGAAGAACTGCGTCTTCATGCCGCCGGGGATGAGCATGGTCACGCCGACCTTGTCGCCCATCTCGATCGCGAGCGCGCGGGTGAAGCCGACGACGCCGAACTTGCTCGCGCAGTAGGCCGTCGCGGCGGGCAGCGCGCGCAGGCCGAGCGTCGACGCGACGGTGACGATCCGGCCCTGTGATTGCTCCAGGAACGGGATCGCGGCGCGGACGACCGCCGCCGTACCGAGCAGGTTGACGAGGATCACGCGATCCCAGTCGTCGGCGTCGACGTCCATCATGTCGCCGCACGCGTCGGTGCCGGCGGCGGTGACGACGGCGTCGAGCCCGCCCGCCTCCTCGGCGACGCGCTTGACGACCGCCTCGGCTTCCCGCGGGTTGGCCAAGTCCACTTCTTCGAACTGAAACCCGTTCGGCGGCGGCACGCGATCGAGCACGATGGCCTTGCCGCCCTGTTGCTCGACGGCCGCGGCGACCGCCGCGCCCAGGCCGGACGAGCCACCGGTGACAAGGACGGTTCCGACTTCATCGCGCACGCGCGAGCACCTCCGTGATCAAGCGGGTCGTGGAGCGACCCGCGACATAGGGAACGATGACCGCGCGCCCGCCCCACTCGGCGAGCGTCTGGGCCTCGGGCAGCTCGGCGACCGCGTAGTCGCCGCCCTTGGCCCAGACGTGCGGCTTGATGGTCTTGATGGCCTCGCGCGGATCGTCCTCGTCGAAGATGACGACGGCGTCCACGCAGCCGAGGCCCTTGAGCACGGCGGCGCGGTCGTCCTGCTCGACCAGCGGCCGGTCCGGCCCCTTCAGGCGCGAGACCGACGCGTCCGAGTTCAGGCACACGATCAGGCAGTCGCCGAGCGCCCGCGCCTGCTCGAGCATCCGCACGTGGCCGGCGTGCAGCAGGTCGAAGCAGCCGCCGGTCGCGACCACCGTCCCGCCGGCGGCGCGCACGCGCTCGGCCACCGCGACCGCGTCACCGGTGTACGAGGCGGGCTCGGCCTCGCCGGCGACGAACGCGGACGCCGCCTCGACCGCCTCCCGCACGGCCTCGGACGGCAGCGCGCCGCTCGCGATCCGCGAGGCGGCGGTCGCGGCGAACGCGTCGCCGGCCCCGCAGGGATCGCCGGACGACACGCGCGTGACGGGTACGGCGAGCGCCGGCCCGTCGCCGGAGACCATGAGCGCACCCCGCTCCCCACGGGTCACGGCGACGGCGACCGCGCGCCACCGTGCCACCAGCGTGCGGGCAGCGTCCTCGGGGTCACTGTGGCCGGCGGAGGCGGTCGCTTCCTTCGCATTGGGGGTGACGAGGATGCAGCCCGGCACGGGCTCGGGGCCCTTCGGGTGCGGGTCCCAGACCACCGGGACGTCACCGCTGAGCGCGGCGCGGACCGTCGGCTCGGCGGCGACGCCGCGGCCGTAGTCGGAGACGAGGATCGCGTCCGCGCCGTCGAGCGCGCCGTCCGGGAGCGGGCCGCAGCCGCGGGACTCGCCGCCGCGGTCCAGGCGGACGACCGGGCGGCCGCCGGCCAGCACGCGGATCTTCTCCGGCGTGGCGCCGTGCAGGCCGAGGTCGATCACGTCGATGCCCTTCAGCAGGGAGCGCAGCTCCTCCCCCGCGGCGTCGCGGCCCAACGCTGTCACGAGCGTCACCTCGACGCCCGTGCGGGCCGCCAGCATCGCGGCCAGCGCAGCACCGCCCGCGCGGGCGGACGGCTCGATCGCGTCGACGACCGGCACGGGCGCGTCCGGGGCGAGCCGCTCCGCGCGGCCGTGCAGGTCGCGATCGAGCAGCGCGTCGCCGATCACGATCAGCCGGGTCATCCGATCTCCATGTCGAAGGCGGCGCAGATCAAGTGGATCGCGACGAGGTGCAGCTCCTGCACGGTCGCGGTGTGCGGGGTCTCGATGCACACCGCGTCGTCAGCGACGTCGACCGTCGGGTTCGGGCCCCGGCCGGTCAGCGCCCACGTCACGAGCCCGGCGTCGTTGCCCGCCTCGACCGCGCTCACGATGTTCGGCGAGCGGCCGGAGGTCGACAGCGCGAGCAGCACGTCACCCTCGCGGCCGTGGCCGCGCACCTGGCGGGCGAACAGCTCCTCGATGCCGTAGTCGTTGCCGATCGCGGTCAGCGCGCTCGTCTCGGCGCACAGAGCCAACGCCGCGAACGGCGGCCGGTCGTCGCGGTAGCGCCCGACGATCTCCGCCGTCAGGTGCTGCGCCTGGCAAGCGGAGCCGCCGTTGCCGATCGCCAGCAGCCGCCCGCCACCCGCCAGCACGCGGGCGAGCTCGCGGCCCCACCGGTCCAGCCGGTCGGTCTCGTCGTAGAGCGCGGCGAGCGGGCGCGCGAGCTGGTCGAGGTGCGTGCGGCCCGCGGGCAGCTCGCGCACGAAGCGGGTCGTGCTCATCGGACCACCCGCTGCCGCGCGCGGCTCGGGGCCAGCGACAGGTAGACGTCACGCGTGGAGCGCGCGATCCGGTCGAAGCCGAACCGCAGCCGCGCGCGTTTGGCCCCGTTCGCGCCGTATTCGTCGCGGCGCTGCGGGTCCTCGAGCAGCTGACGCAGCGCGCGGGCGAGCGCGGCCGGCTCACGCGGCGGCACGTGCACGCCCGTCACGCCGTGCACGACGCTGTCGATCTGCCCTCCGACGGCGGTGGCCACGACCGGCACGCCGCACGCCATCGCCTCCAGCGGCACGATCCCGAACGGCTCGTACCAGGGGACGCAGACGACCGCGTCGGCGGAGCGCAACAGCGCCGGCATCTCGTCGCGGCCGACCCGGCCGCGCAGCACGAGCCGGTCGCCGACGCCCACCCGCTCGGCCAGCTCACGCAGCCGCTGGGCCTCGGGGTCCGCCTCCAGCGCGCTCGCCTCGGGCCCGCCGGCGACGTGCAGCTCCGCGCCCGGCACGTCGGCCAGCGCGGTGATCGCGTCCGCGAGCCCCTTGCGCTCGACCAGCCGGCAGGCGGCGACGAAGCGCGGCGCGGCCTTGCGCTCGCGCGGCCCGTCGGTGCCGAAGCGGTCGAGGTCCACGCCGCACGGCACCACGCTGATGCGGCGCCGGTCGGCGCCCAGCCGCAGCAGCTCGAACACCTCGTCGGTGCAGGTCGCGACGATCCGGTCGACCGAGCGCGCGATCCGCGTCTCGTGCTCGATCCGGGTCGACGGGCTCGTGTCGCGCTCGCCCTGGTGGCGGCGCTTGACGGTGCCCAGCGCGTGGAACGTGTGCACCACCGGGATGCCGAGGCCCTCGGCCGCGTCCAGCGCGGCCACGGCCGACATCCAGAAGTGCGCGTGCACGACGTCCGGCGGCTCGGCCAGCCACTGCTCGCGCAGCTCGTCCGCGAACGCGCCCATGTACTGCAGCAGCTCGTCCTTCGGGACCTCGGTGGGCGGGCCGGCGTCGACGTGGTCGACCTCCACGCTCGGGGCGAGCGCGACCCGCCGCGGGAGCGACGGATCGTCGCGCCGCGTATGCACGACGACCTCGTCGCCGAGCCGGGCGAGCGCCGTCGCGAGCGCCGCGACGTGCACGTTCTGCCCGCCGGCGTCGACGCCGCCGAGCACCGCCAGCGGGCTCGCGTGCTCGCTGACCATCGCGATTCTCATGGGGCCACCTCCACAGCCGTCAGCACCTCGTCCCAGTCGGCGAGGAAGCGTTGAAGTCCGTAGCGGGCGAGCGCCGCGTCGCGGGCGATCAGGCCCCGCTCGCGCGCTTCGTCCGGGTCGGCGAGCAGCCGCTGCAGCGTCGCCTCCAGCACGTCGACCCGGGTCGAGACGGCGCCCGCCGCCTGCGGCACGGCCTCGAAGGCCTCGGTCGTGCCGAGCACGACGACCGGCATCGCCAGGTGCATCGCCTCCAGCAGCGAGAGCCCGAGCGACGTCCAGCGGATCGGGTGCACGTAGACCCTGCGGCGGGCCATCTCGCGGTGCAGCTCCGCGTGCGGGAGGTCGATCGCGCCGATGCCGAACAGGTCGTACGGCTCAAAGCGGGGCAGCAGGTCGGTGCCCGTCACGCGCGCCCGGCGCTGCGCCTCGTTGATGACGACCGCCGCGCGCGCCAGCTCGCCCGTGTACAGCGGGCCGGGATCGAGGATGCCGTGCTCGATCACGCGCGTCTCGGTGCCGCCCGCGTCCCAGAACAGCTCGTTGAAGTGCGTGACGTGGACGAGCAGCAGGTCGTCACGGTCGGCCATCGGGTGCCGGAGCTCGTTGATGCGGCCCTGCGGCGCGTTGTGCTCGACGTAGATCAGCTGCTCGCCGCGGGGCGGGCGCAGCTCGAGCTCGTGCGGGCGCTGGTAGACGATGACGTCGAAGTCCTCGTCGGCGATCTGGTCCAGCGGGACCTCGGTGACCGTGTCCGGCCAGCTGTAGGTGCGCGCGATGCCGACGCCGTCCGGGCCGCGGTCGGGCGTGACGGGCACGACGTACTCGTGGCCGCCGTGAACGAACGACGTCGTCCACGCGCCGTGCACGTGCCAGAGCAGGATCCTCATGCGGGTACCGCCTTCCGGGCGAGTCGGTCGACGGCGTCCGCGACCGTCTCGGGGGTCACGCCCTCCAGGCACGGGTGGCCCGGCACCGGGCAGGTGCGGGCGCGGCATCCGGCGCACGGGACGTCGATGTACAGAAGCTCGTGGGGGACCTTCCACGGCCGCCAGCGGACGGCCGGGACGGTCGGGGCGAACAGCGAGACGACCGGCGTCTGGACGGCCGCCGCGAGGTGCGCGGGGCCCGTGTTGCCGACGACGATCGCGTCCGCCTGCTCGATCACGCTCGCCAGCTCGGCCAGGCTCGTCCGGCCACCGAGGTCGAGGCCGCGCTCGCCCGCGACGTACGCGGTGAGCTCGGTCTCGTTCGGTCCGCCGGTGACCACCACCGGGCGGTCGAGCAGCGCGACCAGCTCGCGGTTGCGCTGGGGCGACCAGGCCCGCACCGGCACCGACGCGCCCGGGTGGACGACCACGTAGCCCGGCTCGAGCTCGTACGGCTCGCGGATCACCTGCAAGCGGTCGTCGGCGGGTGGCGTGAACCCCGCGGCGCGGACGAGGTCCAGCGAGCGCTCGACCTCGTGGACGTCGTCGTCGATCAGGTGGCGCAGGTCGAGCAGCGAGCCGGGGAAGTCGACCGAGGTCGCGCCGATCCACGGCACGCCGGCCAGCCGCAGCAGCAGCGCCGTCGGCAGCGGGCTCTGGTGGAAGGAGCCGAAGATCAGGGCGCGGTCGACGTTCAACGCGGCGATCCGCGCGACGAGCGCGTCCACGTCCTCGCGCTCGACCGGGTGCCCGTCCGGATCGATCCACGGCGCGCGCCAGACGATCACCTCGTCGACGCCCGGTAGCAGATGCGCCGCCTGGCGTCCGCGCGGGCCGCACAGCAGCGTGACGCGGTCGGCGCCCGCCGCGAGCGCGCGCAGGGCCGGCCCGGCGAGCAGGACGTCGCCGTCGTTGTCGAGCCGGGTGGCGAGCACGTGCTTCACGCCGCCACCGCAACCCGTTGCTCGATGGGGGCGAAGCCGAGGAGGTCGAGCGCGTCGGCCAGGTCCTTGGCGCACTCGGGCGCGGCGTCGATCTCCTTCGAGCGCGTGCGGGCGGTCGGCACGAGGATCGGCCGGGCGCCCGCGGCCAGCGCGGCGCCGACGTCGGAGCCGATGTCGCCGATGAACGCGCACTCGCTGGGATCGACGCCCAGCCGAGCCGCGGCTCGCTCGATCAGCGCGGGCTTCGGCTTGCGGCACGCGCACCCGTCGTCCGGGCCGTGCGGGCAGAACTCGAGCGGCCCGAGCGGGCCGAGCAGCGCCTCCATGCGCTCGTGTACGGCGAGCACGTCGGCCGGGGTCAACAGGCCGCGGGCGATCCCGCTCTGGTTGGAGACGACCCCGACGCCCACCCCGGCGGCGCGCAGCCGCTCGAGCGCCTCGAGCGCGCCGGGCACCGGGACGACCTTGTCCGGGTCGCCGTTGTACGGCACGTCGATGATCAGCGTGTCGTCGCGATCGAACAGCACGGCCTTCGGGCGCGGCCGCGGCGGAGCGCCGTCCGGCGTGGGCCCGAGCAGCCCGCGCAGCCACCAGCCGACGGCGAAGAACGGCATCGTCGCGCTCGTCCACGTCATGGTCGCGACCTCGCGCGGCGTGCGCGGACCGGGCTCGATCCGTGCCCACGCCAGCTCGGCCGTGCCCGCCAGCCAAGCGGCGCCGAGGCCGCCGGCGAGGAGGCGGGCCGGCGCGGCGGCGCGACGCGCGGGCGCGGCGGCCACCGCCGCGGCGGCG
>NZ_JAPCID010000049.1 GCF_027587175.1 Solirubrobacter deserti
CGGCCCGCCCGCGGCCTGGCGCGCCCGTCCCCGGCGCGGCGGGCGCCGCCCCGCGTGGCCCCGCCTCGCGCGGCCACGCTTCGCCGCGATGCGGCGCGCGTGGCCTCTCCGCGCCGCTGTTGTCGCCGTGCTGGCCCTCGTCGGGCTCGGATTCGTTCCACCTGCGGCCGGGGCGGCGACCCCGGGGCGGTTCGTCGTGCGTCAGTGCACCGCGGGGGCGGCGTTCAGCGCTGTGGCGTGGAGCGCGAACACCGCCGTGGCGCAGACGTGTTACGCGCAAGGCGGGTCGGTGGTCATGACCGCGCCGGCGCATCGGCTCGCGCACTACGGCAGCGCGCTGCTGACGTTCGCCGTGCCGGCGTCGATGCCGAACACGACGATCGCCTCGTTCACGACGAGCTATCGGTCGACGCCGCAGGCGCCGAGCACCAACCCGGCGTACCTGCAGCTCGGGTCGGGGTCGACCCAGCTCAAGGACACCCCGTCCGGGACGGCGGGATGGGGCGAGTACTTCCAGACGCCCAGCGGAGCGCGCACGCTGCACTTCCACACGTGGTGCTCGCCGGCGAACGGGCCCGGCTACTGCAACTGGTCCGGGCCGCTGTTCTCGCTGTACGGCGTCGACCTCACGCTCGCGGAGGCGGTGCGGCCGACCGCGAGCGGCAGCGGCGCGGTGCTCGGGTCGGGGAGCCAGCGTGGGGTCCGGGCGCTGAGCGTGGTGGCCGCCGACGCCGACTCGGGCGTCAGGAGCGTCACGGCGACGCTCGGGGGCACGGCGGTCGGCGGGCTGTCGCCGGCCTGCGCCGACGACGTGTTCCCGCCGTGCCCGCAACGCGTCGACGAGATCATCGACATCGACACCACGCGCGTCCCCGACGGCACTCGGCTCCTTCGTCTGGTGACGGTCGACTACGCGGGCAACAGCGCGACGACGGATGTCGGCTTCGTCACGATCGACAACGTCCCGGCGCCCTCGAGCGCCAGCGCGCCGGTCGTCGCGGGCGTCGCGCGGCACGGCGAGACGCTCACCGCGTCGGACGGCACCTGGACCGGCACCGGCCTCACCCTGACGCGCCGCTGGCAGCGGCTGGAGTCCGGCACATGGACGGACATCTCCCGGGCGACGAGCTCCGGCTACGAGGTGACCCCAGCCGACTACGGCAAAGCGCTGCGGTTCTGGGTCCGCGCCGTCAACGCGGAGGGCGCCGCGGACGCGTACTCGGACCCGACCGACCCGGTCGCGGCCCCCGCCGCTCCGCGCCCCGAGCCGACGCCGGACCCGACCCCGGCGCCTCCGCCGGCCACGCCGCTGCCCGCTTCGCCGCCGGGACCCGCACCGGCGCCGCCCGAGGCGCCGGTGACGCTGCTCGCCGCGTTCGAAGGCTCGGACCGGACCTGGGCCAAGGTCACGTGGGGCGAGCGCCCCGTGATCGTCGGCACGCTCCGCGGCGGCGAGGGGCAGCCGCTGGCGCACGCGCGGGTCGAGATCGCGGCCGCGCCGCACGTGCTCGGCAATCCGGCGCCGGCGCTCGATCACGTGGTCAGCGACGCGGACGGTCGGTTTCGCTACCGCGTGCCGGCGGGGGTGTCGAGGACCCTGCGGCTGCGCGCCGGTTCCGCACGAGCGGTGGACCTGGTCGTGCACGTCACGCCGAAGGTGACGCTCACGGCGGAGCGCGAGCTGTTGAGGCCCGGGCAGACCGTCGCGCTCAAGGGCAAGATCGCGGGCGCGCCGGCCGGTGTGCGCAAGCCCCTCGAGCTGCAGGTCCGCGTGGGAGCGCGCTGGTGGACGTTCGCGACCACGCGCCTCGCCCGCCACGGCGGCACTTTCAGCGGCCGCTACCGGGTCACGGGCGCTCGGGTCCAGCAGGTCCGTGCTCTCGTGCGCGCGGACGAGGGCTGGCCGTTTCTCGCCGGGCACAGCCGTGCGGTGACGGTGCAGGTGCGGCCGTAGAGACAGAAATTCTTCTGTACACCGGAAGGGGTCCGGGCGACGGCACCGAACAGCGGCTCGATGGGCCGATCGCAGCAGCCGCTTGAACATCGACTGCTGCTCACTGCCACTTTCTGCCTGCTGGCGGGCGGGGCGGTGATGGTGTACTCGGCGTCGAGCGCCCGGACCGTGCTCCAGGGCCAGGGCGACGGAACGATGTACCTCGCAAAGTACGTGGGCTACGGGTTCTTCGGCCTGATCGCGATGCACATCATCTCGCGGCTGCGGCTCGATCTGATCCGCCGCTACACGTCCGTGCTGCTCGGGGCCTCGTTCGTCATGCTCGTGATGGTCAAGGTGCCGGGCTTGGGCGTCGAGGTCAACGGCGCGACACGCTGGCTCGGGTTCGGCCCGCTGCAGTTCCAGCCGAGCGAGATCGTCAAGCTCGCACTGGTCCTGCACGTCGCGGCCGTGATCGCGGAGCGGCCCAAGATCGCGCGCAACATCAGGACGGTCGTCGGACCCGTGCTGGCCGTCGGCGGCGGGGCGGTCCTGCTGATCGCCGCCCAGCCCGACCTCGGCACGTGCCTGGTGATCTGCTTCACGATGGCGGTGCTGCTGGTGATCGCGGGCCTGCCGATGCGCCAGCTGGGCCTGATGACGGGTGCCGGCGCGGTGCTGGTGCTGCTGTTCGCGATCCTCGAGCCCTATCGGCGCGAGCGCCTGACGTCGTTCCTGGACCCGTGGGCGCACGCGCACGACGAGGGCTTCCAGATCGTCCAGGGCCAGATCGCGATCGGCTCGGGCGGCATCTTCGGCAACGGTCTCGGGCAGTCCATCCAGAAGATCTTCTACGTTCCCGAGGCCCACACGGACTTCATCCTCACGATCATCGGGGAGGAGCTCGGCCTGGCGGGCATCGTCGGCCTCCTGAGCCTGTACGGCATCATCGCGTACGCCGGGTTGCAGACCGCCAAGAAGGCCAAGGGCATCTACGCCACCCTCGTCGCCGCCGGCATCACCTCACTCATCCTGTGCCAAGCCCTGCTCAACGTCTACGCCATCCTCGGCCTCGCGCCGCTGACCGGCGTCCCGCTGCCCTTCATCTCGTCCGGTTCGACGAGCCTGATCACGCTGATGGTCTCCATGGGCGTGCTGCTCAACGTCGCCTCGGGCGGCCACGCCCACACGCTCAGTGCCGTCCCGCAACGCTCCAAGTCCGCTCGTGACCGCGCCGCCGAGGATCGTCATCGCGGCCGGCGGGACGGCGGGGCACGTGGTGCCGGCGATAGCCGTCGCCGACGCGCTGCGAGCTGAGGGCGCCGAGGTCAGCTTCGTCGGCGGCCAGCGCGCCGAGGCCGAGCTCGTCCCACAGGCCGGCTACGAGCTGGACCCGATCAACGTCGAGGGCATCAACCGCTCGAATCCGGTGAAGGCCGCGCGCGCCGTCGGCAAGGCGGGCGGCGCGCTCCTCGCGGCGCGCCGGATTCTCAAGCGTCGCGGCGCGGACGCCGTCCTCGGGGGCGGCGGCTACGTCGCCGGCCCGGTCGGGCTCGCGGCCACGCTGGCGAAGCTGCCGCTCGTGCTCACCGAGGCCGACTCGCACCTGGGCCTGACCAACCGGCTGCTCGCCAAGCGGGCCGAGCGCGTCTGCCTCGCGTTCCCGCTCGCGGGACACGAGGGCGAGCGCTTCCGGGTCACGGGCCGTCCTGTCCCGGAGACCTACAGCGACCGGGCCCAGGCCCGTGCGCAGCTGGGCATCGGCACGGACGAGACCGCCGTGCTGATCTTCGGCGGCTCGCTCGGCGCCCGCTCGATCAACCACGCCGCCGTGGAGGCGTTCAAGGACGCGCCGTACCGCGTCGTCCACGTCGCCGGCACGCGCGACTACCCCGACCTCGAGGCGCCGGACGACAACTACGTCCTGCTCGACTACCTGACGCCGTTCGGCGTCGCGCTGGCCGCGGCGGACGTCGCGGTCGCCCGCTCCGGCGGCTCGATCTTCGAGCTCGCCCAGTACGGCCTCCCCGCCGTCCTGATCCCGTACCCGCACGCCACCGCCGACCACCAGACCACCAACGCGCGCTGGATGACCGAAGCCGGCGCCGCCCGCGTGCTGCCGGACGCCGAGCTCAGCCCGGAGCGGCTGCGCGCCGAGACGGACGCCGTGCTGGCCGCGCGCGCGGACATGGCCGCGGCCGCCCGCGCGCTGGCAAAGCCGGACGCCGCGCGCGACATCGCTCACGAGGTCCTCGCCGCGGTGGACCGGCACCGCTGAGGCGGGGCCGCGGGCGGGGCGGAGCGCGGGGATACCCGCACCCCGAACCGGCACGGGATCAGGGTCGTCCCTGAGGCGCGGTGGCCAAGCGGGCGGCAGAGTCCGGTGCGTGCCGACCCCAACCACTCCCCCAGGAATTGGCCGTGGAGCTAGCCGCACCTGGATCGACGCGGTAACCCCGCGGCGCGTGGGGGCGAGGCACGAAAGAGTTGTCCTCTCCTCCCCAAGAAAAGGAACTCCAATGATTCGTAAGTTGCTCACCTTTGCCGCCGTCGCCGCCTCTCTGACCGTCGTCGCCTGCGGCAACGAGGGCATCGACCAGGACGAGGCCGACCGCATCCAGGAGCGCGCCTCGCAGGTGCAGGAGGACGCCCAGCGCACCGCCGAGGAGGTCCGTGCCGGCACCAAGGACGCCGAGCAGGCGGCTGAGGAGATCCAGGAGGACGTCAACGGCCTGGCCAACGACACGATCGACGCCGCCAAGGACGCCGACATCCCGGACGAGGCCCGCGAGCAGCTCGAGGCCGCCCAGGAGCAGATGAACGCCGCGCAGGGCCAGAACTAGCCCTTGGGGGAGAGACCCCGGCGGGCGGCCACGCGGCCGCTCGCCGGCGGGCCCCCACACGGCGGCACCGGCGCGCAGCGCGCGGGCGCGCCTACACCGCGGTCAGCAGCTCGCGCTCGCGCACCACTTCCAGCGCGAGCGTCTTGTAGCCGGCCTCGTCGAACAGGACGACCATCGAGCCGTCGTCGTAACGCTGGACGACGCCCTCGCCCCACGACTCGTGGGCGACGCGCGCGCCGACCGGGAACGGCACGTCCGACGGCGGGGCGCTCACCCGACCCGACTCGCAGTTGTCGCAGTAGCCGCACGGCGGCTCGAACGGCTCGCCGAAGTAGGACAGGATGAATGCGCGGCGGCAGTCGTCGGTCTCGGCGTAGGCGCGCATCATGTCCACGCGCGAACGGTCGAAGGAGCGGCGCATCTCCTCGGCCTCCGCGGCGGCCGTCACCAGCTCCGACGACGGCGCGTCCGACATCGGCGCGATCTCGCCGTCCATCGCCACGCGCACCGCGCCCGCGTCCTCCAGGCGCGACAGGGCGGAGGCGAGCCTGGTGTCCGACAGATGGACCGAGTCCCCCAGGTCCGCCGCCGGAACGCCCTGGCGCACGGCGTCCAGCACGTGCGCGAGCTCGTCGACCTCGACGTGGCCGCCGGCGAAGAACCGGCGCAGCCCGACGTCCTCGCTGCGGTAGAAGAGCACGATCTCGGCGGGCTCCCCGTCGCGGCCGGCGCGGCCCGCCTCCTGGTAGTAGGCGTCCAGCGACTCGGCGACCTCTGCATGGAACACCCAGCGGACGTCGGCCTTGTCGATGCCCATGCCGAACGCGGTGGTGGCGACGACCACGTCGATCGAGCCGTCCATGAAGCGCTCCTGGACGTCGTCGCGCTCGGCCGACTTCATCCCCGCGTGGTAGGACGCCGCGCGCAGCGAGCCCTCGCACAGCTCGTCGGCGAGCTCTTCGGCCTCGCGCCGCGTCGACACGTAGACGATCCCGGGCGGAGGCGAAGCCGCGATCCGCTCGACCAGCGCCCGCCGCTTGCGCTCGGCGCCCTGCTCCCCGTGGAAGCGCTCGACCGAGAAGCGCAGGTTCGGCCGGTCGAACCCGCGGATCAGCAGCACCGGGTCACGCAGCCCGAGCCGCGTGACGATCTCCTCGCGCACGGGCGGCGCCGCCGTCGCGGTCAGCGCGAGCACGGGCGGGCGGCCCAGCGCCTCGATCGCGGCGCCCAGCCGCAGGTACTCGGGCCGGAAGTCGTGCCCCCACTCGCTGACGCAGTGCGCCTCGTCCACGACGAACAGCGAGATGTCCGCCACCGCGAGCTCGTCGAGCACGTCCTTGCGCGCCAGCTGCTCGGGCGCGAGGAACAGGAACTCGAGCGCGTTCTCGGCCAGCTCGTGCAGCGCCTCCTCGCGCTCGGCCCGCGGCAGCGAGGAGTTCACCTGCGCCGCGCCGCCCGCCGCGAGCTCGTTGAGCCCGTCCACCTGGTCGCGCTGCAGCGCGATCAGCGGGGAGACGACGACCGTCGCGCCGGGCGTCAGCAGCCCGGCGATCTGGTAGATCGCCGACTTGCCCGCGCCCGTGGACATGACCACCAGCACGTCGCGTCCCTCCAGCGCCGCCTCGATGGCTTCTCGCTGCCCGGCGCGGAGCTCGGCGTAGCCGAACGCCTCTCGCGCAACCCGTTCGATCCTCGATTCGTCGGCCAAGCGCCGTAGGGTGACAGGCGTGAATCAGCCGTGGTCAGGACGCAAACTGCACTTCGTCGGCATCGGCGGCATCGGGATGAGCGGGCTCGCGAAGGTGGCCCGCAGCCTGGGCGCCGAGGTGACCGGCTCCGACCGCGCGCAGGGCGGGCACGACGCGCGCAACGTCCCCGCCGGGGCGACCGTCGTCTTCTCGACCGCGATCGGCGCCGACAACCCCGAGCGCACCACCGGCGCGCCCGAGCTGCACCGCGCCGACCTGCTGGCCGAGCTCACGCAGCTCAAGCCGACGATCGCGGTGTCCGGCACCCACGGCAAGACGACCACCACGTCGATGCTCGTACACGCCATGCCGGGCGAGAGCTACCTGGTCGGCGGCGAGGTCCGCAGCACCGGCACCAACGCCGACTGGCACGAGGACAGCGCCTGGCTGATCGTCGAAGCCGACGAGTCCGACCGCAGCCTGCTCAAGCTGCACCCGACGATCGCGGTCGTGACCAACGCCGAGCTCGACCACCACACCACCTACGCGAGCTCGCGCGACGTGGACGACACGTTCGCCCAGTTTCTCGCGCGCGCGAGGGACGCGGTCGTCGCGCCCGACCTCACGCGCCTGCGCGCCGACGCGCACGTGTTCGGCGAGTACGACGGCCCGCTGGCCGTGCCCGGGGCGCACAACCGCAAGAACGCGGCGGCCGCGCTGACGGCGATCGAAATCGCCCAGGGCACCGCCGAGCTGGCGCGCGAGCTGCTCGCGACCTTCGAGGGCGCGGGCCGGCGCTTCGAGGTGGTCGGCACCGCCAACGGCGCCACGGTCGTCGACGACTACGCGCACCACCCGACCGAGGTGCGCGCGACGATCGAGGCCGCCCGCAGCCAGCACCCGCCGCGGGTGATCGCGCTCTTCCAGCCGCACCTGTTCAGCCGCACCCAACGCGAGGCCCGCGCGTTCGGCGAGGCCCTGGCCGGGGCGGACATGGCGGTGCTGCTCGATGTCTATCCCGCGCGCGAGCGCCAGGAGGACTACCCCGGCGTCAGCGGCCTGCTCGTCGCCGAACACGCCTACGACGCCCGCCCGGGGATGCCCGTGATCTGGGCCAAGACGCACGCCACAGCGCGTGCGTACCTGCAACGGGCGTTGCAGGAGGGCGACCTGTTGCTCACGATGGGCGCCGGAGACGTGAACGCGATCGGCAGGGACCTCGTCGCGCATAGCGAACCCCCCGGACGATGACGCGTCTCAAAGTCGGCCTCGCTGTCGTCGCCGTAATCGTGCTGACCGGCGGCGGCTTCCTGTGGCTGCGCGGGTCGAGCCTCGTCGCGGTCCAGGACGTCCAGATCACGGGCGTCACCGCCTCCGACGGGGACAAGGTCCGTGCCGCGCTCGAGTCGGTGGCCAAGGACATGACGACCCTCAACGTCCGCGAAGAGGTACTGCGCGAAGCCAGTGCCTCATACACGTCGGTCGACGACGTGAAGGTGCAGTCCGACTTCCCGCACACGCTCCGCATCCAGGTGATCGAGCGCCGGCCGGTGGCCGCGGTCTCCCGGCCGGGGGAGCGGCGCGTCCCGGTGACCAGCAACGGCACGCTGCTGCGCGGCGTGACCGCCGAGCGCGATCTTCCCAGCGTCAAGCTCAAGCGCGACCCGGCCGGAGCGCGGATCACGGACCGCCGGATCCTCAACGCGCTGACGGTTGCGGGGGCGGCGCCCGACCCGCTGCGCGGTCGCACCGACGAGGTCAAGGTCGACAAGCGCGGCGTGATCGTCGACCTCCAAGAAGGCCCCGAGCTGATCTTCGGGGGAGGCGACGAAGCGGACAAGAAGTGGGCGGCCGCAGCCCGTGTCCTGGCCGAGATCTCCGCGCAGGGGGCCACATATCTCGACCTTCGGATCCCGGGCCGAGTGGCCGCGGGCGGACTCGCCCCGATCGCCACGCCGACGCCCGACCCGAACGCTCAACCTGAGGCTGAGAATAGCCCAACTCTGAATCCGTAGTCGAGACTTCGGCAGTCTGCAACGATGCTTGCGCCGGTTCGCTCCCGTTGACATCGGGAACGAAATCCCCGTACCTTGCGGTAATCCGCGCCGTCGGCGAGCCTGCTAAAACGCTCGACCCTAACTAGAGGTCCGGACGGAAAAACCCACATGGAAGCCAGCGGTTATCTCGCAGTCATCAAGGTCGTCGGCGTCGGCGGCGGTGGAACCAATGCCGTGAACCGGATGATCGACGCCGGTCTCAGCGGCGTTGAGTTCATCGCGGCCAACACGGACGCGCAGGCGCTCCAGATGACGGACGCCGACCTCAAGCTGCACATCGGCAGCACGCTCACGAAGGGCCTGGGCGCGGGCGCCAACCCGCAGATCGGTCAGGGCGCCGCGGCGGAGTCGCGCGACGACATCAAGGAGGCGCTCAAGGGCGCGGACATGGTGTTCGTCACGGCCGGCGAGGGCGGTGGCACCGGCACGGGCGCCGCACCCGTGATCGCCGAGATCGCCAAGAACGAAATAGGAGCGCTCACGGTCGGCGTGGTCACACGCCCGTTCGCGTTCGAGGGCTCTCAGCGGGCCCGCCAGGCGCAGGAGGGCATCGACCGCCTGCGCGAGATGGTGGACACGCTGATCGTGATCCCCAACGAGAAGCTGCTCGCGATGGTCGAGCGGCGCACGAGCATCCTCGACGCGTTCCGCGAGGCCGACAACGTCCTGCGTCAGGGCGTTCAGGGCATCACGGACCTGATCACGATCCCCGGCCTGATCAACCTCGACTTCGCCGATGTGCGGGCGATCATGGAGAACGCCGGCAGCGCGCTGATGGGCATCGGCACCGCCCAGGGCGAGAACCGCGCCAGCGAAGCGGCCAAGGCCGCGATCAGCTCTCCGCTGCTGGAGGAGTCGGTCGAGGGCGCGACCGGCATCCTGCTCAACATCACCGGTGGTCGCGACCTGGGCCTGTTCGAGGTCAACGAGGCCGCGGAGCTCATCCACTCCGCCGCGGACGCCAACAGCAACATCATCTTCGGCGCCGTGATCGACGAGGGCATGTCGGACGACATCCGCGTCACCGTGATCGCCACCGGCTTCGACCACGGGGGCGTCCGTGCCGCCCGCGAAGAGCGCTCGCGCGCGCCGCGCGACCGCAACCCGCGGATCGACGAGCGCCAGCGCGATTCGCTCGTCATCCGCGACGACGATCTCGACATCCCGCCGTTCCTTCGCTGACCCGCCCTCCGTGTTGTCGGCCGATCGGCCGATCAACGCGGAGGAATGCTGTCGCGCCGGCCGATCCTGCTCGTCCCGCTGTTCGCCTGCGCCGCGTGGCTGCTGGGCTACGCCGTGAACGTCGTGGCTTTCGCCGGCGCGGATCTCGGCCCGCTCAGCTCGCGCTTCGCCCATGACGTGGTGCTCGCCGTCGCGGCGGGCATCTGCCTCACGCGCGGCGCGCTGGCCGCCCGCGAACGCTGCGCCTGGCTGCTGATCGGCGCCGGCGTCGCCGCCTGGACCGCGGGCGAGATCTACTACACCGCCGCCCTGTGGGATGAGAGCGCCCCGCCCATCCCGAGCTTCGCCGACGCCGGATTCTTGTTGTTCCCGCCGTTCACCTTCGCCGGCATGCTGGTCCTGCTGCGCCGACGTGTCCGGCTGACGCCGACCCTGCTCGTCGACGGCATTACGGCCGCGCTCGCCGTCGGCGCCCTGAGCGCCGCGATCGTCTTCCAGACCGTGCTCGAGCACGCCGAGGGCGATGGTGTCGCGGTGGCCACGAGCCTCGCCTATCCCATCGCCGATCTCGTCCTGTTGGCCGTCGGCGTCGGCGCGCTGGCCGCCGCGGGCTGGAGGCTCGACCGCACGTGGGCGCTGCTGGTCGCCGGCATCCTCGCCTTCTGGCTGGCCGACTCCGTGTTCCTCGTCAAGGCGGCCGAGGGCACGTTCGAGTCCGGCGGCTGGCTGGATATGGCTTGGTGGCTCGCCCTGCTGCTGATCGCGCTCGCCGCGTGGCAGCGCGGCCCGTCGACGCGCCGCCGGCCCGCCGACGACAGCCTGCGCCTGCTGATCGCGCCGCTGGTCTCCGGCGCCGTCTCCCTCGAGCTGCTCGTCTACGCCTCGACGGGCGCGCTGAACGGGCTCGCCGTGGCGCTCGCCGCCGCCGCGATCGTGTTCGTGATGGTGCGCCTGACGCTCACCTTCCGCCAGAACGTCCGCATCCTGCGGGCGAGCCGGACCGAGGCGATGACCGACGCCCTCACCGGACTCGGCAACCGGAGGGCGCTGACCCGGGCGCTGGACGCCGCGCTCCCCGAGGCCCACGAGGACGCGCCCCGCGTGCTCGCGCTGTTCGACCTCGACGGCTTCAAGCACTACAACGACACGTTCGGCCACCCGGCCGGCGACGTCCTGCTCGCCGACCTCGGCGGGCGCCTGCGGACCTACGTCGGCAAGCGCGGCCGCGCGTTCCGGATGGGCGGCGACGAGTTCTGCGTGCTGTTCAAGCCGTCCGCCGCCGACGCCACCGCGCTGGTCGAGGGCGCCGCCGAGGCGCTGTCCGACGAGGGCGAGGGCTACTGGGTCGGCTGCTCGTTCGGCTCCATCACGCTGCCCACCGAGGCCGACGATTCCGAGACGGCGCTGCGGATCGCCGACCAGCGCATGTACGCGTGCAAGAACTCGGGCCGAATGTCGGCGGCGCGCCAGGCGCGCGACGTCCTGCTCGCCGTCCTCGGCCCGCAGGACCCCGGGATCGCCGCCCGAGCGGAGGAAGCCGCGCTCAAGCTCGGCCTGGACCGCGAGCAGCGCGAGGCGGTCCGCTACGCGGTCGAGCTGCACGCGCTCGGCGAGGACGTGATCGCCGCGGCGCCCTCGCTACGCGCCGTCGCGCGGCTCGTCGCGGAGAGCCACGCGCCGTCGTCCCCGGCCGCACGCATCGTCGCGGCCGCCGTGGGCCGCTCAGTCGTCGCCTGAGCGCGCTAGGGTCCGGGGCCGCATGGCCATCGGGTCCGACACCACTCTGCTGAGAACCCCGCTCTACGACCGCCACGTCGCCGCGCGCGCCAAGCTGGTGCCGTTCGCCGGCTGGGAGATGCCCGTCCAGTACGCGGGCATCAAGGAGGAGCACCTCGCCGTCCGCGAGCGCGCGGGCGTCTTCGACGTCTCCCACATGGGCGAGATCGAGACGACGGGCCCGCAGGCGCTCGAGTTCCTGCAGCGCATCCTCTCCAACGACGTCTCGAAGATCGCCGAGAACGGGGCGCAGTACAGCGTGCTGTGCAAGGAGGACGGCGGCGTCCTGGACGACCTGTTCACCTACAAGCTGGCCGAGAACCACTACCTCACGGTCACGAACGCGGCCAACCACGCGAAGGACCTCGCGTGGTTCCGCAAACAGGCCGAGGCGTTCGACGTCCAGCTCAAGGACGCCCTGCACGACTACGCGATGCTCGCGGTGCAGGGGCCGCAGGCGCGCGGCATCGTCGCGAACCTCACGGAAGCCGAGCTGCCCAAGCGCTTCCGCACCGCCCGCGCCACCGTCGCCGGCGTTCCCGACGTGCTCGTGTGCGGCACGGGCTACACCGGCGAGGACGGCGTCGAGCTGCTGATCGACCCGCTCGGCTCGGTCAAGGTGTGGGACGCATTGCTGCAGGCGGGCGTCGCCCCGATCGGCCTGGGCGCGCGCGACACGCTGCGCCTGGAGGTCTGTTACCACCTCTACGGCAACGACCTGATGGAGTCGCGCGGCCCGATCGAGGCCGGTCTCGGGTGGTGCGTGAAGGAGGACACGGGCTTCATCGGCGCCGAGGCGATCCGCGTCACCCGTGAGAACGGGCCGTCAGAGACGCTCGTCCCGTTCGTCACCGAGCAGGGCATCGCCCGCCAGGGCAACGCGGTGATCGGCGGGGGAGAGGTCACGTCCGGCACGCTCAGCCCGTCCTTGAACCAGGGCATCGGCATGGCCTACGTCCCGGTCGACAAGGCTGAGCCGGGCACGAAGCTCGAGATCGACGTGCGAGGCCGCACCCGCGCCGCCGAGGTGCGCAGCAAACCGCTTTACAGCAAGGAGACCTGACAGATGGCCGAGGCCAGCTACCCCGACGATCTGAAGTACCACTCCGAGCACGACTGGGCCCGGATCGAAGGCGACACCGCCACGCTCGGGATCACCTGGTACGCCCAGGACCAGCTCGGCGAGGTCGTGTTCTTCGACCCGCCCGCGGTCGGCACCAGCATCAACAAGGACAGCCCGTACGCCGAGGTGGAGTCCGTCAAGGCCGTGTCCGACGTGGTCGCGCCGCTCTCCGGCGAGATCATCGAGGTCAACGAGGCCCTCAAGGACTCGCCCGAGCAGATCAACGAGGATTCCTACGGCGAGGGCTGGCTCGTGAAGATCAAGCTCTCCGACCCGTCCGAAGGCGACAGCTTGATGGACGCCGAGAGCTACCGCCAGACCCTGTCATAAGCTCAGTGGCTCACTATGAGCCGCTACACGTCTGCGACTGAATCCGACCGGCTCCAGATGCTCGACGCGATCGGCGTCGAGTCCATCGACGACCTCTTCGCGGACGTCCCTGAGGGCGTCCGCCTCGGTCGTCCTCTGGAGCTGCCGGCCGGCAAGCCCGAGCAGGAGGTCTATGGCCGCCTGCGCGACCTCGCCGCCAAGAACGTCTCCGCCGAGGACGAGATCTCGTTCCTCGGCGCCGGGATGTACGACCACTACGTTCCGGCGCTGATCGACAACATCCTTCAGCGCTCGGAGTTCCTCACGCCCTACACGCCCTACCAGCCCGAGATCTCCCAGGGCGGGCTGCAGGTGATGTTCGAGTACCAGACGGCGATCTCGGAGCTGACCGGGCTGCCCGTGTCGAACGCGTCCGTCTACGAGGGCCCGTCGGCCGTCGCGGCCGCCGGCTGGCTGGCGCACACGCACACCAAGCGCACGAAGTTCCTCGTCTCCGAGGGCCTGCACCCGCACTCGCTCGAGACGCTGATCACGACGTCCGCGGGCTGGGGCACGACGATCGAGACGCTGCCACTCGAGAACGGGCTCACGCAGCTCGACGAGGTGGGAGACGACGTCGCCGCGATCTTCATCGGCCAGCCGAACTTCTACGGCGCGGTCGAGGACGTCGCCGCCCTGAGCGCGAAGAAGAACAGCGCGCTGCTGATCGTCCAGGCCGACCCGCTCACGCTCGGCGTGCTGCGCTCGCCCGGCGAGGACGACGTGGACCTATGCGTCGGCGAGGGCCAGACGCTCGGGAACCGGCTGGACTTCGGCGGGCCGTCGTTCGGCTTCTTCGCCGCCAAGCAGGACTACATCCGCCGCATGCCGGGCCGCATCGCCGGTGAGACCACCGACGTCGACGGCCGTAGAGGCTTCGTGCTCACCCTGCAGACGCGCGAGCAGCACATCCGCCGCGAGAAGGCGACGCACAA
Organism: Solirubrobacter deserti; assembly: GCF_027587175.1. Lineage (GTDB taxonomy): Bacteria > Actinomycetota > Thermoleophilia > Solirubrobacterales > Solirubrobacteraceae > Solirubrobacter > Solirubrobacter deserti. The sequence continues at coordinate 13,907 of NZ_JAPCID010000049.1, forward strand.
CATCTGCACGGCGCAGGCGCTCAACGCGCTGGCGGGGATGATCTACCTCAGCTGGCTCGGCCGCGAAGGTCTCACCGAGCTCGGCGAGCTGCTCGTCTCGCGCACCCACTACGCCCGCGAGACGCTGGCCGCGATCGAGGGCGTCGAGCTCTGGCACGACCAGCCCGTCGTGCGCGAGTTCGCGGTCAAGCTCAGCAAGGACGTCCACGAGGTGCTCGAGTTCTGCGCCGAGCGCGGCGTCAACGCGGGCTACCCGCTCGCCGACAACGGGCTGCTGGTGGCCATCACCGAACAGCGCTCGAAGGCCGACATCGACCGCCTCGCCGAGGTGCTGCAGGAGGCGCTCGCATGACGATCACCGACAATCAGTTGCACGGCGACCCGGGGATCGAGGCGCACGAGCAGCACCCGCAGCGCAGCGCGATCGTCGAGACCGAGCAGCAGCGCGACCGCGCCCGCACGATCTACGAGAAGTCCAAGCCGGGCCGGCGCGCGTTCGTGGCGCCCGAGCTCGACGTGCCCAAGCACGAGCTGCCCGAGCGCTTCCGCCGCGCGGAGGCGCCGAAGCTGCCGGAGATCGCCGAGCCGGAGATCGTCCGCCACTACAACCGGCTCTCCAAGCGCAACTTCGACCTGGATTCCGGCTTCTACCCGCTCGGTTCGTGCACGATGAAGCACAACCCGAAGCTGCACGAGCGCGTGGCGGCGCTGCCGGGCAACGCGCGGCTGCATCCGCTGCAGAACCCGAAGCGCGCCCAGGGTGCGCTGGAGCTCATGTACGAGCTGCAGGGCGCGCTGGGCGAGATCGCGGGCCTGCCGCACGTGTCGCTGCAGCCGTCGGCCGGCTCGCACGGTGAGCTGGCGGGCGTGCTGTTGACGCGCGCCTACCACGAGGATCGCGGCGACCACCGCACGAAGATCCTCACGCCGGACACCGCGCACGGCACGAACCCGGCGACGGTGACCATGGGCGGCTACGAGGTCGTCAAGGTCGGCACCAACGCCGACGGCGGCGTGGACATCGAAGACCTGCGCGCGAAGGCCGACGAGCAGGTCGCGTGCCTGATGCTCACCAACCCGAACACGCTCGGTGTGTTCGACACCAACATCGAGGAGATCGCCAAGATCGTCCACGGCGTCGGCGCGACGCTGTACTACGACGGAGCGAACCTCAACGCGGTGATGGGGCGCACGCGGCCGGGCGACATGGGCTTCGACATCGTGCACTTCAACCTGCACAAGACGTTCACGCAGCCGCACGGCGGCGGCGGCCCCGGCGCCGGCCCGATCGCGGTGTCGGACCGCATCGAGCCGTACATCACCAAGCCGCAGGTGGTCAAGCGCGAGGACGGCACGTTCGACCTCGACTACGACCGGCCGAAGTCGATCGGCCGCCTGCGCGGCTTCCAGGGCAACTACGGCGTGTTCGTGCGCTCCTACGCGTACATCCTGTCGCTCGGCTCCGACGGCCTGCAGGAGGCGAGCGAGACCGCGGTCCTGAACGCCAACTACCTGCTCGCGCGCCTGCGCCAGCTCGGCGTGACGGACCTGCTGCCGCCGGCCTACGACCGCCTGTGCATGCACGAGTTCGTGCTCTCGGGCGCGCCGATGAAGCGCGAGCTCGGGCTGCGTACGCTCGACCTGGCCAAGCGCCTGCTCGACCACAGCTTCCACCCGCCGACGGTGTACTTCCCGCTGCTGGTGGACGAGGCACTGCTGATCGAGCCGACCGAGACCGAGACCAAGGAGACGCTCGACGCGTTCGCCGACGCGCTCGCCCAGATCCTGCGCGAGGGCGCCGAGGATCCGGAGATCGCCCGCAACGCGCCGTACGGCACGCCGGTGCGCCGGCTGGATGAGGCGGGCGCGGCCAAGCGTCCGGTCATCCGTCAACCGCTGTAGACGGCCAAACGTCAACGGTTGTAGACGGCATCAACACCCCTTGACGGAAAGGTTCTGAAACCACCCCACCGGTTTTCAGGACCCGACCGTCGAGGGGATGGTCCTCCCCGTCAACCGAACCGATCCTTCGTAGGGGAGGACTAGATGTCCAGGATTCGTCTGGCCGCCGTGTCGGCCATGGTCTCGTGCGGCTTGCTGCTGGTCGGCGGAACGAGCGCCGCCGGTGCGCAGGAGGCTGCGCGTCTCACGCAGGTCGTCCCGATGTCCGGCACCGTCACCAAGGGCGGGCAGAAGGGCAAGCCGTTCACCGGCACGTACACGATCGAGCGCTTCGTCAATGCGGGCGGCGCGCTGCACGCCGTCGGCACGGTGAAGGGCAAGGCCGGCAACAAGAGCGTCACCAAGAAGAACGTGCGCGTTCCGGCCGCCGTGGCGAACAGCGCGGCGGCGGGCGGGGCCCAGGCGAGCCAGGTGCCGCCGCTGCCGTTGCCGCCGTTGCCCGCGGGCAACGCGTGCTCGATCCTCTCGCTCGACCTCGGGCCGATCAATCTGAACGTGCTCGGGCTCGTCGTTCGCACGAACCAGATCCAGCTGCGCATCGACGCCGTCCAGGGCCCGGGCAACCTGCTCGGCAACCTGCTGTGCGCGATCACCGGGCTGCTGAATCCCGCCACGGGCGGCTCGCCGGTGGCGAACACGCCGCTCGGGCAGCTCGTCCAGATCCTGAACGCGCTGCTGGCCCTGAGTCCGCGCACCGCATAACCGGGTATGGGGAGACGCGTGAAGCGTCTCTCCATCGCCGCAGCAATGCTCGCCATCGTGCCCGCCTCCGCCGAGGCGGGCACGGTTGCGCGAGAGGGCACCGAGCTCGTGTACCGCTCCGCGCCGGGCGAACGCGACTACGTCGTGATGCAGGTGCTCCGGGGCCAGCCCGGCATCTCCGCGGGCGGGACCGGCGTGACGCTCGGCGCCGGCTGCCAGGACCGCACCTGCTCGCTCGACGGCGTGACCGCCATCCGCGTCCTCGCCGGAGACGGCGACGACCAGGTCGACATCTTCGCCCCCCTGCCCGTGGTTGCCGACCTCGGCCCGGGGGACGACGCGTTCCTCGGGCGCGCCCGCACCGTCACGGCGAGCGGCGGCGACGGCGACGACCGGCTCAGCTTCACGGCCGGCCAGGGCGCGCTCGACGGCGGACCCGGCTCCGACCAGGTGCGGTTCGAACGGCTCGGCGCGGGGTCGACCTCGGGCTCGGCCACCATCGCGGGTGGCGAGGGCGACGACGAGCTCACGGCCGAGGGCCGGGCGAAGGGGTCCGTCGACGTGGCGTGCGGACCGGGTGCCGACCGGCTGCGGCTCACGCTGCAGGACCGCGCGGGGGAAGGGTGCGCCCCGCACGTGGGCGTCACCACGACCTTCCGGACCCGGCTCGACGCCGTCCTGTCCGGCCCCGGGAGCCTGGCCGCGGCGTTCTGGCGCGACGGCAGGGTCACCGCGCGCGGCGCCGCCACGGCCGCCGCGGCCGGGCCGCTGCGCGTGCGCATGCGGCCGACCCGAGCGGGCCGGGGCGAGCGATCGCGCAGCGTCTTCGTGGAGCTGCGCACGCGCTTCGGGGGCGACCGCAACGCGTACCAGCTGGAGACGCGGTTCGCGCGATGAGCGCGCTGCTCGCGATCGTCGCGCTGCTGGCGCTCGCGCCCGCCGCCCACGCGGGGACGCTCGGCCGCGAGGGCAGCGAGCTGGTCTTCCGGGCCGCGCCGGGCGCCGACGACGCGTTCTTCGCCACGGCGGAGAACGGCGTGCTGCGCTTCACCGGCGACGACGTCACGCCGGGCGAGGGCTGCGGCGGCCGGGAGGTCACGTGCGCGCTCGACGGCGTGACGGCCATCCGACTGCCACGGGCGACGGCGCCGACCGGGTCGAGGCCAGCGCGCCCGTGACGGTCGCGGCCGACCTCGGGCCGGGGAACGACACCTACGAGGTGACCGCTCCCGCCGCGAGCGTCAGCGGCGGGCCGGGCGACGACCACGTCGAGGCCTTCAACAGCGTCCAGGGCTACGTCGGCCCGATCACCGTGGACGGCGGCCCGGGCAACGACACGCTGCAGATGCTCGGCCGCGGGCCGGGGATGACGCTGATCGGCGGCGAGGGCGACGACGTGCTCGGGCCCGCGCTCACCAACCCGTACGTGCATCCGATCGACCTCGTGTGCGGCCCGGGCAACGATCGCGTGACCGGCGAGCCGCAGGACCGCTTCGGCGACGGCTGCGCGCGGCCGGTGACCGGGCTGACGCGGCTCTCGCGCGTCTCGCGCGTGTTCGCCAAAGGCCGGCTGGAGGTGCCGATGCGGACCATGATCAGCGTGCGCCGGCGCACCCACCGCGGCGACCTCGATCTTCCCGCGCTCGCCCGCCGCACGCTGAACGCACCCGCGGGCCCGCTGCGCGCGCGCCTGAAGACGACGGCCGCCGGGAAGCGCTTGCTGCGCCGCGACCCCACGCCGCTGGTGTGGGTGTTCATCGAGACTCGAACCGCGTCCGACCGCACGCGGGTGATCTTCAAGTCGAGGCTAGGCTAAGCCGCACAGTGGTCATCTTCTCCGGCATCCAGCCCACCGGGCGCAAGCACCTCGGCAACTACATCGGGGCGATCCTCAACTACGTCAAGGGCCAGGACAAGGCCGACCCGGCGATCTACTGCATCGTCGACCTGCACGGCACGACCGTCCAGTACGACCCGGAGGAGCTGCGCCGGCGCACGCGCGAGACCGCCGCGCTGCTGATCGCGGCCGGGCTGGAACCCGAGCGCTGCATCCTGTTCCGCCAGGGCGACGTGCAGGAGCACGCCGAGCTGTGCTGGCTGCTGTCGAGCGTGACGTCCGTGGGCCAGCTCAACCGCATGCACCAGTTCCGCGACAAGGCGGGCGCGGCGCGTGACCGCGTGTCCGCCGGGCTGCTGTTCTACCCGGTGCTGATGGCCGCCGACGTGCTCGCCTACCGCGCGCACGAGGTGCCCGTGGGCGAGGACCAGCGCGAGCACATCGAGCTCATGCGCGACGTCGCGGAGGCGTTCAACAAGCGCTTCGGCGAGACGCTCGTCGTGCCCGAGGGCAACATCCCGACGGTCGGCGCGCGCGTGCGCGACCTCAAGGAGCCGGAGCGCAAGATGTCGACGACGGGCGGGACGCCGCAAGGCACCGTCTTCGTCGACGAGGAGCCCGAGTCGATCGTCAAGAAGTTCAAGAAGGCCGTCGCCGACAGCGGCTCGGAGATCGTCGTCGCCGAAGACAAGCCCGGCATCTCGAACATGATCGAGATCCTGGCGGTGGCGCGCGGCGTGACGCCCGCCGACATCGAGCGCGACTTCGCGGGCTCGGGCTACGGCGCGTTCAAGACCGCCGTCGGGGAGGAGGTCGCCGCGTGGCTCGCGCCGACGCGCGAGCGGTTCCTCGAGATCAAGGACGACACGTCGGAGATCGAGCGCTTCCTCGAGCTCGGCGCGGAGAAGGCGCGCGCGATCGCGGCCCCGGTCGTCGCCGACGTCCGCGAGGCCATGGGCGTCGGACCCGTCCGCACCCCCGCCTAGTCTCCGCTGCGTGCGTGTCACGCAGCTCGAACTCGATCTGGACGTCTTCGCGGGCCCGTTCGACCTGCTCCTCTCGCTGATCCTGCGGGAGGAGCTGGACCTGCTCGAGGTGGACCTGGCGGAGATCGTCGTCACCTACCTCGACCACCTCGAGTCCACGGACCAGCTGGACCTCGAGTCCGCGACCGAGTTCCTGGTCCTGATCGCGGCGCTGCTAGAGCTCAAGTCGCGGCTGATGCTCCCGAACGAGGAGGTCGAGGAGCTCGACGAGCTCGCGCCCGCCGAGGCCGCCGAGGAGCTCGTGGAGCGGATGCTGCAGTACGCGCGCTTCCGCGCCGCCGGTGCGCACCTGCGGGAGCTGGGCGAGCACGAGCGCGGGTTCCTGTACCGCAGCGCGCCACCCCAGCTCGGCCCGGCCGAGGTCACCGCGGGCGCGTACGAGCCGTCCGTGCTCGGCGCCGCACTCGGCTCGCTGCTGCGCACGCCGAAGCCGATCGACCTCTCGCACATGGCGATGCCGCGCGTCACCGTCGCCGAGCGCCTCACGCACCTGCGCGGGCTCCTCAAGCGCGCGAGCTCGTTCTCGTTCGACGAGGCGGTCAAGGACGCCGACCGCGTGACGGTCTGCGTCACCGTGTTCGCGCTGCTCGAGCTCTACAAGCGCGGCGAGGCGTCGTGGGAGCAGGAGGAGCCGTTCGGCGAGATCACGGTTCACGCGCACGCCGCCGCGCCGGTGGCCGGCGAGGCGGCGGCGGCGTGACGCGCCGCGCCCACGCCGCGCGCCCATCTCGTCCCGCGCCCGCGGAGGCCCGGCCGTGAACGCGCCGCTCACCCTGTCGGCGCGGCTCGAGGCGCTGCTGTTCCTCGCCCCCGACCCGGTCACGGTCGAGGAGCTCGCGGACGCGCTGCAGACGTCCGAGGAGGCGGTCACGAACGCTGCGCTGGCGCTGGACGAGGCGCTCGCCGAGCGCGGGCTGGTGCTCAAGCGCATCGGCGGCGGGCTCGCGCTCGCGTCGCACCCGGACGCCGAGGAGGCCGCGCGGCGGCTGCTCGCCCGGCCGCGCACGCCCGCGCTCACCCCGGCTCAGGCCGAGACGCTCGCGATCGTCGCCTACCTGCAGCCCGTGAGCCGGCCCGAGGTCGCGCGTATCCGCGGCGTCGCGAGCGAGTCCGCGACCACCGCGCTCGCCGACCGCGGGCTGATCGAGGAGGCGGGTCGCTCGCAGTTCGGCGCGGTGCTCTACCGGACGACGCCGCAGTTCCTGAAGCTCTTCGGTCTCGAGTCCCCGGAAGCGCTGCCGGACGTCGCGCAATGGGACCCGAGCCCGGAGGAGGCCGCCCAGCTGCGCGATCGCCTGCTCCGCGCCGGCGAGGCGCGTTCGGGCACCACCTAGCGGTTAGCTCCCGCTGCGTAGCGGGCACAAGCTGCGCGCCATGACCGAGCCTCCCCGCCCGTACGAGCAGGCCCCGCCGCCGCCCGACGGCCCGCCGCAGTACGCGCCGCCGCCCCAGCCGTACGGGCCGCCGCCGGCCTACTACCGCCCGCTCGAGGCACGTCTGCTCGCGGTGAAGGTCGTGCTCTGGCTGACCGTCGCCGTCACGGCGTTCGCGGTGGTCTCCGACCTGCTCGAGATCGCGCTCTTGAACCGGATGATCGCCGGCGAAGCGGTCAGCGATTCCGACGCCGACAACAACGACATGCGCCAGGCGCTCGTCGGCGGCCTGCAGCTCCTGCTGCTGATCGCGGCGGCGGTCGTGTTCATCATGTGGCTGTTCCGCGCCTACCAGAACAGCGACGCGGTCGCTCCGGGCGTGCGCCGCTACGGGCACGGCTGGGCGATCGGCGGCTGGTTCGTCCCGATCATGAACCTGTGGCGCCCGAAGCAGGTGGTCAATGACGTCTGGCGCGCCGGCGGGCCGCCGCCAGAGCCGAACGGCGTGGTCCAGGGATGGTGGGCGCTGTGGCTGTTCTCCAGCATCATCGGCAACTTCGCGGGACGGTCGGGGTTCAGCAGTGACACGCCCGAGGACATCCGGAGCGGGACCTACGCCTACCTCGTGTCCGACCTGACCGCGATTCCGGCGGCGATCCTGGCCATCGTCATGGCCGCGACGCTCACGCGCCGCCTCAACGAGCGCGCGGCGCAGGGCCCGCCCGGTTCTGCGGACGCCCCGCCCCGGTAATCGGTTGCGAGGAGTGCGGCCCGCGACGGCGAACCACGCGCCACTATGCGCAACTTCACGAGCGTTCACGGGTTGCGTTCCAGCGTGCGGAAATTGATCCTCGCGCTCGGCGCGACCGCTGCCTTCACGGGCGGCACCACAATCGTCCTGGCGCAGGCCAACGCGCAGCAAGACACGGAGTTCTCGGTCTATCCGGTCCCCGGCACCTTGACCGCGGGCGAGAAGACGACGATCTCCTTCCGGGGCGGGAACGCCGATGCGCTCGGCACGGTGACCGTGCGCGGTTCGCGCTCCGGCAGCCACCCCGGCAAGCTGGTCGCCCACTCCGACGGCCGCGGCGTCAGCTTCAAGCCCGACAAGCCGTTCGAGGCCAACGAGCAGGTGACGGTTCAGACGGACCGCAAGATCGTCGGGGCGAGCAACGGCGACTTCGAGATCAACATCGGCGACGAGACCACGCGCAAGGCGCGGCCGGTCGAGCTGCCCGACGTCGGCCGCGGCGACGTGCAGAAGTACGAGACGCGCCCGGACCTCTCGCCGCCCGCGGTGACGGTCACGACGGCCAAGCCCGGCCGCGCGCCCGGCCTGGTGTTCCTCGCGCCCAAGGCCGGTCGCGGCCAGGACGGCCCGATGATCATCAACGATCAGGGCGAGCTGGTGTGGTTCAAGGCCACGCCCGGGAAGATCCCCGCCGACTTCCGCGTCCAGCAGCTCGGCGGCAAGCCGGTGCTGACCTGGTGGGAGGGTCAGCTGTTCGTCGGTGACGGCGACGGCGTCGGCCAAGTCTACGACCAGAACTACCAGAAGGTGGCGACGGTCACGGCCGGCAACGGCTACTCGTTCGACCTGCACGAGTTCACGCTCACGCCGCAGGGCACGGCGCTCGTGCTCTCCTACGAGCGCTTCAAGCGCGACCTGCGCCCGTGGGGCGGCCCGAAGGACTCGCGCGTGGTGGACAACATCGTCCAGGAGATCGACCTCAAGACCGGCGCGGTGCTGTTCGAGTGGCACTCGTTCGGCAACGTCGGCCTCAAGGAGTCGGGCATCCCGGCGCCGACCGCACCCGGCTTCGAGTGGGAGTACTTCCACGTGAACTCGGTCGAGCTCACGCCGGACAACAACTTCCTGATCTCGGCGCGCAACACGTCCGCGGTCTACAAGATCGACCGCCGCACCGGCAAGGTCCTGTGGACGCTCGGCGGCAAGAACTCGACGTTCAAGCTCGGCAAGGGCGTCCGCTTCGACTGGCAGCACAGCGCCCGCACGCAGGCCGACGGCACGATCAACATCTACGACAACTCGGCCGCGCCGCCCACGCGCAAGAACTCGCGCGTGATCAACGTGCGCCTGGACGAGCAGGCCAAGACGGCCACGCTGGTGAAGGCCTTCAAGCACCCGCTCGGCCTGCTCTCGGCCAGTCAGGGCAACGTCGAGACGCTGCCCAACGGCAACCTGTTCGTCGGCTGGGGCTCGCAGCGCTGGTTCAGCGAGTTCGACGCGAAGGGCAACCTCGTCTTCGACGGCCGGATCGCCCGCGGCAACGACAACTACCGCGCGTTCCGCTCGCCGTGGCAGGGCTACCCGTCCAACGCGCCGCAGGTGACGGCCGAGGCCGGAGGCGGCAAGGTCACGGCCCGCGTGAGCTGGAACGGCGCGACCGAGGTCGCTCGCTGGGAGCTCCTCGGCGGCGCGGACGCGAACTCCCTCGCCCCGCTGGCGAGCGCCCCGTACAGCGGCTTCGAGACCGCGCTGTCCGCGAACGGCTCCCCGGCCGTCGTGGCCGTGCGGGCGTACGACGCGGCCGGCAAGGTCCTGACGACGTCCGGGACCACCAAGCCCGAATAGGCGGTAGCGTCCAGCGGATGATCCAGCCTGAGATCATCCGCTGGCCGTTCGCTCGCCCGGAGGAGCACGTCGCGGTGACGTGCCTGACCGTGCGCGAGCCGTGCCAGCCGAGCGTGCCCATCGTGCTCCCGCCGGTCGTGCGCCGGCCGAAGCCGGTCAGGCCGAAGCCGGCGTCTTAGCCGCGAGCTGCCCGCAGGCCGCGTCGATGTCGCGGCCGCGGGTCAGCCGGACCGTCGCGCGCAGGCCGTGCTCCTCGAGCGCGGCCTTGAAGGAGTCGATCGCGTTGCGCGAGGACCCGTCGTAGATCGAGTCCGTCGGGTTGTACGGGATCAGGTTGAGCTTGTAGATCTTCGGATCGAGGATCTGGGCGAGCTGGACGGCCTGCGCGTAGCCGTCGTTGACGCCCGCGAGCATCACGTACTCGATGAACACCTGGCGGCGCTTGCGCTCGTAGAACGCCTCGCACGCGGCGAGCACCTCCCGCAGGTCGTAGCGCTCGTTGACCGGCATGATCTGCGAGCGCAGCGCGTCCTCGGGCGCGTGCAGGGAGAGCGCGAGCCGGATCGGCATGTCGGTCTCGGTGAGGCGCTTGATGCCCGGCACCCAGCCGACGGTGGAGATGCCCGTGCGGCGGTGCGTGATGCCGACGTCGGGCAGCCGGCGGCACGTCTCCAGCACGTTGTCCAGGTTCATCATCGGCTCGCCCATGCCCATGAACACGAGGTGGTCGACGGGCTCGATGCGGCGGAAGTGCAGCACCTGGTCGAGGATCTCGGACGCCGTCAGGTTGCGGCCGAACTTCATCTTGCCGGTGGCGCAGAACGTGCAGGTGAGCGGGCAGCCGGACTGCGAGCTCACGCAGATCGAGCGGCGCCCGTCGCGGTAGCGCATCAGGACGGCCTCGACGGCGCGGCCGTCCTGCGTGTGGAACAGCGCCTTCACCGTCCCGTCGGACGCGTGGGCCTCGCGCACCAGCTCGAGCGTGCTGAACGGGACCTCCTCGGCGAGCTTCGCGCGCAGCGCGGCCGGCAGGTCCGTCATCTCCTCGTAGGACGAGGCGCCCTGGGACGCCCAGCGCCAGACCTGCCGCGCTCGGAAGGCGGGCTGATCCTCCAGCGTCTTCTCGAGCAACTGCAGATCCACGACCTCATATGGTGGCAGGGCTGTGAGACTGGCCAAGTACCTCGCCCACGCCGGCGTCGCCTCGCGGCGCGCGTCCGAGCTGATCATCGCCGACGGCCGCGTGACCGTGGACGGCGCGATCGTCACCGATCCCGCCCGCGACGTCGACGACTCCAACGCCGTCAAGGTCGACCGCAAGCGCGTCAAGGTCGCCAGCCAGACGCTCGTCGTCTACCTGGTCAACAAGCCGGCGGGGTACGTGTCCACCGCCAAGGACCCGCAGGATCGGCAGACCGTGGTCTCGCTCGTGCCGTCGTCCCAGCGGCTGTATCCGGTGGGCCGGCTGGACTTCGACACCACCGGCCTGATCCTGCTGACCAACGACGGCGACCTCGCCCACCGGCTCACGCACCCGTCGTTCGAGGTGCCGCGCACGTACCGCGCCCGCGTGGCCAACGCCCCGGTGCAGGAGCCCGCGCTGCGGGCGCTGCGCGAAGGCGTGCTGCTCGAAGACGGGATGACCGCGCCCGCCAAGGTCCGGAACATCAGCTCGGGCCATCTCGAGATCACCATCCACGAAGGCCGCAAGCGGCAGGTCAAGCGCATGCTCGAAGCGGTCGGGCACCGCGTGTACTCGCTCGAGCGCGTCGCCTTCGGGCCGCTGCGCCTCGGGTCCCTGCAACCGGGCGAGTTCCGCAAGCTCGGCCAGCCTGAGGTCGAGCGCCTGCGCTCGCTTGGTTGAATGGCGCCCATGCGGCTGGTCGCGCTCCGAGGCGCCAACGAGGTCACCGAGAACACCGCCGAGGCGATCCTCTCGGCCACGGACAAGCTGATGCGCGAGATCCTCGCGCGCAACGAGCTGGGCGCCGACGACCTCGTCAGCTGCATCTTCACGCTCACGCCGGACCTCGACGCGCAGTTCCCCGCCGCCGCCGCGCGAGCGATGGGGCTCTCGAGCGTGCCGCTGCTGTGCGCGCGGGAGATCCCGGTGCCGGGCGCGCTGCCGCAGATCATCCGGGTGCTGATCCACGCCTACATGGATCGCCCCGCCGAGCACGTCTATCTCGGCGAGGCGGCCAAGCTGCGGCTGGACCTCACCGGCGCCCAATAGCGGCGCTTCGTGTGCGCGGCCGGCTTCGCCGGCGCGTGCCCACTTCGGCTTGGAGATCGCTTCGCGGATCTCTAAAGGCGCTGGTAGCGGCGCACGCTCAGCGGCACGAAGATCGCCGTCAGCAGCGCCGCCCAGGCGAGCGAGGCGAGCACCGGGTGCTGGAGCGGCCACACGTCCGGCACGTCGCCGGTGGGCGAGCCGAACAGCTCGCGGCACGCGGTCGCCAGCGCGGTGAGCGGGTTCCACTCCGCGACCTGGCGCAGCCCGTCCGGCAGGCCCTCGACGGGCACGAAGATCCCGGACAGGAACATCAGCGGGAAGATGATGCTGAGCGCGATCCCGTCCGCTCCGTCCGGGTCGCGCACCATCAGGCCGATCCAGACGCCGACCCAGGTCACGCCGAACGCGGTCACGATCAGCAGCGCGAACGCGGCCAGCGTCTCGAGGATGGTGCCGTGCGGCGCCCAGCCGACGATCAAGCCGCAGATGACGACCACCACCAGCCCGGCGCACAGTTCCACCAGCTCGGCGATGGTGCGGCCCGCGATCACCGATGCGCGGGCGATCGGCAGCGCGCGTAGGCGATCCATCAGCCCGCTGCGGATGTCCGACGCGACGCCGACCGAGATTCCCGGGATCGTCCCGATCATCGACTGGGCGAAGATGCCGGACACCAGGTAGTCGTGATAGTCGCCGCCGCCCGGGACGGCGATCGCGGACCCGAAGACGTAGGCGAACAGCAGCACGAACACGATCGGCATCAGCAGCCCGCCGAACAGCTTCTCGGGGATGCGCGGGATGTGGCGCAGGCTGCGGCCGGCGAGCAGCCGGATCTCCAGGACCGTGTTCATGTGAGCGCGAAGAACGCCTCGTCGAGGGTGGGTTGGGCGAGCGACGCCTCTTCGACGTCGAGGTCGTCGAGCGCGTCGAGGATCCGGCGCAGGTCGTCCGGTCCGTTCGGCGCGGCGACCGACACCCGCCGCGCGCGGGGATCGACCTCGGCGTCCAGCCGTCGTGCGGCCTCCTCGAACGCGTCCAACGTGATGTGCACGCGGCGTTCACCGACGCGCCGCTTGAGCTCGGCCGGCGTGCCCTCGGCCACGGTTCGCCCGCCGCTCAGCACGACGATCCGGTCCGCGAGCCGGTCGGCCTCCTCCAGGTACTGGGTGGTGAGGATGAGCGCCGCGCCTTCGGTCACGAGGTCGGCGATCGCGCCCCACATGTCGGCGCGGGCGGCCGGGTCGAGCCCGGTCGTGGGCTCGTCGAGGAAGACGACCGGACGGCGGACGACCAGGCAGGCCGCGAGGTCCAACCGGCGCCGCATCCCGCCGGAGTAGGTGCCGAGCAGCCGGCCGGCCGCGTCGGCGAGGCCGAAGCGCTCCAGCAGTTGCTCCGTCCGTGCCGCGGCGTCCGCCTTCGACAGCCGCTGCAGACGCCCGAGCAGCATCAGGTTCTCGCGCCCGGTCAGCCGCTCGTCGAGCGACGCGTCCTGCCCGGCGACCGCGATCTGCTCGCGCACGGCGGCGGGCGCGCGGGCCACGTCGTGGCCGGCCACCTCGGCCCGACCCGCGGTGGGCTCGAGCAGCGTCGTAAGGATCCGCACGGCGGTCGTCTTGCCGGCGCCGTTGTGGCCGAGCAGGCCGAGGACGGTCCCGGGCGCCACTTCGAGGTCGAGGTCGCGGAGCGCGTCGGTCTCGCTGAACCGGCGGCCGAGCGCATCCGTTCGTACGGCGTACGAATTCATACGGCGTACGGTAGGAGTACGCTGTACGAATGTCAAGCCTCCCGCCGATCTGGGCTCGCGACGAGCCGAAGGGCCGCGGCCGGCAGTCGCCGCTCTCGCGGGCCGGGATCGTGCGGGTCGCGATCGAGGTCGCGGACGCCGAAGGCATCGAGGCGGTCTCGATGCGGCGGCTCGCGCGTGAGCTGCAGGCGGGCGCGATGTCGCTCTACCACTACTTCGAGAACCGCGACGAGCTGCTCGAGCTGATGGTGGACACGGTCGCGGGGGAGATGGTCGTGCCGGCGCTGCCGAAGAGCTGGCGGCCGGCGCTGGAGGCGGTCGCGCGCCGCAGCCGGGGGATGTTCCACCAGCATCCGTGGGTGCTGCCGATCCTGCAGGGCGTGCCGACGGTCACGCCCAACCTGCTGCGTCACATCGAGCAGTCGGCGCGGTCGGTCGCCGCGCTGGAGGGCGTTCGCCCGGAGCTGCTCTCGAACATCGTCAACGCCGTCGACGACTACACGATCGGCTTCACGCTGCGCGAGCTGGACATGCAGGACCGGCGCGAGCGGCGCAGCTGGGACGACCCAAACGTCCGCTACCTGCTCGAGAGCGGCGAGTTCCCGCTCGTGGCCGAGTTCGTGGCGAGCGACTCGCCGCTGCCCGCGCCGGACTTCGAGCTCGGGCTCAAGTGGCTGCTGGACGGGTTCGAGGCCGAAATAGACTGAGGCGCATGGCGATCGAGTACGGCGAGAAAGTTCGGCGCATCCCGGTCTATCCGGCGGCCGAGGGCTACGGGTACGAAGGGCCGGTCGCCAAGATGGCGTCCAACGAGTCGCCCTATCCGCCGCTTCCGCAGGTGATCGAGGCGGCGTCCAAGGCGCTCGCCGGCATCAACCGCTATCCGGACCCGACGAACGCGGCGTTGCGGCGCAAGCTGTCGGACCTGACCGGCGTCCCCGCGCAGCGGATTGCGATCGGCAACGGCTCCTGCGACATCCTGCTCGCGGCCGGCGACGCGCTGCTCGAGCCCGGCGCGGAGCTGGTGTACGCGTGGCCGTCCTTCTCCGTCTACCCGCACCTGGCGGCCGCTTCCGGCGCACGGGCGATCGAGGTCCCGCTCGACTCCAGCCACTACCACCAGCTCGACAAGATGGCCGAGGAGATCACGGCCGCCACGCGGCTGGTGATCGTCTGCAACCCGAACAACCCGACCTCGACGGCGCTGCCCCTGGACGAGATCGAGGCCTTCATCAACCAGGTCCCGCGCAACGTCGCGGTGATCCTCGACGAGGCCTACATCGAGTTCAACGTCCTGCAGGACCCGGACGACTCCGTGCAGCTGCTCGACAAGCACCCGAACCTGATCCTGCTGCGCACGTTCAGCAAGATCTACGGCCTGTGCGGGCTGCGGGTCGGCTACGCGCTGTGCGGGGCGGAGTCGTTCCGGACGGCGGTGGATCAGGTGCGCCAGCCGTTCTTCTGCAACGCGGCCGCGCAGGCCGCGGCGGTCGAGGCGCTGAACCACCAGGACGAGGTGACGCGCCGCGTCGAGCGCAACCTCGCCAAGCGGATCGGGCTCGAGGACGGGCTGCGCGCCCTGGGGATCGAGCCGGCGCAGTCGCAGGCGAACTTCGTCTGGTTCGACCTGCCGGAGACGGCGTCCGAGGCCGACGTGCTGCGCGGGCTGTCGATGACCGGCGTGCTCGTGCGCTCCGGTGAGGCGCTCGGCCGCGAGGGTGCGCTGCGCGTCACCGTGGGCAACCAGGCCGAGAACGAGCGTTTCCTGGAAGCGCTCGCTCCGCTGCTGTAAGGTCCGCCGTGCTTATGACGACGTCTGCCGCACAGAAGCTCCACGCGCAGGCGTCCGCGTACCCCTATTACGGCTGGCGATTTAGTTAGGCGCTCGGCCGGCGACGCACCGTCTCCGTCCGCATCCTGGGCCTGAGGGCCGAGCGCCGGAGACTCCACTCGCCGTACGTCTTTGCCAGCCTTTTCAGTCCAGGGAGTACCAGTCAGATGATGATCGTCATGCAGCCGGGCGCCACCGAGTCCGACATCGAGTCCGTCGTCGAGCGCATCGAGAGCTGCGGCGCCCGCGCCCACCTCTCGCGCGGCGAGGAGGTCACCGTGATCGGCGCGATCGGTGACCGCGAGCACGTGCAGCGGCTCGGCCTCGAGGGCCACGCGGGCGTGCAGCAGGTCGTGCCGATCCTGCGGCCGTACAAGCTCTCGTCCAACCAGTTCAAGTCGGGCGAGCGCTCCGTCATCGAGATCGACGGCCGGCGCATCGGCGGCGAGCACTTCTCGATGATCGCCGGGCCGTGCACGGTCGAGTCGCGCGACCAGGTGCTCTCCACGGCGGAGACGGTCGCCGCGGCGGGCGCGTCGATGTTCCGCGGCGGCGCGTACAAGCCGCGTTCATCGCCGTACTCGTTCCAGGGCCTGGGCCAGGAGGGTCTGCGCCTGCTGGCGGAAGCCAAGGAGCGAACGGGCTTGCCGATCGTCACCGAGTTGATGGACGCACGTGACGTCGAGCCGATCCTGGAAGTGGCGGACGTGATCCAGGTCGGCGCGCGCAACATGCAGAACTACCCGCTGCTGGCCGAGATCGGCCGCACGGGGCGGCCCGTGCTGATCAAGCGCGGCTTGTCCTCCACGCTCGAAGAGCTGCTGATGGCCGCCGAGTACGTGCTCAAGGAGGGAAACCCGAACGTGATGCTGTGCGAGCGCGGCATCCGCACGTTCGAGACCGCCTACCGCTTCACGCTCGACATCATGGCCATCCCGATGCTCAAGGAGCTCTCGCACCTGCCCGTGATCGTCGACCCGTCGCACGCGCCCGGGCGCCGCGACATGGTCCTGCCGCTGTCGCTGGCCGCCGCCGCGGCGGGCGCGGACGGCATCATCGTCGAGGTGCACCCGAACCCCGAAGAGGCGATCTGCGACGGCCCGCAGCAGATCTACGCCGAGGAGTTCGCCGCCTACCTCGAGCAGGTCGAGCGCGCGGCCGCTGTCGCCGGCAAGGTCCTGAGCGCCGCGGCGTGAAGGTCGCCGTCGTCGGTGTCGGGCTGATCGGCGGTTCGATCGGCCTTGCGGCTCGCCAGCGTCTGGGGGCGCACGTGGTGGGCTGGGACCCGTCGGCGGGTGCGTTGGAAGCGGCGGTCGCGCGCGGCGCGATCGTCGAGGCGTGCGCTTCGTTGGTGGACGCGGTCGGGGACGCCGACTTCGCGTTCGTGGCCGCGCCCGTGCACGTGCTGGCGGGCGTGGTCAGCGAGGTGCTGGCGGTGGCCGGGCCGCAGTGCGTGGTGACCGATGTCGGCTCGGTCAAGCGCGCGGTCGCGGGCGCTGTCTCCAATCCGCGCTTCATCGGCGGGCATCCGCTGGCGGGCGCGGAGACAGCGGGCGTCGAGCACGCGCGCGCGGACCTGTTCACCGACGCGACGTGGTACCTGACGCCGACGCCGAACACCGAGGGCAGCGCGTTCGAGCGCCTGCACCGGCTGATCACGCGCATCGGGGCGTGGCCGACCGCGGTCGAGCCCGAGACGCACGACGTGATCATGGCCTCGGTGTCCCATCTCCCGCACGTGCTGGCCAACGTGCTGGTGGCGCAGGCGGCGCGCGTGCTGGGGGAGGAGCGCCTGCCCGCCACGGGGCCGTCGTTCCGGGACGTTACGCGTGTCGCGGGCGCGAACTCCGTCGTGTGGGGTGGGATCTACGCCGCCAACGCCGACGCGCTCGTGGCCGCGATCGACGACCTCGTCGCTCGCCTGTCCCACGCGCGTGACATGCTCGCGGCCGGCGACGCGGCCGGCATCGCCGAGTGGAACGACGGCGCGCGCGATGACCGCCGGCGCCTGCTGGAGGCCGGCCTGGCCGGCGGCGAGGTCCACGAGCTGCGCGTGCTGGTCCCCAACCGCCCCGGGATCGTGGCGGAGATCGCGCTGGCCCTGGGACGCGAGACGATCGACATCGTGGACATGGGCCTGTATCCCTCGTCCGGCTCCCACGGCACGGTCGCGCTGTGGATTCGCGGCGCCGTCGTGGCGCAGCAGGCCGAACGACTTGTCCGAGAACTTGGGTTGGAGGTTGTGAGAGCGTGAGGTTCGATCCGTCTGGTCCGTTGAAGGGCACACTGCGTGCGCCCGGCGACAAGTCCATGTCGCACCGTGCCGCGCTGTTCGGGGCGATGAGCGCTGATCCGGTGCACGTGACCGGCTACCTCGACGCGGCCGACACCCGGTCCACTCTGGCTGCCGTGCACGCGTTGGGCGCGCTCGTCGAGGACGGCTCGCCGGGGACGCTGACGATCCGTGGCCCGGGCCTACGCGCCGCGGGCGAGGCGTCGATCGACGTGGGCAACGCGGGTACGCTGATGCGGCTGCTGCCCGGCTGGCTCGCGGGGCAGGACGGCGGCACGTGGACGTTCGACGGCGACGAGTCGATCCGCCGCCGGCCCGTCGACCGGATCGCGCGGCCGCTGCGTGAGATGGGCGCACGGATCGATGCCGTGGACGACCGCCTGCCGCCGTTCACCGTGCACGGCTCGCCGCTGCACGGCATCGAGTACGCGCTGCCGGTGGCGAGCGCGCAGATCAAGTCGTGCGTGCTGATGGCGGGCCTGCTCGCGTCCGGCACCACCACGATCGTCGAGCCCGAGCCCTCCCGGGACCACACCGAGCGCCTGCTCGCCCGCTCGGGCGTGAAGATCGCGCGCGACGGCGACCGCATCTCGCTCACCCAGCACGACGAGCTCGAGCTCGGCTCCATTCACGTGCCCGGCGACCCCTCGTCCGCCGCCTTCCACATCGCGGCCGCCGTGCTGGTGAAGGGCTCGCGGATCGTGATCACGGACATGAGCGCGAACTGGACCCGCGTGGGTTTCGTCCGGATCGTCGAGCGCATGGGCGGCGTGGTCGTCGGCGACCTCGAGTCCCCCGACGCGTCGACGATCCGCCCGGACGAGCCGGTCACCGAGCTCGATGTCACCTCCGGTCCGCTGGTCGGCACCGTCGTCGAACCGCACGAGGTCCCGCTCGCGATCGACGAGCTGCCGCTGGTGGCGCTGCTGGGCTGCTTCGCCGAGGGCGAGACCGTCGTCACCGGCGCGGCCGAGCTGCGTGTCAAGGAATCGGACCGGATCGCCACCGTCGTCGACGGCCTGCGCGGCCTCGGCGCCTCGATCGAAGCTACCGACGACGGCTTCGTGGTCCAGGGCACCGGCGGCCTGCGCGGCGGCACGATCTCCTCGCACGGCGACCACCGCCTGGCGATGCTCGGCGCGGTCGCGGGCCTGGCGAGCCGCGAGGGCGTCACGGTCGACGGCATGGAAGCGGCCGCGGTCTCGTATCCGGGCTTTGAGCGCGATCTTGGCTTACTTTTGTAACGGTTACGCGTAGATCCGCGCGTGCCCCTCGCGCATGATCACGGGGTGGTCGACCTAACTCGCGAAATCCGCGACTTTCGTCGACCACCCGAGGTCGAAATCGCGCGGGTGGCGGCGCGGCAGCACGGGCTGGTGACCGTTGCGCAGCTGGGCGCGGCCGGGTTGGACAAGGACGCGATCGCGCGGCGAGTGCGCTCTGGGCGGCTCCATCGCCTGCGCCGGGGTGTGTACGCGGTGGGGCACACCGCGCTCTCGCGTGAGGCGCAGTTTCTCGCGGCGGTCCTGACGGCGGGCGAGGGGGCGGCGCTCAGCGGCCTGGCGTGCGCTGAGCTCTACGAGGTCCGGCGTTGGCGCGCCCCCTGTATCGATGTCGTTGCCCCGAAGGAACGCCGCGTCCGCACCAACGCGCGCATTCACAAGGCCAGGCTGCACCGGGACGACGTCACGGTCCACAAGGGCATCCCGTGCACGACGATCGCCCGCCTCGTCGTCGATCTCACCGATCAGATCACCTCGTGGGAGATCGCGAACGTCATTCACGAGGCCGCGTTCCGCGGCCTGTTCCGGCTCGAGGACACGTGTGCGGCGATCGAGCGCGGACGGGGGCGGAAGACGAGCGTCGCGAAGAAGGCCGTCCAACTCCACCTCGACGGCAGCGCCGGCGTCCGCTCCCGCGGCGAGCTCCGCTTCCTGATCGCGCTCGAACGCGACGGCCTCCCCGAGCCGCGCCTCAACACCGACCTCAACGGCCACGAGGTGGACTTCCACTGGCCGGCCCTCAAGCTCGCGATCGAGTTCGACGGCCCGCACCACGCCCGCACGCGCACGCAGCGCCAGGACGAACGGAAAGCCGAGGCGTGGCGATCCGCCGGCTACGAGCTCCTGCGGTTCGCACCCGAACACGTCGGCGCGGCCCTTCGGGCGGTAACCATGAGGTAACCGGAACCCCGCGATATGCAGGCACTCTGCGCGGTGCATGGTCACTCGGCGCCGCCTCGGCTCAGCCGCGGGGGTCGCGCTTGCGCTGGTCGCGCTCGGGGTGTTGTGCTGGAGCCGAGCGGACGAGCTGCAGCGTGCGCTCGCGCTCGTCTCAGTCGCCTCGCTCGTCGCGCTCACGGCGCTGCACCTGGTGACGTTGATCGTGCGCAGCGAGGCGTGGCGGCTCACGCTGGCGGCGGTCGAGGGGTCGGTGCCGCCGCGAAGAGCGGTGCACGGCGCGAACGCCGGCGCGTTCTTGGCCGGGTCGATCGAGTCGCACAGCGCGCTGCCGGCGCGGGTGGTGCTGCTCAAGCAGCTCGCCGGGCCGCGGGCGCCGAAGGCGACGCAGATTCTCGTGAGCGACGCGCCGATCTTCCTGCTCGAGGTGTGCGCGACCGCGCTCATCCTGTGCGGCGCGACGCCGTGGGGCCTCGCGCTGCTCGCGGGCGCGATCGTCCTGCTGTTCACCGGCGGGCACGCTTCGCAGCGGTTCGAGCGGCTCGCGGCGCTGCGCGGGCTCAAGGTGCTGCGCGACAAGCGGCGGCTCGCGGCGCTGACCGGTTGGGTGAGCGTCATCAGCGCGATCGGCGCCGGGCGGGTGGCGATCGCGCTCGCGGCGTGCGGGGTGTCGCCGACACCGGAGAGGGTCGGGATCGCGTTCACGGCTTCCGGCGCCTACGCGCTGTCGCCCGTGGGTCCGGGCGCGCCGGTGGCGGCCACCGTCACCGCGGTCGGCACGGGCGGCGCGCCGATCGCGGCCGGGCTCGTGCTCGCCGCGACCTCGATCGGAGCGGTGATCGTGTACGCGCTGCTGGTCGCCGTCACGCTTCTAGCGCTCCGACAGCCACTTTCACGGCGCGTTGACTTGCGTGCGCCGAGCGCGTGATCGGGTGCCAGGCATGAAGCGATTCATGCTGGCCACCGTGGCCATGACGGCCCTGCTCGCCCCCGCTGCGGCGAGCGCGCAGGACGCGCGTCTCGAGGCGCGCGCGATCCTGCCCGCTGACGCCACGTTCCCGGCGCCCTTCCCCGGCGTGCCGAACACCGACCCGGCGCCCGCGCCGGGCGCCGCGCAGCCGGTCGGCGGCTTCTCCGCCCTGCTCGACGCCGGCAACGGCAGCTACTGGGCGATGCCCGACAACGGCTTCGGCAACAAGACGAACTCGCGCTCGTTCATCCTGCGCCTGTACAAGGTCCGCCCGAACTGGCGCACCGAGTGGAGCGGCCGCGGAACGGTCAACATCCAGTCCGCGATCACGCTCAGCGACCCGGACGAGAAGGTCCCGTTCCCGATCGTCAACGAGACCACGCCGGAGCGCATCCTCACCGGCGGTGACTTCGACATCGAATCGGTCCGCCAGCTCCCGGACGGCACGTTCTACTTCGGCGAGGAGTTCGGCCCGTTCCTGCTGCACGTCGACGCGCAGGGCAAGGTCCTCGACGCCCCGATCGCGATCCCGCGCATCGGCGGCCAGCCGCGCGTCCAGTCCCCGGACAATCCGTACCTGTTCGGCCGCACGCCGAACCTCGGCGGCTCGTCCGGCTTCGAGGCCATGGCGCTCTCGCACGACGGCAAGTTCCTGTACCCGATCCTCGAGAACGCCGTCACGGGTGACGATCCGCTGATCCGGCGCGTGTACGAGTTCGACGTCAAGGAGCGCCGCTACACGGGCCGCACCTGGAACTACCGCATGACCCAGCCCGGCCTGTTCGTCTCGGACGCGGTCGCCATCGGCCGTGACCAGCTCATCGTCACCGAGCGCGACAACAACCAGGGCGAGGCCGCGGCCTGGAAGAAGGCGTTCGTCATCGACGTCCCGGACCGCCGCCCGAACCTGGCCAAGCGCGAGATCGTCGACCTGCTCAACATCAGGGACCGGGACGGCATCTCGCTGTTCGGCGCCCGTCCGGGCGACTTCGGCCTGGGCAACCCGTTCGAGTTCCCGTACGTGACGGTCGAGGCGGTCCTGCCGCTCTCCAACAACGAGCTGCTGTTCGTCAACGACACGAACTTCGGCTCCACCGGCCGCAACTCGGCCCTGCCGGACTACAGCGACTTCATCGTCCTGAAGGTCCCGGGCATCAGGAACTGAGCGCGTCGAGCGCCGCGTCGACGTCCGCCTCGGTGTTGTAGAGGTGAAACGACGCGCGTAGACGGCCCGCGCGGGCGGCGGCCATGATCCCCGCCCGCGCGAGCTTCTCCGTCGCGTCGTCGATCGCGGACGTGACGATCGCCGAGTCGCCCTCCGGCTCCCCGAGCCCGCGCCGGAAGCGGTTCGCGAGCGCCAGGTCGTGCGCGTGGATCGCCTCCACGCCGATCTCGTTGATCACCCGCAGCGCCGGCTCGGTCCCGACCCAGCTGAACCACGCGGGCGAGGTGTCGAAGCGGCGCGCGTTCGGCGCGAGCCGCAGCGGCGGGCCGAACTGGTCCGTGAGCGGGTCGTTGGCCGCGTACCAGCCGGCCTGGTGCGGCGTCAGCGTCTCGGCCAGCTCGGGCTTGAGCACCAGGAACGCGGTGCCGCGCGGGCTCATCAGCCACTTGTAGGCCGCGCACGCGACCGCGTCGAAGCGGGTCGCGTCGAGTGGCAGCCAACCGATCCCGTGCGTGGCGTCGATCACCGTGCGCGCGCCGTGGTGCTCGGCGGCGGCGGCGATCGCGTCCAGGTCCGCGAGCTCTCCGGTCGAGGACTGCACCGCGGACACCGCGACGACGTCGATGCTCGCGTCGATGGCTTCAGCGAGCCGGTCGAGCGGGACGAAGTCCACCGTCACCCCGCGCTCGGCCTGCGCCAGGAACGGGAAGATGAGCGACGTGAACTCCGGCTCGGGGGAGAGGACCTTCGAGCCGTCCGGGATCGCCGCCGCCACCTGCGCGATCAGCCCCGACACGTTCGCCCCGACCGCGACGTTCTCCGGGTGTGCGCGGACGAGCGTGGCGAACTCCGCCCGCGCGCGGTCCGTGACCGCCGTCCAGTGCTCCCAGCTGACCCGCCCGTGGCGCCAGTCCTCCTGCGCCCGTTGCAGCGCCTCCCACGCCGGGTCGGGTGGAAGCCCGAAGCTCGCGGTGTTCAGATAGACGGTCTCGGGGTGCCACAGGTTCGCGATCACCCGCGACAAACTACGCGGCCCCGAGCGGCCGAGGCGTCGGTGTCCAGTTGAAGCGCTCCGCGTGCGGCTTGAGGACCCCGTTCACGAACTTGCCCTTGGACGGCGCGAGCTCGAACTCCGCGAACAGCAGCTCGTCGCACGGATAGTCGTAGACCAGCCGCCCCTCCACGTACAGCAGCTCGAGGACCCCGCGCACGGCATCGAACCGGTACGCAGCGATGGCTGAGGAGTCACACCGCACCCAGCCCCGCTCGTGCACGGCCGCAACGATACGCCCCGGGGAGGCGGACGTCACGGCGCGAGGCGGCGCGGCGGCGCGGCGGCGCGGTCTACGCCGCGCGCGTGCGGCGCGGCGGGTCGACCGCGGCGGCGAGCGCGGCCGCGAGCGGCGCCGCCTCCTCGAGCTCGAGCGTGGCGATAGTGACGCGGACGGCGGGACCCGCCTCGAGCCGAAACGGCGCACCCGCGGCGACCGCGACGCCGTGGCCGAGCAGCGCGCGGACGGCAGCGTCCTCGTCGGGCACGGGCACCCACACGTTCAGCCCGCTGCGGCCTTCGGCCGCGATGCCGTGGGCCGCGAGCGCGTGCACCAGCGCCGCGCGGCGGGTGGAGTACACGTCGGCGGCCCGCCGGACCAGCGCGGCGATCTCGCTGTCCGCCCACAGCCGCGCCGCCAGGCGCTGCAGGATGGAGCTCACCCAGCCGGGCCCGAGCGAGAGCCGGCCCTCCACCCGCGCGAGCGTGAGCTCGTCCGCGGTGAGCACCGCGCAGCGCAGGTCCGGGCCGAGCCACTTGGAGACCGAGCGCACCACCGCCCAACGCCCGCCGGCGCCCGTGGCCGAGCAGTACGGCACGCCCGCGACCGGGCCGAGGTGGTCGTCCTCGACCACCAGCACGTCGCGCAGGAGCTCACGCAGCTCGCCGGCGCGCTCGGCGTCCAGCGCCGCGCCGAGCGGGTTGTGCCCGCGCGGTGTGACGATGGCACCCCGCGCGCCGGCGGCGAGGGCGGCGGCAAGCGACTCGGGCCGCATGCCGCGGCCGTCGACCGTGACCGGCGCAAGGCGCAATCCGAGCGCCCGCGCCAGGTCGAGCACGCCCGGCCACCCGGGATCCTCGACCGCCAGGAGATCGCCCGGCGCGAGCTGCGCCGCCAGCACCCGCTCGATCCCGTCCAGCGCCCCGTTCACCACCACGACGCGCTCGGCGGCCACGCCGTCCGCAATGAAGGCGGCCCGCGCCAGCTCGGCGAGTCCACCGTCGACCGGAGCCTCGCCGTAGAGCCGCTGCGCGAAAGGGCCGCGCTGCGTGGCCGCGGCGGAGCCGGACCCCCTCGTGGAGGCGCCGGACGCGAGCGCCGTGAGCGCGGGCGCGAGGTCGGGAAGGAACGCCGGATCCGGGTTGCCGAGCGCGAGGTCGCGCGTGCCCGGTGGGAGGGGGGAGGGCGCCCGCGGCGATCGCAGCGGCGGGCGGTCGGCCACGCGCGTCGCCGAGCGGGCGCGGGAGACCACGACACCGCGGCGGCGAAGCTCGGCCAGCGCGGACGCGACCGTGGTCGGTGACACGTCCAGCGAGTCCGCCAGCGTGCGGACGGACGGGAGCTTCGTGCCCGGCGACAGCACGCCGGAGGCGACCGCGCGCTCGACCGAGCCGGCGATCTCTTCCGCGGACGCTCCAGATATGGCAAACTGTACTGACACAGAAGTCAATCTGTACTGTAACAGATGCTCAAGACACCGAGAACCAAGCTCACCCGCGTCCCGCAACGGGGCAGCCACGACAGCGAGACGCTGTACGCGATCCTCGACGAAGCGCTCATCGGGCACGTCGGGTTCGTCACGCCGACCGGCCACCCGGCCGTGATCCCGACGCTGATCGCCAGAGACGGCGACGAGCTGCTCATCCACGGCAGCAACGCGTCCCGCACCGTCCGCGCGCTCCGCGCGGGGCAGGAGGCGTGCGTCGAGGTCACGCACATCGACGGGCTCGTGCTCGCCCGCAGCGCGTTCCACCACTCGATGAACTACCGCTCGGCGATCCTCTACGGCACGCTGCAGCCCGCCGAGGACAAGGAACGCGCGCTCGAGGTCTTCACGAACAAGCTCGTGCCGGGCCGCTGGGAGCACGTTCGCTGGCCGAACCCGCAGGAGCTCAAGGCGACCGAGGTGCTGAGCCTGCCGATCACCGAGGGCAGCGCGAAGGTCCGCACGGGCGAGCCGATCGACGACGAGCCCGACTACGCGCTGGACACGTGGGCCGGCGTGATCCCGATCACGACCGTCCGGGGCGACCCGATCCCCGATCCGCGGCTGCCCGACGCCATGGACGTCCCCGAGCACGTAAGGTCGCTGACGGACCGGTAGCTAGCCTCTGTAAGTCATGGTCATCGCCATCGACGGGCCCGCCGGAGCGGGGAAGTCCACGGTCGCGCGCGCAGTTGCGCAGCGGCTCGGCTTCACCTACCTGGACACGGGGGCGATGTACCGCTGCGTCGGCCTCGCCACGCAACGCAGCAGCGAGCCGGCGGCCACGGTCGCCCGGCGGATCGAGATCGAGGTCGGAGAGCGCGTCCTACTCGACGGCGAGGACGTGACCGAGGCGATCCGCGCCCCGGGCGTGTCGGAGGCAGCCTCCAAGGTCGCGGCGGACCCCGAGGTGCGCCAGGCGCTCGTGGCCAAGCAGCAGGCGATCGTCGCCGACGGCGACTGGGTGGCCGAGGGCCGCGACATCGGCACCGTCGTCGCGCCCGACGCGGCCGTCAAGGTCTTCCTCCACGCCGACCCGGAGGAGCGCGCGCGCCGCCGCGCCGCGCAGCTGAACCTGGACCCGCAGGACGTGCTGGCCAAGCAGCGCACCCGCGACGAGCGCGATTCCAGCGCGGGCCGCTCCACGCTGCAGGCGCCCGAGGACGCGACCCCCGTCGACACGACCGGCCTCACGCTCGACGAAGTCATCGACCAGGTGGTCACGCTCGCGATCGAGGCCAAGGAGATCCAGGCATGAAGGTCGCCGTCGTCGGCTACCCCAACGTGGGCAAGTCGTCCCTCGTGAACCGGCTCACGCAGTCCCGCGAGGCGGTCGTCCACGAGCGCCCCGGCATCACGCGCGACCGCAAGGAGCTTCAGACGGACTGGAACGGCCGCACGTTCACGCTGATCGACACCGGCGGCGTGGACACCCAGGACGAGGACCCGCTCGCGGTGTCGATCCAGGATCAGGCGCGCGAGGCGCTCGCGGACGCCCAGGTCGCGCTGTTCGTCGTCGACGCGCGCGCCGGCATGCGCCCCGGCGACGCCGAGATCGCGAACATCCTGCGCCGCGGCGAGATCCCGATCGTCGTCGCCGCCAACAAGATCGACAGCCCGAACGACCTCCCGCTCGCGCACGACTTCTACGGCCTCGGCCTGGGCGAGCCGCTCGCCGTCTCCGCCGCACAGGGCCTGGGCACGGGCGATCTGCTGGACCGCCTCGTCGAGCTGCTGCCGGAGGAGGAA
The DNA here is from genome assembly GCF_027587175.1 of Solirubrobacter deserti. Classification (GTDB taxonomy): domain Bacteria; phylum Actinomycetota; class Thermoleophilia; order Solirubrobacterales; family Solirubrobacteraceae; genus Solirubrobacter; species Solirubrobacter deserti. The sequence continues at coordinate 40,345 of NZ_JAPCID010000049.1, forward strand.
GAGCTCCCCGAGGAGGACGAGGACCTTGTCCGCCTCGCGGTGATCGGGCGCCCGAACGTCGGCAAGTCCAGCCTCGTCAACGCCTTCCTCGGCCGCGAGCGCGTGATCGTGTCCGACATCGCCGGCACCACGCGCGACGCGATCGACACGCCGATCGAGGTCGACGGCCGCAAGGTGATCCTCGTCGACACGGCCGGCATGCGCCGCCAGGCCAAGGTGACCGAGTCGGTCGAGTACTACACGAACCTGCGCAGCCAGCGCGCGGCCGAGCGCGCCGACGTCGCGCTCGTCGTGTGCGACGCGCAGGACGGCGTGACCGCCCAGGACCTCCGGATCGCCGAGCTGGCGATGAAGGCCGGCTGCGCGACGGCGCTCGTGCTCAACAAGTGGGACATCACGGGCGGCGACCAGGAGGCGCGCGGGCCCGGCGGCGGCGTCGGCGCCGAGGAGCTGGACGCCGAACGCGCCCGCGTGAACCAGAAGCTGCGCCTGCGGCCGCGGGTGCTGACCGCGTCCGCCAAGACGGGCCGCAACATCGCGCGCGTGCTGACCGAGGCGCTCGCGATCGCCGACCGCGCCAAGCACCGCATCCCCACGCCGGAGCTCAACCGCTTCCTGGCCGACGTGATCGCCGCGCGCCAGCCGCCGGCCAAGCAGGGCCACCGGCTCAAGATGCTCTACATCGCCCAGGTCGGCGAGGCGCCGCCGCGATTCGCCATCCAGGTCAACTCCCGCCAGCGTGTCACCCGGGACTACGCCTACTTTGTGGAGAACCGACTGAGAGAGCGGTACGGGCTCGACGGAGTGCCCGTGATCATCGACTTCGTGGAGCGCAAGAACCGCTCCAAAGCTGAACGAATGGCCTAATAGCCAACAACCTGAAACCCGCTAGCCTTTCACGTTCAATGAGCCATCAAAGCGACAACGAGTACCTGTTCACGTCCGAGAGCGTGACCGAAGGCCACCCCGACAAGGTCGCGGATCAGATCTCCGACGGCGTGCTGGACGCCGTGCTCCGCGAGGACCCGACCGGCCGCGTGGCCTGCGAGACGCTCGTGAACACCGGTCTCGTCGTCGTGTCCGGCGAGATCTCGACCTCGACGTACGTCGACATCCAGGAGATCGCGCGCGAGACGATCCGCCGCATCGGCTACACCGACGCCGAGCTCGGCTTCTCCGCTGATTCCTGCGCCGTCATCAACGCGATCGACAAGCAGTCGCCGGACATCGCTCAGGGTGTCGACGAGGCGCTCGAGCATCGTGTCGACGAGTCCGACACCGACGAGCTGGACATCGCCGGCGCCGGCGACCAGGGCATGATGTTCGGCTACGCGTCCAACGAGACCGAGGAGCTCATGCCGCTCCCGATCTCCCTCGCGCACCGCCTGGCCGAGCGCCTCGCCGCGGTCCGCAAGGACGGCACGCTGAACTACCTGCGCCCCGACGGCAAGACCCAGGTCTCGGTCAAGTACGTCGACGGCAAGCCCGTCTCGATCGAGAAGGTCCTGATCTCCACGCAGCACGCCGAGTCGGCGACGCGCGAGCAGATCACGAACGACCTGTGGGAGCAGGTCGTGCTGCCGATCCTGCCGGCCGACAAGTTCGACGCCGAGAAGCTGCGCAAGAACTTCCTCGTGAACCCGACCGGCCGCTTCGTCATCGGCGGCCCGGTGGGCGACGCCGGCCTCACGGGCCGCAAGATCATCGTCGACACCTACGGCGGCATGGCTCGCCACGGCGGCGGGGCGTTCTCGGGCAAGGACCCGTCGAAGGTGGACCGCAGCGCCGCGTACGCCGCGCGCTACGTCGCCAAGAACCTCGTCGCCGCCGGCCTGGCCGACCGCGTCGAGGTCCAGGTCGCCTACGCCATCGGCGTCGCGCACCCGGTCTCGGTGATGGTCGAGACGTTCGGCACGGAGAAGATCGGCCGCGGCCGCATCGCCGCCCTGGTCGACGAGTTCTTCGACCTGCGCCCGGGCGCCTTCCGCGAGTACCTGCAGCTGCACCGTCCGATCTACCAGAAGACCGCCGCGTACGGCCATTTCGGTCGCAACGACGAGGACTTCACGTGGGAGAAGACGGACAAGGCCGCCGCGCTGCGTGAGGCCGCCGGCCTCGCGGTCGCAGACTCCGTTGCGTAGCAGCTAATCCGCGCTTAAACGGGTAAAGGGGACCCCCATGAGGGGGTCCCTTTCTCGTGAATGACGTCCGGCTCGACACCAACTTCGTCGACTACCTGATCGTCGCCAGCTACTTCGTCGTCGTCCTCGGCGTCGGCTTCGCGGCCAAGCGCTACATCAAGTCCAGCCTCGACTACTTCCTGTCCGGGCGGTCGCTCCCGGCCTGGATCACCGGCCTCGCGTTCATCTCCGCCAACCTGGGCGCGACGGAGGTGCTCGGCATGGCCGCCAACGGTGCCCAGTACGGCGTCGCGACGGTCAACTACTACTGGCTCGGTGCGATCCCGGCCATGGTCTTTCTCGGCCTGGTGATGATGCCGTTCTACTACGGCTCGAAGGTCCGCTCGGTGCCGGAGTACCTGCTGTTGCGCTTCGACAAGCAGTCGCATGTGTTCAACAGCGTCACCTTCGCGGTGGCGACGATCCTGATCGCCGGCGTGAACCTGTTCGCGCTCGCGCTCGTCTTGAAGCTGCTGCTGGGCTGGCCGATCATCGTCGGCATCATCGTGGCCGCGGTGGTGGTCGCCGCGTACATCACGCTCGGCGGCCTGTCGTCGGCGATCTACAACGAGGTGCTGCAGTTCTTCGTGATCCTCGCCGCGCTGATCCCGATCACGGTGATCGGCTTGTTCGAGGTCGGCGGCTGGGGCGGTCTGCAGGACAGGGTCAGGGAGTCCAAGCTCGGCGAGGCGGGTCTGCACGCGCTGGAGGGCACGAACCCGGGCGACGTGACCAACCCGATCGGCGCGACGTGGATCGGGCTCGTGTTCGGCCTCGGCTTCGTGCTCGCGTTCTCCTATTGGACGACGAACTTCGCCGAGGTCCAGCGGGCGCTGTCCGCGAAGGACCTCAGCGCGGCCGAGCGCACGCCTCTGATCGGCGCGATCCCCAAGCTGTTCCTGCCGTTCGTGATGATCGTCCCGGGCATGATCGCGCTCGTGGTCATCCCGGGGCTCGGCAGCGATCAGCCGAACATGGAGTACAACAACGCGATCCCGCTGCTCATGAACGAGTACCTGCCCAACGGGATGCTCGGCATCGCACTGACCGGCCTGATGGCGTCGTTCATGGCGGGTGTGGCGGCCAACGTGAGTGCGTTCAACACCGTGGTCACCACCGACCTCGTGGAGCCGTACCTGAAGAAGGGCATGCCCGACGAGTGGTACATCCGCTTCGGGCGCATCGCGACGATCGGCGGCATCTTCGTGTCGATCTTCACCGCGTTGATCGCCTCCACCTACGACAACCTCATGAACTACCTGCAGGCGCTGTTCTCGATCTTCAACGCGCCGCTGTTCGCCACGTTCATCATCGGCATGTTCTGGAAGCGCATGACCTCGGCCGCGGCGATCTGGGGCCTGATCGCGGGCACGGTCACCGCCGCCGGGCTGTTCATCGGCTACAAGGCGGGCTGGATCGGCTTCGGCTCCGACCTCGACCAGTCGATGTGGGGCGCGGGCGCCGCGTTCGTGGTCGACGCCGTCGTCACGGTGGTCGTGTCGCTCATGACCAAGCCCAAGCCGGTCGACCAGCTGCAGGGGTTGGTGTACGGCATGGCCAACGTCGACGAGAGCGTCAAGCGCCCGCCACACTGGTGGGAGTCGCCGAAGCTGCTCGGGTTCTCGGTGCTCGCCGGGGCCGCCATCCTGACGCTCGTGTTCTGGTAGGAGAAGACCGTGTCCGATACACCGAACCGGGCCGAGCGCGCCGCCAACCTCTTCGACCTGCGCCGGATCATCGGCGGGCTGTTCGTCGCCTGGGGGGTCCTGCTGATCGTGCTCGGGCTCCTCGACGTCGGCGACGTCGACAACGCGATGAACATCAACCTCTACTCGGGCATCGGGATGCTGGTGTTGGGGCTGCTGTTCCTGCTGTGGGCGTTCACGCGCCCCCTCGGGCGCGAGTTGCGCGAGTCAGAGCAGGCGAGCGGCAGCGCCCGGAGCGACGGCGAAGGCACCCGCCGGCCGGGGGACACCGGGTCCTAGCAGCGCGAGGACCGAACCGCCGAAGCCGCCGCCGACCATCCGGGCGCCGGCGGCTCCGGCGGCCTTGAGTCGCTCCACGGTGGCTTCGACCTCGGGGACGGACGCCTCGTAGTTGTCGCGCAGCGAGGCGTGCGACTCGTCGAGCAGGTGGCCGAGCCCTTCGAGGTCGCCCGCGTCGAGCGCGAGCGCGGCGGCCTCGACGCGCTCGTTCTCGCTGACCACGTGCGCGACGCGGCGGCGGAGCGTGTCGTCGAGACCCTCGAAGTCGCGCGCGTCCCGCAGGCTCGTGATGCCGAGCGCCTCGCACGCCGCGCGGCACTCGGCACGGCGCTCGTTGTAGCCACCGGCGGCGTGCGTGTGCGTGGCGCCGGAATCCACGGTCACGAGCTGCCACTCGCCGAGGTCGAGCGGATGCGGGTCCACGTCGAGGCTGCGGAAGTCGATCCGCAGCACGTGCCCGTCCCGCGAGCACAGTGAGGCGAGCTGGTCCAGCAGCCCGGTCTCGGCGCCGACCCAGTCGTTCTCCACGCGCGAGCACAGCTGCGCCAGCTCGAGGAGGTCGTCGGGCTCGCGGCCGAGCAGCGCGAGCGCCAGCGCCGCCTCGAGCGCCGCGCTGGAGGACAGGCCGCTGCCCTGCGGGACGTCGCCGCTGATGGTCAGGTGCGCGGGGGCGACGTCGAATCCCGCGGCGCGCAGCTCGCCCACCATCCCGCGCGCGAACGCGCGCCAGCCCTCGGCGCGCTCGGGCGCGTCGAACTCGTCCCGTTCGCCCAGATCGAGGGCGTCGACGGTGAACATGCGCGCCGGCTCGGCCGTCACGGTGACACCCCGCTCGATCGCGAACGGCATCGCGAGCCCGTCGTTGTAGTCGGTGTGCTCGCCGATCAGGTTCACCCGACCGGGGCCGAACGCGCGCACGCTCACGGTTGACCGCCGCGGGAGCGGGGTAACGAGCCGTCATGAGGGAGACGCGCCGGGAGTTCCTGGCGGCCGCGGCCGGTGCCGCGCTGGTGCTGGCGGGCTGTGGCGGATCGTCGCGCTCGGACGGCGCCCAGGTGACGCTCGACTTCTGGAACGGCTTCACCGGCGGCGACGGGCCGCAGATGCTCGCGCTGGTGCAGGCGGTGGAGAAGGAACATCCCGAGATCCGCGTGCGGATGGTGACCGCGCGCTGGGAGGACTTCTACACGAAGCTGCCGGCCGCCGTGGCGAGCGGCGAAGGGCCGGACGTCGCCCTCATGCACGTCGACCAGATCCCCACGAACGCCGCCCACCGCACCATCATGCCGCTCGACGACCTCGTCCGTGACCTCGATCTGCAGGAGGACGACTTCGCCGCGCCGGTCTGGCGCGCCGGGGCGGTGGACGGCCGACGCTACGGCGTGCCGCTCGACATGCACCCGATCGGGCTCTATGCCAACCAGCAGGTGCTGTCTGAGGCAGGGCTCGATCCCGAGAGCCTGCCCACGACGCGCGACGAATATGAGTCCGCGCTCGAAGAGCTCAAGGGCAAGGGCGTCCAAGGGCACTGGGTGACGCCGTTCTTCTTCACCGGCGGGCACCAGTTCATGTCGCTGCTGTGGCAGTTCGGCGGCGACCTGACCGACCCGGAGGCCACGCGTGCGACGTGGAACTCGGACGCGGGCGTGGAGGCGCTGGAGTGGATGCGGAGCCTGATCGCCAAGGGCTACTCGCCCCGCAACGTCGGCCAGGACGCGGACTCGATCGCATTCAAGAACGGCCAGAACGCGTTCATCTGGAACGGCGCGTGGGCGATCGGCGACTACGGCTCGACCGAGGGCCTGGAGTGGACGCTCGCGCCGCTGCCGAAGATCGGGAGCGTGGCGGCCGCCTGGTCGAACTCCCACAACTTCACCGTCATGCGCCAGCCCACGCCGGATCCGCAGCGGCTGGAAGCGGTGAAGGTGCTGATCGACGGCGTCACCCGCTCGCCCGCGTGGGCCGAGGCGGGGCAGATCCCCGCGCGCCGGAGCGCCCGTGAGAGCGAGGCGTTCCGCAAGCTCGAGGCGCAGTCCGCGCTCGCCCGGCAGGTGCCCGATCTGCGCTTCGCGGCCGCGGCGCCCGGGCTGTCCGACGTGCGCGAGTCGACGCTGGACATCGCCGTCGCGCAGGCCATCAACGGCTCGCGTCCCGTGCGGGAGGCGCTCGACGACAGCGCGCGCCGGGCGAACGAGCTGCTCGCGCTCAACCGGGAGAAGTACGGCACATGAAGCGCGCCACGCCCTGGCTGTTCCTCGCGCCGTACCTGCTGCTCTTCAGCGCCTTCGTCGCCGCGCCGGTCCTCTACGGCCTGTGGATGTCCCTGCACAACTGGGACCAGTTCCTGCCGGAGAAGCCGTTCATCGGGCTGGAGAACTACGCGAACCTGTTCACGCCCGGCTCGGCCAAAGCGGGCCCGTTCTGGGACGCGATGCTCGCCACGGGCATCTTCACGCTCTTCAGCGTCCCGCTGCTCGTGGTGCTGCCGCTGGGCGTCGCGCTGCTGCTCAACCGCCGCTTCAAGGGCCGTGCCGTGTTCCGCGCGATCTACTTCGCGCCCTATGTCCTGGGCGTGGTGGTCGTCAGCATGGTGTTCCGTTTCGTGCTGGACCCGAACATCGGCGCGCTCAACCACCTGCTCGGGACGACGACGCCGTGGACCACCGCGCTCCCATGGGCGTGGGTGTCGCTGATCGGCATGACCGTGTGGTGGACGCTCGGCTTCAACGCCGTCATCTACCTCGCCGGCCTGCAGGACATCGACCGCTCGCTCTACGACGCCGCCGCGGTGGACGGCGCCGGCCGCTGGCAGCAGTTCTGGAACGTCACCCTGCCGTCGCTGCGGCCGGTGACCGTGTTCGTGGTCACGGTGACGATCCTCGCCTCGGCGAACTTGTTCGGCCAGTCTTACCTGATGACACAGGGCGCGCCCGAGGAGAGGACCCGCTCGGCGATCATGTTCATCGCCGAGGAAGGCTTCCAGGACTTCAACCTCGGCTCCGCCGCGGCGATGAGCTACGTGCTCGCCATGTTCCTGATGGCGCTCAGCGCGGGTGTGTTCTTCTTCTTCCGCAAGCGGGGTGCGGCGTGAAGCGCGCATGGGTGTGGGTGGCGTTGATCGCGCTGTCGGTCATCTACCTCGCGCCGATCTTGTGGATGTTGGTGACCGCGTTCAAGACCGAGGAGGAGTCGGCCGCCTCACCGCCGACATTGCTGCCGTCGCAGTGGTCGACGGAGGCGCTCGACACGATCTTCTCCTCCTCCGCGCAGACGCCGGTGCCGCGCTGGTTCGTGAACTCACTCGTCGCCGCGCTCGGCACCGGCCTGGTGGTCGTGCTCACGGCCGCCCCCGCCGCGTACGCGTTGGCGCGCATGGAGTTTCCGGGCAAGCGCCTCGTGTTCGGGTTGATCGTGGCGACGCTGTTCGTGCCGCCCATCATCTTCCTGGCACCTAACTATGAGATCGTGGAAGCACTCGGCTGGCTGGACTCCCTTCCGGCGGTGATCTTCCCCGTCTCGGCCGGCGCGTTCGGTGTCTTCTTCCTGCGTCAGTTCTTTGTCGGTCTCCCGAAGGAGCTCGAGGAGGCAGCGCTGCTGGACGGCGCGAACCGCCTGCAGGTGTTCCTGCGGATCGTGGTCCCGCTCTCGCGCCCGGCGCTCGCGACGCTCTTCCTGCTGTCGGTCTTGACGAACTGGAACGACTTCCTGTGGCCGCTGTACGTGCTCTTCAACCCGGAGAACCTGACGCTCGGCCCCGGTCTCGGGTTGCTACAGGGCGCCAACCAGACCAACTACGCGCTGCTCATGGCCGGCGGCCTGGTCGCCAGCGTGCCGGTGCTCATCCTGTTCGCCGTCGCCCAGCGCTACATCATCGAAGGCGTCTCGCGCAGCGGGCTCAAAGGGTGAAGGTCTACGACGGATATTTCGCCGACCCGTTCGTGTTGCGTCTGCCCGAGGGTGGCTACGCCGCGTACGGCACGGGGTCGATGGTCGACGGCCGCGCGTTCGAGATCCTGCGGTCCGCGGACCTCGTGCACTGGGAACGGGTGGGTGGAGCGCTGGAGCCGCTCGACGGCTTCACCGACTACTGGGCGCCCGAGGTCGCGTTCCACGACGGTGCCTACTACCTGTACTACTCGCCCGGCGTCGGAGACCAGGGACACCGTGTGCGGGTGGCGGTGTGCGAGTCACCCTGGGGCCCGTTCCGTGATGCGGGTGTGGTGCTGACTCCCGGCGAGCGCTTCGCGATCGACGCGAGCCCGTTCCGTGACGCTGACGGTCAGTGGTACCTGTACTACGCGTGTGACGTGCTCGAGGGCGAGCGCGTCGGCACGACCGTCGCCGTCGACCGCCTGGTGACGATGACCGAGGTGGCCGGCGAGCCGCGCGTGCTCCTGCGCGCTTCCGACGACTGGCAGATCTTCCTACGCGACCGTGAGATGTACGGCGCCGTCTATGACTGGCACACACTGGAAGGCCCGTTCGTGGTCCGGCGGGACGGGCGCTACGTGCTGTTCTACTCCGGTGGTTCATGGGAACGCGACACCTACGGCGTCTCGTACGCGATCGCCGACCACCCGCTCGGGCCGTTCACCGAACCCGAGGTCGGACCGGTGGTGCTCCGCGACGGCCGCGGGCACAACTGCGTCGTCGACGACTCGATCGTCTACCACGCGTGGGAGGGCGAGCGGCGCGTGATGTGCGTCGCGCCCCTGCGATGGGACGGGCTCAGGCCTCGAGCCGTTCCCGCATGACCCGGATCGCCTCAGGGCTCTCGTCGATCAGCAGATAACGACGGCCGAGCTTGGCCGCGACCGCTCCGAGCGTCCCGGAGCCCGCGAACGGGTCCAGGCACAGGTCCCCGGGCCGGGAGCTCGCCTGCACGAAGCGGCGCAGCAACCCCTCCGGCTTCTGTGTCGGGTAACCCGTCTTCTCACGGCCCGTGGGGGAGACGATGGTGTGCCAGATGACGGACGTGGGCCGCTTGCCCTTGGCGGCCTTCTCGGGCGTCACCAGCCCGGGCGCCATGTACGGCTCACGGTCCACGCTCTCACTGTCGAAGTAGTACTCGCGCGGATCCTTCACGTACACGAGGATCGTGTCGTGCTTCTGCGGCCAGCGGCCCTTCGGCTTGGCGCCGTAGTCGTAGGCCCAGATCAGCTCGTTGAGGAAGTTCTCGCGACCGAACAGCTCGTCAAGGAAAAGCTTGACGTAATGAGCCTCGCGGTAGTCGACGTGCAGGTAGAGGGTGCCGGTCGGGTCGAGCACCCGCCACAGCTCCTCCAGCCGCGGGGCGAGGAAGCCCAGGTAGTCGTCGAAGTGATCCTTGTATGACGATTCCGCCAAGAGCTTGGTGGTGTAGCGACGGCCACCGAAGCCGACGCGGTCACCGTCGTCGGCGGGGGTCATCACCAGTGAACGGCGGGTCTGCGTGCGCCCGGTGTTGAACGGTGGATCCGCGTACACCATCTGCGCCATCGCGTCAGGCAGCTCGCGCAGGTGAGTGAGGTTGTCGCCCTCGAGGATCAGCGCCGGCCGCCCGTCAACACTGCGGCGGCACCGAGCGCGATGTACACCGCGCCGGTGACGCGGTGCCCGTGGCGAAAGCCCTTCAGCCGCTGGGCGGCGGTGGAGGCGGCGAAGGCGTAGGCGCAGTCGAGTGCGAACCCGAGCGCGCCCAGCACGGCGCCGAGCACCAGGATCTGCGTCGCGACCGGGCCGCGGCCAGGATCGACGAACTGCGGCAGGAAGGCGAGGAAGAACAGCGTCACCTTCGGATTCAGCAGCTGCACGACGATCGCCTGTCGGTACGCGCTGCCGCGCGGGGTCTGCGCGGCAGCGTCGCCGCCGCGGCTGAGCAGCGCCTTCACGCCGAGGAAGACGAGGTAGGCCGCGCCCGCGTAGCGGATCACGTCGTAGGCGGTGTCCGAGGACGCGATCAGCGCGCTCAGTCCCACCGCGGCAGCGACCACGTTGATCGCCGTGCCCGTCAACAGCCCGAGCGCCGATGCGATCCCGGCCGAGCGGCCCTCCGCCATCGAGCGCGTGGCGATGTAGACCATGTTCGGCCCCGGGATCGCGATCAGCGCGAGCGCGGCGAGAGCGAACAGGGCGAGCGTGGACGCGGACGGCACCCGCCGAGCCTATCGGCGCGCCCGGGGGAATCGCCCTCTGGGCGATTCCCCGAGCGACGTGAGCCGCAAGGCGAGCGTCGCCACCGTCAGAGCAGGTCGGATATCAGCGCTGCCGCGCGGGTCGCGCCGTAGGTGTCCACCGCGAGGTATTCCGGCTGGCGGCCGATCTCCTGCGCGATGGCGTCCGCGATCTGCTCCGGCCCGTCGGTCTCGAAGTCCATGAAGCGGCCCGCGCCGTAGCGCTCGAGCCGGTGGCGCACGTGGAAGTTCTGCTCGAAGTGGTGGCGCAGCGGGAACGCGAGGAAGGGGCGCTGGTTGGCGGTCAGCTCCATCGCGGTCGTCAGCCCGCCCTGGACGACGGCCAGGTCGCACGCCGCCAGGTGCTGGTAGAGGTCGCGGACGTACGCGCGGATCTCCAGCCCGGGATGCGGGGGCAGCGTCGCCGGGTCGATCCGCGGGCCGGCCACGACGATCATTCGCAGCCCCGGCACGCGCTCCCGGGCCAGCGGGTACGCGGCGATCACGCTCCGCAGCAGCGCGCCGCCGACCCCCGAGCCGCCGACCGTGACCAGGCAGACCGGCTCGGGACCGTACCCGAGCGCGCTGCGGAGCCGCTCGCGGTCCGGCACCGGCGCGAAGCCGGTCACGTAGCCGGGGAAGTCGAAGTGTCGCTCGGTCCAGTCGCGGATCAGCGGCAGGTCGGCGCCGAACGCGTCGGGGACCACGTCGTCGGGTTCGCCGACGAACAGCGCGCGGTCGCGCAGCCCGGGATGGCGGTCGATGTGCTCGATCATCTCGGCGTTGTAGTCGGCGGTCAGCGCGGCCTCCCCGTCCACCGGCAGCCAGCCGACGAAGTCCGTCAGCCACACGTAGGGCGCGCGCTTGAGGGAGGGATTCTCGTGCAGGAAGTAGTCGAGCTCCCACGCCTCGTCGCCGATCCAGAGGTCGTAGTCCTGCGCCTCCACGACGTCGTGGAAGACCATGAAGTTCGCGATCAGGATCTCGTCCATCCGGCGCCAGGCCTGGAAGCAGTGCAGGTCGTGCTCGGCCGACTCGGACTCGAAGTGCGCGGACTCGTTGGCCAGGTGCGCGCTCGCCGGGTGGATGCGCTCACCCTCGGCCTCGAGCACGCGCGTGACGGGATTCTGCGCGAGCCAGTCGATGTCGAGGTCGGGGTGCAGGCGGCGCAGATCCTGCGCGATCGCGACGTCGCGGCGCGCGTGGCCGAGGCCGATGGGGGAGGAGACGAACAGCGCGCGGGGGCGCTTGGAGCGGACGCGCCGCGGCGGCTGGCCGCCCGCGAACTCGTATAGGAGCCGGTTGACCTCCACGGGCTTGCGCGCCTGCGGCCCGTGGCCGACTCCCTCCATCGTCACCAGCCGTCCGCCGGTGGCCTCCGCCAGCGCGGCGCCCTGCGCGTGCGGCCGGATGCGGTCGTCGTCGCCGTGGATGACCAGGACCGGACACTGGATCCGTGAGACCGTGTCCTCGAACGACTCCAGCCGGCACAGGGAGAGCGCCGACATGGTGTTCGCGAGCGTCTCCGGGTCGGTCTCCAGCGCCCACTCGATGCAGTCCTCGATCTGCTTGGTCGAGTGCGGCTCGGTGAACATCTCGCCGAAGAAGAACTCCAGGAACCCGCGGTAGTCCTTGCGCCAGTAGTGGCGGTTGTACTTCGCCCACGGGTCGGTGGAGCCGGTCAGGTCCTCCTCGAAGCGGGCGCAGATCGCCCGCTCCGGGTGATTGGGCGCGAGCGAGGTCGAAGGGCCGATGTAGGCCACGCCGCGTACGCGCTCCGGGTGGTTCGCGGCCAGCAGCGTCGCCCACAGCGCGCCGCACGACAGACCCGCGAGGAAGGCCTCGCGGGTCTCGGTCGCGTCCAGGACAGCGAGCGCGTCGGCCGCGAACTCGGCCTCCGCGTACGCCTCGACGCCGGGCGGGCGGTCCGACTTCCCGTTCCCGCGTCCGTCGAACGTGATCACGCGGAAATGCCGCGCCAGGTACGCGATCTGGGCCTTCCACAGGCGCGAGTGGATGATCGACCACGTCGGCAGCAGCAGGATCGTGTCGCGCCCGCTCCCGGAGACCTCGTAGAACAGCCGCACGCCGTTGCGGGTGACGTAGCCCTCGTGGTTCGGGTGGCGGGCGCGGCTCACCGGCGGACCTCGAACACGAGGTTGAACGGCGTCTCGGCCACGCGCCGGAAGCGCGTGAAGCCGGCGGCGGTGACGACGTCGCGCAGCCGCGCCTCGCCGGCCTGCGCGCCGAGCGCGAGCCCGACGTCCTGGCTGAGCGACGCGGGCGTGCACACGAGCGTGGACACGGCGTAGTAGACGCGGCCGACCGGGTTCAGGTTCTCCTCGACCGTGTCGCCGGCGAACGGCTCCACCAGCAGCCACGTGCCGTCCGCGGCGAGCGCCTGGCGGATGTGGTGCGCGGCGCGGACCGGGTCGCCCATGTCGTGCAGGCAGTCGAACGTGGTCACGAGGTCGTAGTCGTGGCCGGGGAAGTCCTGCGCGCTGGCGACCTGGAAGCTGGCGGCGCTGGCCTTCGCGTTGGCCGCCGCGATCGACGCGTCGTGGTAGTCGAAGCCGCGCACGTCGGAGGCGGGGTAGGCGTCGGCCATGATCAGGGTGCTGGCGCCGTGGCCGCAGCCGACATCGGCGACGCGCGCGCCGGCGCGCAGCTTGTCCTCGACGCCCTCGAGCGCGGGAATCCAGGTCTGCGTGAGGTTGTGCTGATAGCCGGGGCGGAAAAAGCGTTCGCAGCCCTCGAACAGGTCGTGGCCGTGCTGGTGCCAGCCGACGCCGGCGCCGCTCTTGAACGCCTCGGCGATCTTCGGCTCGTCCCGCACCGCGGCGGTCATCAGCTGGAACGCGCCCGGGAGGAAGACGGGGCTGTCCTCCTCGGCGAGCGCCATCGCGTGCTCGGCGGGGAGCGCGTAGCGGCCGTCCTCGTAGGCGACGTAGCCGCCCGCGGCCTGCGCGTTGAGCCACTCGCGCACGTAGCGCTCGCTCGTCTGGGTCTTGTCCGCGAGCTCGCGCGGCGTGAGCGCGCCGGCGCCGGCCATCGCCTTGTAGAGGCCGAGCCGGTCGCCGATCACCACAAGGGCGGCGTTGAGCGTCGCGCCGAGCTCACCCACCGCGGTCATGACGAAGTCCTGGAGCTTGGCCTCGTCGATTGTCTGTGTCGTCATGGCGCGACGCTAGATCTGCGGTTGCGGCGCTCGCATCGGGAGGGGGTCCTGGTCCTGGGTCAGGACCCGCGCCAGCGCGGTGCGCGAGTCGATCGCGAGCTTGCGGTAGACGCTCTGCAGGTGGTGGTCGACGGTCTTGGGCGAGAGGAACAGCTTGCCCGCGGCCTCGCGGATCGTGTGGCCCTCGGCGAGGATCAGCGCGACCTGCAGCTCGCGCGGGGTGAGCGCGTCGAGCGTGAGCGGGGTCCGACGGCGGGCGGTCTCGCCGCTGGCCTGCAGCTCCCGGCGGGCGCGCTCCGCCCAGGGGACCGCGCCGAGCGCGTCGAAGGCGGCGATCGCGGCGCGGAGCGGCTCGCGAGCCTGGCTGCGCCGCTTGGCGCGCCGCAGCGCCTCACCCTGGGCGAGCAGGGTGCGGGCGGTCTCGAAGCGATCCGGCGTGTGGGCGTGCAGGGCAAGCGCGGCGTCGTAGTCGCCGCGCGCGCGGGCGAGGCGGGCGAGCGACCAGGGCTGGCCCTTGGCCTGCGCCGCGGCGGCGAACGCGTCCAGCGGCGTCTCCGGCACGAGCCCGGCGAGCTCGGGCGCGGGTGAGACGTCGGGGTCGGCGATGCCGCGGTCGTCGAGCAGGTGCTGCTTGGCGGTGAGGTGGGTGATCGCGGCGTCGAGGTTGCCGCGGCCGAGCTCGAGCTCCGCGTGCGCGTCCAGCGCCCACAGCTCGAAGAACGCGAGCCCGCGCTGCCGGGCGAGCTGCAGGGCCTCGGCGGCGTGCGGGGTCTCGCGCCCCTGGCGGGCCTCGACGCACGCGAGGCCGGCGAGCGCCGCGCACAGGTTCGTGGCCTGGCCGGTCTCGCGCGCGAGCCGGATCGCCTCCTCATAGAGCGCGACCGCGACGTGCGGGCGGTCCGACGTGGCCGCGTCCCGCGCGGCGAGCCACAGCGGAAGCGGCAGCTCGCCGACCGCGCCCTGGCGGCGGGCGGTCTCAGTCGCGCGCTGGATGAGCTCCCGCCCGCGCTCGGCTTCTCTGAGCCACAGCGCGCCGGTCGCGGCCGCCGCGAGCAGCGCCGGGTCCGAGGAGTCGTCCAGCAGCGCGGTCGCCTCCCGCAGCAGCGGGACGCCCGCGTCGTCGCCGTTGTAGATGAGCGCCATGCCGAGCGCGAGCGTCGCCCGGACCCGCGTGCGGACGGGCGCCGCGGGCGTGAGCGCCGCCCACGCCGCGCGGGCGGTCGCGAGCATGCGCGCGGGATCGGCGGCGCAGATCGCGGCGTCGGTGGCCTGCGCGAGCATCTCGGCCGCGCGCTCGGGCGGCGCCTCGCGCGCGGCCGCGACGAGCACGTTGTGGGCCAGCTGCACGTGCCCGCCGTGCAGGGCCGCGTGGCCGCGCAGATGGTCGATCTCGACTCGCAGCGGCGGGTCGGTGCACAGCTCCCGCGCCTCGGCCAGACGCTCGTCGGCGCGCTCGGCGTGCCCGGCGAGCCACGCGGCCTCCGCCGCGTGGAAGAGCCGCTGCGCCCGGCGGGGCTGGTCGGCCGTGAGCCGCGCGGCCCGCTCGAGCGAGCTCGCCGCGGCCGTGTACGCGCCCCGGCCTCGGGCGCGCAGCCCGGCCCGCTCGAGTTCCTCCGCCACCCCGTCGTCCGGCCCGAGCGCCGCCGCCGCTCGATGCCACGCCCGCCGGTCCGGGTCCGGCTCCACCCGCGCGAGGGCGGCGTGCGCGGTTCGCCGCTCGTCCGGCGCGGCGCACCGGTACGCCGCCGAGCGCGCAAGGGGATGGCAGAAGCGGACGCGATCGAGCGCGAGGGTGATGAGGCCGGCCCGCTCGGCGGCGGCGAGCGGCGCGAGGACCGCGGCGGCGCCGCCGGCCGCGCCGCTCGTGCCGGCTGGGCCGCTCGTGCCGGTCGGGCCGGTCGGGCCGTTCGTGCCGCTCGTGCCGGTCGGGCCGCTGCCGCCGGCCGCGCCGCTCACGCCTGGCGCCGCCATATCTCTTGCGGCGGCCGCGATCACGCCCAGATCTCCCTCCTCGTCGGCGGCCGCCAGCGCGAGCAGGCGCCGGGCCGGCTCCGGCAAGCCCCGCACGCGCGCGGCGAAGGTCTCCTCGACGCTCGTGCGCACGGGCACGGCCGGTTCCAGCGCAAGCCCGGCGGCGGACGCGGCCAGCTCGACCAGCGCGAGTGGGTTGCCGAGGGTCGCCTCGAAGGCGCGGTCGGCGGCGCCCGGGGGCAGCGGGCGGCCCGCGTGGCGCTCGAGCAGCGCGGCGGCGGTCGCGCGGTCCAGGCCGGACAGCGACAGCTCGGGCAGGTCGAGGCGGACGCGGCTCGCGACCAGGATCGCGAGCGCGTCGGCGAGCAGGCGGCGGGCCGCGAACAGGATCGCGGCCAGGGAGGACGCGTCGAGCCACTGGGCGTCGTCGATCACGACGAGCACCGGCGCCTGCTCCGCGCACGCGGTCAGGAGCGTCAGGGTCGCGGCGCCGATCAGGAAGCGGTCTCCGGCCGCGCCCTCGGCGAGCCCGAGCGCCGCGCGCAACGCGGCGGCCTGGGGCGCCGGCAGGGTGTCCACGCGGTCGAGCACGGGCCGCAGCAGCGAAAGCAGGCCGGCGAACGGGATCTCGGACTCGGACTCGACGCCGGTCGCGCGCAGGACGGTCATCCCGGACGCGCTCGACAGCGCGTA
Source organism: Solirubrobacter deserti (assembly GCF_027587175.1). Classification (GTDB taxonomy): domain Bacteria; phylum Actinomycetota; class Thermoleophilia; order Solirubrobacterales; family Solirubrobacteraceae; genus Solirubrobacter; species Solirubrobacter deserti. The sequence goes on from NZ_JAPCID010000049.1 coordinate 56,504, forward strand.
CTCGAGCAGCGCGGTCTTGCCGATGCCCGCTTCGCCGGTGATCGTCAACGCCTCGCTGGTGCCGAGGCGCGCGTTGGCGAGCAGCCGGTCGATGCGGGCCAGCTCTTCGGCGCGGCCGATCACCATGGCGCGATCCTACGGTCCGGCGACCGTGCCACGCTAGGGCTCGCCGATGATCGCCCGGGTCGAGCCGCTCACCACCACGCGCCGCCTGTCGGGCCCGTTCGACTACAAGGCCGACGGGCTCGCGCTGGACGTCGGCTCGATCGTGCGGATCCCGTTCGGGCACCAGCAGCTCGACGGCGTGGTGGTCGCGCTGACCGACAGCACGGACGTGCCTGAGGAGAAGCTCGTCGTGCCCACGGACGTGCGCGACGACAGCGTCCCGCGCGACCTCGTCGACACCGCGCTGTGGATCGCCGAGGAGTACTGCTCCACGCCCGCGCGGGCGCTGCAGATCGTCACGCCGCCGCCCGGCAAGGCCAAGACGTACCTCTTTGCGGAGCCCACGGGTGAGACCGGCAAGCTCACCGCCAAGCAGCAGGAGCTGATGGAGCGGCTCCCCGGCCCGGCCGGCAAGGACCTCGCCGCGCTGCGCCGGCTCGAGGCGCGCGGCCTGGTGACCATCAGCGAGCGCACGGAGCGTCGCGTCCCGCGCACGAACGCCACCGAGGACCGCGCGCACGAGCTCACGCAGCCCCAGGTGGAAGCGCTCAAGGCGATCGACGAAGGCGGCTCGCACCTGCTGCACGGCGTGACCGGCTCGGGCAAGACCGAGGTCTACCTGCGCGCGGCGCAGGCGTGCCTGGAGCGCGGCGAAGGCGTGATCGTGCTCGTGCCGGAGATCGCGCTCACGCCGCAGACCGTCGCGCGCTTCCAGGCCCGCTTCGGGGACACGGTCGCGCTGCTGCACTCGGCCCTGTCGGAGGGCGAGCGCTACGACGAGTGGCGCCGTCTGCGCACCAACGAGGCGCGGATCGCGGTGGGCCCGCGCTCCGCCGTCTTCGCGCCCGTGGACAATCTCGGCCTGATCGTGGTCGACGAGGAGCACGACGCGTCCTACAAGCAGGACGGCGACCCGCGCTACGACGCCCGCCACGTCGCCGCTTTCCGCGCCTACCAGTCCGGCGCGCGGCTCGTGGCGGGGAGCGCGACACCGCGGCCCGAGACCGTCCACACCATGCACCGGCTGCGGCTCCCCGCGCGCGTGGAGGCCGCCGGCAAGAAGCCGCTCGTGTTCGCCGAGGACCCGGCGCCGCCCGGCGTCGCACCGCCGCGCCCTGCGCTCACCCCCCGCCGCGCGGACGGCCTCCCACCCGTGCGCATCCTCGACATGCGCGAGTCCCAGCACTCGCTCCACCCCGAGACGCGCCGCGCCATCCTCGCCACGCGGAAGTCGATCGTGCTGCTCAACCGCCGCGGCTGGTCGAACTTCCTCTCGTGCAAGACGTGCGGGAAGGCGTGGGAGTGCCCGCGCTGCGACGTCGCGCTCGTCCTGCACCGCGCGCAGCACGAGATCGCCTGCCATCACTGCGGCCACAAGGAGCCGGTCCCGAAGCGCTGCGACAACTGCGGCAGCCTCGCGGTCGCCCGCCATGGCGCCGGCACCGAGCGGGTCGAGCACGAACTGCGCCAGATGCTCGACGTGCCGATCTTCCGCCTGGACGCCGACACCACGAGCACCAAGGACGCGGTCCCCGAGCTGCTCGCCCGCTTCCACGCGTCGTCCTCCGGGCTGCTGCTGGGCACGCAGATGGTCGCCAAGGGCCACGACTTCCCGGACGTCACGCTCGGCGTCGTCCTCGACGCCGATTCCACGCTGCGCTTCCCCGACTTCCGCGCGGAGGAGCGCACGTTCGCGCTGATCGCGCAGCTCGCGGGGCGCGCCGGCCGCGGCCCGAAGGGTGGCCGCGTACTCGTGCAGACGCGCTCGCCCGACGCGCCGTCGATCGTCGCCGCCGCCAACCACGACAGCGACGGCTTCCTGCGCGAGGAGCTCGCCCGCCGCAAGGCGCACGAGTACCCGCCGTTCGCGGACATCATCCGGGTCGTGACGAGCGCGGCCGACCCCGACGCCGCCCGCTCCGCCGCGGCCGCCATCGCCGAGCACATCACGGTCCCCGAGACGCAGCTGCTCGGCCCGGCCCCGCTGTTCCGGCTGCGTGACCGCGAGCGCTTCCAGCTCGTGCTCAAGACCCACGAGCGCGCGGCCGCCATCCACGCGACCGGCCACGCCGTCGAGGACGCCGCGCGGGCCAAGGCCTTCAAAGAGGTCAACTTCTCGGTGGACGTCGACCCGGTCTAAGATCGACGGGTGGCCGAGGAAGCGCACGGACAAGTCGTCGAGCCGAGCGAACGGCTCGATCCCGAGACGCGCGCCCGCCGCGAGGCCGCGCTCAAGCTCGTCCGCAAGTACGGCGACCCGGTGCTCCGCTCACGCGCGCTGGAGATCAACCACTTCGACGAGGCGCTGCGCGAGGAGGTCCGTCGCATGGGCCGCCTGATGCACGACGCCTACGGCATCGGGCTCGCCGCCACGCAGGTCGGCAAGATGCACCGCCTGCTGGTCTACCGGACCGAGCTCGAGGGCTCGATCGCCGCGCTCGTCAACCCGGTGCTGGAGTGGGCGAGCAAGGACAAGGAGACCTCCGAGGAGGGCTGTCTGTCGCTGCCCGGCGTCGCCGTAGAGGTCGAGCGCCCCGTGCACGTCCGCGTCTCCGCGCTCGACGAGTACGGCAAGCCGATCCTCATCGAGGCCTCGGGCCTGGAGGCGCGGGTCATCCAGCACGAGATGGACCACCTGGACGGCGTCCTCATCCTGGACCGCGCCTCGCGCGACCAGCGCAAGCAGGCGATGAAGACGCTCCGCGAGCAGCTCGAGCCTCAGACAGCTTGAGAAACGTCTACCTCGGCACCTCCGAGTTCGCGGCCGTCGTGCTGCGCGCGCTGGCTGCGAGCGACCATCGCCCGCAGCTGGTCGTCACACGCCCGGACGCCAAGCAGGGGCGCGGCCAGAAGCTCGCCCCGCCGCCGGTCGCGGTGCTCGCGGCCGAGCTCGGCATCCCGTTCATCCAGCCCGCCGACCTGCACGCGCCGGAGACGCTGCAGGCGATCGCGGAAGTCCAGCCCGAGGTGCTCACCACCTGCGCCTACGGCGTGCTGATCAAAGAGCCGCTGCTCAGCGACTACGAGATGATCAACGTGCACCCGTCGCTGCTGCCGCGCTGGCGCGGGGCGGCGCCGATCGAGCGCTCGATCATGGCCGGCGACGCCGAGACCGGCGTGGCGATCATGCGCGTCACCGCCGGCTGGGACTCGGGGCCCGTCTACGCGTTGGGGCGCGAGCCGATCCGGGAGGACGACGACTACGGCACGCTCGTCCCGCGCCTGGAGGAGCTCGGCGCGCGCCTGCTGGTGCAGGTCCTCGACGAGCGTCCCCAGCCGGTCGAGCAGGACGAGTCCGGCGTCACCTACGCGAACAAGATCGGCGCGCGCGAGCGCGCGCTGGACCCGACGCAGACGCCGGAGGAAGTCGAGCGCACGATCCGCGCGCTGCGCCCGCACATCGGGTCCCGCCTGCCGCTGCCCGACGGCACGTTCCTGGGCGTGACCGCGGCGCGCGTCGACGGGCCGACCCGGGCGCCCGCCGGCGGCCTCGTCCGCACCGACGGCCTGCGCCTGCTGCTCGACTGCCACGGCGGCGCGCTCGAGATCCTCGAGGTCAGGCCGCCCGGCGGCAAGGTCATGCCCGCCGCCGACTGGCTGCGCGGCCAGCGCGACGCCATGCTCACGAACTTCCGCTTCGACCCCGCGCTGCCCGACCGCGGCCTGGACGAGATCCTCGAGACCGCCCAGCGCGAATGGCGCGACCCCGACGACGAGTGGCAGCCGCACGTGTGCGCGCTCGCCGCGCGTGGGGACGCGGAGACGCTCGCCGCGCTCGAGCCGCTCGCCCGCTCCGACAAGCCCGAGCTGCGCGAGCTCGCCGCCTACGTGGTCGGCCAGCTCGGCACGACCACGCCCGCGCTTCCGGCCGAGCAGGAGGCCGCGCTGCGCAGCATGGCCGAGCGCGAGCAGGACCCGACGGTGCTCGCGGCGATCATCTGCGCCTTCGGCCACATGGGCGCGCCGGCCGGGCACGACTGGCTGCTCGCGCAGCGCGGCCACGCGGACGTCTCTGTCCGCGAGGCCGTGGCGTTCGCGCTCGGCGGGCGACCGGGGGAGGACACCCTGGCCGCGCTGATCGAGCTGTCCGCGGACGAGGACGCGAAGGTGCGCGACTGGGCGACGTTCGCGCTCGGGACGCTGGCCCCATCGGACGGGGATGAGTTGCGGGACGCGCTGGCCGCGCGGCTGGACGATCCGGACGAGGACACGCGGATGGAAGCCGTGCACGGGCTCGCGCTGCGGGGGGATGCGCGTGCGGCTGAGCCTGCGCGCGAGCTGCTCGCCGGGCGGGATGCCTCGGACGACGGCGTGTGGCGGCGCCATTTGTTGGCGGAGACACGCGAGAGTCTGGACTCGTAGGTCGTCCGCGGGCGCCGCAGCGTTTTCGAAACGAACGGCGAACGGCTCATCGAGCGAACACGGGCCGGCGGGGGGTGACGTACATAGGTTGCGCCTAGCGCAACGTTTGTTCGTCACCCCGTTTGTTCAGAGCGCGGTTGAGCCCGAGCGTGATCGCTTCGGGCCCGGAGCAGGACGAAACGACCACTTCCGCCCACGTGGTCTCCGTAGCCCGTAACTTGACGGTACGCAGCACGGCGATGTTCGCGCCACGCGGGGCTCGGAGGGCGCTGAGCGCGGGCGCGAGGCGGAAACGCCGCTCCCTTCCCCCCTCGGTGAGCCTTCGAACCCGGTCACGGCCGCCGCGGCACGTGGACTGCCCTCCACAACGACGACGGGCGCCCAAGGGGCGCCCGTCGCACAAGCTATGTGAGACCGCCTACCAGGCCGGCGTCGCGGCCGGATCGGCGGCCGGCTCGGCCACCGCGGGCTGCTCGGCCTGGACCGCGGCCGGAGTCGGCTCGGCGGGGGCGGGCGTCTCGACCGGCGGGGCGGCCGCCTCGACCGGCGCGGCCGCCG
>NZ_JAPCID010000050.1 GCF_027587175.1 Solirubrobacter deserti
CGCGGTCGCCGCCGCCGGCCTCGCCGCGGCCGCCGTCGTCGCGATCGCCGCGCTGCCCGGCGCCGACCACGCGCCCGCGCCCGTCGCGAGCCTTGCCGAGCGCGCCTTCGCCGCCACGGCGCCCAAGCCGGACTTCATCACCTACACGGAGACGACCACCGTCCAGACCGGCGACAACCCGCGGCTGGAGAGCTACGACAAGCTGCGCCAGTGGCAGTACCGCGACCGGATGCACAACTTCATGGAGACGCGGCAGCCGCGCGGCGAGTGGGTCTACGAGCACGACCAGAACGGCGGCACGTTCCGGACGCTGATCAACAGCGACCAGCGGGGCCAGGAGCTGCAGGTGACCCGCAAGACCGACCCGGGCTGGAACCAGGAGGAGCTCGAACACGGCTTCAAGGTCGGCGTCACGACCCTGGTGGACCGCTTCCGCGAGGCGATCCGCGGCGCGCAGGAGCTGGGGATGACGACGTTCAACGGCAAGGCCGCCCGGGCGTACCGCGTGCCCGAGGGGACCGGCGGCCGGCGGCTGCCCGGCGACACCACGTACTACGTCGACCCGGAGAACGCGATGCCGCTCGGCAGCGTCATCAAGCTCACCATGCACGAGCCGAAGGTCGTCGACGGCAAGCCCGTCAACGGCGAGCCGACCGGCTCGCTGACGATCACGACCACCGTCGACCGCTACGAGCAGCTCGAGGCCACGCCCGAGAACTTGGCCAAGCTCGACGCGCCGAACATCGACGCGGCGCAGCGCGAGCAGCGCTAACGCGAGAACGGGCCGGCGGCGACGCCGGCCGCTCCGCCGTCGATCTCCTCCGGTGCAACTTCCGACCATCCGCCTTCGAGCAGGGAGGCATGGTGGTCGGAATGGCGAATGGCAAGGGTGCCGATGAACACGCCCTTCGTCTGCTTGCGCATCACCGCGTACCACAGCGTGCTCGCGTCCCGGTCCCCGCGCACGGGGTGCCACGGGCGCGGCGGTGGGTCGTTCCCGTCCGCGATCCCGGTCTCTACGAGCCGGTTCAGGGTCGCGATCTGACCCGTTGTCGTGTCGATGAAGAACGCGCTCACACCATCTGAGGGTACGGCGGCCATCTCCGAGCCCTGGCGCGCGGCGCTGCGCACCTTCGACGCCGACCTCCAAAGACGCGGGGCGGCCGAACGCACCCGCAAGGCCTACGGGACCGACGCCGCGGAGCTGGCGGCCTGGGCGACGGCGAACGGCCTCGAACCGACGGAGGTCGACTACAAGGCCCTCAGGCGCTGGGCCGCCCGCCTGTCCCAGAAGGGCGCGGCCCCCCGCACGATGGCGCGCAAGCTCGCGTCCACGCGCAGTCTCTTCCGCTCCCTGCTCGAGCACGGCGAGATCACGGCCAACCCGGCGGACCTGCTGCCCGCGCCCAAGCTCCCGCACAGCCTCCCGAAGACGCTCAAGCCCGAGGACATCGAGCGGCTGCTGGAGAAGATCCCGGCCAGCACGCCGCTCGAGATGCGCGACCGCGCCCTCTTCGAGCTCGCCTACAGCTCCGGCCTCAGAGCCGAGGAGCTCGTCGATCTCGACACGACTTCGATCGAATTCGACAACGAGCAGGTACGCGTCGAGGGCAAAGGCGCCAAGACGCGCTTCGTGCCCGTGGGGGAGCCCGCGCTGCGCACCATCACCGCCTACCTCGAGCGCGCGCGGCCCGCGCTGCTCTCAGCGGACCAGGATCCGGCGCTTTTTCTGTCCAAAAGCGGTCGCAGGCTGTCGACGAGCGATGTTCGGCGCCGACTTCGGGTATGGGCAAAGCATGCCGCGACGCAGACCGGCGTCCACCCGCACGCACTCAGGCACTCCTTCGCCACCCACCTGTTGGATGGAGGCGCGGATCTCCGCGCGATCCAGGCGATGCTGGGGCACGCGAGTATCTCGACGACCCAGGTCTACACTCGGGTAGAGTCAGCGCGGCTGCGGGCGGCGTACGCAAAGAGCCACCCGCGCGCTTAAGGGAATAAGGGGCCGTTCTGGAGACCAACGTCAAAGCGATCGAGCTGAAGGAGCTATGGACCGTCTACAAGACGGACGGCTCTGACCGCGCACGTGAGCAGCTCGTCGTCGCTTACTCACCACTCGTCAAGTACGTCGCCGGCCGCATGTCCTCGGGTCTGCCGGCGCACGTCGAAGAAGCCGACCTGATCTCGTACGGCCTCCTGGGCCTGATCAACGCGATCGAGCGCTTCGACCTCTCGCGCGACATCAAGTTCGAGACGTACGCGATCACGCGGATCAAGGGCGCGATCATCGACGAGCTGCGCGCCCTGGACTGGGTGCCGCGCTCCGTCCGGGCCCGCGCCCGCGAGATCGAGAAGGTCCACGCCAAGCTCGAGCACCGGCTGCACCGCGCTCCCACCGACGAGGAGATGGCGCGCGAGCTCGGGATCACCAACGACGAGTTCCAGGAGTCGCTGGTCAAGATCTCGACCTCGACCGTCGTCGCCCTGGACGAGCTGTGGGCCGTCAGCGACTCCTCCGGCGACTCCGTCTCGCTGCTGGACACGCTGCAGGACCCGGACGCGCCGGACCCCGAGGCGCTGCTGGCGCAGTCCGAGCTCAAGGATCGGCTGGCGGACGCGATCGCGGCGCTGCCCGAGCGCGAGAAACTCGTCATCGCCCTCTACTACTACGAGAACCTGACGCTGCGAGAGATCGGCGAGGTTCTCGGCGTCACCGAATCGCGCATCTCGCAGCTGCACACGAAGGCCGTCCTGCGCCTGAAGTCGCGGCTCCAGACCGAGAACCTACGCGACTAACGTCACAAGCGCGAAACACCCTGTAGCGTTCCTCTCAACCTTCCTGGGAGAGAGGAGCGCCAGGCATGCCGCACGCCGCAGACAGGATTCGCAACGTGGCCCTAGTCGGCCACCGAGGGAGCGGGAAGACGTCGTTGCACGAAGCCTTGTTGTTCGAGGCCGGAGCGACGACGAGGCTCGGCTCGGTGGCTGACGGCACCACGGTCTCTGACGCCGACGAGGACGAGAAGTCCCGTGGCATGTCGATCTCCGCGTCGCTCGCCTCGTTCGAGTGGCGCGACGTGAAGGTCAACCTGATCGACACCCCCGGCGAGCCCAGCTTCATCGCCGACGCCCTCGGCGCCCTGCGCGTATGCGAGTCCGCGATCTTCGTGGTCAACGGCGTGATGGGCGTCGAGGTCTCCACGCGCCGGCTGTGGGAGCGCGCGCAGGAACTGCACGTCGCCCGGCTCGTCTACGTGAACATGCTCGACCGCGAGCGGGCGGACTTCTTCCGGACGCTCGACTCGCTCAAGGAGGCGTTCGGTCCGCACGTGGTCGCGACCGAGATCCCGATCGGCGCCGAGCATGACCTCACGGGCCTCATCGACCTCGTCGACATGAAGGCCTACCGGTACGACGCGGAGGGCAACTGCACGGAGATCCCGATCCCGGATGATCTGGCCGACCAGGCGCAGGAGTACCGCGAGAAGCTCATGGACGAGGTCGCCGAGAACTCCGAGGCGCTGATGGAGCGCTACCTGGAGGGCGACGAGATCTCCCACGACGAGATCGTCCACGCGCTCGAGGAGGGCACGGACACCGGCCACATCTTCCCGGTCACGTGCGGCGTGGCGACCACGCGGCTGGGCGTGAACCGGCTGCTGGACGCGATCATGGACGACCTCCCGAGCCCCGCCCAGCACGAGCGGATCACGGTCGAGGAGGGCTTCGAGCTCGAGCCCGACCCCGAGGGCGAGATGTTCGCCTACGTGTTCAAGACGCGCGCCGACCCGTTCGCGGGCCGCATCAACCTCTTCCGCGTCTATCAGGGCACGATGACGCACGACACGCAGGTGATGAACACCCGCACCCATCACAAGGAGCGTGTCGGCCAGCTGCTCGTCCCGCGCGGGAAGGACGTCAGCCACGCGGACGAGTTCGGGCCGGGCGACATCGGCGCGGTGGCCAAGCTCAAGGAGACGCACGCGGGCGACTGGCTCGCCGCGCGCGACCAGCCGATCCACATGCCGCGCATCAAGCTGCCCGCGCCGGTCATGGCCTTTGCCATGGAGCCCAAGAACAAGGGCGACGAGGACAAGGTCTACACCGCCCTGCGGCGCCTGCAGGAGGAGGACCCGACGATCGACCTGCACCGCGACGAGCAGACGGGCGAGCAGATCGTCGCCGGCCTGTCGCAGATCCACGTCGAGGTGATCATCGACCGGATGAAGTCGCGCTTCGGCGCCGAGGTCACGCTCAAGCCACCGCGCGTGCCCTACCAGGAGACGATCCGCGGCACCGCCAAGGCGCACGGGCGCCACAAGAAGCAGACGGGCGGCCGCGGCCAGTTCGGGGACTGCCACATCACCGTCGAACCGTGCCCCGACGCCGACTTCGAGTTCGTCAACGCGATCAAGGGCGGCGTGATCCCACAGGGCTTCATCCCGGCGGTCGAGAAGGGCGTGCTCGAGGCGATGCGCAGCGGCGCCGTGGCCGGCTACCCGGTCAAGGGCGTGCGGGTCACGCTGTTCGACGGCTCCTATCACACGGTGGACTCGTCGGAGATGGCGTTCAAGATGGCCGGCAGCATCGCCATGAAGGAGGCGATGTCGCAGTGCACGCCCGTGCTGCTGGAGCCGATCATGCTCGCCACCTGCTCCGTTCCGGACGAGTCGGTCGGTGACGTGATGGGCGATCTGAGCTCCCGTCGCGGGCGCCCGCTGGGCACCGAGGCCGTGGGCGGCATGACCGAGGTCAAGGCCGAGGTGCCGATGAGCGAGATGCTCTCCTACGCGCCCGACCTGCGCGCGATCACCGGCGGCCAGGGCGAGTACACGCTCGAGTTCTTGCGCTACGAGGAGATTCCCGCGCACCTCGCGCAGAAGGTCGCCGACAAGGCGCGCGAGGAAGCCGAAGCAGTGGCTTAGCGAGGCCACGAGCGGTGTGAGAACCATGTGCGCGGACGAAGTCCGCGGGCGTGGTTCGAGCGTTGCGGAGGGGTGGGGCGCCGTTGCTAGCCTCACCCCTCCGGCATGGCGCGTACCAGGGACATTCGCACGAACCAGCTCGACGTCGCCTGCGACATCTGCGGGCGCACGCTGCTGCGTGGCGAGCACCCCGAGCACTACCTCGCCGGCGGTGAGCGCAAGACGGTCTGCGACCTCTGCATCACGCGCGCGCAGCACGAAGGCTGGATTCGCGAGTCGGGCGCCGACGACCTCGAGCTGCGCCATCCGCGCCACGAGGGGCGCGGCTTCATCGAGCGCTTCCGCGGACGGCGCGACCGCGCCGCCGCGCGCCAGGAGGTCGCCGAGGAGTCGGCGGTCGTCTACGAGGCACCGCCCGAGCCGGCCCCACGCCGTGAGCGCGAGCGCGAGCCCGCGCCGCGCCCCGAGCCCGTCCAGGCACCGCGCTCGGCCTCGCGTCACATCCGCGCCGTCCCGACCAACGCCGAGCTCAAGATGCAGCGCGCGCTCGACGTCTTCAACGCGTCCGACCACACGCGCACCGTCGGCGGCGTCGCCCGCTCGCTCGGCGCCCCCGCGGTCTGCGTGCGTCCGCGGCCGGACCGTCCCGCGGTGGTCTCGATCACCGTCATGTGGGAGCTCTCGTGGTACCGCTTCGAGGTCGACCTGTCCGACGAGGCGGGCGGCGTCCGGCGCGACGCGCAGGGCGACGAGCTGTCCGAGCTGATCCCCGAGGAGCAGGTGCCGAACGCTGCGGCCGATGAGCGAGGCGCATTGCACCTCCAAATCAACACATGACCGATCACTTTCCGCACCTCGACGGGCTAGGATCGGCGCCGTGATCTACTGCGTCGTACCCGAGCCACTTGCCGACGAGCTGTACCCGAAGCTCGCGGGCTACTACGAAGACGATCCCAACGTGACGGTCATCGTCGACCGCCGCAAGAAGGAACGCCGCTTGCCCGGTTCCACGGGCGGCGGTCAGCGCGAGGTCCGTGATCGCCGTCGTGCGCGCATCACCGGAGACTTCGCGCCCCTTACTGCGGGCGACTAGACTAGTCACCACCGGGCCGAGCTTCGAATCACACGGAGAATCTCGTCGTCAGACGAGCCCTTCGTGATGAAACCGACGGCGCCCGCGCGCATCATGTCGTACTGAGAGCCCTGCGAGTCGTCGGCGCTGATCGCGACGATCTTCACGTCGGGGAGCCCTTCGCGAATCTCCACGGCGGCGCGCGCGCCGCCCCCGCCGGGCATGTTGACGTCGAGCAGGACCACGTCCGGCCGCCGGCGCAGCGCGAGGTCCACCGCGCCCTTGGCGTCCTCGGCCTCGCCGACGACGTCGAACCCCGGCTCGCGCTTGAGGATCGCGCCCAGCATCAGGCGCGACACGGGGTCATCGTCGGCCAGCACGAGCCGGATTCCCTCTCCGGCGGCGCCGCCCTGCCCGACGATCGAGCCCGACTGGGTCGCCCGCGCGAGCGCCTCCTCGGCCGCCGCGAGCAGCGCGCGCGGCTCCGGCTCCGAGCCCGTCGTGACGATCCCGACGCTCACCGTCGCCTCCGCGGCCGCCGCCCGCTCGGCGGCCGCGCGCAGCCGGTTCGCGGCGACGTTCGCGGTCTCCAGCCCCTGCTCGGGCAGCAGCGCCACGAACTGCGCCGGCCCGTAGCGGTAGAGCGCATCGCCGGAGCGGATCTCCTGAGCGAGCGCCGCGCCGGCGCGCTGGACCGCCTCGTCTGCGCCTCGCACGCCGATCATGGCCACGCAGTACGCGTGTCCGTAGCGCGTGACCCGCGCGCACACCGCCGCGAGATCCTCATCCAACCGCTGGCGGGAGCCCGCCCCGGTGGCCGGGTCCTGGCGCAGGTCGCTCGTCATGCGCCGGTGCATGGTCACCAGCCGCTCGGCCGCGATCAGCCCGCGTTCGAGCTCGGCGGGGTCGGCCGGCTTGGCCAGCACGTCGTCCGCGCCGGCACGCACCGCGTCGCGTGAGGCCTCGGCGTCGACCCGCGCGCTCAGGATCATGATGTACGTGTAGCCGCCGCCCTCGAGCGAGCGGATGCGCCGCGTCAGCTCGGTCCCGTCCAGACCGGGCATCGCCCAGTCGGTGATCACGACCTCGGCGCGGTCAGCTTCGTAACGCCGCCAGCCGTCGTTGCCGTCCTCGGCCTCGACCACCTCGTGCCCGAGGCGGCGGATGGTCGACGCGACCATCAGGCGCGTGCCCGGCTCGTCATCGACGATCAGAATTTTCATTGACCTTCACGCCGACTACGGCTTCGGCGCCTTTTAGCCGATGGATGGTATGAGATGTCCGTCCTCCGCGTCCGCCCGCGCAGCCTGCGCGGCCCCATCCTCCTTGCCCTCGCGCTGATCGCAGCCGTCGTGGCGGGCATGTTCGCGCTCATGTTCATGTCCGTGCGCGCGCTGGACAACGTCTCCAAGGCGCAGCGGCGGACGAGCGCCATGACGCAGTCGACGCAGCAGCTCGAGCGCACGGTCGTCGACCTCGAGACGGGCGTTCGCGGCTACCTGCTGACCGACGACGAGAAGTTCCTGGAGCCCTACCGCCGCGGCCGCGAACGGCTCGAGATGCGCCTCAACCAGCTCGCGACGCTCAGCGACGACCGGATGCGCCCGCGTGCCGTCTCCATCTCCGAGCACGTCAACGCGTACGTCACGGAGTACACCGAGCCGCTGGTCGCCGGCACCCGCCGCCCGAGCGTGCTCGCCGCGACCGCCGAGGGCAAGGAGCGTCTCGACGCGCTGCGCGGCGAGTTCGCCGCGCTCAGCAGCGAGCAGCAGTCCCTGACGCTCGAGCGCCGCGCCCGCTCGCAGGCGCTGCGTGAGCGCATGCTCGGCCTCGGCGCCGGCGGCGCCGGCCTCTCGGTCGCGCTGCTCGTCCTGCTCGCCTACGTCCTCGACCGCCGCGTCCTCAAGCCCGTGCGCCGGGTCGGCCAGGCCGCCCGCAAGCTCGAGCACGGTGCGCTCGACACGCGCGTCGCCACCAACTTCTCGGGCGAGATCGGCCAGCTCGCGCGATCGTTCAACGCGATGGCCGAGGCGCTCGCCGCCCGCGACGAGGACCTGCGCGTGCAGTCCGACCGCCTGCACGGCATCCTCAGCCACACCACGACGACGATCTCGGTCAAGGACCGCGAGGGCCGCTATCTGCTCGTCAACGAGCAGTGGCGCCAGACCATGGGCCAGGTCGGCGTGGACGTGATCGGCCGCACCGACGACGAGCTCTTCTCCCCGGAGCAGGCCGCGACGATCCGCGTCACGGACCTCGAGGTCCTGCGCACCGGCGAGGCGACCGAGTTCGAGCGCGACCTCCCGGGCGGGCGCGCCGTGCACCTCGTCAAGTTCCCGCTCACCGACGCTGACGGCTCCGTGTACGCCACCGGCACGATGGGCACCGACGTCAGCGACCGCCGCCGCGCGCTGGCCGAGGCCGTCGAGGCGTCCCGCTCGAAGTCCGAGTTCCTGGCCAACATGAGCCACGAGATCCGCACGCCGCTCAACGGCGTGATCGGGATGACGGAGCTGCTGCTGCAGACCGAGCTCGCGGCTCAGCAGCGCGAGTACGCGCAGACCGCCGCCAACTCGGGCGAGGCGCTGCTCGACGTCATCAACGACATTCTGGACTTCTCGAAGATCGAGGCCGGCAAGCTCGAGCTCGACCATCACGACTTCGATCTTCGCGAGGCGATCGAGGACACCTGCGAGATGCTCGCGCCCCAGGCGCACGGCAAGGACCTCGAGCTGATGGCGTGGATCGACGACGCCGTCCCCGCGATGGTCAACGGCGACCGCGGCCGCGTGCGCCAGGTGCTCACGAACCTGCTCTCCAACGCGGTCAAGTTCACCGAGGCCGGCGAGGTCGCGGTCCGCGTGCGGATGGAGGGCGCGCTCGTGCGCTTCGACGTCACCGACACCGGCATCGGCATCTCGCGCAAAGCGGTCGGCAAGCTCTTCGACTCCTTCGCCCAGGCGGACACCTCGACCACGCGCCGCTACGGCGGCACCGGGCTCGGCCTGGCCATCTCCCGCCAGCTCGTCGAGCTGATGGGCGGCCGGATCGACGTCACCTCGACGCCCGGGGCGGGTTCCACCTTCACCTTCACCGTCGCGCTCGCCGAGCCGACCATGCCTCGTCCGCCCGTCCGCCAGCACCCGGTGCCGCCCACCCTCAAGGTACTCGTCGTCGACGACAACGCCACCAACCGCGAGATCCTCGAGGCCTACGTGGCGAGCGTGCCGGGTGTCAAGAGCACCAGCGTCGGCTCCGGCGCCGAGGCGCTGGCCGTCATGCACGGGGCCGCACGCGCGGGTGAGCCGTTCCAGATCGTCCTGCTCGACGGGCAGATGCCGGGCATGGACGGGGTCGAGCTCGCGCAGGCGATCCAGATGGCGCCGTCGCTGCGCGACAGCCGCCTGGTGATGCTCACGTCCACGACGGACCGCCGCGCCGCGGCCCGCGAGGCCGGGGTCACGGGCTACCTGCAGAAGCCGGTGCGCCGCGAGCGTCTGCTGGACGCGATCGCCGAGGCGCTCGGCACCGCGCGCGAGGTGTCGGCCGTCGCGCCGGCGGCGACGGCCTCCGTGCCGTCCGCGGGCGCCGACACGATCCTCGTCGTCGAGGACAACGTCGTCAATCAGCGCGTCGTGCAGGCGATGCTGGACAAGCGCGGCTACACGGTCGAGTGCGCCAACAACGGGCGCGAGGCGCTGTCGATGCTGGCCGTGCGCTCCTACGCGCTGGTGTTCATGGACTGCCAGATGCCGGAGATGGACGGCTACGCCGCGACGGCCGCGATCCGCAGCCGCGAGCGCGGCACCGACCGCCTGCCGATCGTCGCGATGACGGCACACGCGATGAAGGGGGACCGCGAGCGCTGCCTGGCCGCCGGCATGGACGACTACCTGTCCAAGCCGCTGCGTCCTGAAGAGCTCGACGCGACGCTCGAGCGGATGCTCGGCGGCGTCGCCGCCTCGGCCGCGCAGGTGCCGGCCGCGGCGCCCGCGGGCGACCCGTTCGAGGCGCTCGTCGACGCGGCCCGCATGCGCGTGTTCCGCGTCGACTACCCCGAGATCATCGACCAGCTGATCGAGCTGTTCGTGGAGAGCACGCCGCCGCTGCTCACCGAGCTGCGTGAGAGCGCCGTCACCGGTGACGGCGACGCCGTCCGCCGCACCGCGCACAAGCTCAAGGGCTCCTGCCAGAACATCGGCGCGGGTTTCATGGCCAAGCTCGCGGCCGACCTCGAGCAGGCGCGCGCCGCTGAGCCCGGCCAGCTCGACGCGCTCGACCGCGTGTTCGCCGACACGCGGGACGCCCTGCGCGCGGCGCTGCTCGAGGACGCAACGTGATCGTGACGCTGGCGGCCGTGCTCGCCGCGCTCTGCGCCGGCGTGGTCGCGTGGCGCGCCGCCCGTGCGCGTGACCGTGCGCTCGCCGCCGAGCGGCGCATGCGCCGGCTCGCCGTCCACGACCAGCACGTCGCGATCGCGCTCCTCGACCGCGACCTGCGCGTGGTGGAGCTCGAGGGCGAGGCGCTGGAGTGCTCGGGCTGGGCGCGCGACGAGTTCCTCGGGAACGTGCTCCCGCAGGCGCTCGACACCGAGCGGGGCAAGCCGCTGATCGCGCTGGTCGAGAAGGCGCTCGCCGGCCGTCCGGGCACGTTCGAGACCGAGAGCTCGCGGCGCGAGGGCGCGTGGTTCCGCATGGACGTGCTGCCGTTCGCCGAGGGTCGTGAGATCACGCACGTGGCGGTGCTCATGCGCGACATCGGCTCCGAGCGCGCGCTGCGCCGGTCGCTGGAGAAGCAGCAGATCTTCCTGCAGGCGGTGCTCAACGAGCTCGGCGACCGCGTGCGCGTGGCCGACGCCGACGGGCGCCTGCACGCCTTCGACGGCTCGACCGTCGACGACGACCTGCACCCGCTGGAATGGGCCGAGCACTTCGGCCTGCATCACCTTGACGGCCGGCCGTTCGGTCCGCACGAGACGCCGCTGCTGCGCGCGCTGCGCGGCGAGCCGGTGGAGCCGGTCGAGGTGCTGGTGGACACGGACGCCGGCCGCCGCACGCTGCTCGCGTCCGGTGGACCGGTCACCGGTCCCGACGGCGCGCGCCTCGGCGCGGTGATCGTCAACGCCGACCTGACCGACTTCCGTGACGCCGAGGGCCGGCTGCGCCGCAGCGAGGAGCGCCACCGGCGCGTGGTCGAGAGCGTGTCCGACTGCGTGTTCGAGACCGACGCGTCCGGGCGCTGGACGCACCTGACCGAGGCGTGGACGGCCGCGACCGGCTTCGACGTCGACGCGTGCCTGGACCGCCCGGTGTGGGACTTCGTGCACCCGGACGACCGGGCCGAGCACGCGCGCGCGTTCGCGCCGATGATGGGCGGCGAGCGCGTCGCGCTGCGCCACTCGCACCGCTACCTGACGGCCGCGGGCGCCGAGCGCTGGGGCGAGGTCCAGGTGCGCGCGATCAGCGGCTGGGACGGGCTCCCGACGGGGTTCGTCGGCGTCATGCGCGACGTGACCGACGAGCGCCGTGCGGCGCAGCACGTCGCCGCCGAGCAGGGCGTCATGCGTGCGCTGACGACGATGCAGTCGCTCGAGGACGCAGGTCCGGTCCTGCTGGACGTCCTCGGCCGCGAGCTCGGCTGGGATGGCGCCGAGCTGTGGCGCATGGGCGATGACGAGCGCCTGCACCGGAGCGCGGCGTGGACCGCCGACGCGGGCGGGCTCGAGCGCTTCATCCGCGCGGGCGACTGGCTGTCCTACGAGGTCGGCGACGGACTCCCGGGCATGTCGTGGATGTCGCGTGTGCCGCTCTGGCGGGCCGACATCGCGGTGGACGGCGGGCTCGTCCGGCGCGAGGAGGCGCTCGCGGAGGGCGTGCGCTCGACCGTCGCGCTGCCGCTGCGCGCGAACGGCGCGCCGGAGGGCGTGATCGTGCTCGTGTCGTGCACGCCGCGCGAGCCCGAGCACGGCCTCACGCGCCTGCTGGAGGCGATCGGCGGGCAGGTCTCGCAGTTCCTGCAGCGCCGTGAGGCCGAGGCGCGCGTGCTCGCGCAGGCGGCCGACCTGCGAACGCTGTCGAACGTCGCGCACGAGCTGGCGGTCGAGAACGACCTGTTCGCGGCCCGCAACACGCTCTGCCGCGCGGTGCGGGACGTGACCGGGTCCGTGTCCGTCGCGCTGCTCGAGCCGTCGGGCAGGGACGCGCTGACGGTGTCGGCGGCGGTCGGCGCGGCCGTGCTGCGGATGTCGGTCGCGATCGACGCGCGCGCAGTCACGAGCGAGGCCTACCTGACGGGCGAGCTGATCCACGTCGCCGACGTGCTCAGCGACGCGCGCGCGTCGAGCTGCCAGGCCGTCGCGGGCGCCGCTTCCGCCGCGTGGGTGCCGGTCGTGCGCGACGGGCGCGCCGTCGGCGTGCTGGCCGTCGGCTGGGCGTCGCACCGTGCGTCCCTGTCCGACCGCGACGCCGAGCTGCTGCGCCTGCTCGCCGCCGAGGCCGCGATCACCATCCACCGCACCGACCTGCTCGCCCGCCTGCAGTCCACGGCGCGCACGGACCCCTTGACAGGGCTCCCGAACCGCCGCGTGTGGGACGAGGACCTGGACCGCGAGCTCGCCCGCGCCCGCCGCCACGGCGGCTCCCTGTGCCTCGCGATGCTCGACCTCGACAAGTTCAAGACCTACAACGACACGTTCGGCCACCAGGCGGGCGACGAGCTGCTGGAGGCCGCCGCGTGCGCGTGGCGTCCCGAGTTGCGGACGACCGACACGCTGGCGCGCTACGGCGGCGAGGAGTTCGCGGTGCTGCTTCCGCACTCGGACATCGAGGGCGCGCGGGGGGTCGTCGAGCGGCTGCTGGCGGTCGTCCCGTTCGACCAGACGGCGTCTGCGGGCATCGCGCTGTGGGACGGCACCGAGACCGCCGAGGAGTTGCTCGCGCGGGCCGACGCCGCCCTGTACGACGCCAAGCACGCGGGCCGCGCCCGCGCGCTAATCGCCGCGTAGCGCCTTCGCGATCTCCGCGGGTGGCGTGCCCTTGATCACGTAGCCGTCCGCGCCGGCGTCGCGCATCTCGTCGCGGGCGGGGCCGTCTTCATGCGCGGACAGGGCGAGGACGCGCGTGGCGGGCCGGCTTGCCTTGATCTCGCGCGCCGCGTGCTGCCCGCCGCCGCCCGGCATCTCCACGTCGAGCAGGACGACGTCGGGCGTGTGCGCCGTCGCGAGGCGGATGGCCTCCGTCGCGTCCTCGGCGGCGCCGACCAGGTCGAGCTGCGGGTCCGCGTCGATCACGGCGGAGAGCAGCATCCGCATCACGGGGTCGTCGTCGGCGATCAGCACACGCATGCGCCAGGGACGATAACGGCGTGCGCCTAGGCCGCGCTCACCACGGCGTCGATCGTCACCGCGCCGCGGGCGCGCGCGACGGACACGCGGTGGTGGCCGTCCACGACGGCGTAGCCCGACGACGTCCGCACGACGCTGATCGGCGGGATCACCTCGCCGCGCTGCTCCGCGACCCACAACCGCTCCCAGCGCGCGCGGGTGCGCTTGCCGGCGGGGCGGAAGGCGGCGTCGAACTGCGTCGCGCGGTGCGGCTCCACGGTGGCGTGGATCGCCTCGACCGGGATCTCCTTGACCGAGGCCAGAGGAGACGGCGCGCGGTTGAGCGTGGAGTGAACCGGCAGGCGGGCACGGTCGACGCAACGACGGCGCAGGCGGACGGCCAGGGCGTGACGGCGGGACGCGCGGGAGGCGCGGTCGAACGCGCGCTGCGCGTCCATGTGGGGGTTACCGGTGAGCATGGGGAGGAATGGGAGCTGTGGTTGAGCGGGGGATGAACTCGGCGGGGAGGAGGACCGAGGCTTGCGGGGCCGCCTTGTCGAGCAGGAGGCGAAGCGCCGTGGCGCCCTTCTCCTGGTGCGGCTGGCGAACGGTGGTGAGGCCGGCGTGGACGGCGTCGGGGATGTCGTCGAAGCCGGTGACGGACAGCTGGGTGGGGACCTCGACGCCGCGCTCGGCGGCGGCGTCCAGGACGCCGAGGGCGAGCACGTCCGAGCTGCAGAGGATCGCGGTCGGGCGGTCGCCGCGATCGAGGAGCTTGCCGCCGGCGACGCGGCCGGTGGGACGGCCGAAGCCGGGTGCGGAGGCCAGGGCCACGCCGCTCCACGCGACGCCGGCCGGCTCGAGCGCCTCACGCCAGCCCGTCAGCCGTTCGCGGATGTCGTGGTACTCGAGCGTGACGAGCGCCTGGTCGGCGCTGGCGTCGGGCTCGTCGCCGCCCATCACGATGCCGAACCGGCGGTGTCCGAGCGCGAGCAGGTGCTCGGCGGTCGTGCGGGCGGCGGCACGGTCCTCGACGTTGACCGTCAGCGGCGCCTCAGTCGGGTCGTGGTCGACCAGGACGAACGGGAGCTGGCGGTCGCGGATGGCTCGCAGCCGCGGATCGTCGTGGCCCATGCTGTAGACGACGAACCCGTCGACCAGCGCGGTCCTGACCAACGCGTCGTCCCGGCCCGCGATGCGCGGGACGAGCGCCATCCCGAGCTCCTGCTGCTCGCACACCATCGCCACGCCGGTGAACAGCTGCACGGCGGCCGGATCGGAGAACGCCACGGTCAAGGGCGCGTCGAACATCACGCCGATCGAGCCCGTCCGGCCGCGGCTGAGCGTGCGCGCCACCGGGTCCGGCCCGGCGTAGCCGAGCTCCCGCGCCTTGGCCAGCACGCGCTCGCGCAGCTCGGGCGAGAGCTGGTCCGGACGGTTGAACGCGTTCGACACCGTCATGCGCGAAACGCTGAGCGCTTCGGCGATCGTGGCGAGTGTGGGGCGGGTGGCTGACATCTATACCGGTAAAGACTTTACCGGTATAGATCGGCTTGTCAAGTCGGAACTGGAGCGGGAGCCCGAAAGGTCGGGATCATCAGCTGCAACAGCGGGCCGATCGACAGCGCGTAGACGATGGTGCCGAGCCCCACGGTGCCGCCCAGCGCGAAGCCCGCGGCCATCACGGACAGCTCGATCGTGGTCCGGACCTTGCCGACCGACGCGCCGGTCACCCGGACGAACCCGGTCATCAGCCCGTCACGGGCGCCCGGCCCGAAGTTCGCGCCCAGGTAGGCGGCGCCGGCGACGGCGTTCAGACCCACGCCCGCGGCGAGCATCAGCACCTGCACGAGCAGGCCCTCGCCCTCGGGGATGAGCGCGAGGCCGAGGTCGGCGGCAAGCCCGACGACGATCACGTTCGAGATCGTCCCGAGACCCGGCTTCTGCCGCAGCGGGATCCACAGCAGCAGCACCAACACGCTGGTGACGATCACGACCGTGCCGAAGCTCAGGCCCGTGTGCTTGGCCACGCCCTCGTGGAAGACGTCCCACGGGCCGAGGCCGAGCAGCGCCTGCACCTGCAGCGCCATGCTCAGCCCGTAGAGGAGCAATCCGGCGTAGAGCTGCACGAGTCGACGGGTCATGGACCGCATGATCGGGCGAAGTGGCATTGAAATCCATAGCCAATCGTGAGAAAGTGGACCGCATGGCGTGTGACAGTGGCTCTCGGCAAGAAGCCGGTACGACCGCGGAGGGAGCCGCGTGACCGCTGACCGCGGCCTCTCCGGCCCGCACCTGGCCCGGCTGCTGGGCGAGTGGCGCTCTGGTGGTCCTGCCTACGCCGCGCTTGCCCGCGCGCTGCGGCTGCTCGTCCTCGACGGCCGCCTGCCTTTGCGCACGCGCGTGCCCGGGGAGCGCGAGCTCGCCGAGGCGCTCGGGGTGAGCCGTACCACCGCGACGGCCGCCTACGCCGCGCTGCGCGAGGAGGGCTTCCTGGCCAGCCGGCGCGGCGCGGGCTCGTGGACGCGCCTACCCGCCGACCCCGGCGCCGCGCCCGGACCGCAGCCGTCCACCGGCGACGACGTCATCGACCTCAGCTGCGCCGCGACCGCCGCTCCCGAGCGCGACCTGCACGCCGCGCTCGCGACGGCCACCGCCGAGCTCCCGCGCCACCTGCCCGGCCCGGGCTACGACGCCGCGGGCCTCCCGGTCCTGCGCGAGGCGATCGCGGCGCACCTCACCCGCCTCGGCACGCCGACCACCCCCGACCAGATCCTCGTCACGGCCGGCGCGCTGCACGCGCTCACGCTGCTGCTGCGCGTGCTCTCGGGCCCGGGCGACCGTGTCGTCGTCGAGCACCCGACCTACGCCGCGGCCCTCGACGCCGTTCGCGCGTCCGGCGCCCGCCCCGTCCCGGTGCCCATGCTCCACGACGGGTGGGACCTGGAGATGCTGGCGGCGACGTTCCGCCAGGCCGCGCCCGGCCTCGCCTACCTGATCGCCGACCACCAGAACCCGACCGGTCTCTCCATGTCCCAGCCGGATCGCGAGCAGCTGGTCCGCCTGGCCCGCGCCACCCGCACGCCGCTCGTGGTCGACGAGGCGATCGTCGGCTTGCACCTGGACGCGCCGCCCGAGCGCTCGGTCGCCGCGCTCGACGAGCCGGGCGAGACCGTGATCACGATCGGCTCGATGAGCAAGACGTTCTGGGCCGGCCTGCGGATCGGCTGGGTGCGCGCGAACCCGTCGCTGATCGCCCGCCTGGCCGCCGCCCGCGCCGCGCTCGACATCTCCAGCCCGGTACTGGAGCAGCTGATGGCGGTCGCCCTGCTGGAAGGCGCCGAGTCGATCCTCGAACGCCAGCGCGAGGCCGCCCGCGCGCGCCGCGGCGCCCTGCTCGACGCGCTGCGCACGCAGCTTCCCGAGTGGCGCTTCGCGACGCCGCCCGGCGGCCTGTGCCTGTGGGTCGAGCTCGACGCGCCCCGCTCGACCGCGCTCGCGGCCCTCGCCGACCGCCACGGCGTGCGGCTGGGCGCGGGGCCCCGGTTCGGTGTCGACGGGGCCTTCGAGCGCTACGTCCGCATCCCGTACTCGCTGCCGCCCGACACCCTGCGCGACGTCGTCGACCGGCTCGCGCTCGCCTGGCGCGGGGTCACCGCGGGGGCTGTGCCCGCCGCGGAGCCCGCCCCGGCGCTTGTGGCCTGACGCCCGCCACGAGGCGCATCGCAACGGACGTTCCAGCGCTGGGCGCGATAGGAGCCCCGCGCCGGTCGCGTTCGGGACGGCGTCAATCAGCGCCGGCGCGCGAGCAGCGTCACGCGCCGAACATCTCCGGCGCGAGCGCCTCGCGCGAGGACACGCCGAGCTTGCGGTACACGTTGCCGAGGTGAAACTGGACGGCCTTGACCGTCACAAACAACGCCTGAGCGATCTCGCGGTTCGTCATCCCATCGGCGGCCATGGCGGCAACGCGCTGCTCGGACGGCGTCAGCGCGTCGCGCCCGCTGGTTGCGCGGCGTCGCGGGTGCGCTCCGGACGCGCGCAGCTCGTCCGCGGCTTGCTCGGCGAGCCGTCGCGCGCCGAAGCGCTGCGCCTGGTCGAGCCCTTCGCGCAGCGGCCCGCGCGCCTCGCGCCGGTGCCCCGCGCGGCGCAGCGCGGCGCCCAGGTCGACGAGCGCGCGGCAGTGCTCGAGCGCGGCAGGCGACTCGGCGAGGATCGCGACGGCCGCTCGCAGCCGCTCGACGTCGCCCTCGACCAAGCCGGCCGCGCGCTGCGCGACGCCGATCGGACGTGGCGCGCCGAAGCGCTCGGCCAGCGCCAGCTCCTCGCCCACGAGCTCGCGCGCCCGCTCCGCGTCGCCGAGCTGCGCGGCCGCGAGCGCGGCGCCCGAGCGCCAAGCCGCGCAGCTCGGGTTCGGGATGCGGGCGGCGCGCGTGATCGCACCGACGCTGAGGAAGTGCTCGAGCGCCTCGGAGGGACGGCTGCGGGCAAGGGCGAGCCGGCCGGAGGCCTCGAGCACGAGCCCGTAGGACGCGGATTCGCGCATGGCCTCGACCGCCGGCAGCCTGAGCGCGCGTTCGGCGCCGGTGAGATCGCCGGCGTCGAGGCGGGCCCACGCCAGCTGGCCGGCAGCCGCGGGCAGATGGAGCCGCCAGCCGAACCGCTGGAAGCCGATCGCCTCCTCGCAGTCGGCGATCGCGTCCGCCAGCCGCCCGCGGTGGTAGTCGGTGAAGTGCTTGGCGTAGATCGCGGAGGCGTAGCCGTGCACCGACCCACGGCGGCGCGACTCGTCGAGCAGGCACGCGACGATCTGCTCGTAGTCGTCGAAGGCATCACACCACCCGAGCGCGGCGAGCGGCGCGCTCACGCTCCAGTCCTCGGGCCCGTAGTCGCGCAGCAGTAGGCCGTCGGACCACGCTTGGCGGGCCATCGCCGCGACCTCGTGATGCGGCTCGCCCGCGAAGGCCAGCATGTCGGACATCTGCGCGAGCAGCGCGCGTTGCGCGGGCGTCTCGCCGGTGATGCTCGGCATCAGCGCTCGCAACGCTGCCATCGCGCGGGCGCGCAACGACACGTCGAGCCGCGCCGCCGCGGCCAGCTCGGCGACGAGCGCGAGCCGCGACTCGCGGTCGTCGACCTCCTCGAGCGCGAGCTGGACCGCCTCGGCCGCTTCCGGGCTCCGGCCGAGCAGGGTGAGCGCGGACGCGAGCTCGCGCGTGAGGTGCGCGCGCTCGCGCACGTCGGACGTCACCGCGATCGCGGCCCGGAACGTGTCCGGGGCGCCCGGAGCGCCGCAAGCGGCCTGGGCGCGGCCGAGCTCGGCCAGAACCGAGGCGCGGTCAGGCGGCGCCGGCGGCTCCTCCAATGCGCGCGTGAGCAGCGTTGCGGCGGCTGCGGGTGCGCCTTCGCCGACGGCATCGCGGGCGGCGGCCCGAAGGGTGTCGACCACCCACGCCCGGCCTTCACGGCCTGCACGCAACAGCTGGGCGGCGACTTGCGCGTCGGCCGCGCCCTCCACGCGCAGGCGCTCGGCGGCAGTGAGGTGCAGCGCCGCCGAGCGGACAGGACCGAGCGTCTCGTAGACGGCGGCGCGCAGCAGCGGATGCGCGAACGTCAGGCGGTCACCGCCCTGCAACAGCCGTACAGCGATCAGCGCGTCCGCGGCGGCGCGCGCAGCGGCGAGGTCGAGCCCGGCCAGCGCGCGGGCGAGCCGGAGCGGCGCGCGGTCGCCAAGCACCGCGGCGGCCTCGGCGAGCGCGGTGGCCTCGGCCGGCAGCGCGCGCAGACGCAGGCGCACCCATCGCACGACCGCGTCAGGGGCGAGCGCCTCGACGCGCGCCGCGGTCGGGTCGTCGCCGACGGCGTCGAGCAGGACGCGGAGCAGGAACGGGTTGCCGCCGGTGGCGGCGGCGCAGGCGTCGGTCAGCTGGGCGTCAGCAGAGGGGAAGCGCTCGCGCACCAACAGCTCGACCGCCCGCAGGCTCAGGTTCTCGAGCCGGACGGGGTCAGCGGCGAGCTGCAGCAGCTCGGGCGGCGCTCCCGGCTCGCCCGGGCGGGCCGCCATGAGCACGGCCACCGGCTGCTCGTCCAACCGCCGCACGAGGTAGTCCAAGAAGCGCAGCGAGGGCACGTCGGCCCAGTGCGCGTCGTCGACGAGCAGGCAGAGCGGCCGCGCCTCGGCGAGGTCCTGGACGATCCACGACAGCCCGTGCAGGAGCCCGAACGTGCTGTGTGTCTCTCCACTGACACAGGCCGTCTCGAACAGGTGACGCGCGAGCCCGCCGGCGCCGGCGAGCAGGCGATCACGATCGGCGGCGACCGGACCGTCGAGCAATTGACGCACGAGGCCGAACGGCAGCTCGCGCTCCAGCGCTCCGCCACGAGCCGTGAGGCAGCGGAGGCCGTGGGCCTCGGCCCGCGCCCGGGCGGCCGTCAGCAGCGTCGTTTTGCCGGTGCCGGCGAAGCCTTCGACGAAGCTCAGAGAACCCTGCCCGACGGCGACCGCCGCGAGCCGCTGTTCGATCTGCGACAGCTCCCCTTCGCGTTCAAGCAACGTCACGGAGCCAGGCAACCAGAACGTTGGATGGGAGTCCAATGAAACCCTAGGTGGGGGGGTCCAGTGACTTCGCCAAAAGCCGTCCTTACGGTCGCCGGATGCTTCGCCGCCTTCCCGTCATCGCCGTGTTGCTCCTGCTGTCCTTGAACGCGACCGCGCGTGCCGGGACCATCACCGTGCGGTCCGACCCGCCCGGAGCCGGCACGATCACCGGTGACGCCTACGTGTACTCGCCCAGGGGCGGCGGCTCGTGGAGTCGGGTCCTGAACTGCGGGATCACCTGCACGGCCCCCCTCTCCACCGTGCACGTGTGCACCGGCCCGGAGGATGACCGAACCTGCCAGGACGAGCCGACCGCTGTCCGGATGCGCGCGGCCGCCAAGGCCGGATGGACGTTCAACTCCTGGAGCGGATGCGTCGTGCGCTCGGACGGCTACTGCCACACCGACGGCGGGGAGGAGTCAACGCTCGACGTCATCGCCCGGTTCACCGACACCGGGGCGCCAGACGTGGAGCTGGCGCCCCAGGCGCCGGGTGACCGGCTGGCGTCGCAGCCGTGGCGCTTCACCGCGACGGCGAGCGACAACTCCGGAGCCGTCAGCGTGACGTTCGCGGTCGGCGACCGCACCATCACCGATCCGCACCCGCCGTTCGACGCCGAGTTCATCGGCTTCGACGCGCCCTCGGTGGTCGTGACCGCGACGGCGTCCGACGCGGCAGGCAACTCCCGCGTGTCGAGTCAGACGTACCTCGTCGACCGCACACCGCCGGCCGTGAGCATCGTCCGCGGGCCGGCGCTGTCGGCGACCGGCACCGCTGAGGTCGTCTTCGCCTACGACGACAAGGAGGCGGCGGCGGTCCGTTGCCGCATCGACGCGGACCCGTACGACGCGTGCACGAGCCTGAGCCAGCGCACGCACCGGGCCGAACGCATCGCCGACGGCGAGCACGTCTTCGAGGTGGCGGCCGAGGACGCGTACGGCAACGTGCGGGTCGCCCGGCACACGTTCCGCGTCGACACGACGCCGCCGGAGACGGCGATCCCGGTCGGGCACGGCCACGGCATCGAGACCAGCCAGACCGACGCGTACTTCGAGTTCGCCAGCAGCGAGGCCGGGCGCTTCGAGTGCCGCCTGGACACGGCGCCGTTCGCGGCGTGCGCGGCCAAGCTGACGTTGAGCGGCCTCGCCGATGGTCCGCACACGCTCGAGGTCCGGGCCGTGGACGTCGCGGGCCATCGCGATCCCACGCCGGCCACGCGCACGTGGACGATCACCGCCGACCTCGACCGGGACGGCTTCCGCGCCGGCCAGGACTGCGACGACGCCGATCCGGCGGTGCACCCGTCCGCGCCGGAGGTCCCCGCCAACGGGCGCGACGAGAACTGCGACGGCGTCGACACGCAGGCGCCGCCGGCGCCGCCGCCTCCGCCGCCCAGCCGTGACCGTGACGAGGACGGCTACAACGTCCCGCAGGACTGCGACGACGCCGACGCCACCGTCAACCCGGGCGCCCGCGACGCCCCGGGCGACGCCGCGGACGAGGACTGCAGCGGCTCGCCCGAGCCGTGGCCGGTGCTGCGCTCGTACGTGCGCATGCCGGTGCAGTGGGCCGCGCGCGATCCGCGCTCGAACGTGCTGCGCCTGGAGCTCACCGACCTCCCGCGCGGGACGGTGGTGACGGTGTCGTGCGCAAGCCGCAAGCGCGGCGTCTGTCCGTACAAGAGCCGCCGCCACACGGCCGCGCGGGCCGGCACGCTGGTCGTGCGCAAGCCGTTCGGGGCGCGCCGGCTTCCGGCGGGGACGCGGATCGAGATTACGGCGCAGCCGCGGGAGGCGATCGGTCTCGTGGTGAGCTTCGTGCTGCGTGCGGGTGCGGTGCCCAAGCGCACCGAGCGCTGCCTGGCACCGGGCGCGACGAAGCCGAGCGCGTGTTGACGAACCCCGCGCGGCAACCTGCGGCGGCGCCCGAGGCGCCGTCGCGGGGCGCCGGACCCGCAGCTGCGCCGCTCTCGCGCGGGCTCTCGCCGTCGGCCGTGCTCGCGCTGCAGCGGACCGCCGGCAACCGCGCGACGACCCGCGCGCTGGGCGGCGGCGGCTCGGCGGTCACCGCGGCGTTCGTGCTCGCCTTCCTGGACGGCGCGCGCGATCAGCTCGTGGCGGAGGAACTGCACGCACAGCGCGCAAGCCGGCTCGGCGCGCGGCTGCCCGAGCTGTTCTCCAGCCCCAGCAACCTCCTGCGCTTCCAGTTCGGCTGGAACAAGGGCTTCGCGCACGGGCTCGTCAGCCCGGTGACGGACCTGTTCGAGGTCATGCTCCTCGGCGCCGACCTCAACCGCCGACTCACGCAGTGGGTCATCACCTCCGGGGTGGAGGTGATGACCTGCGACCGGGCGCGTGTGCTCGCGCAGGCGCAGACCGTCGCGGTGCGGGCCGCGCTGCTCGACGCCGCGCTGCGGCACGCCCTGGACGACGTGCTCAAGAATCCGGTCGAAGCGGTGCGCGTGCTGCAGTCCCTCGGCGACCAGCTGACCACGGGCGCCGCCGGGATGGCGAACCGGCTCGGCCGCGAGGCGGTGTCGGGCGCGTTCGAGGTGGCCGAGCAGGACTGGCCCGTGCTGGGGGGGCAGCTCGGCCGGATCGCGGGCACGATCGCGGTCGAGATCGTCCTCGCCGCCGTGTCGGATGGCCTCGCGCCGCTGGTCCACGCGGGCGTCGCCGCCGTGGGTCGGCTCGGCCGAGCGGGGCGCGGGCTGCTCGCGGCGGTCGAGGTCATCGCGCGGGCGCTACGGGAGCTGGCGCGCGCCGCCGCGCGAGCGCGCCCGTATCTGGCGAGGAGCTTCCGGCCGGTATGGGCGGCGCTGGACCCGTTGTTCGAGGAGGCGGAGGCGCTCGTGCGCATGATTTCGGACGGCGTGCCCGGCGACGGGCTCGCCTTCGCGAGCGCAGGCGGGCCAGGCGTCCCGTCGCCCCCCGGGTCCTGGCCGGCCTCGAAGGGCGGCGGCGCGGTGCTGGCGGAGACGGTGGGGCCGGACGGCGCGACGATCATCCGCGGGCCGGTGGGGCCGCCGCTCGGCCGCAAGTACCTCGAGCGGCTGCTGCCGCCGTCGGTCGAGGTCGATCTGAAGGGCTGGGAGCGCGCGCACAGCCGCGGCAACAACCTCGGGACCGAGAGCGCGGCGGGCATCCGCTACGCGCCGCCCAAGGTCAACCAGGAGCTGCAGCGGCTGGGCGTCGAGGATCACATCGCGGGGCTGTACGGCCAGCGAGCCGACGGCGTCGAGGTGATCCTCACGACCGTCACGCGGTCGCATCCGGGGACGCTGCGCCTGGCGTCGATCGAGTACGAGGTGACGCTCGTGCGCGACGGCAAGAGCCTGCGCGCCTACGGCGCGTCGATCACGGTCGGGCGGGACGATCCCACTCGGGTGGCCGCCGACGCCTGGGACGTCGCCACGGCCGTGATGGAGGCGGACGGATGGCTGAAGTGAGCGAACGTATGTTCGTGTACGATGCGCGGCATGGAGCCCGCCGTACACCGCATCTCGATCCTGCAAGAGCAACCGCCCACGCTGTGGGCCCAGCTGGAGACCGTGCTCGCCGAGGGCGGCAGTCCGCCGATCACGATGACGCGCAGCGCGAGCACGATCACCTTCGTCTGCGACACGGGTGACTTCATGCTGCGCGCGCGCGTCGCGGACGCGCTGATGACCGTCTGCGACCACGGTGAGTGGCGTCGCTGCTTTGCCCCTGAGGACTAGAATGTTGCGCTTGAGCGAACGTGTTGTCATGACCGCCGAGGCCCAGCAGGCGCTGCAGGCCGAGCTCGAGCACCTGGAGACGGTGGCTCGCAAGGAGATCGCGGACCGCATCAAGACCGCGCGCGAGTGGGGCGATCTCAAGGAGAACTCCGAGTACCACGACGCCAAGAACGACCAGGCGCACCTGGAGACGAAGATCCTGCGCATCCGGGAGCAGCTGCTCAACGCCGAAGTGCGCGAGGTCGCGACCTCCACGGACTCGGTCGGGTTCGGCAACAAGGTGGACGTCGAAGACGTCAAGTCCGGCAAGCAGCAGAGCTACACGCTCGTCTCCCCGCCGGAGGCCGCGCCGGCCGAGGGCAAGCTCTCGATGGACTCGCCCGTCGGCAAGGCGCTGCTCGGCGCGCGCGTGGGCGACACGGTCAAGCTCGAGACGCCGCGCGGCGCCCGCGAGCTGAAGATCGTCGCTATCGGCTGAACTTCACCAAGCTCTCAACGAGCACGTCGGGCGCTTCCAACGCGGGGAAGTGCCCGCCGTAGCTCGGCGCCTCCCAGCGCTCGATGTCCGCGAACGCGAGCTCGGCGACCTCGCGCGGGACGTGCACGATCTCCTTCGGGAAGTCCAGGAACGTCAGCGGCACGCGGATCTGCTCGTTGCGCTCGATGACCTGGTCGAGCGTGAACCCGCCGTGCAGGCGCGCGTAGTAGGGCCAGAACGAGGTGCCGATCGTCCCGGTCACCCAGTAGATCATCACGGTGGTGAGCACGTCGTCGCGGGAGACACCGCGCTCGTCGGTCCAGGACTCGAACTTCTCCGCGATCCAGCTCATCAGCCCGACGGGGGAGTCGAACAGCCCGTAGGCGAGCGTCTGCGGCTTGGTGCCCTGGATCGCCGTGTAGCCGGCCTCCTCGCGCGTCCACTCCGCCAGCGCCTCGCGGGCCTCGCTCGCCCACTCCGGGAACGTGGCGGGGTTGCGGATCGGCAGCATGTTCAGGTGCAGCGCGCGGACGGCGTCGGGATACGCCCAGCCCATGTGGCAGCCGATGTGCGCGCCCCAGTCTCCGCCGGCGACCAGGTAGGAGTCGTGGCCGAGCGCGCCCATCACCTTGTGGAACGCGTCGCCCATGTCCGCCGTGCCCGCGCGGCCAGGCGACCAGCCATAGCCGGGAAGCGAAGGCACGACCAGCCGGAAGTGCTCGCGCAGCTGCGGGATCACGCGGTGGAACTCCCACACGGTCGAAGGCCACCCGTGCAGCAGCAGCAGCGGCGGGCCCTCGCCCTCGACGATGCAGTGCACGCCTTCGACGTGCTCGTGCGTGAAGCCGAGCAGTTCCTCCTCGGCGGCGCGCCAGTCGTAGCCGTCGCGCCAGTAGGCGGCGAGCTCGCGCGCGGCGCTCAGCGCGAAGCCGCCGGGCCCGTCGTCGGGCCAGCGCGTCGCGTCCAGGCGACGACGCAGATCGTCGAGCACTTCATCGGGGACTCGGTTCATCCAAGGACCTTTCGTGCGACGTCGACGTGCATCCGCGTCCCGATCGCGAGCGCACGCTCGTCGATCACGAACCGCGGGTGATGATGCGGGAAGGCGCCCCCGGCGCCGATGAACGCGTAGCAGCCGGGCGCCTCGGCGAGGTAGGCGGAGAAGTCGTCGCCGCCCATGATCGGCGCGAGGTCCGCGAGCTCCTCGGCCGCGACCGAACGGACGAGCTCGACCGCTGCCGCGTCGTTGACCACGGGCGCGTACCCGTAGACGAAGTCGAGCTCGAAGTCGGCGCGGTGCGCGGCGCAGACGCCGTGCCCGATCTCCTCGATCAGCTTCGGGATCAGCGCGCGCACGTCCGGGTCGAACGAGCGCGCCGTGCCGCGCAGCACGGCTTCGCCCGGGATCACGTTCGGCGCATCGCCGGCGTGGAAGGACCCGACCGTCACGACCGCGGCCGCGAGCGGATCGAGCCGCCGGGAGACGATGTGCTGCAGCGCGCCGACGAGCTCGGCCGCACACGCGACGGTGTCCACCGCCGTGTGCGGGAGCCCGGCGTGCCCGCCGCGCCCGGTCACGCGCAGCTCGAAGAAGTCCGCCGCGGCCATCCAGTCGCCCGGCACCGCGGCGACCTTCCCGTACTCGAGCGGCGTCCACAGATGGCAGCCGTAGACGAAGTCCACGCCCTCCATCACGCCCGCCGCGATCAGCTCCCGCGCGCCGCCGGGTGCGAGCTCCTCGCCGTGCTGGAAGATGAACCGCACCTCGCCGCGCGGAACGCCCTCGGCGGCCAGCGTCGCGGCCGCGCCGAGCAGCATCGCCGTATGCCCGTCGTGCCCGCAGGCGTGCATGGCGCCCGGCCGCTCGGGGGCGAACTCGACGCCGCTCTCCTCGGTGATCGGCAGCGCGTCGATGTCCGCGCGCAACGCCACCACCGGCCCGGGCTCGGTGCCGGCGAGCCGGCCGAGCACGCTCGTCTCGGTCGGCCGCGAGACCTCGACGCCGAGCTCGCCGAGCGTCTGCGCGACGAACGCCGACGTCTCGTGCTCGTGGAAGCTGACCTCGGGATGGCGGTGCAGATGGCGCCGCCATGCGATCACTTGCTCGTGGGTAGGCCTCACGCATGCGAACACTACGAGCAACGCTCGTGCTCGGCGTCGTGCTGAGCACCGTCGCGGCCGGCGTCGCGATCGCCGGCGGCGACGACCGCCACAAGGGCCACACGAAGAAGGCGACGGCGACGCTGGTCGACGGGACCGGCAAACGCGTCGGCAAGGTGACGCTCGTGCAGTTCCGCGGCAAGGTCACGGTCGCCGGCCGCGTCACCGGCATCACGCCCGGCTTCCACGGCTTCCACGTGCACGCCGTCGGCAAGTGCGAGGGTCCGTCCTTCACGTCCGCGGGCGGCCACTTCAGCGCGCCCGGCCAGGCCCACGGCGCCCACGCCGGCGACCTGCCGCCGCTGCTCGTGAACGCCGACGGCTCCGCCTCGGCCGCCTTCGAGACCGATCGCTTCACGCTTCAGCAGCTGCGTGACGCCGACGGCAGCGCCCTGATGGTCCACGCGGGCCCGGACAACTTCGCCAACATCCCGGACCGCTACGGCGAGCCGGACGCGGAGACGCTCAACACCGGTGACTCCGGCGCCCGCGTCGCCTGCGGCGTGGTCCGCTGAGCCGGTCTAGCGCGTGTAGGCCTCGAACGCCCCGTCCGCGAGCGCGCTGGTGTGATCGCGCAGCTCGCGGACGGTGACCGCGAGCCGCTCGCGGTTGTCGGCGTCGGTGGACGCCGTCGCGCTCACCAGGTGCCCGCGAATGGTGTTGAGCTCGACGATCACGCGCTCGAACTCGTCGCGGTAGTGCTCGAGCTGCTTCTCCATCCGCCGCGCGACCGTGTGCTGCTCGCGCAGCGCGGCCAGCAGCTCGGCCTTGCCGGCGCGCGCGGTCTCCTCGACGCGCTGCTCGATCACGTGCGGCGGCGTCTCCGACAGCGCGTCCCACAGCATCTGCGCCCGCCCGGCCGACGCCTCCAGCGCGCGCACGATCACGTCGATGTCCGGGCCGAGCGACGCGTCCAGCTGCGTGATGCGCCCGCGCAGGGCGTAGGCCGCCTGCACGTGGCGTGCGAGCGGCGGGACCAGCCGCGGCATCGGCCGCGCCCACGTCAGCTGAGGCTTGGGCGGCGTGACGTCGAGCACGTGGGTGCGCACGACGAGGTCGTGCAGCGCGCGGCGCTTGCGCTCGCCGAGCGGCCACAGCACGTCCACGATCCAGACGATGCCGGCCGT
Organism: Solirubrobacter deserti; assembly: GCF_027587175.1. Lineage (GTDB taxonomy): Bacteria > Actinomycetota > Thermoleophilia > Solirubrobacterales > Solirubrobacteraceae > Solirubrobacter > Solirubrobacter deserti. Next base: position 27,400 of record NZ_JAPCID010000050.1, read on the forward strand.
GAACCACCAGGCGAAGCCCTTGAACAGGACCTCGCGGGCCAGGACCGTCCCGATCGCGATCGGCTTGCCGTCGTCGCGCACCACGCGCAGCCCTGAGACCTGCTTGCCGAGCGTCTGCCCGTTGCGGTCGCCCGGCCGGGTCATGGTGCCGACGTAGTAGACGCCGCCCGCGAGCATCAGCAGCAGCCCGGTGGCGATGCCCTGCAGCGCAGCGCCGACGAGCACGGCGCCGATCCCGACCGTCGCCAGCAGCGCGAGCCAGACGGCGATGACCATCAGCGCGTCGAGGATCGCGGCTCCTACGCGTGCTCCCCAGCTGCCATACCGAGGCGACGACATGACCCCATCGTAAAGGGTCGACCTGCGAAGGTGACGGGCATGAGCAAGCCTGAGGTGACCATTCCGGAGGGTTCACCCTCCTACCAGCTCGAGCTCGAGGACATCACGGTCGGCGACGGCCAGGAGGCCACGGCGGGCTCTACCGTCGAGGTCCACTACGTCGGCGTGTCCTGGAAGACCGGCCAGCAGTTCGACGCGTCGTGGGACCGCGGCGACACGTTCAAGTTCGGGCTCGGCAAGGGCCAGGTCATCCGCGGCTGGGACGAGGGCGTGGCCGGCATGAAGGTCGGGGGCCGGCGGCGGATCACCATCCCGCCGGACATGGCCTACGGCAAGCGTGGCGCCGGCGGCGTCATCGGGCCGGACGAGACGCTGGTGTTCGTCGTTGACCTGATCGGCGTGCGATGAAGTAGGCGGCGACGCCGACCACGAACGCGCCCAGCGTCAGCTTCGCCAGCAGGTCGGTGGCCTCGCCCGCGGAGTTGAGCAGGTAGCCCATCAGCGTGTACAGGCTCGCCCACACGAGCGTCCCGATCAGGCTGAAGAAGACGAACACTCGCGGGCGCAGGCCCGAGGCGCCCGCGAGGAACGGCGAGACGGCACGGATGATGCCGACGAAGCGGCCCGTCAGCACCGCCTTGGCCCCGTGGCGGGCGTAGAAGGCGTCCACGCGCGCGACCCGCTCCGGCGTGATCGCGAAGCGGCGGCCGTGCTTGAGCAGGAAGCGGCGCCCGAGCTTGCGGCCGAGCAGGAAGGACGCGACGTCGCCCAGCAGCGCGAACAGCCACGCGACGAGCAGCATCGCGACGATGTTCGTCTCGCCCTCGGCGGACACGACGCCGCCGAGCACGATCACGGTCTCGCCCGGAGCGATGAAGCCGACGAACGCGCCCGTCTCCAGGAACGCCATCGCGGCGACGAGCACGTAGGTCCAGGCGCCGAGCGAGTCCGCGAAGTCGGCCAGCAGCGGTTCGACGCTCGGGATCTTCACGACGCCGGTGAGCGTCAGCACGAGCGCGACGAGCGCGAGCACGCCGGCGAGAGCGAGAGCGGGGGTGCGGTGGCGGGCGAGCACTACAGGTGAGTATTCGCGCCCGCGCCGCTTGCGGCCAGCCCTGGCAACACGACGGTCACGGTAGGGGAGGCCCTACTCGAGCAGCGCGGCCAGGTCGGCGACCGAGTCCACGATCCGCGACGGCCGGTACGGGAAGCGCTCCGCGGACTCGACGGTGCTGATGCCGGTCAGCACCAGGATCGTCTCCAGCCCCGCCTCCAGCCCGGAGATGATGTCGGTGTCCATGCGGTCGCCGATCATCGCCGTCGTCTCCGAGTGGGCGTCGATGGCGTTCAGCGCGCTGCGCATCATCAGCGGGTTCGGCTTGCCGACGTAGTACGGCTCCACGCTCGTCGCGCGCGTGATCAGCGCGGCGACGGAGCCGGTGGCGGGCAGCGGGCCGTCGGGTGACGGGCCGGTCGGGTCCGGGTTGGTGGCGATGAAGCGCGCGCCGTTGACGATCAGGCGGATGGCGAGCGCGATCCGCTCGAACGAGTACGTGCGCGTCTCACCCAGCACGACGTAGTCCGGCTCGCGCTCGGTCAGCGTGTAGCCCGCGTCGTGCAGCGCGGTCGTGAGCCCGGCCTCGCCGATCACGAACGCCGACCCGCCCGGGCGCTGGTCCTCCAGGAAACGCGCGGTGGCGAGCGCGGAGGTCCAGATGAACTGCTCCGGCACGTCCAACCCGCTGGACCGCAGCCGCGCGGACAGGTCCCGCGGCGTGTAGATCGAGTTGTTCGTGAGCACGAGGAACGGCGCCTCGCGCTTGCGGAGGTTGCTCAAGAAGCGGTCGGCACCGGGGATGGCGTTCTCCTCGTGCACGAGCACGCCGTCCATGTCCATCAGCCACGAGCGGATCTCACGTCGGGTCACGGCGGACAGACTACGGACCGCTCCGATCGCGTCACGAGCGGGTTCCACCGTGGTAGGGCTGTGACGGACGCGAGTGGAGCGAGGATCCGAGTGCTGAAGGTGACGGGAGTTGTGGCGGTGGGCGCGCTGGCGATCGGTGCCGGGGTGCTCTCGCAGGCGGGCACGGCCAAGACCTCGCGGATCGCGGACGGCCAGGGCGGGCTGCTGATCTCGCCCCTGCGGGTCGACCGCCAGGCGGTCACCGGGGCGACCGACCGCATCACGATCGCCAACCGCAGCCCGGAGGCGCTCACGATCGAAGTGAAGGCGCGGCCGTGGTCGGTGTCCTCGTCCGGTGACGTCGCGCCGAACCGGCGCTCCACGCTCGGCGGCGTGCGGGTCAGCGAAGGCGCCTTCACGCTCGCGCCGAACCAGACGCGCGAGGTCGACGTCGCGCTCGCGGGCGCGCCCGCCGGCGGCTCGCTCTACGGCGCGCTCGAGGTCGTCGGGCTGCCCACCGACCTGGAGCAGCGCAAGGGCGTCGTCACCGGCTACCGGCTCGTCGGCGCGCTGCGCTACCACGCCGCGACCAAGCGCTACGCGTTGAGCGCGAGCAGCCCGAAGGTGTCCAAGGACCAGCTGCTGCTGCCCGTCCGCTCCACCGGGAACACGAACGCGGCGGTCAGAGCGACGGTGGAGGTCAAGGGCGCGACCGGCACGCGCCGCGGCTCCGCGCGGGCGGCGATCCTGCCGGGCAAGCGGGTGAGCCTGAACGTGCTGTCGGCGAAGACGCTGCGCGCCGGCCGCTACACCGTCAAGGCGACGCTGCGGCAGGGCACGCTGCGCACGACGGTGACTAAGACGCTGCGCGTGAAGCGCTGACGTCGATCTCGATCGCCAGGTTCGCGAGCGGCGCGCCCCAGTCCTCGAGCGAGGCGGGCGTGGCCACGCCGTAGCCCGCGCCCGTGACGGACACCGCGCCGCGCAGCGCCCACTTGGCGAACGTGTCGGCGAAGCGCTCCTCGGGCACGGTGCAGTCGCCGTGGACGGGAGAGAGGCAGGACCCGACGGGCGGGAGCGCGGCGGCGAGCTCGTCGCGCAGCTCCGGCTCCACGAGCGCGGCGTCGATCACGTGGCCGAGCTCGTGCAGGACGACCATCTCACGGTCGATCTTGCGCTCGCCGTTGAGGTAGGCGAGGTTGAAGACGACCTGGTAGTCGCCGTCGCCGACCGGGCGCATCATCCCGGTCTCGGACGCGCCCGGCTGGGCGTAGGTGCCGAAGATCACCATGCCGTCGACGTCGTCGATCAGCTGACGCGCCTCCGGCCGGGCCTGGTCGATCGCGGCGAGGATCCAGCGCTGGTCGGGCGCGGCGACGGTCGTGTCCCAGCGCCACGTCGCGGCGCGGACCGCCGGGTCGACCGCGAGTTCCTCCTGGCCGCAGCCGGCGAAGGCGAGGCACGCGAGCAGGGCGAGGCCGAGACGCTTCATCTGCAGGTGCATCGGGCGGTGGCGTGCCTGGCTTGAGCGCCGGGTATCCAGACGGACATGACCGCCATCCCCGCGGGCAGGGCCGCGGCGCGCGAGGGCTGGTTCGCCGCGCTCGGCGTCAAGGGCCGGCGGGCGTTCCGGGCCGCGTACGCGGGCTACATGCTCGACGCGTTCGACCTGATCGTGCTGACGCTGTCGCTGACCGCGATCGGGGCGACGTTCTCGGTGGGAACGGGCGCGACGGGCGCGCTGTCCACCGTCACGCTGAGCGCATCGGCGATCGGCGGCGTGCTCGGCGGCGTCCTGGCCGACCGGATCGGGCGGGCGCGGACGCTGATGCTGAGCGTCGGCGTGTACTCGCTGTTCACGTTCCTGAGCGGGCTCGCGACCTCCTACGAGATGCTGATGGTGTTCCGCGTCTTCCAGGGGATCGGGTTCGGCGCCGAGTGGGGCGTGGGCGCGGTCTTGGTGGCCGAGCTGGTGCGGCCCGAGGCGCGCGGGAAGGCGCTCGGCGTGATCCAGAGCGCGTGGGCGGCGGGCTGGGCGCTGGCCGTGATCGCCTACTTGATCTCGTTCGAGCTGTTCGCGGAGAGCACGGCGTGGCGCGTGCTCATGTGCCTGGGCATCCTGCCGGCCGTGCTGATCCTGTACGTGCGCTCGCGGGTGGAGGACCCGGAGGTGTTCCGGGAGGCCGAGAAGCCCGACGTCGTCCCGCTCAAGCAGATCCTCTCGGGCTCGCTGCTGAAGACGACCGTGGCCGCGTCCGTGTTGGCGACCGGCATCCAGGGTGGCTACTACGCGATGTTCACGTGGATCCCGACCTACCTGAAGGAGGAGCGTGACCTCACGATCGTCGGCACGTCCGGCTACCTGTTCGTGGTGATCGCGGGCGCGTTCCTGGGCTATCTGAGCGCCGGGTTCGTGCACGACCGGATCGGGCGCCGGCGCGCGTTCGCGCTGTTCGCGCTGCTGGCGGGCGCGTCGCTGGTCCTGTACTTCACGGTGCCGTCCGGGTCCAACACGACGCTGCTGCTCGTCGGCTTCCCGCTCGGCTTCTTCGCGTCCGGCTGCTTCAGCGGGTTCGGCTCCTACCTGAGCGAGCTGTTCCCGACGCACGCGCGCGCCACGGGCGGCGGCTTTTGTTACAACGTCGGCCGCGGCATCGGCGCCCTGTTCCCGGGCGTCATCGGCTTCCTGGCGGCCGCGATCGGGCTCGGCGGCGCGATCGCCTTCGGCGTCTTCGGCTACGTGCTGGCGATCTGCGCGCTCCTCGTCCTGCCGGAGACCGCGGGGCGTGACATTGCTCGCTGAGCTGCTCGACGCGCGCGTCTACGACCTCGAGCAGCCCCGCCACGCCGGGCTGCCGATCCACCCGGCCCACGAGCCCGGCGTGTCGCTGACGCTGCACCGCCGCCACGAGCGGGACGCGGCCGAGTCCCGGACGGGCGCGTCGGCGCTGCTGGTGATGGCCGAGCACACCGGCACTCACATCGACGCGCTCTGCCACCAGGCCTACGACGGCGAGCTCCACGGCGGCGTGAAGGTCACGCCGGAGGTGCAGACGCCGACGGGCTTCACGGAGCTCGGCATCGACACCGTGGCGCCGATCGTGCGGCGCGGGGTGCTGTTCGACGTGGCGCCATGCTCGGCGGTGGGACCGGCGGAGCTCGAGGCGTGCGACGTCGAGCTGCGAGAAGGTGACGTGGCGCTCGTCCGGCTCGGCTGCGGCGCGCTCTACAGCGACCCGGAGCGCTACCTGGCCGCGGGCGGCGTGACCGCGGCCGGCTCGCGCTGGCTGGCCGAACGGCGCCCGTTCGCGGTCGGCGCCGACAACGTCGCGTGGGACGCGATCGACGCCCACGACCCGGAGCTCGGCTCCATCCCCGGCCACACGATCTTGATCGTCCAGTCCGGGGTTCACATCGTCGAGAACCTGTACCTGGAGGAGTTGGCGGCCGACGGCGTGCGCGAGTTCGCGTTCGTGTGCCTCCCGCTCAAGCTGCGCGGCGGGACGGGCTCACCCGTTCGGCCGATCGCCCTCGTCTAGGTCCGTGACGAACATGTGGCCCGGCGCGTGCGTGATCATCAGCTCGGGCCGGCTGGCGGCGGCCACGGCCTGCGGGGTCACGCCGCAGGCCCAGAAGACGGGCACCTCGCCGGGGTGGATCTCGACCGGATCGCCGTAGTCGGGCGCGTCGAGGGCGGCGATGCCGAGCGCGGACGGGTCGCCGACGTGCAGCGGCGCGCCGTGGGCGGACGTGAAGCGCGCGGTGATGCGGGCCGCGTGCACGGCCTGGGTGCGCGTCATCGGGCGCATGGAGACGACCATCGGGCCGGAGAAGCGGCCGGCGGGCCGGCAGGCGAGCGTCGTCCGGTACATCGGGACGTTCACGTCCTGCTGGAGGTGGCGGACGGGCAAGCCGGCGGCCAGCAGCGCGCGCTCGAACGTGAACGAGCAGCCGATCAGGAACGCCACCAGATCGTCACGCCACGCGACCTGCGCGGGCTCGTCGACGAGCTCGCCGTGCTCGTAGACGCGGTAGCGGGGGAGGTCGGTGCGCAGGTCGGCGCCGGGCGCGGTCACGACCGGCTCGACGCTCCCCGGCTCCAGCACCTCGAGGATCGGGCAGGGCCGCGGGTTGGCGACGCAGAAGCGCAGGAAGTCGAACGCGTCCGCCTCGGGCAGGACCACGAGATTGGCCTGGCTGAAGCCGGGCGCGAGCGCCGCCGTCGGGCCGTCCAGCTCACCGGCGCGGATCGCGGCGCGCACCTCGGCGGGGCCGCTCATTGCACCCGGGAGGAGCCGGAGGGAAGGCCGCGAATGGCACCCGCATGAGCGAGACGGATCACCGCAACGAGCCGCACGTCTCTCCTGGAGAGCTGCGCGCCGCCCTGGCCCCGCGCGGGGAGGCCCGCCGCAACCCGGTGCTCGTGAACGAGCACGAGGAGATGGCGGAGGAGGAGATCCGGCAGCTGCGCGAGGCGCTCGAACAGTCGGAGGCCGGCCATCTCGAGCTGCGCGCCGAGCTCGAGGCGATCCGCAAGAGCATCGACGCCTCGCGCGCCGACCAGATCGAGCTGCGCGCCGCCCTGGACGCGGCCCGCGGCGACGCCGCCGAGCTGCGCGCCGAGCTCGCGTCCACCAAGGCCGAGTCGCGCGAGCGCCGCAACGCGCTCGAGAAGCTCGCCAACGCCGGGTTCTTCAAGCGCCGTAAGGTGATCTCCGACCTCACCGGCCGCGGGGTGCTCTGAGGCGCAGCCCCTGCATCCCGCCGTCGACTCCGAGCACCGTGCCCGTCGTGGCGGTCGCGCTCGCCAGGTAGACGATCGCCTCGGCGACCTCGGCGGCGGACACCAGGCGGCCCATCGGCTGGCGCGCCTCCAGCGCGGCGCGCTCGGCCTCCGGGTCCTCGGCGGCGTCCAGCAGGCGCCCGATCCAGGGGGTGTCGGCCGTACCCGGCGCGACCGCGTTCACGCGGATGCCCTCGCCCACGTGGTCGGCGGCCATCGCGAGGGTGAGCGAGTACACGGCGCCCTTGGTCGCGCTGTAGAGCGCGCGCTGCGGCAGCCCGGCGGTGGCCGCGACGCTGCACGTGTTGACGATCGCCGCGTCGCCGGAGCCGCGGAGGTAGGGCAGGGCGGCGCGGCTCACGCGCACCATGCCGACGACGTTGATGTCGAAGACGCGGTGCCACTCCTCGTCGTCGTTGTCGGCGACCGTGCCGGCCGCGCCGACGCCCGCGTTGTTGACGACGAGGTCGAGCCCGCCGAGCCGGCTCGCGGCCTCGTCGACGGCGGCCTGGACGCCCGCCGCGTCGGTCACATCCACCTGGATGCCGTCCGACGGGTCGCGGTCGAGCACGACGACGTCGTGGCCGCGCTCGCGCAGGAGGGAGACGACCGCGGCGCCGATCCCGGACGCGCCCCCGGTCACGATCGCTTTGCTCATACCAGCGCCTCGATGAGGTGCGGACCGGGTTCGCGGTTCGCTTCGTTGAGCGCGTCGATCAGGCCTGGCAGGTCGTCCACGCGCCGGCCGGGCACGCCCTGTGCCTGGGCGAGCTGCGCGAAGTTCAGCTCCGGCGTGCCGATGTCCATCAGCGCGTGCGCGGCGGTGCCGTCCCCTTCGGCGCCCACGCGCGAGAACTCGAACTCGAGGATCGCGTATGAGCGGTTGGCGACGATGATCGTGGTCACGTCGAGCTCCTCCCGGGCCTGCGTCCACAGGGCCTGGATCGTGTACATGGCCGAGCCGTCGGCCTCGAAGGCATAGACGGGCCGGCCGGGCGCGCCGATCGCGGCGCCGGTGGCGGCGGGCAGACCCCAGCCGATCGCGCCGCCGGTCAGGAATAAGTAGTCGTGCTCGGGCGAGGCGGCCGTGCGCTCCTGGAAGAGGGCGGAAGCGGTGACCGCCTCGTCGACCACCACGGCGTGCTCGGGCAGCAGCGCGGCCACGGCCGCGGTGAGCGTGACCGGGTCGAGCGTTCCGCCCGTGGGCAGCTCGGGCTCTGCGAGCGGCTCGACGGGCTCAGGTTCGGCCCCGACGAGGTCCGCGACCGCTTCGAGCGCCGTGAGGGCGTCCTCCTCGGCGGTCGCGAGCACGGTCACGCTCGTCTCGGGGTTCCACAGCAGGCTCGGCTTCCCCGGATAGGCGAAGAACCCGACCGGCGGGCGCGTTCCGACGACGACCAGCTGCTCGAACTCGGCCAGCGCGTCGACGGCCATCTCCGTCAGGTAGGGCAGCAGCCGCGCGCGGGGGCGCGAGCCACCGCGGGCGAGCCGCGGCGCGAATGTGTCGTGGAAGACGGTCGCGCCGGTGCCGGCGGCGATCCGCGCGGCGGCCCGCAGGCCGCGCTCGCGCGTGGTGACGCCGCCGAGCAGGAGCGCCGCGCGGCCGGAGCGCAGCGCGTGCGCGGCCGCGGACACCGCCTCGTCCGGGACCTGCGCGGGTGAGCTCTGGTGCACCGGGGAGGCCGGGCCGAGGCTCGGCTCCCAGCCCGCGTCGGCGGGCAGCACGAGCGTCGCCACCTGGCCGCGGCGAGCGGCGGCGACGGCCTCGGCGGCCAGCGTCGCGGCCTCGCGCGCGTCGCGGGCGGTGCGTAGCCAGTGCGAGGCGGGGCGGGCGATGCCCTCGACGTCGCTGGTCAGCGGCGCGCCCAGCGGCCCGTGCGCGACCGCGTGGTCGCCGACGAGGTTGACCATCGGCGTGCGGCCCTTGTAGGCGTTGTGCACGTTCGCGAACGCGTTGCCGAAGCCGGGGCCGAGGTGCAGGAGCGTCGCGGCGGGGCGCCCGGCCATGCGCGCGTAGCCGTCGGCGGCGGCGGAGGCGACGCCTTCGAACAGGCACAGCACGCCGCGGACCTCCGGCACGCGGTCCATCGCGGCGACGAGGTGCATCTCCGACGTGCCCGGGTTCGCGAAGCACACCTCCACGCCGGACGCGGCCAGCGTGCGCAGGACGCTCTCGGCGCCGTTCACAGGGCGGCCTCGAACGCGGCGTACGCGCGCTCGTCGAAGAGCCAGAAGCGCGCCTCCTCGACTTCACGGTGTGCGTCCAGAGCGCTCCGGGTAGCGTCGATCGCCACGCGCGCGGCGTCCTCGAGCGGGTAGGCGTACACGCCGGTCGAGATCGCCGGGAACGCGACCCGCGTGTCGCCCGCCTCGGCCGCGAGCTCGATCGCGCGCCGGTAGCACGACGCGAGGAGCTCCGGCTCTCCGCTGGAGCCGCCGCGCCAGACCGGTCCGACCGCGTGGATGACGTGCCGCACGGGGAGGTCCCCGGCGCCGGTGAGCTTGGCGTCGCCGGTCTCGCAGCCGCCCAGCGTCCGGCACTCGTCGAGCAGCGCGGGCCCGGCGGCACGGTGGATCGCCCCGTCGACCCCGCCGCCGCCGAGCAGGCTCGAGTTGGCGGCGTTGACGATCGCGTCGGCTTCCGCGTCCTTGGTGATGTCTCCTCGGTGCAGCGTGATCCGGCCCATGCCGGGAGGCTAGTCCCAAGCGGCCCGGTAGGTGCGCACGAGGAACTCGTCGACGCGCGCGATCTCGGGCTTGGCGGGCAAGGACGGGTCGGTCGCGAGCTCCTCGAGCTGCACGGTGGCGGCGTCGATGCGCTCGAGCACCTCGTCCAGCGGCAGCTCGCCCGCGCGCACGCGGCGCAGTCCCGTCCGCTCGGGCTCGGGCACCGGCAGCGTGATCCGGCCGCTGGACAGCAGCTCGATGCCCTGGACGGCGATCCGCAGCGCGTGCATCGCGTACTTGGTGTCGTAGCCGTGGAGCCTGGAGAGCTCACGCGTGCGGGTCGCGTGGCGCTCGCCCGTGAGCCCGCGTCGCTGGTTGGTCAGGTAGCCGAGGAAGGCGCGGCCGGTCGAGCGTGCGACGAACGCGGGCGCGAGCGCGCGCAGCTCCTCACCGGCTGGGCTCGTCACCAGCTGGTGCTCGCCCGTCACGAACAGCGGCAGCAGCGCGGTCGGCGAGCCCTTGAGCGCGAGCACGCAGAACTTGCGCAGACCGTACACGGTGAGGTCGAGGTCGCCCGGGCCGGACGGATGGCCCTCGGGCTGGGTCCGGTAGACGAAGTGCTCGAAGCGCTTGAAGCCGAGCAGGTACTCGGGCGGCTCGATGCACACGCCCATCTCGTCGCGGTCGTCGGTGCCCGGGTTCGAGAGGCCGTGCACGACCGAACCGACGGTCGTGCGCAGGATCAGATGGTCCAGCGCGATCTGCCGGGCGCGCTCCAGGTCGGGCTCGAGGCTGTGGACGGCGTTCCGCACGCCCGACACCGTAGGCTGAAGTCGTGACCGACGACGCGCTCCCCGAGCTCCGCGCTTCAGACGCCGACCGTGAGAAGACCGCCGACCTGCTGCGGCACGCGGCTGGCGAGGGACGGCTCACCATGGAGGAGCTCGACGAGCGGCTCGATCTCGTCTACCAGACTCGAACCCAGCGCGAGCTCGACAGGCTGACCGCCGACGTCATCGTCCCCGGCGAGCGCGACCGGGTGGGCGCACGCATGCCGGTCCGCAGCGGCGGCGGGTCCGAGTGGGTCGTCTCGGTCATGAGCGGCCACGAGCGCAAGGGGCGCTGGCGCGTCGGCAAGCACCTGAAGGTCGTCAGCGTGATGGGCGGCGCGAGCGTGGACCTCAACGACGCCGAGCTCACCGACCGCGAGACGACCATCACCGTGTTCTCGCTGATGGGCGGCTCGGAGATCCGCGTCCCCGACAACGTGAACGTCGTCATCTCCGACTTCGCGTTCATGGGCGGCAACGACGCGAAGGTCGGTGAGATGCTGCCCGACCCCGGAGGGCCGACGATCCACATCAAGCTGATCTCGATCATGGGCGGCTCGGACATCCAGCGCGGCCGCAAGCTGAGCCGCCAGGAGCGCAAGGCCCAGAGGAGGCACCTAGGTCACTAGCTCGAGGCCGCGCGGCACCAGCAGCGCGGTGATCGGGCCGATCGTCAGCCGCTCGGTCGTGCCGGGCGGCAGATCGCCGCGCGCCGTGCGGTCGTTGCGCGGCGGGACCGGGAGCCCGAACAGCTTGTGCCCGTGCTCGGCGGCGTACAGGCGCAGCGCGCGGCCGGCGTCCGGGCGCGACAGGCGCCAGCCCGCGGCCAGCAGGTTCGCGCCGTGCCAGAGCTCCCAACGCCAGCGCTTGAACGGGAACCGGCCGGGCGGCAGCGCGTAGAGGCTGTAGGCGAACTCGAGGCCTTGAACGGTCGGCACGTTGGGCGACAACGCTAGCGGGCAACCTTGCGGCAAGGAAGTGGCAACGTCGGTCCGTGACAGTGGCGGCATGAACTTCGTCAAGACCGCCCAGCTCATCGCGTTCGCCGCCGTCGCCGTGTCCAGCATCGCGCTGGGCGCCGCCGCCGAGCGCCGCCACTAACGTTTCGTAAGATCGCAGCCCATGGCTGCGGTCCAGATCACTGAATACACCGATCCCGGTTGCCCCTTCGCCTTCTCCGCCGAACCGATCCGGTGGCGGCTCAAGTGGCTCTACGGCGACCAGCTGGAGTGGCACCTACGGATGGTGGTGCTGACCGAATCGGTGGAGGACTACGCGGCGAAGGGACTCACCGCGGAGATCCTGGCCGGCGGGAACGACCGGCTGGCGCGTGAGCACGGAATGCCGATGGACACGCGGGTCAAGCCGCGCCTGTGGGCGACGGCACCCGCGTGCCGCGCCGTCGTCGCCGCCCGGGAGCACGCCCCCGAGCTCGAATGGCCGCTGCTGCGCCGGTTGCGCGTGCGGCACTTCGCAGGCCAGATGCTGGACGAGCACGCCACGATCGCCGACGCCGCCGTCGACGTCGGCCTCGATCCGGTGCAGCTGGCCGGCTGGATCGAGACCACCTCGTTCGAGGCGGACAAGGCCGCGGCGCGCAACCCGACGCCCGCCGCGCTCGCCCAGGCGCACAAGCTCGCCCAGTGGGAGGGCGGCATGCGCTACACGTGCCCGTCCTACGAGCTGAGCGGGCCGGGCGGGGCGCTGTCGGTGCCGGGCTTCCAGCCGTGGGCGGCCTACGAGGTCGCGCTGGCGAACGTCGCGCCGGACCTGCTGCGCCGCGAAGCCGCCACGGACGTGGCCGAGGTGCTGCGCTGGGCGGGCACGCCGCTGGCGACCAAGGAGGTCGCCGTCGTGATGGACACGGACGTCCTCAGCGCGCGTGAGGCGCTGGGCCGCATCGCCGTCGAGCACCACGTGGGCGCCGACGGCTTCTGGACCCTCACGGACTGACGCCCCGGATGCGGGCGGCGATCTGCTTCGCCGCCCGCATCGTGTGCTGCGCGAGGTCCTGCTTGTCGGCGTCGGCGGGAAACGTGACCGCGACGGCGGCGATCGGCTGGCGCGCGTGGTCCAGGACGGCGGTCGCGACACTGGCCAAGCCGGGCGTGACGTAGCCGTCCTCCTCGGCGTAGCCGCGCTCGCGGGCGGTTGTGAGGGTCGCGCGGAGCTGCTTGAGCGAGGCCGGGCCCGCGTTGTTGCGGCGGGTGAGGGCGCTGCGGTCGGGGAACAGCGCCTGCAGCTGCGGCTGGGGGAGTGCGGCGAGCATGGCCAGGCCGGAAGCGGTGAGGTGCGCGGGGAGACGGACGCCGACGTCGGTGACGAGGTCCGGCCGGTCGGGCGCGCGTTCCTCGATCACGTAGAGGACATCGCGGCCGTGGAGGACGGCGAGGTGCGCGTTGTGGGTCGTGGCGCTGGTGAGCCGTGTCAGGACGGTCTGGGCGATCCATCGGAGCGGCTCCTGTTTGAGGTAGGCGGAGCCGATCTCGTGGGCGGCGACGCCGAGGCCGTACCGGCGCTGCTCGGGGAGGTGGACGACGAAGCCCTCGTCGGCGAGGACCTTGAGGAGGTGGTAGGTGCTCGATCGCGGGAGCCCCAGTGCCGTGGCGATCGTCGCGGCGGGAAGCGGTTGGGCGTGGCGAGCCAGCAGGCGGAGGACCTTCAGCGCGTGGCTGGCTGCCGGGGCGTTGGCCATCTTGCGCCATCGTCTCAGGTATGAGACATGGCGATGTCACCCCGCCTCGGTGCCGCGTCTCAGATCTGAGACGGTACGAGTTGCAATCCGTGGCGAAAGGCCCGGGCCGCTGGTCCAATCGAGCGCGTGTTCAAGCCGCCCCCGATCATCATCGGCGTCGGAGCCCCCACGATCGCGGACGTCGTCGCGGTCGCCAGGCACAACGCGCCGGTCCAATTGAGTGCCGAGGCGATCGAGGCGATCACCGCGGCGCGGCAGATCGTCGAGGCGCTGGCCGCGGACACCACGCCGCACTACGGCGTCTCGACCGGCTTCGGCGCGCTCGCCACGCGGCACATCCCGCAGGACCGCCGCGTCCAGCTGCAGCGCAGCCTGATCCGCAGCCACGCGGCGGGCTCCGGCGCCGAAGTGGAACGTGAGGTCGTCCGCGCGCTGCTGTTCCTGCGCGCCTCCACGCTCGCCACGGGCCGCACCGGTGTGCGCCCCGAGACCGCCCTCGCCTACGCGCGTCTGCTCACCGACAATCTCACGCCGATCGTCCACGCGCACGGCTCGCTCGGCTGCTCCGGCGACCTCGCGCCGCTCGCCCATTGCGCGCTGGCGCTGATCGGCGAGGGCCCGGTCCGTGACGCGAACGGCACCCTGACCACCGTACCGGACCCGATCACGCTGCACGAGAAGGAAGGGCTCGCGCTGATCAACGGCACGGACGGGATGTTGGGCATGCTCGTGCTGGCGATCGACGACCTGCGCACGCTGCTCCCGACCGCGGACATCACGGCCGCGATGAGCGTCGAAGGGCTGCTGGGCACGGACCGCGTCTTCGCGCGGGACCTGCACGCGCTGCGCCCCCAGCACGGCCAGCAGCAGTCGGCGGCCAACCTGCGCGCACTGCTCGCAGGCAGCGCGATCGTCGCCAGCCACCGCGGCCCCGAGGACACGCGCGTGCAGGACGCGTACAGCCTCCGGTGCGCGCCGCAGGTCGCCGGCGCCGCCCGCGACACGCTCGCGCACGCCACGCAAGTGGCCGAGCGAGAGCTGGCGTCCGCGATCGACAACCCGGTGATCACGCCGGACGGCCGCGTCGAGTCCAACGGCAACTTCCACGGCGCGCCGGTCGGCTACGTGCTCGACTTCCTCGCGATCGCGGCGGCGGACGTCGCGAGCATGGCGGAGCGGCGGACGGATCGCTTCCTCGACGTGGCCCGCAACCACGGGCTGCCGGCGTTCCTGGCGGACGACCCGGGCGTCGACAGCGGCTACATGATCGCCCAGTACACGCAGGCCGCGCTCGTGTCGGACATGAAGCGGCTCGCCGTCCCGGCCTCCGTGGACTCGATCCCCAGCAGCGCGATGCAGGAGGACCACGTCTCGATGGGCTGGTCGGCCGCGCGCAAGCTGCGCACGGCCGTCGACGCGCTGGCGCAGGTGCTCGCGATCGAGCTCCTGACCGCCGCGCGCGGCATCCAGTTGCGGGCGCCGCTGGCCCCGTCGCCCGCGACGCACGCCGTGATCGACGCGCTCGGCACCGCACCGGGCCCCGACCGCTTCCTCGCCCCCGAGATCGCGGCCGCGACCGACTTCGTCAAATCGGGCCGCGCCCGCAGCGCCGCCGAAGCCATCACCGGAGCACTCGCATGAAGACGTCCGTCCGCGCCGCTCGCGGCACCGAGCTGGCCTGCCGCAGCTGGCCGCAGGAAGCCGCCCTGCGCATGCTGCACAACAACCTCGACCCCGACGTGGCCGAGCACCCCGAGGAGCTCGTCGTGTACGGCGGGACGGGCAAGGCCGCGCGCGACTGGAACAGCGTCCACGCCATCTCCCGCACGCTGCAGACGCTCGCCGACGATGAGACGCTGCTGGTCCAGTCCGGCAAGCCGGTCGGTGTCCTGCAGACCCACGAGTGGGCGCCGCGCGTGCTGATCGCCAACTCGAACCTCGTCGGCGAGTGGGCGACGTGGGACGAGTTCCGCCGGCTGGAGGCGCTCGGGCTGACGATGTACGGCCAGATGACCGCGGGCTCGTGGATCTACATCGGTACCCAGGGCATCCTGCAGGGCACCTACGAGACGTTCGCGGCGGTCGCGAACAAGCGCTTCGGCGGCTCGCTCGACGGCACCATCACGCTGACCGGCGGGCTCGGCGGGATGGGCGGCGCGCAGCCGCTCGCGGTCACGATGGCGGGAGGCGTGGCGATCTGCGTCGAGGTCGATCCCTCGCGCATCCGGCGCCGCCTCCAGACGGGCTATCTCGATGTCGAAGCCGACTCCGTCGACCACGCGCTCCAGCTCGCGACGGGCGCGGAAGGCCCGCTGAGCATCGGCCTGCTCGGCAACTGCGCCGACGTCTTCCCGGAGCTGCTGCGTCGCGGCGCCCCGATCGACATCGTGACCGACCAGACGAGCGCCCATGACCCGCTCGCCTACGTGCCGTCCGGCGCCGCGCCCGGCGACGAGTGGTCGGTCGAGCGCGCCCGCGAGTCGATGGCCCGCCATGTCGAGGCGATGGTCGGCTTCCAGGACGCCGGCGCCGAGGTGTTCGACTACGGCAACTCCCTGCGCGCCGAGGCCGCGTTGGCCGGCTACGAGCGCGCCTTCGACTTCCCCGGCTTCGTCCCGGCCTACATCCGCCCGCTGTTTTGCGAGGGCAAGGGCCCGTTCCGGTGGGCCGCACTCTCCGGCGACTCCGCCGACATCGCCGCCACCGACAAAGCCGTCCTCGACCTGTTTCCCGAGCACGAGACGCTCACCCGCTGGATGCGGATGGCCGCCGAGAAGGTCCAGTTCCAGGGCCTGCCGGCGCGGATCTGCTGGCTCGGCGCGGGCGAGCGGGACCGCGCGGGCCTGAAGTTCAACGAGCTCGTGGAGAGCGGCGAGGTGGCGGCGCCGATCGTGATCGGCCGCGACCACCTCGACTGCGGCAGCGTGGCGAGCCCGTACCGCGAGACCGAGGGCATGCTCGACGGCAGCGACGCGATCGCCGACTGGCCGCTGCTGAACGCGATGGTCAACGTCGCCAGCGGCGCGTCCTGGGTGTCGCTGCACCACGGCGGCGGGGTCGGCATCGGGCGCTCGCTGCACGCCGGACAGGTGAGCGTCGCCGACGGGACCGAGCTGGCGGCGCAGAAGCTCGAACGCGTGCTCACGAACGACCCCGCGACGGGCGTGATCCGGCACGTGGACGCGGGCTACGAGCGCGCGGAGGAGGTCGCGGCGGAGCGCGGCATCCGGGTGCCGTGATCTATTTCGCCGACTACGCCTGGCTGGGCGGCGACACCGTGGTCGCGAACGTCGCGATCGAGGTCGACCACGGCCGGATCGTGACGGTGCGCGAAGGCGCCGAGCGCGAGGGCGAGCACCTGCGCGGCGTGACGCTGCCCGGCCTCGCGAACGCCCACTCGCACGCGTTCCAACGGGCGCTGCGGGGCCGGACCCAGCGCGGCGGCGGCAGCTTCTGGACCTGGCGCGAGGACATGTACGCGCTCGCGCGCACGATGACGCCGGACCGCTGCTTCGAGCTCGCGAAAGGCGCGTACGCCGAGATGCGCCGGGCCGGGATCACGACCGTCGGCGAGTTCGACTACCTGCACTGCTCCGACGCGCTCGTCGCGGCGGCCCGCGAGGCCGGCATCCGGCTCACGCTGCTCGACGCGTGCTATCTCGCGGGCGGCTTCGGCGAGCCGCCGAACGAGACGCAGCAGCGCTTCAGCGACGGCGACGCGACGAAGTGGGCCGAACGGGTCGCGCAGATCGAAGGCAAGGTCGGCGCGGCGATCCACTCAGTCCGCGCCGTGCCGCCCGACCAGCTCGCCACCGTCGTCGAGTTCGCGCGCGGCCGGCCACTGCACTTCCACGTCTCCGAGCAGCGTGCCGAGAACGAGGCGTGCCTGGCCGCGACGGGCCGCACCCCCGTGCAGCTGCTCGCCGAGCACGGCGCGCTCGGCCCGGACTCGACCGCCGTCCACGCCACGCACACCGACGACGACCTGGGCGAGACCACGATCTGCATGTGCCCGACGACCGAGCGCGACCTCGCCGACGGGATCGGGAACGCCGGTCCGCGGCTCGCGCTCGGCAGCGACAGCCACGCGATCATCGACCTGTTCGAGGAGGCGCGCGCCGTCGAGCTCAACCTGCGCCTGAAGACCGAGCGTCGCGGCCACTTCACGGCGCGCCAGCTCCTCGACGCCGCCACCAACCACGCCTGCCTCGGGTGGGCCGACGCCGGCCGCATCGCCCCCGGCTTTCGCGCCGACCTGATCACGCTCGACCTCACCTCGCCCCGGCTGGAGCTGGCCGAGCCGGACACGCTGCTCGAGTCGATCGTCTTCGCCGCGACCGCCGCGGACGTCTCCCACACGGTCGTCGGATGCTGATCACGGGCATCGGCACGCTCGTCACCAACGACCCCGAGCTGGGCACGCTCCACGACGCCGCGATCGTCTTCGCCGGAGGCCGCGTCGCGTGGGTGGGGACCAAGCCGCCCGAGGCGGCCGGGGACACGCACCTCGACGCGGGCGGCCGCGCGCTGATCCCCGGGTTCGTCGACTCCCACGGCCACCTCGTGTTCGCGGGCGAGCGCGCGGAGGAGTTCGCCGCACGCATGGCGGGCCGGCCCTACACGGCGGGCGGGATCCGGACCACGGTCGCCGCGACCCGCGCGGCCAGCGACGCGCAGCTGAAGGCCAACCTCGACCGGCTGGTCGCGGAGGCGCTGCGCTCGGGCACGACCACCGTCGAGACCAAGTCCGGCTACGGGCTGACCTTGCCCGACGAGGAGCGGTCGCTCAAGGTCGCCGCGGGCCTCGAGCGCACGTTCCTCGGCGCGCACGTCGTCCCGCCCGAGCACGAGCCGGACACCTACACCGACCTCGTCAAGGGCGCGATGCTCGACGCCTGCGCACCGCACGCGACCTGGATCGACGTCTTCTGCGAGGACGGCGCGTTCGACGCCGACCAGACCCGCGCGATCCTCGCGGCGGGAATCGAGAAGGGCCTCACGCCGCGGGTGCACGCCAACCAGCTCCGTCACGGGCCGGGCGTGCAGATCGCGGTCGAGCTGCGCGCCGCCTCCGCGGACCACTGCACCCACCTCTCCGATGCCGACATCGACGCGCTCGCCAACTCCGACACCGTCGCGACGCTCCTGCCCGGCGCGGAGTTCTCCACCCGCGCGCCGTACCCGGACGCGCGGCGGCTCCTCGACGCGGGCGTGAAGGTCGCGCTCGCCGCCGACTGCAACCCCGGCTCGAGCTACACGACCAACCTGCCGTTCTGCATCGCGCTCGCCGTGCGCGAGATGCACATGACGCCGGAGGAGGCCGTCCGGGCCGCCACGCTGGGCGGCG
Source organism: Solirubrobacter deserti (assembly GCF_027587175.1). GTDB lineage: Bacteria > Actinomycetota > Thermoleophilia > Solirubrobacterales > Solirubrobacteraceae > Solirubrobacter > Solirubrobacter deserti. Next base: position 45,967 of record NZ_JAPCID010000050.1, read on the forward strand.
CGCAGGCGCTCCGGCGTGACGACGTCGGCCACCTCGCCGCGGGCGCGCGCGCCGACGCCGTCCTGCTCGACGCGCCCTCGCCCGTTCATCTCGCCTACCGCCCGGGCGTGCCGCTGATCCACACCGTGTTCAAAGACGGCGGCGTGAGTTAGTGTCGGCAGATCGTCGGACGCGAACCAGAGCTCAAGACGATCGAGGCCGCCGTGCGGGAGCTGCGGTCCACGGCGTTCCTCGCTCTGCACGGCGAGCCGGGGATCGGCAAGACGACGCTGCTGCAGGCGCTCGCCGACCGTGCGCAGGCGGAGCGGGTCCGGGTCACGCACGACCTCGGCGACCTGCGCCCGCCGGTGGTCGCGATCGTCGACGACGCGGACGATGAGGCCGCCGCGCTCGCCGCGCTGCTGCGCAAGCCGCCGGGCGGCGGCGTGCTGGTCGCGTTCGCCTACCGGCGGACGCCGCCGCCGCTTCTCGGCGCGCTCGAGTCCGCGGCGCGGCGCGGGTTGCTGACCGAGCTCCCGCTCGCGCCGCTCAGCCAGGGCGAGATGGCGGGCTTCCCGCCCGTCGCGCAACGGTTGAGCGGCGGCAACCCGTTCTATCTGACCGAGCTGGCCCAGCATCCGCGCGGTGTCCCGCCCGCGATCGTCGCGTCCGTGCAGGCCGAGCTGAGCGCGCTGAGCGAAGCCGCCCGCGCGCTGGCGGAAGGCGTCGCGGTGGCGGGGGAGGACCTCGACCTCGCGCTCGCCGCGGGCGGTCTGGACGAGGACCTCGCGGCGCTCGACGAGGCGATCCACGCCGGGGTGCTGAAGGGCAGCGCGCGCCGGTACCGCTTCCGGCACCCGATCGCGCGGCTCGCGGCCTACGAGTGCACGAGCCCCGGCCGGCGGCTGGCCGCGCACGCCCGCGCCGCCGACGCCCTCCGCGACGGACCGGCCAAGGACCGCGCGCACCACCTCGAGCGCTGCGCGAAGGCCGGGGACGACGAGGCGATCGCCGTGCTCGTCGAAGCCGCTCGGGAGGCGCCGCCGGAGGTCGCCGCGCGCTGGTACGCCACCGCCCAGCGCCTCAAGCGCGACCGTCGCCACTCGCTGCTCGTGCCGCTGGCGCACGCCCTTGCCGCCACGGGCCGGCTCGAGCAGGCGCGCGACGCGCTGCAGGAGGCGCTCGGCCTCGTGCCCGGCGACGAGCGCCTGATCGCCGCGCTCGCCACGTGCGAGCACCTGCTCGGCCGCCACGCCGCCGCGCACGCGCGGCTGTCCGCGCTGCCCGAGCACGACGTCGCCCAGCTCGTCGACGCGCTCTACCAGCCCGACTACGCGGCGCTGAAGTCCCGCGCGAAGCGCGCCGTCGCGCAGGACCCCGGCAACGCGTCCGCCTGGGCGTTGCTCGCGCTGGCCCACGGCACGCTGGGCGAGCTGACGACCGCCGAGGAGGCGCTCGACGAAGCCGTCGCGCTCGTCGACGCCACCCCCGACGAGCAGCTCACGGACGCCGCCTACTACCTCGGCTTCGCGGAGTACATGTGCGAACGCGACGCGGACGCCATCCGCCACTTCCGCCGCGCCAGCCACGGGCAGTTCCGGTTGCCGATGCTCGTCGGGCTCGCGCACGCGCTCGAGCGCCAGGGCCGCCTGGGCGAGGCCCTGGCGGTGGCCGAGCGCGCTGTCGAAGGCGCCCGCCACGACCAGCTGCTGTCGTGGGCGCGCGCCGAGGAGGGCTACATCGCCGCGGTCATGGGCGAGCGCGAGCGCGCGAGCACCTCAGCTCTGGAGGCGTCGGCGCTCGCCACCCAGCTCGACCGCAGCTTCTTCACGGTCGCCACCCACGGTCTGGCCGCCGCGACGTTCCTGGAGGCGGGCGAGCCCGACCGCGCACTCGAGCAGGTCCGTCTCACCGGCACGGCCCTCGACCCGGGCCGCCACGCGCTCCTGCTGCTGGTCGCGGCCGGAGCGGAGGCCGCGCTCGGACGGCCGGAGATCGCCGCCCAGCGCCTCATGGAGGCCGCCGCGCTGGCCGAGCCGCTGCCGTTGCGCGTCCCCCGCGACCGCGTCCTGCTCGCCCGCGCCGCGATGACCGGCGACCCCACGCTCGCCGACGCCGTCGTCGACTCCCCGTTCCCGCTGCACGCCGCCCAGGCCCACCTGATCCGCGGCATCGCGCTCGGCTCGGCGGCCGACCTCGTCGCCGCCCAGGCCGTCCCGGGCGCCCGCCGCCTGCACGACGAAGCCGCCCAGGCCCTGCGCCGCCTCGGGCAGAAGGCGCCGGGCCGCCAACGCCGCGCCGCCCCCGGCGAGCTCTCTGGCCGCGAGCGCGAGATCGCCACGCTCGTCGCCCAGGGCCGCAGCAACCGCGAGATCGCCGCGGAGCTGTTCCTGGCCGAGAAGACCGTCGAGGGTCACCTCACGAACATCTTCGCCAAGTGCGGCGTGAGCTCCCGTGCCGCGCTCGCGGCGCACATGGCCCGCGCGTACGCGTGACCGGCGACCACGCCGCCTGTCTCACCCGTTCGAGCGCGCGTAGGCCGCGGCCACCTCGGCCCGCGAGGCGACGCCGAGCTTCGCGAACACGTTGCGCAGGTGCGTCTCGACGGTCTTCACCGACAGGAACAGCTCGGCCGCGATCGCGGGGTTGCTGTGGCCGGCGGCGACCAGCGCCACGACCTCCGCCTCCCGGGCGCTCAACCCCTCGAGGCCCGCAGGGTCGCGCCGGCGGGCGGTGTCGACGCGGTGGCCCAGCCGGCGCAGCTCGCGCCGCGCGCGGTCGCGCAGGATGTGCGCGCCGCCGGCGTCCAGCGCCTCCTCCGCCGCGCGCAGCTCGCGCACCGCCGCCGGGCGGTCGGACACGGCGAGCGCGGAGCCGAGGAGCAGCTGCGCGCGACATGACTCGAGCTTCAACCCCGCGCCGGCGGCGATCTCCATCGCCTCACGCGCGGTCGCGGCGGCGGCGCTCGCATCGCCGCGCGCGAGCAGCAGCGCGCCGCGGGCACGACGCGCCAGCACGGCCGCGAGCGGGCGGCCGACCTGGGGGGCGTGCGCCTCCAACCGCTCGACCGTCCGCTCGGCCTCGTCGAGGTCCCCGAGGGCCAGCGCGGTGTCGGTGAAGATGTCCCAGCCGATGCTGCGCTCGGCGGGCACGACGAGGTCGAGGTCGAAGCCGCCGCACCAGCGCAGCTGGGTCGCGCGGCTGGCGACCAGGTCGCCCTCCTCCGCCAGCACGGTCGCGAACGCCCAGCCCGGCTCGCTCTCCCACAGCACGTTGCGGCCCGTCTCGTCCGCGAGCGCGTGGCTCTCCTCCAGCGCAACCCGGGAGCCCGGGATGTCGCCGCCGTACCACAGCGTGAGCCCGTACTCCCACAGCGCCCACGCCAGGTGGTGCGGGTTGCCGGCGAGCCGCGCGGCCTCGACGGCGGCTGTCGCCGTCTCGCGCGCCTCGGTGAGGCGGCCCTGCATCTCGAGCGCGAACACCGGCGCGAGCAGCAGCGGGACCACGAGCCAGTCCTGGCCGGTCGCGCGTGAGAGCTCCAGGCCGCGGCGGCTGTGCTCGAGCGACGCGTCGTAGTGGTCGAGGAACGTCTCCGCCCACGCGAGGTACCAGAGCGACTGCAGCTGAGCAGCGAGCGTGCGCTCGTCGAGGCCGGCGAGCGTGGTGGTGGCCGCGCGCGCGGCGTCCTCGGCCGCGCTGCGCTGGCCGTCGGCGGCGAGCACGAGCGCGAGCAGCGCGGCGGCGGAGGCGCTCGCGCCACGATCGGGCCCGTCGAGCGCGGCGCGGGCACGCTCCGCGCTGGTCGCCAGGTCGAGGCCGTAGAGCGCGTCGAACGCGAGCTCGAGCTTGAGCGCCTGCGAGTCGCCGTGCTGGTCGAGCGCGGCGTGCAGGCGCCGGCGCGCGTCCTCGTGGCGGCCCAGCCAGTGCTCCACGGCCGCGCACTCGGTCACGAGCCGCACGTACTCGGGCGAAGCGGGGTCGACGAGCACGAGCGCCTCGAGGACGGCGCGGCGGCTGCGCTCGAGGTGCCCGGCGGCGGCCTCGGCGCGGGCGAGGTCGCCGAGGATCGCACGCCGCGTGCCGCCGACGGCCGGGTCGAGCTCGGCCCCGGCGACCAGCCGCAGCGCCGCCTCGTACCAGCGCGCGGCGCTCGCGGGCGTGCGCGGCCGCACCATGTCACCCGCGGCGCGCAGGAGCGCGACCGCCTGCGCGTCGCCCGGCTGGGCGGAGAACTCGACGTGGTGGGCGAGGATCGTCGGGGGCGCCCCACGGCTCGCGAGCGTGCGCGCCACGCGGGCGTGCGCGGCGAGCCGCCAACCGCCCGGCGCGCCCTCGTACACGGCGCGCCGCACGAGCGGGTGGCGGAACGTGAACTGGCGCGGCACGTCGGTCGCGCGGATCAGCCCGGCGGCGAGCAGCGCGTCCAGCGGCTCCAGCGGGTCGGCGAGGTCCGCCGCCGCGGCGGCCAGCTCGGGCTCGAACGGGTCGCCGGCGACCGCCGCACCCTCGAGCAGCCGGCGCGCCGGGAGGTCGAGCGCGCGCAGCTCGCCCGCGATCGCCTCCGCGACGCCGCCGGGCAGCGCGACGCCCGCGCGCGCGAGCTGCTCGATGTAGAACGGGTTCCCGCCGCTCTCGCGCAGGACGGCGTCGCGCCGCGCGGTGGGCAGCTCGCTCCCGATCAGCTGCAGCGCCTCGTCGGGGTCGAGCGGGCCGAGGTCGATCCGGACCAACTCTCCGTCGCGGAACCCGTCCGGCGCCGGCGGCCGCAGGGCCGCGGCCACGAGCACCTGCGCCGACGGTGGGCGCCGGATCAGCGCGAGCAGCAGCTCGATCGAGGCCGGGTCGGCGTCGTGCATGTCGTCGAGGGTGAGCACGAGCGGGCGCGTCGCGGCGAGCCGCCCGAGCAGCTCGATCAGCGCCCGGTGCGCGCGGTAGCGCTCGACGGCGAGGGTCGGCGTCGCGTTGTCTGCGAGCGACGGGAAGATGCCGCCGAGCTGCGCGAGGTCCAGGCCGCGCAGCTGCGTGTCCGACAGCGTGGCGACGTGCGCGTCGAGCGCGTCCACGAACGGCCCGTACGGCACCTCGCGCTCGAACTCCGCCGCCCGGCCGCTCAGCACGAGCGCGCCCGCCACGCGCTCGCGCAGCGCGGCCAGCAGGCGCGACTTGCCGATCCCGGGCTCGCCGGTGATGGCCACCACGGCGGGAAGCCGCGTGAGCGCCTCGTCCAGGCGGGCCAGTTCGCGTGCGCGGCCGATCATCCTGGCGCGGGATGGTCGCACGCCGCGCGGTCGCTCAGCGTGCCGCGCTGAACAGCTCCCCGATCGTCCGCTGCAGTAGAGCGAGCGCGGCCTCACGCGGCGTGTCGTGCACGACCGCGTGCTCGGCCGCCGCGTGCACGAGCGCGAGGTACATCGTGATCAGCCAGTCGACGGGGACGTCGGTACGGAACGCGCCCTGCCTGCGCCCGCGCACGACGAGCGCCTCCACCGGCGCGATCAGCGCGCCGTGCGTGCGGTGGCGTGCGCCGTCGGACACGTACTCGCCGGCACGCCGCACGAGGCCCTCCGAGCCGGCGAGCTGGCCCCAGGAGGCCGCGACCATGCGCTCGAGCGCCGCGTCCGCGGGCCCTTCGTCCGGTCGGGCGGCGGCGAACGCGGCGGTGGAGGCCACCACGGTGCGCTCGACCGCCGCCTCCACGATCTCGCCCACGCTCTTGTAGTGCGCGTAGACGGTCGGTCGCGACAACCGCGCTTCGCCCGCGACGGAGACCATCGTCAGCGGCTCCCCGCGGCCGAGCAGCCGCTCGGCCGCGTCGAGGATCGCGACCGCGTTGCGCTCGGCGGTCGCGCGGCGGTGGTCAGTGCTGGTGGGCATGCAGGTACTCGGCGGGACGCGCGGCCATCGCGCCCAGCATGGCAAGCAGCATCCCGACGTGCTCCCACATCATCAGCGCGTCGAAGTCCACGGCGCCGAGCAGCGTGATCGCCGCGAACGTCGGCACGAACATCGCCGCCGTCATCTCCGCGCACGGCCGCCAGCCGTGCCCGCGGAAGCGCATCCAGGCCACCATCGGCACGGTCATCGTGACCGCCATGCCGAGCAGCAGCAGCGCCGGCGCGTCGACCTGCAGCTCGGACGAGCTGGACCCGAGCGCCCGCAACGCGCCTTCCGCCGGAAGGCCGAGGACGATCATCCCGGCGAACATCGCGATGACCATCTCCACGTAGTGCCGAATGAAGTGCCGCATGCCGTGCTCCTTTACATCGCTGTATACCCGGACCGTAGCGCAGGGTTTACACGCGTGTCAAGCAAGTGAATCGAGCCACTACCACGCCTCACCGGTTTCCCGCAAGTCGAACCTCACCTCGAAGTGGTCGCGATGTCACGAACGGCCGCTGATCTGCTAGTAATCGGACCGACCGGTCCGTAGGCTGACGGACGTTCGACCGCTCGGGAAGGTAGTCTGCATCCTGACCATGCCCAGTACTGCATCAACCTCATCTAGTAATGGCCATCGGCCCGCGGGGGAGACGTCGGAGGCGCGGATCGCGAAAGCACTCGCGCATCCGCTGCGCGCGCGCATCCTCCAGCGCCTCGGCGAGCGGGTGGCCAGCCCTGGCGATCTCGCGGTGGAGCTCGGGGCTCCCCTCGGCGTCGTCAGCTACCACGTGCGCATGCTGCGCGACTACGACTGCGTCGAGCTCGTGCGCACGGAGCCGCGCCGCGGCGCGCTGCAGCACTTCTACAAGGCCACGGCTCGTCCGAACCTCGACGAGGGGCAGTGGCGCACGCTCCCGTCCGGGCTGCGCGGCGAGCTGGCGGACGAGACGATCGGCGAGCTCGTCTCCGATCTCGCGGCGGCGGCAGACGCCGGCGCGCTCGAGGACGCGGAGGTCGTGATCACGCGCACGCCGCTCGAGCTCGACGAGAAGGCGTTCAAGAAACTCAACAAGCTACTGGCCAAGACCCAGGAGCAGGCGCTCGCCATCGCGGCGGAAAGCGCCTCGCGCGGCACCGAGGGCGTCTTCGCGACCGAGCTCGGTGTCCTGCACTTCAAGCGCGCCGCGGCTCAGGACTGAGCCGGGCGAGCAGCTGCGCGGTCAAGGAGAGGACCGCGCGGTTGCTCTAGTCCGTGATGCTGCGCCCATGCGCTTGACTGACACAGATCGGCGCCTGGTCGCACTGATGGGATCGTATGGGCCGCTTGGACATCGACGCGCTGTACGGCCGGCACGGCGAGGAGCTGCTGCTGTTCCTCACGCGCCGCACGGCCGACCCGCAGGTCGCGCTCGACCTGTGGGCTGAGACGTTCGCGCAGGCGATCGCCGCCTCGCGGCGGTTCCGCGGGCGGACGGGTGAAGAGGCGGCGGCGTGGCTGTACACGATCGCCCGCCGCCAGCTCGCCCGCTACTACGAGCGAGGGCGGACCGAGCAGCGCGCGGTGCAGCGGCTGCGCTTCGAGCGCGAGCCGGCGTCCCCGAATCTGCTCGCCGAGCTGGCCGAGCGCGCCGGCCTGAGCGAGCTGCGCGCCGAGCTCGCGGGTGCGCTCGCGCAGCTCTCTCCGGGCGTGCGGGAGGCGGTCCACCTACGGGTCGTCGACGACGTCCCGTACGCGGAGCTCGCGGGCCGCCTGGGCATGAGCGAGCAGGCGGCTCGCACCCGCGTATCGCGCGGCCTGGCGAGGCTCGCCGGGCTGCTCGACGCGGCCACCATCGAACACGCGAGGTCATCATGAGCGAGCTCGACGCCTACCTCGAGCGCTTCGGCGCGCAGGTCCGCGGCGCCAAGCCGCCGCGGCGGCGCGGGCAGCTCGCGGCCGGGACGCTGCTCGTCGTCGCCGTGGCGGTCCTCGGCGCCGTGCTGGCGCTCGGGCCGGGCGGCGGGACGCAGCCCGTGGACGCGGTCGCCGCCGCCCGCCGCGCGCTCGACCCCCGCGGGGTGATCCTGCACATGCGCATCCGCACCGACGCGCCGCCCGGCGTCAGCGGTATCCAGCAGGCCTACCAGGAGACGTGGACCGCGCAGGCACCCGAGCGCTGGCGCCTGAAGCAGTGGTGGGTCGGCGGGCCGGCGCAGGAGCAGGCCGCGTACGCCGGGGGCGAGCTGTCGTGGCTGCGCGCCGGGACGCTGACGGTCCGGCAGGGCTACAAGGACGACACGCCGCAGTCGCGGCTCCCGAACATGCTTACGCAGGGCGCCGAGCCGGACACCGACCTGCGCGGCATGCTCGCGTCGGGCGCGGTGCAGGACCGGGGCGAGGTCCAGTCCGGCGGCCGGACCGTGCGCCGCCTCGTGCGCACGAGCCGCCACGTCGACACGGTGATCGACGTCGACCCGGCGACCTTCGCCCCCGTCGGCGGGTCGACGACCACGAAGTTCGGCAACCGCGGGCCGGCGATGACGTCGACGTTCGTGGTGGAGGCGTTCGAGCGGCTCCCGATCACGCCGCAGAACGAGGCGCGGCTGCGGATCGTCGTGCCTGAAGGGACCAAGCGCGTCGTGCACAGCTCGGCGGACGTGCGCCGCTTCGAGCGCGAGTACCGCGAGTGGCGCAAGCGCTGCCGCGAGCGCAAGGACGGAAGGTCCGCGTGTCCGGGCACGCCGCCCAGGTTGGACGGGTGAGCGCGCGCCCGCTGACCCGTGAAGAGGGGGCGCTCAACGCGCCGGGGCGAACGCCCTTTCAGCGGTGGTCATCGCCTGCGCAGAATCCGCGTGCTCGCCGCCAGCGCGGCCGCTGCGAGCAGTGCGAGGACAGCGATCACCGACTCGGGCAGCGGGTTGCGGCCGATGCTGGCCACCGGTGTGATCGGACGGCCCTCGATCGCCGGCGGGTCTCCGCCGCGTTCGTTGGCGCGCTCGATCGCCCGCCAGTCCTGCTCGGTCGAAGGGCCGACGACGATGCCCGGGTCCTTGCCCGTGAGTTGTGCCGCGGGCGCGGGCGAGGGGGTGGACGCGGCGGCCGGCCGGGACGCGGGCGGGGCTGCCGCCGCTGGTGAAGGCTCCGGCGGTGGGGTCGGGTTCGGGTTCGTCACCTTGGTCTTCTCCGCGATCGCGCGCGAGATCACGTCCTGGCAGTCCGCGTACTCGGAGATGCCCGCCGGCAGGTTGTTGATCGCCGTGCGCATCTCCGTGACGGAGTAGTCGCCCTGCAGGACGCTGTCGTCGACGCAGTCGACGACGATCGGGTCCCACTCCTGCGCGTGGACCGCGGCGACGGGAACGAGCAGGAGAGCCGCCACGACGGCGACCATGCGGAGCGCGAGCACATCATTGAGACGCCGCCGTCCGGGCCGGGTTGCGCAGAAGGTCCTCACTCAGCGCCCACAGACGTCGCGCCGACTGCGGGTCGATCGCGGGCGAGCGCGACATCGGCGGGCGGGTGGTCGAAGTCCATCGGCCGCGGTTCGGGGTCCAGGGGCGAGACGTCGTTGTCCGAGAGGTAGAGGCCGCCGAGGCCGGCGAGCAGCGGGCCGGCGAGCTCGGCTCCACGTTCGCGATCCGCCAGCACGGGCAGCTGCTGCTGCTCCACGTCCTGCGCGCCTACCTCGACCTCGCCGAGCTCCCGCCCGGCCTGCTCCACGCCATCAAGGACGATCGCCTGCGGCCCGCGCTCGACCGCATGCACGAGCGGCCGGGGAGCCGTGGGGCCTGCAGGACCTCGCGCGCGCCGCCGCCATGTCACGCACGTCGTCCCCCGAGCGCTTCCGGGCCGCGGCCGGCGTGCCGCCGCTGACCTACCTCAACCAGTGGCGCATGGTGCTCGCCCAGCGCGCGCTGCGCGACGGCGACGTGCGGCTCGGACCGCTCGCGGCGGAGCTGGGCTACGGGTCCGAGAGCGCCTTCAGCACCGCGTTCAAGCGCATCGCCGGCGAGTCACCGCTGCGCTACCGCCAGCGCGTGCGTGCCGCGTCTCCACGCTAGCTTCCCGAACGTGTCGTCACCGCTGCACATCGGCTGCACCGCGTGGGCGATCATCGCGGTCGCCGGGTTCGTGAACCTGACCCGCGCGCCCTACGCGCTCGACGACCCGGCATGGCTGTTCGTCCAGTGGCTGCTGTTCGTGGGTGCGTCGCTCGCGGCGACCGCGGCGGCGCTGCTGGTCCCGGCCCTGCTGGTGCTGGTGATTCGCCGCACGGCAGCCGGGCTGGCGTGGCTCGCCGCGCCGCTGCTGGTCATCACCGCCGTGGCGCTCTTCCCGGTCCACCGCATGTGGTTCGAGGCCGAACTCGCCCACGGCGCCGTACCGCTCGCGCAAGCCGTGGTGATGGAGCCGGTCCCCGACCGCGAGCGCGTGTATGAGCGGCCCGCGGTCGTCTACGGCGAGTCCTGTTGCGGATAGCCGCGACAGGGCGATTGCGAACCCCAGCCGGTGGGCAGAATCGTCTTGTCGCGCCGCAAGACCCTCCTCATACCTTGCGTCGTAACAACCCTCCTCCTCACTCAGTGAACGGGGCGTCCCTTCGGGGGCGCCTCGCTTGCTTTCTGGCGCCGTCGTAGGTCGGGCTGCGCTCGACGGCGCGGCCGATCGCCAGCGCGGCCGTGCGCACGGCGGGCGCCATCGCTTCCGGACTCGAGCGCGAGCGGCGGGCCACCGCGAGCGCCAGCGCGGCGATCGGGCCGTTCTCGCCGGGGATCGGGGCGGCGACGCCCAGCACGCCCGCGGCCGACTCCTCGCGGTTGATGGCGAGCCCGCTCTCGGCGATGGTCGCCAGCTCGGCACGCAGCCGCGCCGGGTCCGTGACCGTCCCGGGGCCGTGGCGGTCGAGCCCTCCGGCGCACAGCGCGTCCACGGCCGCGGGGGCCGACGCCAGCAGCACCTTGCCGGCCGCGGTCACATGCGCCGGCAGCCGGCCGCCCACGCGCGACGGCACCGGTGGCGCGAGGCGGCCGGACCACTGCTCGATCCAGACCGTGTCGGTGCCGTCGAGCACGGCGAGCGACACCACCTCGTGCGTCGCCGCGTACAGGTCGCCCATATACGGGAGGGCGAGCTCGCGCAACTGCGCGCGCTGCGGCACCAGCTGGCCCAGCTCGAAGAGCCGGAGTCCCGGGATCAGACCCTCCGGTGTGCGCTCGAGCCCGCCCCAGGCGACGAGCGGGGCCACGGCGCGGTGGACCGTCGTCAGCGGAAGGCCGGTCCGGCGTGCGAGCTCGCGCAACGTGACGGGCTCGCCGTCCAGCGCGTCGAGGAGCGCGAGCATGTTCCGTTGGACGGAACGCATCGCGCACAGTGTCGCGCACGCTCCGGCAGGCTCGGCGCCATGACCATGACCCGCGTTCCTTCTCCCTCGCCGTACGCCCCGACGATCGGCTTCAGCGCGGCCGTCCGTGCCGGCGACTGGGTCTTCGTGAGCGGCATGACCGCGGTGTCCGGCGACGGCGAGGTCGTCGGCGCCGACGATCCCGCCGAGCAGACCCGCGAGGTCGTGCGCAAGCTCGCCGCCGCGCTCGAGGCCGCGGGCGCCGGTCTGGGCGACGTCGTGCGCACGCGGATCTACCTCGTCCACCCGAGCGACTGGGAGGCGGTCGGGACCGTCCACGGGGAGGCGTTCGGTGAGGCCTCGCCGGCCGCGTCGATGCTCGTCACCGGTCTGCTCGATCCGCGGATGCGGGTGGAGATCGAAGCGGTCGCGTACGCGCCCGCCTGAGCTAGACGACCTGCGCGGCCGCGTGGCCCGACGCCCACGCCCACTGGAAGTTGAACCCGCCGAGGTGGCCCTGGACGTCCAGCACCTCGCCGATGAAGTACAGCCCCGGGCTCTTGAGCGACTCCATCGTCTTGGAGGACACCTCGCGCGTGTCGACGCCGCCCAACGTCACCTCGGCGGTGCGGTAGCCCTCGGTGCCGGCCGGGACGAGCTGCCAGCCGCCGAGCCGGTCGGCGATCTCGCGCAGCTGCGCCGGCGTGTACTGCTTCATGGGCTTGGACGCGAACCAGTGCTCGGCCAGCAGCGCCGCCAGCTTCTTGGTGAAGACCTCCGACAGCACCGTCTTGAGGTCGCTGTTCGGGCGCGCGGCCTGCTCGGCCTGCAGCCACTCCAGCGCGTCGCGGTCGGGCAGCAGGTTGATCTCGACGACGTCGCCCGGGCGCCAGAACGAGGAGATCTGGAGGATGGCCGGGCCGCTCAGGCCGCGGTGGGTGAACAGGAGGTTCTCGCGGAAGCTCTCGCCGTTGCAGCGCGCCACGCAGTCCGCGGACGTGCCCGACAGCTCGGTGCACAGCTCCTTCAAGCGCCCGGACAGCGTGAACGGCACCAGCCCGGCGCGCGTGGGGAGCACGTTGTGCCCGAACTGGCGCGCGACCTCGTAGCCGAAACCGGTGGCGCCGAGCGTCGGGATCGACAGCCCGCCGGTGGCGATCACCAGTGACGACGCCGCGACCGGCCCCAGGTCGGTGGCCAGCTCGTAGCCGGCCGCGGCCTTCTCGATCCGGTGCACCGACGTGTCCAGGTGCAGTTCGACGCCCGCCTGCTCGCACTCGGCCAGCAGCAGCCGCTGGATGTCCTTGGACTTGTTGTCGCAGAACAGCTGACCGAGCTTCTTCTCGTGGTACGGCACTTCGTGCTTGCTCACGAGCGCGATGAAGTCCCACGGCGTGTAGCGAGCCAGCGCCGACTTGCAGAAGTGCGGGTTCGTCGACGTGAAGTTCGCCGGCTCCGCGTACATGTTCGTGAAGTTGCAGCGCCCGCCGCCGGACATGAGGATCTTCTTGCCGGCCTTGTTGGCGTGGTCGACGAGCAGCACCCGACGACCGCGCTCGGCGGCGGTGACGGCGCACAGCATTCCGGCGGCACCTGCGCCGATGATCACAACGTCGGGGGCGAACAACGCGTTCACCCTAGAAGCGCCGGTGTTCAGCGGGCCGGCGCGAAGCGCCCGCGCTCGACGGCGGCGTCGAGCATCTGCAGCGTGCGGCGGTCCGACTCGATCGCGTCGCGGACCACACCGCGCAGCCGTTGCAGCTGTTGCACGGCGGTCCGGTGCGCAGCGGCGTAGGTCGCGAGGTTGGTGTTCATCGCGTCGATCTCCTCGACGGAGAAGCCGTTGTGGAACAGCCAGGCGACGGCCGGGCCGGACTCGAGAGTGCCGCGCAGCCGCTCCGCTGCGGCGGCTCGCTCCTCGAGCTGTGACTGCAGCGTCAGCGCATGCGCGACGTGTCCTTCGACGCGCATCAGTCGCAGCTCGTCGTCCATGTACTCCAGCTGGAGGTGGCGCATCATGGCGACGCGGTCCGCCCGCTCGGGGCGGGCGTCGATCGCGGCGGCCTGCTGGAGCATCTGGCCGCCTGCCGCGACGCGAGCCGTCTGCAACTCGGTCGCGTACTGCCCGATGTTGGTGTTCGCGAGCGTCAACGGCGACAGGTCGGCCGGGCGCTGCCATTGCTCGAAGAACGCTCGACCGCTGCCCTGGGCGGCGCGGGCGGTGTGCCGCATCCCGGCGAGCATCGCGTCGTGCACCCACCCCGTCAGCAGGTTCTGTGCCAGCCCCGCCGCGAGGCCGACCGCCACGGAGGTCACCGACGCGGGCGGCCGGCCCGCCGGCTCGGTGGCCGGCGGCACCGGGGCCGGTGCCCGCCTGCCGGCGGGCTC
>NZ_JAPCID010000051.1 GCF_027587175.1 Solirubrobacter deserti
CGCGGGGCGGGACCGGGGTCCCGGCGGCCGCCGCCACGCGCCCCCGTCCAGGCCTGGCCCGCGCCGCGGCGGCCGCCCTCGACGCCGCCGAGCGCGTCGCCGCGGATTCGCCACCCGCACCCGCCGCGGGCTCGCCGGCCGCCCGCGCCATGGGCTCGCCGGCGGCCCCCGTAGGGTCGTCGTCGGCCGCCCCCGTCGCGCCGGCCCTCGTCAGCGTCGGCTGCCGGTTCGTGTGCTCGGGGCCGGGCGAGCGCTTTCTCCATCCCGCGCTGCTCGCGACGCTCGTCTACCGGTACGGGCCGCCGGACGCCGACGCGGACGTGCCGGTCGCGCGGCTGATGATCAACGGGCAGTGCACGGCGGTGCGGCGGCAGGCGCTGCTCGAGGCCGGCGGGTACCGCGAAGCGGCCGGGCACATGACCGACGACGCGGCGTTCGCGCGCGGCCTCGCGCGGCGCGGGTGGCGGGTCGCGTTCCACGACGGCGGCGGGCTGATCGACGTCGACATGTACGACGGCGCGGCCGAGACCTGGCGGGAGTGGGGGCGCTCGATCGCGCTGCCGGACGTCACCTCGCCGGCGTGGCGGGCGGCGGATCTCGCCGTGGTGTGGCTGACGCTCGGGCTGCCGTGGGTGCGGCTCGCGGCGCGGCGGGCGACGCGGCTCGATCTCGCGTTGCTGGCGCTGCGGCTGGCGATGGCGGGCGCGTTCGCTCCCGCCTACGCGAAGCGAGGCGCGCCGTACTGGCTGTCGCCGCTGGCCGACCTCGCCGCCGCAGTCCGGCTCACGTGGTCGGTGGTGCGCCCGGCGCGGCGCTGGCGGGGACGCGCCTACGGGTGACGAACAGCACGCCGATGAACGTCATCAGCGCGCCGATCGCGGCGACGTGCTCGATCGGGTCGGTCACGTACAGCACGAACGGGAAAGCGCCCACGGCGGCGCGCGCGGCGTACTTGAACGCCGCCGCGAGCGTGATGACGATCGCCAGCGCGCCGCAGATCCCGGCGGCGAGCGGCGAGAGCGCGAAGGCGCCGCCGACGAAGCACATGATCGACTTGCCCCCGCGGCTCGGGTGGGGGACCGGGAACGCGTGACCCACCATGGCGCCGGCGACCGCGGCGAACGCGGGCCAGTAGCCGAACGCGAGGTGCGCCGCCGCGGCGGGCACCAACGCCTTCGCGCCGTCGCCCACGAACGCGGGCCAGGCGCGGCGGGCGCCCAGGTGGTCGAGGGCGTTCCAGGCGCCCGGGTTGCGGTCGCCCACCGTGAGCAGGTCGACCCCGTGCCGGCGCGCGACCAGCAACGCGACCGGGATCGCGCCGCACAAATAGCCCACCAGGGCTGCTAGTCCGTATTCCATCCGTGCCCGTCGCCTCGTTCCACCTCGTTCGCTACCCCGGAATCCGCGACGGTCTCCCCTACATGGCCTGGGACCGGCCCGTGCTGGGCCGTGTCGAAGGCTTGCGCTTCTTCCGCCTGCTCGGCACCGGCCGCGGCAGCACGATGACGCTGTCGGCGGACTTCCGCCGCTGGGCGCTGTTCGCGGTGTGGGACGACGACGCCGCGCTCGACGCCTTCCTCGCCGGGTCGGAGATCGCCGCCCGCTGGCGCGCGGCGGAGCACTACACGGTGCGGCTCGCCCCGGTCCGCGCGCACGGCGCGTGGAGCGGAGAGAACCCGCTGGCGGGCGGGGCGAGCGACGGCGGGCTGGGGGCGACGAGCGGCGACGGCGCGGCCCAACCTGTCGCGATCCTCACGCGCGCTGCGATCCGGCCGCGGCGGCTCGTCGCCTTTCATCGTGCCGTGCCCGGCCCTGCACGCACGCTGCACGACGCGCCCGGCCTGCTCGCTTCGGTCGCGATCGGCGAGCTGCCCGTGCTGCGCCAGGCGACGTTCTCGCTCTGGCGCGATCTCGATGCGGCGAAGGGGTACGCGTACCGCAACGCGGCCCACGCGGCGGTGGTCAAGCGGACCCGCGCGGAGGGCTGGTACTCGGAGGAGCTGTTCGCGCGTTTCGTGCCCTATGGCGCGGAGGGTACGTGGGACGGGCGTGACCCGCTGAGCTGACGGGCGACGCTGCGCCCGCCGAGCGTGACGAGCGGCAGGCCGCCGCCCGGGTGCACGGTGCCGCCGGTGAGCCACAGGCCGTCGATGCCGCGGATGCGGTTGCCCGGCCGCAACATCGCGCCGAGCCGGCCGTGCGGGGCGGCGCCGTAGATCGGGCCGCCGAGGTCCTGCGGCGTCACGCGCTCGACGACGCTCGGCTGCACGCCCAGCCGCTCGACCGCGGCGGCCTGGGTGGCGTCCCAGTCGGCGGGGGAGGCGGGCGCGTTGACGAGCACGAACCAGCCCTGCTCGGGCGGCGCGCACACGTACAGGGTCGGGTCCTGCGGCATGCGGCGGTGCGTGAAGATGTCGTCGAACTCGGCGTCGTAGTCGCGCGGGAACAGGATGCGGTGGTGCGCGGGCGCCGGATCGCACACGCCGAGCAGCAGCGCGAGCCCCGACAGCGACGGCGTGCGCCGCCGCGCGGGCCGGCCGAGCAGGCGCGTGCGCACGACGCGCTCGTCGACGTCCGTGACGACCGCGTCCGCGGCGAACGCGCCGTCGCCGGTCTCCACGCCGCGCACACGGCCGTTCGCGACGGTGATCCGCTCGACGGGTGTGTTCAGGCGCAGCTCGCCGCCCAGCGCCTCCAACCGCCGCGTCATCGCCAACGGGATCGCGTACATCCCGCCGCGCGGGTGCCAGGCGCCGAAGGCGTGCTCGACGTACCCGGCCGTCGCGAGCGCCGCGGGCGCGCGCCGCGGATCGGCGCCCGCGTAGGTCGCGAAGCGCTCGATCACCATCCGCAGCCGCGGGTCGCGCGCGGTGGCGCGGGCGAGGTCGCGCAGCGTCCACCACGGCTTCACGCGCAGCGCGTCGCGTGGGTCGGGCGGCGGCTCGCCCGGCGCGGGCCGGCGCGGCGGGAACGGCGGCGGCCCGGTCAGGAAGCGCTCCGACGCCCGCCACATGGACGCGCACACGCTGAGGAAGCGCATCCAGTCCGCGCCCGCGCCCGGCGACCACGCCTCCAGCGCCGCGAGCGCGCGCGGCAGGTCGGCCGACAGCTCGAGCACCGACCCGTCCGCGAACTCGTACCGCGTGACCGGCTCGACCCGCTCGAGCTCGAGCCCGAGGTCCTCGAACACCCACGGCATCGTCAGCAGCGAAGGTCCGGCGTCCCACACGAAGCCGTCCCGCTCGACCCGCCCGCACTTGCCGCCCGGCGCGTCCGCGCGCTCGAACACGGTCACCGCGTGCCCCGCACCCGCGAGCTCGATCGCGGCGGCGAGCCCGCCGACGCCTGCTCCCACGACCGCGACCTTCATCGGCGCAGCGCCGGCGCCGCGAACGCGCCCATCGCGAGCCCGCCGGCGAGTGCGACCACCGGCCGGCGCCAGATGAACGCGTTGGCGATCGCCTCGCCCGCCCAGGTCCACGCGTACAGGGCCACGGCGCCCGCGTCGTCGCCGGACGAGCCGCCCTCGCGTTCGAGCGCCGCGAAGGCCGCGAACACGCCGAGGCCGGTCACGAACCAGCCCGCGAAGTTCGACGCCGGTACGCCCTCGTAGCGGCCGCCGCCGGGCCAGGACCAGTAGCCCTCGCGGACCATGCGCGGGTCCAGGTAGACGTCCCACGCCGTCAGCGCACCGGCGGCGAGCGGCACCCGCGCGGCCGGATGCCGGGAAAAGCGCCCCGCGACGGCCCACGCCGGCCGCGCCATCATCGCCCACGCCGCGGCGGCCAGCACGGGCACCCCGCGCACGCGCGGCCCGAGCTGCTCCGAGTACGAGTAGTGCCCGAACGGCTTGCCCGTCGCGACCCCCACGAGCTCGGCGCCGAAGCCGATCGCGCCCGCGGCCAGCACGGGCCCCGGCCGGCGCGCCTCGGCGAGCGACGTCGCGAGCATCAGCCCCACGATTCCCCGCGTCGCCGCCGGCGTACGGCGGGAGCGCCCGTACGCGATCTGGGCGGCCGCGAGCGAGCCGAACAGCGCTGGGAAGAGCCGCGGCCGTGCCAGCCTGTCGCGCGCCGTGGCGAGCGCCTTCACGCGCGCCACGCCGCGCGCGCGGCGATCTTCAACTTGCGCGACCGCGGCACGATCGCGCGACCCGGGCGGACCCCGTAGCCCTCGACCTCCAGCTGGCGCAGCAGCTCGCGGTACATGTTGGCGGCGGCGAGGATCGCGCGGCGCCCGCGCCGGAGCTCGCCGATCCCCGCGATCCCGCGGTCGTACAGCGCGTCGGCGCGCGGGATCTGGTCGCGCAGCAGCGCCTCGCGGCGACCCGGCTCGAGCGAGCCGAAGCGGTCCAGCGTCGAGCGGGCGAAGTAGATGCGGCCGTTGGCGACGTCCTCGTCGATGTCGCGCAGGATGTTCGTGCGCTGCATCGCCATGCCGAGGGCGGCCGCGGCCGGGCGGGCTCGCTCGAAGTCGTCTGTGCCCAACACGGCGGCCATCACGACCCCGACGGTACCGGCGACGCGGTAGCAGTAGCGGTCCACGTCCTCCTCGGTCTCGTAGACGGCGCCGGTCAGGTCCTCGCGCATCCCGGCGCAGAAGTCGGCCAGCGCGTCGCGCGGCAACGCGTGCCGGCGCTCGAGGTCCGTGAGGATCGTCGTCTCCGGCGTGACCACGGGCTCGCCGGCGGCCCACAGCTCCACCGCGCTCACGCGGTCGGCGGCCTCGGGGCGGCCGTCGTCGACGAGGTCGTCCAGCGTGCGGAACACCAGGTACAGCAGGTAGACGTCGTCGCGCACGTCGCGCGGCAGCAGCCGGCACGCCAGCGCGAACGTGCGCGCGACCTGCTTGGTGGTCGCCCGGGCCTCGTCGAGCACGGCGCTCAAGCCCGGACCCCCGCGTCCGCCGCGACCAGCTCGCCGGTGACGGCCGCTCCCATCAGCACGCCGGGGATCCCCGCCCCCGGGTGCGTTCCCCCTCCGACGTGGTAGAGCCCGCGCACGCCCGGCACGCGGTTCGGCGCGCGGAAGTAGGCGGACTGGTGCAGCGTCGGCTCGACCGCGAACGCGTTGCCGTCCACGGCGCCGAAGCGCGACGCGAAGTCCAGCGGCGTCATCCGGTGCTCCACCCGCACCGAAGCGTCCAGCCCGGAAAGCCCGAACGTCGTCTCCATGTCCCGCACGAGCCCGTCCCGCAACCGGTCCGCAGCGCTGGCCCAGTCCACGCCCGCCCGCAGGTTCGGGACCGGCAGCAGCACCGCCAGCGAGTCGCCGCCGGGCGCCGCCATCGCCGGCTCGGTCCGGGCCGGGGCGTGCACGTAGGTCGAGTAGGTGGACGGGAGCCCGCGCCCGCGCGTGACGTCCCGGATGAATTCCCGGTATTCGTGCCCCACGAGCAGCGTGTGGTGCAGCAGCGCGTCGAACTGCCGGTCGCACCCGAGGTAGAGCAGGAAGGCGGACATCGTCGGCGTCAGCCGCCGCCGCGGCGAGCGCCGCCCGAGGAGCTCGTGGGGGCGCAGCACGTCGGCGTTGGTCACGGCCACGCCGGGCCGGACCCGTTCGCCCGCCCCCCGCCACACCGCGCGCACGCCGCCGGCGCCGGTCTCGATCCGCTCCACACGAGCACCGCAGCGCACGTCCAGCGGCCGCGCCATCGCCTCCACGAGCGAGTACACGCCGCCGTCCGTGTACCAGCCGCCGTCCAGCAACTGCAGGTACACGAGCGCGCCGTAGATCGCGGGCACGCGGTACGGGTCGCCGCCGATGAACAGCGAGTGGAAGGAGAACGCCTCACGCACGCGTGGATTGCGGAAGTGGCGGGAGACGAACGCGTGCAGCGGCAGCACGGCGCGCAGCCGCACCATCGCCGGCACGAGCGCGGCGAACGACAGCGGCGACGGGAACGCCTTCTGCCCCGCGGCCAGCAGCCCTTCCTCGTAGATCGGCTTCAGCGCGGCCAGGAAGCCGTCCAGCGCCTTCGCGTCCCGCTCGTCGAAGCGCGCGATCTCCGCGCGCAGCGCGTCCACGTCCGAAAAGAAGTCCAGGTGGCGCTCCTCGCCCGCCCAGCGGATGCGGTAGAGCGGGTCCAGCCGCCGCATCCTCACCTCGGACCACAGGTCGAGCCCGCCCGCCGCGAACGCCTCCTCGAGCACCCACGGCATCGTGATCAATGACGGCCCGGTGTCCCACGTGAAGCCGTCAGCGCGCAGACGCGCGGCCCGGCCGCCCGGTGCGGAGCCCTGCTCCAGCACCGTTACGTCGAAACCCTGGCCCTGGAGCCTCAGCGCCACGGCCAGGCCACCCAGGCCCGCCCCGATCACCACCGCGCGCGTTCCCCGCGAGAGCGAAGTCACCGTCATCGACCTTTCTACGGTGCCCGAGCCGCAGACGGATGCATCGGGCGGTGAACAATCCGGCGACCGCCGCCGCGGCGCCTCCCATCGCGTCCAGCCAGAAGTGGTTCGCGGTGGCGATGATCACGACGACGACCAGCGCCACGTACAGCACCGCGCCCACCCGCAGCGTGCGCGAGCGGACCAGTGCGAACACGACACCCGCCGCCACGCAGGCGAACGCGACGTGCCCGCTCGGCATCGCCGCGTACGGGCTCTGCACGGAGTGCGCGAGGGAGTCGGCGCTGGTCCCGTAGACGGTGGCGAGCGTGTCGGAGAAGCCGAGCTCCGGCGCCATCCGGGGCGGCGCGACCGGCCACGCCAGGTAGCCGACGACGGTGAGCAACTGGGTCGCGACGAACGTGTCGCGCGCCAAACCGAACGCGTGCGGGCGCTCGAGCCGCGCCCACACGAGCGCGCCGATCGTCGCCGGCACGTGCACCCACACGTAGAACAGGCCCGCGGCCGTCATCAGCGCCGGCCGGTCGGCCAGCCACGCGTGCCAGCCGGGCTCGAACAGCAGCCCGAGCGAGCGCTCGACGTCCGCGAGCGCACGCGTCCTGCCCAGGGGTGCCTCGTCCGGCGCGAGCAGGGCCACGAGGGGGCACAGCGCGAGCGCGGCGAGGACGACAGCCGCATCCCGCACCAACTTCATTGCGGCCGGGGCTACCCCGGGACAGGCTCACGCAATGTCCTTCAGCGCTTGCGGTACCAGTTCGGCGATGTGTTGGGCGGCGGCACGAGCGGCGTCGGCGTCTTGGCCACCAGCACGGAAGGCTGGCCGGTGTCGACGTGCCGGGCGAGCGCCTCGCCGAAGTCGTCCTCGAGCCCGAACACGGTTTCCGCCCACACACCGAACGACGCCGCCATGGCCTCGAAATCCGGCGTGTGCAGGTCGACGCCGAACGTCTCGGTGCCCGCGCGAACCTGGTCGTAGCGCAGCATCCCGTAGCCGCCGTCGTCCACGATCACGGCCGTCAGCGGGATCTGCTCCTGCGCCATCGTGGCGAGCTCGCCCGCGGCGAACAGGAAACCGCCGTCGCCCGACAGCGACACCGTCGGGCCCGTGCCGGCGAGCGCCGCGCCGAGCCCTGCCGGGAACGCGTAGCCGAGCGTGCCCCAGCCGAGCGGAACCTGGAGCCGGCGGGGCGCGGCGGGCGTGAAGAACCCGGCCATCCAGTAGCCGGGGATGCACATGTCGACGACGATGTTGGCCTCGGCGGGAACGGCGAAGCGCATGGCGTCCAGAAAGCGCAGCGCGGCCGCGTCGAGGCCCGTGCAGGCCTGCGCGCGGGCGGCGGCGAGCTCGAGCGCGCCCTCGCGCGGCTTGACCTGCTCGGCCAGTTGGGCGGCGACCGCGGCGTCGCCGGGGACGAACACGTCCGCGCGGTAGTTCGTCGGCTCCTCGAGGGAGATCGCGATCAGCGTCTCGGGCTGCGGCTGCGCGAAGTTCTGCGTCTGGACGCCGTCGAGGTCCGAGCCGATCGCGACGATCACGTCCGCCTCGTCCCATAGCCGGCCCGCGGCCTCGACGTGCGGCGGGAGCCCGACGAGGTTCGGGTGCCCGGGCGGCAGGACGCCGGCCGCGCCGTAGGTGGTGAGCACGGGCGCTGCGAGCTTCTCGGCCAGCGCGCGGACCGCCCCGGCCGCGTCGCGGGCGCCGCCGCCGGCCCAGATCAGTGGACGCCGCGCGCCGTCGAGGGCCGCGACCACGCTGGAGAGGTCGTACGCGTCCTCGGCCAGGGCCACCGCGAGTGGGTCCCCCTCGGGCACCTCGGCGGCCAGCAGATCCGTGGCGATCTCCAGGTACGCGGGCCGGGTCGGCGCGCTCGTCGCGCTGCGCACTGCGGCCGCGGTGGCGTTCGCGACCTCGCCCGCGCTGCACCCGAGGTGCACGGACTTCACGACGGGCGCGAACATCGCGGCCTGTCCGTCGGTCTCGTGCAGGACGCCGCGGTACTCGCCGGGGCGGCGCAGGCCGCTCGGGATGTCGGTCGCGATCACGAGGATCGGCGAGCGGCTCGCCCACGCCTCCCCGACCGCGCCGAGCGTGTTCGCCGCGCCTGGCCCGGTGGTCGTGATCGCCACGCCCAGCCTGCCGGTCGCCCGCGCGTAGCCGTCGGCGGCGTACGCGGCGGCCTGCTCGTGGCGGACCCCGACGAGCCGGATCGAGGACTCGCGCAGCGCCGCCCAGAGCGCCAGGTTGTGGACTCCCGGTAACCCGAAGCAGACGTCGACCCCCGCCCGCTCGAGCTCCTCGACGATCACCTGCGCACCCGTGGACATGCTGCGGACCGTACCGCTCAAGTCGCGGGTGCGGCGGCCGATGGCGAATGCTGTGACCCGTCTTCCTCACGCGATCTTCGCCTGCCTGTTCGCGGGGCTCGCGGTCTTCGCCCTCACCGGCGACCTGGTCGTCCGCGACGCCGTCCAGCTGGTCGCGATCGCGCTGATGGCGGTGCAGGCCGTGCGCCGCCCGGACGCGCGGGTCGCGTGGCTGTTGCTGACGGTCGCGAACACCAGCTGGGCGATCGGCGACCTCGATCCCGAGCGCCTGAACGCGTGCTTCCTCGTGTCCTTCGGCTTCGCGCAGGCGGGCCTGGTGACGCTCGCCGCGACCCAGATCCGCAGCCGCTGGCTCGCGCTGGACGGCGTCATCGCCGGCCTCACGGCCGCCGCGATCCTGACCGCCTACGTCAGCGACTCACTCGTCGGGCTCGGGCTGCGCGTGCCGGCCACCGCGCTCGCCGGCGACGCCATGATCGTCACGACGATCCTGCTCGCGTTCGCCGTCAACGGCTGGCGGCCCGCGCGCGCCTGGTGGATCATCGCCGTCGGCGAGACGTTCCTGGTGGTCAACGACCTCACGCTCACGAACCCGCTCGCGCCGGCGCGGACCACGCTGCTGCTGTGGGCCGCGGCGCTGGTGCTCACGTCCTACGCCGTCTTCTTTCCGTCAGCCCCGCGCGGCCAGCGCGTCGGTGGCGTGGTCGCCGCGGCCGTGCCCGTCACGGGCGGCGCGGTCTGCGTCGCGCTGCTCATGCACGCCGCGCTCACCGGCGGGAGCCCGGTCACGGTGTGGCTGGCGGGCGCGGCGCTGTTCGTCGGTCTCCTCCGCACCGGGTTCCTGCTGCGCGAGAACCAGCGGCTCGTGCGCAGCGCGCGCGAGGAGGCCGTCACCGACAAGCTCACCGGGCTGCCGAACCGGCGCGCGCTGACCGATGACCTGGACGCCGCCATCGCCGCGCGCACGCCGCACACGCTCGCGTTCTTCGACCTCGACGGGTTCAAGGAGTACAACGACGCCTTCGGCCACGCGGCCGGTGACGCGCTGCTGCAGCGGCTCGCGCCCAAGCTCGCCGGCGTCGGTCGCGCCTACCGGCTCGGCGGCGACGAGTTCTGCCTGCTGACCGACGAGGCGCCTGCGACGGCCCGCGCCGTCACGGCGCTGACCGAGGGCGACATCACGGCGTCACACGGCGTCGTGGCCATCCCGGGCGAGGCCGACACCGCCGCCGACGCGCTCCGGCTCGCCGACGAGCGCATGTACGCGCGCAAGCGCCGCCGGCGCGCCGGGCAGGCCGACGCGCTCATGCGGATGCTGGCCGAGCACGGCATGGACGCCGAACGCGCTGCGCAGCTCGCGGGCGAGTTCGGGCGCCGCTCGCTCAGCGCGGCTTCCGGCGCGCGCTGAGCTGGCGCTGCACCTGGGCGATCTGCTTGCGGCCCTGCGGGCTGCGGGCGTAGGACATGGCGCGGTTCATGGCCCGGCGCCCCTGAGGCGTGCGGGCGAACTTCATCAGGGTGTTCAGCAACGGCATGTCTCCAGGCTGCCCAAATCGCATGAAGGCCAGCCAAAGCCGAATCGCCCAGGGGCCCTGCGGCAAACCTTGACACAACTCTGTCAAGGTCTCGCTACACTGGCCCGCAGTGGACGCGCTCACGATCAACGAAGCGGCTGAGACCACGGGCTGGAGCCCGCGGATGCTTCGCTACGTCGAGCGCGTCGGGCTCCTGGAGCCCACCCGCTCGGCCGCGGGCTACCGGCTGTACGGCCCGGCCGAGCTGCAGCGTCTGCGCACGCTGCGCGAGCTGCTGGACGAACACGCCATCGGGCTCTCCGATCTGGCGTTCGCCTTGCGGCTGCGCCGCGACGACGAGCTCCGCCAGGCCACGGACGCCTGGCTGGAGAGCGAGGCCCAGCGCCCGGACGACGTCGCGTCGTCCGACTGGCTGCGCTTCGAGCAGGAGAAGCACGAGAAGCTGCTCGCCGCGCTGGCGCGCCGCATCGAAACCCCCACCCCGGAGACCGTATGACCGCCATCGAGACGACCGACTACAAGGTCGCCGACATCGGCCTTGCCGCTTTCGGCCGCAAGGAGATCCAGCTCGCCGAGCATGAGATGCCCGGCCTGATGCAGACGCGCGCGGAGTTCGCCGACGCGCAGCCGCTCAAGGGCGCGCGCATCACCGGCTCGCTCCACATGACGATCCAGACGGCCGTCCTGATCGAGACGCTCGTCGCTCTTGGTGCTGAGGTCCGCTGGGCCTCGTGCAACATCTTCTCGACGCAGGATCACGCCGCGGCGGCCATCGCCGAGGCCGGCATCCCGGTCTTCGCCTGGAAGGGCGAGACGCTCGAGGAGTACTGGTGGTGCACCGAGCAGGCGCTGACGTGGCCTGACGGCGAGGGCCCGAACATGATCCTCGACGACGGTGGCGACGCGACGCTGCTCGTCCACCTGGGCGTCGAGTACGAGGCCGCCGGCGCCGTGCCGGACCCGTCGACCGCCGACAACGACGAGCACCGCATCATCCTCGAGACGCTCACGCGCAACCTGGCCGAGGACAACCAGAAGTGGACGCGCGCCGCGGCCACGATCAAGGGCGTGACCGAGGAGACCACGACGGGCGTGCACCGCCTGTACGAGTTCGCCAAGCAGGGCAAGCTGCTCTTCCCGGCGATCAACGTCAACGACTCGGTCACCAAGTCCAAGTTCGACAACCTCTACGGCTGCCGCCACTCGCTGGTCGACGGCCTCAACCGCGCGACCGACGTCATGATCGCCGGCAAGGTCTGCGTCGTGCTCGGCTACGGCGACGTCGGCAAGGGCTGCGCGGAGGCGCTGCGGGGCCAGGGCGGCCGCGTCATCGTCACCGAGATCGACCCGATCTGCGCGCTGCAGGCCGCGATGGAGGGCTACCAGGTCGCCACGCTCGAGGACGTCGTCGAGTACGGCGACATCTTCATCACGACGACCGGTAACAAGGACGTCATCTCCGCCGCGCAGATGCAGCGGATGAAGCACCAGGCGATCGTCGGCAACATCGGCCACTTCGACAACGAGATCGACATGGCCGGCCTGGCCAAGATCCCGGGCATCGAGCGGATCGAGATCAAGCCGCAGGTCCACGAGTGGCGCTTCCAGGACGGCTCGACGATCATCGTCCTGTCCGAGGGCCGCCTCCTCAACCTCGGCAACGCGACCGGCCACCCGTCGTTCGTGATGTCGAACTCCTTCACGAACCAGACGATCGCCCAGATCGAGCTGTTCACGAAGACCGAGGAGTACGAGAAGTCGGTCTACGTGCTCCCGAAGCACCTCGACGAGAAGGTCGCGCGCCTGCACCTCGACGCGCTCGGCGTGCGTCTGACGGAGCTGTCGCCCGAGCAGGCCGCCTACATCGGCGTGCCGGTCGAGGGCCCGTACAAGCCGGATCACTATCGCTACTAGGCCTTCAGGGCTATTGCGTATCGACTGGGCGGACGGGCAGATGCCCGTCCTCCGGTCGATCCGTGAGCGGTTCGCCCGCGAGAAGCCCCTGGACGGGCTGACCGTGGGTCTGTGCCTGCACATCACGTCCGAGACGGGCGTGCTGGTGCGGGCACTGAAGGCGGGCGGGGCGGACGTGGTGCTGGCCGCGTCGAACCCCTATGCGACGCAGCACGACGTCGCCGCCGCCCTGCGCGACTCCGCCGACGTTCACGCCGGGCCGCCGGAGGCCTGGGCCGAGGACGTGGCGTCCGTGGCCGCGCGGGCCCCGCGGATCGTCCTCGACGACGGCGCGGACCTGCTGTCGGCGCTGCACGCCGTCCCCCAGCTGCTCGAGGGGATGCTGGGCGGGACCGAAGAGACCACCACCGGTCTCGCGCGGCTGCGCGCGATGAACCTCACCGTCCCGGTCTTCGCGGTCAACGAGGCGCGCGCCGAGAAGGCGCTCAACGATCGCTTCGGCACGGGCCAGTCCGTGATGGACGGCATCCTGCGCACGACGAACATCCTGCTGGCCGGGCAGACCGTCGTCGTGCTGGGCTACGGCTGGACGGGGCGGGGTGTGGCCTTGGCCGCGCACGGCCTGGGCGCGACCGTGATCGTGTGCGAGGTCGACCCGCTGCGCGCCCTGGAGGCGCGCATGGAGGGCTTCGCCGTCATGCCCGCGCTGGACGCCGCTGCGCGCGGGGACGTCTTCATCACCGTGACGGGCGGCCAGGACGTCCTGCGCGGCGAGCACTTCGCGGTGATGAAGGACGGCGCCGTGCTCGCCAACGCGGGGCACTTCGACGTCGAGATCTCGCTGCCCGATCTGCGCGAAGCGGCGGTGTCGGTGCGGGACGTGCTGCCGCTGGTGCAGCAGTACGACCTCGGCGGGCGGCGGCTGAACCTGCTGGCCGGCGGCCGGGTCGTGAACCTCGCCGCCGCCGAGGGGCACCCGGCGGCAGTCATGGACGTCTCCTTCGCGCTGCAGGCGCTGGCCGCCGAGGCGCTGGCGCGCGGCTCGTTCGAACCGGGCGTGCATCAGGTCCCGGACGCCATCGAGCGCGAGGTCGCCGCGTTGAAGCTGGCGGCGCTGGGCGTCGAGATCGACGAGCTGACGCCCGAGCAGGCCGCCTACCGGTCGCTCACATCGCCACCGCTCGGCCGCTGACGCGGATCTCCGGCTCGGTGCCGATGGTGATCGTCAGCAGGCTCGGGCGGCCCATGTCGACGCCCTGGTGGACGGTCACCGTCGCGGGCGCTTCGATGTTGCCCGTCTCGCGCAGGTAGTTGCCGAACGCGGCCGCCGCCGCGCCGGTCGCCGGGTCCTCGACGACCCCGCCGATCGGGAACGGGTTGCGCGCGTGGAAGGTGGTCGCGTCCTCGCGGTGGACGAGGTCGACCGTGATCAGGTCGAGGTCGAGCATCAGCTGCTTGAGGGCCTCGAAGTCGTAGTCGAGGTCGGCGAGGCGCTCGCGGGTCTTGGCCGCCAGGACGAGGTGGCGGGCGCCGGCGTAGGCGATCTTCGGCGGCAGCGCCGGGTCGAGCTCGCGCTTGTCCCAGCCGAGGGCGTCGAGCGCGGTGCCCAGCACGTCCTCGGGGACGTCTTCGGTGTGGGGCTTCACGCTCGTCAGCGTGGCGGTGATGGCGCCGTCGGTGCCTTCGGTGTGCACGGGGATGGTGCCCGCCTGGGTGTGGAAGACGAGCGTGCCCGTGCCGTCGCGGTCGGCGAGCGCGACGCCGGTCGCGATCGTCGCGTGCCCGCAGAACGGGACCTCGGCCTCGGGGGCGAAGTAGCGCACGTCGTACTCATTGGGGGTGTCGCGTGCAACCACGAAGGCGGTCTCGCTGTAGCCCAGATCGGCCGCGATCTTGAGCATCTGGGTCTCGTCGAGCCCGCGCGCGTCGAGCACGACGCCGGCGGGGTTTCCGCCCTCCGGGGTGTCGGTGAAGGCGGCATAGCTCAGGATCGCGGTCATGCGGTCGATCGTGGCAGCGCGGTGATCGCCGTTCGGTACGGCTGGCTCGTCATCACGAATCTGTAACCGCCGGCCAACGTTCGGTTATGTCTTGTTGAACGACGGTCAACAAGGAGAGATTCGATGCAGGACCGCGAGACGACATTCCTCTTGGCCCGGCCCGAGCGGTGGCTGCTGCGGGCGATCGCTCGGCGGCTGCCCGGCTTCGTGCGGCCGGACCATCTCACCGTGCTGGCGCTGGCGGCGGCGGTCGCCTTCGCCGTCGCTGCGGCCACCGGCCACTTCTGGACGGCCGCGGCGCTGCTGGTCGTGCACTGGTTCGGCGACTCGCTGGACGGGACGCTCGCGCGCGTGCGCCGCGCCGAGCGACCGCGCTACGGCTACTACGTCGACCACCTCGCGGACGCGTTCGCGACGGTCGCGGTCGGCCTCGGCCTCGGGCTGTCGACGTCGATGCATCTGTGGGCCGGCCTGGTGCTCGTGATCGTCTACCTGGCGCTGTCGATCAACTCGTACCTGGAGACGCACGCGTTCGGGCGCTTCTCGCTCGGCTATGGGCGGCTCGGGCCGACCGAGGCGCGGATCGCATTGATCGCGCTCCTGAGCGCCGTCGCGCTGGGCGCTGAGGTCTCGTGGCTCGGGCTGACGCTGCTCGACCTGGTCGCGCTCGGCGGCGCGGCCGTCATGGGCCTCGCGCTGCTCGCGCGCGCGTGCTCGAACCTGAAGGCGCTCGCCGCGCGCGAGCCCTACACGGTGCCGTAGCGCTCGTCGCGCTCGTCGGCCTCGTCCGCCTCCGACAGCATGCGGATGAACAGGTACGCGAGCGCGACCCCCATCACCAGCGACTGCTCGAGGGCCATCAGCACGCCGGCCACCTGCTGGTCCTCGAGCGCGGTCAGGCCCCAGCGGGTGCCTTCGAACCCGTAGATGTCGTAGAGCAGGCTCGGCGCGAAGCCCAGCAGGATGCCGAGGAAGCCGACCGCGATCTTCGTGATCGCCATGTACAGCACCGGGCCGATCCCGCCCAGGCGCAGCCGCGAGCGGATCGGCGACAGCAGGTGCCACCAGTACAGCGCACCCGCGGCGGCGAACGTGAGGTGCTCGAGCGTGTGGATGAAGCTGTTGGAGAGCGCGGCCTCGTACATGAACGGGATGTGCCAGATCCACATCGCGCCCGCGTAGGCGATCACGCCGAACCACGGGTGCCCGAACGGGCCCGCCTTGCGCTCGAGCGTGTGGATGCGGCGCGTGACCGGGCGCAGGATGTGCTTCGTGAGCGCGACCGTGAGGCAGATCGGCACCAGGTCGGCGAGGATCAGGTGCTGGACCATGTGGAACGTTGCGAACTGCTCGCCGAGCCGGTCGATCGGCGAGATCAGCGCGACGAACAGCAGCGCGATGCCGAGCAGCCACAGCGCCAAGCGCCCGTAGCCCGCCGCGCGCGGCCCGCCCTCCCGGCGCGACGTCCGCCACCGCGCGACATACACGTACACGTACGCCGCGAGCGCGATGAGGATGATCGGCGCGAAGTTCCAGCCGGCATCGACCGGCTCGGCCTGCCCGAACAGAGTTGGCACGAACACCGCGCAAAATTGTGACGAAGCCCGTGCTGACCCGTGACACGGTTGCCACGAACATGACCCGACGATGTCGTGGCTCGCGGAAATGGTCGCTCTGGTCGCGCCGCCGGGCTGCCCTGCGTGCCGGCGCGCGCTGGCCCGCGCCGAGGAGCGCCTGTGCGCGACGTGCACCCGCGCGCTGCCCTGGCTCGCGCCCGGTTGCCCGCGCTGCGCGCTCCCGCGCCATCGCGGCACGGACTGCCCGGCCGCGGCGGCGTCCTTCTCGCGCGCCTGGGCGCCGCTCGCCTACCAGGGCGTGGCGCGCCGGCTCGTCGCGGCGTTGAAGTTCCGCGCGGCCCTGCCGGTCGCGGACCTGATGGCGGCGCAGATGGCCGCGAACCTCCCCGCGGCCCTGCGCGGCCTGGACGTGGCGCTCGTGCCCGTGCCGCCCCAGCCCGCGCGGCGCCGCTCACGCGGCTTCGATCCAGCGGGCGTCCTGACGGCCGCGCTCGCACGCCGGCTGACGCTGCCGGTCGCGCCGTGCCTGGTGCGCGAGGACCGCGCGGAGCGCCAGGTCGGCGCGAGCGTCCGCACGCGCCGGGCCGAGAACCGCATCCTCGTGCGCGTGCGCGCCTCGCCGCCACCGCGCGTCGTGCTCGTCGACGACGTCCACACGACCGGCGCGACGCTGGACGCGTGCGCCCGCGCGCTCGTGGCCGACGGCGTGCTGGTGGTGGCCGCGCTCAGCTACGCGCGCACGCTGTGAGGCGCGCGGGGCCTACGCGATCGCGCGGCCGGTCTCGTCGGCCCACTCGAGCGCGGCGCGGTAGGCGCCGGCCATCGTGGGGCGGGAGTCGGTCGAGGGCAGCGTCGGGAACTCGCCGCGCTCGTAGGAGGCGACCGCGGCCAGCAGCTCGCCCTTCGGGCCTTCGTGGCGCAGCAGGGCGGCCTGGATCTCCTCGGTGAACGGGAGCGACTCCAGCACGTCCGCCATCGGCATGTCCAGCAGCGCGTCGGCGACCGAGAACAGGCCGATCGTGAAGAGCATCTCGCGCTCCTCGTTGCTGGACTGGCCGGCGAGGATCTCGCACATGTGCGCGCGGCGCAGACCCAGGGCGATCAGCTCGTCCGGCGTGTCCGGGATCGAGGCGAGGACCATCACGGTCGCCCACCGGGAGACCGTGCGCACGCCGAGCAGCGACAGCGCCTCGTGCACGGACGACACGTTGCGCGGCAAGGAGAAGAACGCGCTGTTGACGTAGCGCAGCAACTTCAGTGACAGTCCGACATCGGACGAGATGATCCGCTCGAGGTCCTCGAACGACACGTCGCCCGTGGACAGCTCGGCGAGCCGGCGCAGCGCGCCCAACCCCGCGGTGGCCACGCCGCGGTGCTTGAAGGTGCGCGGCTGGGCGAAGTACTCGCCCTGGAAGTAGGTGAAGCCGAGCGCCTTACAGCGCTCGAAGGCGGCGTAGTCGCCGACTTCGGTCGCGACCAGCAGCGCGCCCTGCATCCTGGGGATGCGCAGCACGCGCGGCAGCTCGTCGACCGACAGCCGCGACACGTCGACGCGCACGATCGAGCACAGCGACATGAGCTCCTCGACGTTGGTCGTCATGTCGCCCTCCCACTCGTCCAGGGCGATCGTGTAGCCCTGGCGGGACAGGCGCTGCAGGATCTGCAACAGGTCGTCGCGCGCGTGATACGCCTTGACCTGCAGCACCGCACGGTCGGGGCGCACCGGCGGCGGGCCGATCTCGACCAGGAAGTTACGGGCGATCGTGACCCACGCGGGGTGGCGGCCGGCGAGCGTCTCCAGGCCGATGTCGCCGAAGGCCTCGACGAGCAGGGCGGACGTGGCCTTCGCGTCCATCGACGGGTCGCCGAGGTCGATCGAACCGCCGAAACGCAGCTCATAGCCCACGACGACGTTGCGTGCATCGGCGATGGGATGGCGGACGACGGCTACTTCTTGGCGGCCGGCCCGTCCGGAGGCGTCGGCTGGCACGGAGATGGCCACAAGCTACATGGTCGGCCGCATGCGCCTCGGGCTTGAGGGGGTATGGTTCACAAGAAGTTGACCCCGACAGAGGAGTCCCATGCAAATCGAGGTTAAGGGACGCAACCTTCAGGTCACGGACGAGCTCAGGGAGTACGCCGAGAAGCGATTCGCGAAGATCGCCAAGCAGGTGTCCGACCTGGCCGAGCTCGATCTCGAGGTGGCCGACGAGAACGTCCCGGGCGACCCGATAGCGGCGGAGGTCGTACTCCGGCTCAAGGGCACGGAGTTGCGCGCCAAGGAGGTCTCCAAAGACCCCAAGCACGCCGTGAACCTCGTCGCGGACAACTTGGAGCGCCAGGTCAAGCGCCACCGTGACAAACGCCGCGGCCGGCGCGAGTCGAGGGCCGCCGTGGACTCCATGCGCACCGCTGACACGGCCCTCGAAGAGGCGTCCTAAAAGCGCGTAACCGCTTCATAGTCGGAGGGCGCCCGACCGCTAGGCTAGGGAGCTATGTCCATCCTCGAGCGCGCCCTCCGGCTGGGCGAAGCGAAGCAGTTCAAGGCCTACGAGAAGCGCGTTGAGCGCATCAACGCGTGGGAGGCCGAGATCGAGCAGCTCGAGGACGACGAGATCAAGGAGCGCTTCGCCGAGCTGCGGGAACGCGTCCAGGAGGAAGGGGAGAGCCTCGACGAGGTCCTGCCCGAGGCGTTCGCGCTCACGCGCGAGGTCGGCCGGCGCAAGATGAACATGCGTCACTTCGACGTGCAGCTGATCGGCGGCATGGTGCTGCACGGCGGGTCGATCGCCGAGATGCGCACCGGCGAGGGCAAGACCCTCACCGGCACGCTCGCGGTCACGCTCAACGCGCTCGCGGGCAAGGGCGTGCACGTCGTCACGGTCAACGACTATCTGGCGAGCCGTGACGCGAACTGGATGCGGCCGATCTACGAAGGCCTGGGCCTGACCGTCGGCATCCTCCAGAACAACCAGCCCTACGAGGAGAAGCGCGCGGCCTACGCCGCCGACATCACGTACGGCACGAACTCCGAGTTCGGCTTCGACTATCTGCGCGACAACATGGCCACGACGCTGGAGGAGAAGGTCCAGCACGGCGGCCGCATCGGCGAGGACGGCAAGCCCGTCGCGATGCACAACTTCGCGATCGTGGACGAGGTCGACAACATCCTCATCGACGAGGCCCGTACGCCGCTGATCATCTCCGGCGCGCCCGAGCAGGCCGCGGACCTCTACGAGCGCTTCGCCAAGCTCGCCCCGATGATGGAGCCCGGCAAGAAGCCGGACGGCATGGACCCGCGCGCCAAGAAGGAGTTCACGGCGGACTACGACTACGAGTTCGACGAGAAGCACAAGACGATCTCGGTCACCGAGCGCGGCGTGGCGAAGGCCGAGAAGTTCCTCGGCATCGACAACATGTACCGCGCCGAGAACGGCACGCTGGTCAACCACCTGCACCAGGCCCTGAAGGCCGAGTCGCTCTACAAGAAGGACGTCGATTACGCCGTCGTGGACGGCGAGGTCAAGATCATCGACGAGTTCACGGGCCGGATCCTGGACGGCCGCCGCTGGTCGGAGGGTCTGCACCAGGCCGTCGAGGCCAAGGAGGGCGTGCACGTCCGCGAGGAGAACCAGACGCTCGCGACGGTCACGCTGCAGAACTACTTCCGCATGTACGACAAGCTCGCGGGCATGTCGGGCACGGCCCTGACCGAGGCGACCGAGCTCAACAAGATCTACAAGGTCGGTGTCGTGGAGATCCCCACGAACCGCCCGATGATCCGCAAGGACCAGAACGACCAGATCTACAAGACCAAGGAAGGCAAGTGGCGCGCGGTCGTACGGGAGATCCAGGCCCGCCACGACGCGCAGCAGCCCATCCTGGTCGGCACGATCTCCGTCGAGGTCTCCGAGCTGCTCTCGGCGCGCCTGCGCAAGGTCGGCATCCCGCACACGGTGCTCAACGCCAAGCCGGAGTTCGCCCAGCGCGAGGGTGAGACGATCGCCGAGGCGGGCCGCCCCGGCGCCGTCACGATCGCCACCAACATGGCCGGCCGCGGCGTGGACATCAAGCTCGGCGGCAACCCGGAGCACCTCACGCAGATCGAGCTCAACAAGCTCGGCCTGCGCCCCGGCGACCCCGACTACGACGACCGCTTCGCCGACATCCTCCCGAAGATGGAGGAGCGCGTCGAGGCCGATCGCCAGATCGTCGAGGAGGCCGGCGGCC
Organism: Solirubrobacter deserti; assembly: GCF_027587175.1. Lineage (GTDB taxonomy): Bacteria > Actinomycetota > Thermoleophilia > Solirubrobacterales > Solirubrobacteraceae > Solirubrobacter > Solirubrobacter deserti. The sequence continues at coordinate 19,934 of NZ_JAPCID010000051.1, forward strand.
TCTACATCATCGGCACCGAGCGCCACGAGTCGCGCCGCATCGACAACCAGCTGCGCGGCCGCGCCGGCCGCCAGGGCGACCCGGGCGAGTCGCGCTTCTTCCTGAGCGCCGAGGACGACCTGGTGCGCCTGTTCGCGGGCGACCGCATCTACCGCATCCTCGACCGCCTCGGCCCGAAGGACGACTCGGGCGAGGAGGAGCCGATCGAGGCGAAGATGCTCACCAAGCAGATCGAGGGCGCCCAGCGCAAGGTCGAGGAGCAGAACTACCTCATCCGCAAGCGCGTCCTCGAATACGACGACGTCATGAACCAGCAGCGCGAGGTCGTCTACAAGTACCGCGACGAGGTCCTCGAGGGCCGCGACATGAGCGAGGTCGCGCGCGAGCAGATCGAGGCCGTGATCGGCCGCCTCGTGGACGAGTACACGCCGGGCGACTTCGTCGACGACTGGGACCTCGAGGAGCTGTGGGTCCAGCTCGAGCAGATCTACCACGTCGACTTCGGCGCGGAGGAGATCGACCGCTCGCAGACCGACCGCGAGCAGCTCAAGCGCCTGCTGGTCGACGACGCGATGGGGCTCTACGACGAGCGTGAGGAAGAGCTCGGCGAGGAGCTCATGCGCGCGCTCGAGCGCTACCTCGTGCTGCAGATCATCGACCAGCGCTGGCGCGAGCACCTGTACGACATGGACTACCTGCGCGAAGGCATCCACCTGCGCGGGTTCGCGCAGATCGAGCCGCTGGTGGCCTACAAGAACGAGGCCTTCACGCTGTTCGAGGACCTGATGAACTCCATCTGGTCCGACTTCGCGCGGATGATCTACAACGTCCAGGTCGAGGTCCAGGGGCCCAACGGCGACGGGTCACCGGTGCCGGATCCCGCCGCCCCGCAGCCGGAGTTCGCCCCGCCGCCGCAGATGACGAGCGGGATGGGCGCGCTCGCCTACTCCGGTGGCACGCTGGACGACCAGCCGAGCGCCTACGGCGAGCCGGGCGAGCCGCCCGCCGAGGAGGCGCCGCCCGTGGTGGCGCAGCGCCGCGTCGACGCGCACGAGACGATCGGGCGCAACGACCCGTGCTGGTGCGGCTCGGGCAAGAAGTTCAAGAAGTGCCACGGCGCTTAGCGCCGCGTCGCTTGCGCGGCTGAACCACCGGGTCGGTCGCGCGCGCGCCGTTCAGGGTGTGTCGCATGAGGGCCTGGACGTTGATCGGGTACATGCGACGCAGTCTGTGCGCCGGCGAGCATAACTTCAAATAATCGTTCTTACGTCGCGATAAGCTGCGCTTCTATGGACCCGCGCCGCGTGCTGACGTTCCGGGCGGTCGCGCACGAGCGGTCGTTCAGTGCCGCCGCCCGCGCGTTGTCGCTGACCCAGCCGGCGGTGTCGCAGCAGGTGGCGGCGCTGGAGAAGGAGGTCGGCGCCCGGCTGCTGGATCGCGAGAACGCGATGGCGCTGACGGCGGCCGGCGAGGTCCTGCTCGCACACGCGGACGCGATCGCGGAACGCTTCGCGCTCGCCTCGCGCCAGCTGGGGGAGCTCACGGCGCCGGGCCGGCTGCGGATCGGCGCGTTCCCGAGCGCGCTGGCCGCGTTGGTGCCGCAAGCCGCGACCCGGATCGGACAGGTCACCTTGGAGGAGGGCTCGACGCCCGAGCTCGCGGAGCGCGTCCGCCGCGGCGAGCTTCATCTCGCGGTCGGCTTCCAGGACGCGGCGCAACCGCGGCGCGAGCACGACGGCGTCGAGCGGCTGGACCTCGTGCGCGAGTCGTTCGTCGCGGCGCTCCCGCCGGACCACCCGCTCGCGGCGCGCGAGGAGATCTCGCTCAGCGCGCTCGCCGACGAGCCGTGGGTCGCGCCCAGCGGCGACAATCTGATCGCCCGGGCCTGCCGAGCCGCGGGCTTCGAGCCGCGCCTGGTGATGATCAGCCGCGACCCGCTCGCCAATCGCGCGCTCGTCACGCAGGGCATGGCCGTGACGATCATGCCGCGGCTGCTCGCACGCGAGTTCACGGGCGTCGCGCTGCGCCCGCTCACCGACCCGCCGCAGCGCGACCTCTACGTGCTCCTGCCTCCCGGCGGGCGGCACCCGCTCGCCGAGGACGCCTATCGCGCGCTGCGCGAAGTAGCCTCCGAGCTGTCGTGAACGGACGCCTCCTGATCACTTGCCATGACCGGCACGGCATCGTCGCCGCCGTCGCCGGCTTCCTCGCCGCCTCCGGAGCCAACATCGTCAGCTCCGACCAGCACTCGACCGACCCCGAGGGCGGCGAGTTCTTCATGCGCATGGAGTTCAACCTCGCCCACGGCGACCTCGACGCGCTCGGCCGAGCGTTCTCGCAGGAGGTCGCGGAACGCTTCGACATGCGCTGGCGCCTCACCGACGGCTCCATCCCGAAGCGGATGGCGGTCCTCGTCTCCAAGGAGGACCACTGCCTCGTGGACCTGCTGTGGCGCCACCGCCGCGGCGAGCTCGACGCCACGATCCCGCTCGTCGCGTCCAACCACCCGGACTGGGCCAACGACGTGGGCACGTTCAACATCGCCTACCACCACCTCCCGTTCCCGAACGAGCCCGAGCTGATCGAGCTGCTGCGCGGGAACTGCGACCTCGTCGTGCTCGCCCGCTACATGCGCATCCTCAGCGCCGACTTCCTCGAGCAGGTCGGCGTCCCGATCATCAACATCCACCACTCCTTCCTGCCGGCCTTCGCGGGCGCGAACCCGTACCAGCGCGCCTACGAGCGCGGCGTGAAGATCATCGGCGCGACCGCCCACTACGTCACCGAGGAGCTTGACGCGGGCCCGATCATCGAGCAGGACGTCGCGCGCGTCACGCACCGCGAGCACGCCGACACGATGGTCCGCCTCGGCCGCGACATCGAGCGCACCGTGCTCGCCCGCGCCGTCAAGGCGCACCTCGACGACCGCGTGCTGATCTACGGCAACCGGACGGTGGTCTTCTAACAGCGCGTCGCCGCGCACGCGCGCGCTCGGCTGGAGAAGACGCGCAGCGTCGTCGCCGAGCGGTTGTCGCTCAGGCGCGTCTCGGCCGTGGACGTGTGCACCGCGACGCGGTTGACGACGCGGCCGAGCAGCGGCGTCGTGTAGGTCGCGTGGAGCGTGACGCGCTGCCCGGGCGCGAGATCCCCGAGCCGGCAGCGCAGTGGCCGCGTGCCGCGGCAGCGCACGCCGGGCGGCGCCTCGACGTTGACCACGCGGTGCGTCGGCGGCTGCAGCTCCTCCGCGACCACGTCCTCCGCGGTCACCGTCCCGGTGTTGGTCACGACCACCGTGGAGCGCGCCGGCCGGCCGCGCACGACCGCGCTCGGAGAGACGCGCTTGGTGATGCGCAGGTTGGTCCGCGGGTTGGCCTGCGAGGTCTCGCCGCGCCTGCCGCTGTCGCCGTCGCCGCCCTCACCGGGCGCATCGCCGGGCCGCCCCGGCGCGCCGCGCGCGAAGGCGTCCGTGAACGTGCACGACACGTCCGGCGTCTCGGCGGTCAGGCGCACGCGTACGCGGCCCTGCGCGCTGCCGAACGGCACGCCGTTACAGACGACGCCCTCGAGCCGCCAGGTGCCGTCTTCGCTGCCGGTCGGGGTGGTCTCCTGGATCTCATAGGTGCCGAGCGGCAGGCTGTCGGTCGTGTCGCCGGCGGCGGTTACGGGCACCTCCGGGCGCGCCGTGGACGCCTGCTGGTGGAGCACGACCGGCGGCTCACGGTCGACCGGGCGGATGTCGAACCCGGTCGTGCCGGTCGCGCCGGTCGTGACCTTGCGCAGCCGGATCGAGCCCTCGGCGACGAACTCGTTGATGAACAGGCACACCGCGCCGGCGCCCGGTCCGATCGGGACCCGCAGCGGATCGGTGAACGGCGTCACGATCCGCCCGTTGCAGCGCACGGCGCGGCGCTCCCAGTGCCCACCCGGCTGGGCCACGGGCGACTCGCCGATCTCGTAGCGCCCGGTGGCAGAGGCGGCAGCCGCTCGTAGACCGGCACGTCGACGGCTGTCGTCGTCACCGGCGCCTCGGCCTGCAGACCGGGGCCGCGGATCAGGAAGTCGGTGCGCCCAGCCGTCCCGCGCGTGGCCTTGCCCACCGTGAGGCCGCTCGGTGCCGGCTCCAGCCCGTTGCGGTACGTGCACGTCACCGTGTCGCCGGCGGCGAGCGCGATCTCGGCGTCCGCGCTCTCGGCCGGCACCCCGATGCGGCTCGCCCCGGTCTGGGAGACGCAGCTGTGGTCGATCAGCGCCCAGCCCGGCTCCGCGATCTCGTGCAACCGCCACGGCGTTCCGCCGGCCGACACGGCTGCGCGGTAGAACGTCTGAGCCGAGGGACGGCCGGGCGCGGCGGTCAGCGCGAAGCGGCCGTCGGCGTTGAAGGAGAGGTTGCCCTCGAACTGGAAGCGGTGCTCGGCGACGTCGGGCGGGGCGTCGAGCTGTTTGCGGACGACGATCGTGCCGCTCGTCGGCGGCGGCGTGACGTAGTAGGCGAAACAGAACACGTGCCGCGCGCCGAGTGGGTACGCGATGTACTCGACGTTGTCGCCGTTGTAGTTGTCGATCGCGCAGCGCAGCGCACCGAAGCCGTACTGGCTCGGGTACGGGCCGTTCAAGATCGGGTCGGCGGGCGTGCCGCCCTGCAGCCACAGCGTGCGCCGCGCCGCCAGGTCGGCTTCCGCGCCCGACAGCGAGAGCGTGACCGCGCCGCGAGCGTGCGACCGGTGCTCGCGCCCGCCGCGTTCAGGAGCGGCACGGACTCGCGCGTGACGATCGAGTCGCTGAACGCTCCCGTGACGATCGACAGCGACCCCACGGCCCGCTGATGGCCCGCGACCGGTAGTTCGTCCCGAGCGTGAAGCGCCAGTCGGGCAGCGGCCGGCACTGCGGCTGGGCGTTCGCCTCCACGTCCGGATCAATGGGCTGCCCCGAGCGGTACGGCGTGTTCGGGCCGAGATCCTGCAGGCTCTCCTGGATGTCGTTGCGCGCGAGGTTCGCGGCGATCGCGGCGTAGCTCGGGCACGCGCGGGCGGCGAAGGTGACCGACAGCCGCGCCTGGGCCGACCCGGGCACGACCAGAACGGCGAACAAGGTGAGCACCATCCACCTCACGCAATCAGCATAAGCCCAGATCGCTCAGTATGTCTAGCCGTCGACGACCAATGCGTCGAGGGGTCCGAGCAACCTGCGCGAGCGGCGGGACACACCGGGCAGCTTGACGAGGTGATGCGTCATCGCCGCGCCCGCGCGCCGTCGCTCGAGCTGCTCGCTCGCGATCGGATGCCACGCCTCGTCGATGAGCGTCGTGGGGTCGCCCGAAGCGTCCTCGCGCTCGAGGTGCTCGCGCCACAACGTCTCCCGGGTCGCGCGGGCGAGCGCCGGGTCGCACGTGACCACGTCGACCTCGGTGTCGTTGAACAGCGAGTGCTCGTTGAGGTTCGCGGAGCCGACGGCGAGCCACTCGTCGTCGACGATCCCGATCTTGGCGTGCACGTACAGCGGGCCGGACTTCTCGCCCGAGCGGGACATGATCGTCGCGGCCAGGAAGTGCTTGCGCCCGTCGTCGGCGGCCACGAGCCGGCCGAGCATCCCGCGCGTGTCGTCCTGCCCGTTGTTGGCGCGGTGCGGGAGCAGGACCACGACCCGGAACTCGGGTGACGGGGGGTTGCGCAGCTTGGTCTCCAGGATGTGGACGATCTCCGGCGACCACAGGAACTGGTTCTCGAGGTAGATCAGCCGCTGCGCGCTGCGCAGCGCCCGCACGTAGGTCTCCAGCACCGAGAACTCGCCGCGCGGGAGCACGCGGTACGCGCCCTCGGGGACCGTGCGGACGAACTGCACCTCGGTCTCGCCCGCGGCGGGGACGTCGGTCGGCAGCTCGATCGCCTCCTTCGCGGTCGCCTCCCAGCGCATCGCGAAATGCGCGGCGACGTCGCGCACGATCGGCCCGCGCAGCAGCGCGGTCGCGTCGTGCCAGCCGATCTCCTCCTTGTACTCGTGCGCGTTGGTGTCGTAGCGGTCGCCCGCGAGCGTCGTGAGGTCGATGCCGCCCACGAACGCGAGCTCGTCGTCGACGATCACGAGCTTCTCGTGATGGCAGTGCATCAGGCGCGTGCACGAGTCCAGCTGGCACTGGATCTTCGTGCCCCGCACCAGCCGCTCGCGCGCGGGCCGCACCGCGCCCCGGCGGGGCTGGAAGACGGGCACGGGCGCGCCCGCCCACACGATCACCCGCACCGGCACGCGCTCGGCGACCTCGCCCAGCAGCTCGCGCACGCCGGTCGACTTGCGCGGGCCGGGATCGAAGTCGGGCTCCAGGTGCCAGGAGCACACGTGGACGTGACGTTGCGCGCCACGGATCGCCTCCGCCATCCGCGGCAGCGCGTTCGCGCCGTCGATCAGCAGCTCCATCGAGTTGCCCATCCGGGGCGGCGCCCCGGTCTGTGCCCACAGCCCGGGGGTGGCGGGGGCGACGGCCCGCAGCTGGCCGTGGCGGCGCATCCGGCGCATGTGGTGGTGGATCATCGCCTGCTCGATCCCGCCGCCCACTGCTGCGTCGAAGCGATCGAGAACCCTCATACGAGACCGCGTACCCGCTAGCCTCATCGGCCATGGCCTCCGATCAGAGCACCAACCAGCGCCTGGCCACTGTCCGCGAGCAGATGTCCCTGCTCTCGGACTATCTTTGACCCCGCTCAGATGCAGGAGCGCCTGAGCGCGCTCGAAGAGGAGATGGGGTCGGCGGGCTTCTGGGACAACCCGGACTACGCCGCGAAGGTCGGGGCCGAGCACACGCGTACGCAGCGCCGGCTGGAGAGCTTCGTCAAGCTGCAGGCCGACGCGGAGGACCTTGAAGGCCTGGCCGAGCTGGCCGAGGAGGACGAGGAGATCGCCGCCGAGCTCGAGGGCGCGATCGCGTCCGTCGAGGCGCGCCTGAGCGAGGCCGAGGAGCAGCGCCTGTTCACCGGCGACTACGACGCGGGCGACGCGCTCGTGACCGTCAACGCGGGCGCGGGCGGCACGGACGCCCAGGACTGGGCCGAGATGGTGCTGCGCATGGAGATGCGCTGGGCCGAGTCCCGCGGCTTCAAGGTCGACTTGCTGGAGGCGAGCGCGGGGGAGGAGGCGGGCATCAAGTCCGCGACTTTCCAGGTCAGCGGCGACAACGCCTACGGGCTCTACAGCGCCGAGAAGGGCGTGCACCGGCTCGTGCGCCTGTCCCCGTTCGACTCGGCCAACCGGCGCCAGACGTCGTTCGCGGGCGTCGAGGTCGCGCCCGTGGTCGAAGAGGCGGGCGACATCGAGATCGACGACGACGACCTGCAGGTCGACACCTACCGCGCGTCCGGCGCCGGCGGCCAGCACGTCAACAAGACCGACTCGGCCGTGCGCATCACGCACCGGCCGTCCGGCATCGTCGTCCAGTGCCAGAACGAGCGCTCGCAGTCCGCGAACCGCCAGACCGCGATGAACATGCTCCGCGCGAAGCTGATCGAGCGCCAGGAGGCCGAGCGCCAGGCCGAGATCGCCAAGGAGCGCGGCGAGGCGCAGGACGTGAACTTCGGCTCGCAGATCCGCTCGTACGTGCTGCACCCGTACACGATGGTCAAGGACCACCGGACCGACTTCGAGGTCGGCAACGCGAACGCCGTACTCGACGGCGACCTCGACGGCTTCGTGCGCGCCTGGCTCGAAGCCAACGCGAAGTCTCGGGCCTAGCCGGCCGACAGCTTGGCGAGCAGCTTGCGCGTGATGCGCGCGAGCTGCTCGCGTTCGTCCGCGCTGATCGCGGACAGCCACTCGTGCTCGCGCGCGAGGTGCTCGGCGATCACGCGGTCGACGAGGTCGTGCCCCTGGTGGGTGAGCTCGATCAGCAGCGCACGCCGGTCGGTCGTGTGCGGGACGCGGCGCAGCAGCCCCCGCTTCTCCAGGCGATCCAGGCGACCGGTCATCGTGCCCGTGGAGACGAGCAGTGACTCCGACAGCTGGCCCGGTGACAGCCGGCCGGCGCGGCGCAGCGTGAACAACACGTCGCCGTCGGCGACCTGAAGCCCGTGCTCCTTGGCGCTCTCGCCCAGCAGCGCCTCGATCCGGCGCCCGACGTGCAGCAGGCGCGCGATCACGGCCATCGCCTCCACGTCCTGCAGGTCGGGGCGGACGCGCGCCCACTGCGCGGCCAGGTCGTCCAGGCGGTCGGTCGGCACGCGGTCAAGAATAGCTCTTGACAAAGTATCTTGATCTCAAGATACTTGGACTCAAGCTATGAACCAACTCATCCTCACACCGCACGAGACCGTCACCGTCGTCGAGCATGCGCCCGAGCGCCTGGTCGTCGACGTCACCTACGTCCCTGGAGGGAAGCAGCCACCCGCGCACTTCCATCCCGAGCAGGACGAGCACTTCGAGATCACCGGCGGGATCGTCGGCGTCAAGCTGCCGGGCGAACGGCTGGAGCTCGAGCGCGGCGCGGTGCTGGAGATCCCGCGCGGGACGCCGCACGTGCTCTGGAACGCAGGCACCGAGCCGGCCACGGCACGCTGGACGACCACGCCGGCCGGCCGCACGCTCGACTGGTTCGCCAAGCTGGACGCCCTCAACCGCGAGCACGGCAAGCTGCCCGGGCTGCTCGCCTTCGCGCCGGTGCTGGTCGAGTTCGAGGACGTGTTCCGCGTCGTCGGCCCGCAGTTCGTCATCCGGACGCTGGCACGCTTCGGGCGCGGGGAGGGCGCGGCGCTGGAATCGACGGCGTGAACCGGGTTAGGATCGCGGCGACCAGTCCACCAGTGAAGGGTTCCGCACATGTTCGAGCCCGGGACGTACCGCATCGCCGCCGACCTGTTGCGCGTCAGGAGCCGGAGCGACAAGGTGTTCAGGACGCTGTCGTGGGGCGACCGCCTGAAAGTGACCGGCGCCGACGCCGCCGGCCTGAATGTCGACGTCGACGGGCCGGCGCGGGTGAAGGCGCCGCCGGCGTCGGCACTCGTCAAGGAGGCTGACGCCCGGTCGCCGCAGGTCCTCAAGGTCGACTTCGTGGACGTCCAGCAGGGCGACGCAACCGTGCTCGAGACCGCGGACGGCGCCACGATGCTCGTCGACGGCGGAGAGAACCTGCTGTTCGCGCGCTACCTCGCCGGCCGCTTCCGGGGGACGACGAGCGCGGCGCCCAAACCGATCGACTGCATCGTGGTCTCGCACGGCGACGCCGACCACTTCGCGGGGCTCACGCGGATCTTCGGGACCGAGTCCGAGGCCCGCAAGCAGCTGTTCCTCGCCCCCGAGCGCATCTTCCACAACGGGATCGTGCGGCGCGCGGCGGAGCCCAAGCTCGGGGCCACCGTGAAGGTCGGGCGCCGGCGGGTGCTGACCGAGCTCCACGACGACGTCCGCACGCTTCCCACGGCCGACCTGAGCGACGGCTTCGCCGAGTGGCAGGCCGCCGTGAACGCGTGGTCGGCGCGCCGTCCGACGTTCCAGATGCGCCGCGTGCAGCGCGGAGATCACGCGCAGTTCGACTTCCTGCGCTCGCGCGGCGTGGACGTGCAGGTGCTGGGCCCGGTGACGATGGACGCCAACGGCGGCCCCGGGCTGCCGTGGCTCACGGACGAGGGCAAGACCATCAACGGGCACTCGGTCGTGCTGCTGGTGCGCTTCGGCAACGTGCGCTTCCTGCTGGCGGGCGACCTCAACACGGCGGCCGAGAAGACGCTGGTCGCCGACCACGAAGCGGGCACGATCGACCTGCGCGCGGACGTGCTGAAGGTCCCGCACCACGGCTCGGCCGACTACCTGCCGGAGTTCCTGGAGCGCGTCGCGCCCGGTGTCTCGGTGGTGTCCTCGGGCGACGAGCGCGAGCACATCCACCCGCGCGCGACGCTGCTCGCCGCGCTCGGCCGGCACGCCCGCCCGAGCCTGGCCGAGCCGGTGATGTTCATCACCGAGCTGGCCGCGTTCTTCAAGTCCGTCGGCCAGGCCGACACCGACGGGGACCGGCCGATCTGGGCGTTCGAACGCTCGGCGTTCGGGATCGTCCGCTGCCGCACCGACGGGCAGCGGCTGCTCGTGTACACCGACACCGGCGTCAAGACCAAGAACGAGGCCTACGCGTTCACGGTCGCCGCCGACGGGACGATGGCCGAGGACAAGGTGAGCGTCGTGCCGTGATTTTGGTCGCGTCGACTATAATGGTCGGCGTGAACGAGATGATCGACCGCGCGCTCGCCGAGGATGTCGGCGACGGTGACGTGACGACCCTGGCGACCGTCGACGCCGCCGCGCGGGGCGTCGCCACCATCACCCAGAAGGCACCGGGGGTGATCTCGGGGCTGGAGGTGGCCGAGGCGGTGTTCGCGCGCCTGGACCCGGGGGCCGCGCTCGAGCGGCTCGGACCGGTGGGGGAGTGGCGTGAGGGCGGACCCGTGCTGCGCGTGACGGGCTCCGCGCGGGCGCTGCTCACGGCCGAACGGACCGCGCTGAACTTCCTCGGCCGGCTGTCGGGCGTCGCCACGGCGACGGCGCGCGTGGTGCGGTCGCTGCCCGAAGACGCCGCGCGCATCCTGGACACGCGCAAGACCACGCCCGGTCTGCGGCTGCTCGAGAAGCAGGCGGTGGCCGACGGCGGCGGCGTCAACCATCGCATCGGGCTCTTCGACTTCATCCTCATCAAGGAGAACCACTCCGAGCTGGCCGGCGGCGTCGGGGCGGCCGTGCGGCGCGCCCGCGCGGCGCGGCCCGACCTGCCGCTGGCGGTCGAGGTGCGCGACGCCGCGGAGATCGCGGAGGCGCTGGAGGCCGGCGCGCCGCGGCTGCTGCTCGACAACATGACGCCGGACGAGGTCCGCGCGGCGGTCGCCCAGGTGGGTGGCCGCGCGGAGCTCGAGGTGTCCGGTGGCATAGACGAAAAGACAGTTTTGGTCTACGCGACCATTTCTGGTGTAGACTACGTGTCGATCGGCGCCCTGACCCATTCCGCGCCGGTCCTCGATCTGTCGCTGATCTTGGAGACCGTCCAGTGAACCTGCTCACCCTCGAGTCCGTGCCCGCCCTGCAGGCGGAGGTCCGTGCCCTCGCCGCCGAGCGCGGCGCCGTGATCCTCGCGCACAACTACCAGCGTCCGGAGGTCCAGGACGTGGCCGACTTCGTCGGCGACTCGCTCGGCCTGTCCCAGCAGGCGGCGAAGACCGACGCGGAGGTGATCGCGTTCTGCGGCGTGCACTTCATGGCCGAGACGGCCTCGGTGCTCTCGCCCCAGAAGACCGTGCTGATCCCCGACCTGGACGCCGGCTGCTCGCTCGCCGACTCCATCACGGCGCCGCAGCTGCGCGCGTGGAAGGCCAAGCACCCCGGCGCGATCGTGGTGATGTACGTCAACACCACGGCCGAGGTGAAGGCCGAGACCGACTACTGCGTGACGTCCTCCAACGCCGTCCAGGTCGTCGAGCACATCTACCGCGAGCACGGCCCCGACACGGAGATCCTGTTCGGCCCGGACATGTTCCTCGGCGCCTACGTCGAGAAGCAGACGGGCCGCAAGATGCACGTGTGGGACGGCGAGTGCCACGTGCACGCCGGCATCCGCCCGTCGGACATCGCGGACATGCGCGCGGCGCACCCGGGCGCGGACTTTCTCATCCACCCCGAGTGCGGGTGCTCGACGAGCGTCATGGAGTACGTCGCGGCCGGCGACGTGGACGCCGACGGCGTCCACATGCTCTCGACCGGCGGGATGATGACGTGGGCCGCGCAGGCGCCCGCGGGGGCGACGGCCATCATGGCCACGGAGACCGGGATGCTGCACCCGCTCCAGATGGCGCGTCCCGACATCGACTTCGTCGCGGCCAACGAGGCGGCCGCGTGCCGCTACATGAAGATGATCGAGCTGCCGAAGCTGCGTGACGCGCTGCGCGACCTGTCCGGCGTGGTCAAGGTGCCGGAGGCGATCGCCGAGCGCGCCCGCATCCCGATCGAGCGGATGGTCGCGATCAACCCCTAGGCGAGCTCGTACGCGACGAGGAAGCCGTCCTCGAGCTCGGCGCTCTGGAGCACGACGCCCTTCTCGAGGTCCTCGTCGTCGTCGCAGGAGGAGGTCTCGGCGTCCACGTCGACCTCTTCCTCGACGCCGTCGTCGTCGGCCTCCTCCTCCTGGAAGAACTGGCCGGCCTCCTCGGTGACGTCGACGAACGTGGAGTCGTCCGCGGCCACGTCCTCGTCGTCGGCCGGCGCGGGGGTGCACTCGGTGTCGAGCGTGGCCGTGACCTTCTTGCCGGTCGCGAACTCGCGGATCGTGATCGTCTCGCCGTCGAACGCGGTGACCTCGCCGGCGTGCTCGGCGCCGTCCTTGGTGCCGTCGCCGTCGGTGTCGGCCTTGCGCGGGTTGTTGCCCGACTCGACCTCGTCGCCGTCCTTGAGGGCGTCCTTGTCGGTGTCGGCCTTGCGCGGGTCCGTCTTGAGCTTGAACTCCTGGAGGTTCTTCAGGCCGTCCTTGTCGACGTCCTTGCCCTTCCAGGAGCCGCTGAGACGATGCTTGGCGGCGAAGGCTTCGGCCTTCGACTTCGCGGACGCGGTGCTGACGGGAACCAGCGTGAGAAGCGCCACGAGGGCGACGGAGCCGAGCTTGCGCATGCCCGGTACATCGGCCGGGAGCCGCGCGGCTTAAGCGTGTTCAGGCAGAAGTTCGAGGCCCCACTCGGCCGCGTCGCGCACGGCCGGCAGGTTCTCGCGCCGGCGCTCGAACTCGACCGGCGTGTACGCGTGCACGTCGGCGGGTGCGCCCATCTCGTAGGCGTCCCACAACGTCCCGGTCACGTACACGCGCTCGAGCCACGGCACGCCGTCGAAGTGCTCGGAGACGAGCACGATCACGTACTCGGGCCCGCGCTCGCGCTGAGCGCCGGCACCACGCAGATCCGCCACCCGCGCGCCGCCGAGCAGCGCGCGGTCAAGCGGCCACCGGTCCGAGACCCGGCGCACGTAGCGCTCGAGCTCGCGGTGATTGAGCTCGTCGAAAGCGGTCACCCAGCTCCTATTGTGGCCCATGGGTGGGGACGGGGCAAGCCGCCCCCACAGCCTTTTCTCATGGTTGGACGGTTATCCGGTCCAGGGCGGGCGGCGCGAGCGGGGCGCCGGCCGTTGTGCGGCCCATGTACGCGACGAACGCGTCGAGGTCCACGACGCCGCCGACGCGGTCGGTTCCTGCGGGCAGCACGGCGAAGTTGTCGCCGCCGTCGGCGAGGTAGTGCTGACCGTGATGCGGTAGTTGCCGCTCGGCGTGACCGCCTCACCGCCGATGGTGAGATCGGTCACGGGATTGGCGGCCGAGGCGCACGCGGTGTTGAGGATCGAGTCCGCGACGTTGCGGTTGAACGTGTAGCGCACGGACGCCGACGGCGAGGTCAGCGCCAGGAGAACGGCGATGCGCTGCATAGGCAGCGCACTGCCCGCTCAGCGGGGCCTAGTTGAACTCATCCTGTGAATGCGGGCCGACACACGCGACGGAAAGCGATTCCGAGATGCCGCGCGCCACTTCCACGACGTCGTCGTAGGTCACCGCGTCGAGCGCCTCGATCGCCTTGTCGGGATCGATGTCCTGCCCGAAGACGACGGTCTGCTGCGCCGCGTGGCGGGCGACGGCGTTCGTGTTCTCGAACGCGAGGACGCGCCGGCCGGCCGCGTACGCGCGCGCCCGCTCGACCTCCTCCTCGGACGGCCCCTCGGTGCGCAGCTCCTCGACGATCTCGCGCATGCGGGTGAACGCCTCGACGCACTTGCCGGACTCCAGGCCCGCGGAGAGCTGCAGGATCGGCACGTCCGAGAACGAGTGGTCGATCGCGTACACGCTGTAGGCGAGGCCGCGCTGCTCGCGGATCTCGTCGAACAGCCGCGAGCCCATCGAGCCGCCCAGCAGGGTCGAGTAGACGGCCAGCGCGGCGCGCTCGGAACCGACGCGGGGGTCGATCGACGGCCGGTAGGACATCCGTAGGTGCGACTGGGCCGACTCGCGCTCCTCGACCAGCGTCGTCGGCTGGAACGCCGGCGCCGGCTCGGCCTTGCCGTTGCCCGAGATCGACGGGAAGCGGCCGAACAGCTCGGCCATCTCGGAGTTCTCGGGCAGGTGGTCCAGGTTGCCGACCAGGAACGCGCCGCCGCGCGAGCCGACCCACTGGCGGCGGCGGAAGGCGAGGATGCCGTCGCGCGTGAAGGTGTCTCGCAGGTGCTCGGTCGGGCCGAGGACGGGGCGGCCGAGCGGGTGGTCGCCGAACGCGGCCTTGTCGATCAGGTGCTCGGCGATCACCGACGGCTGGTCGTGCGCGCGCGCGATCTCCTGGATCACGACGCCGCGCTCGCGGTCGAGCTCCTCGGCGTCGATCTTCGGGCGCCCGACGAAGTCGGTCAGCAGGTCGATCGCCTCCGCGGCGACCTCGGCACGGCACGTGATGTGGAAGGCGACGAGATCGTGGGACGTGTACGCGTTCAGGACGGCGCCCATGGTCTCCGCGGTCTGGTTGACCTTGCGGTAGTCGTCGTACTTCTGCCCGCCCTTGAAGACCAGATGCTCCAGGAAGTGGGCCATCCCGTTCTCCTCGGCCCGCTCCGTGCGCGCGCCCGCGTCAAAGGCGACGAGGATCGTCGTCGACCGCGTGGGCAGCTCGACACGGTGCAGCGGCAGGCCGTTCGGCAGGGATGAGGACTCGATGCGCGCCATGGTCGGATCAGCGTACTCAACCGGCCTTGCAGGGAACCTTGCGTACCGGGCGTATCCCCCCGCGTACCCTCGACGGGAGCCTCATGGCAGCAACCGAACGACACCTGCGCCGGCGCCGGACGCGCGACGGCGGACATAGAAGCCCTGCCCCTCACCCGCCCGCCACCGGCGCGGTGATCTCCTTCAGCGGGGTGGAGAAGCGCTACAGCGCCACCGACGCCGCCCTCGACGGGGTCTCCTTCGACATCTTCCCCGGCGAGTTCGTCTTCCTCGTGGGCCACTCCGGCTCCGGCAAGTCGACCGCCATGAAGCTGCTGATCAAGGAGCTCGAGCCGACGGCGGGCGAGATCCGCGTGGCCGGCCGCGATCTGGCGAAGATCCCGCGGCCGCGCGTGCCGTACTACCGCCGCAACCTCGGCGTGATCTTCCAGGACTACAAGCTGCTCCCGAACCGGACCGTGTACGAGAACGTCGCGTACGCGCTGCAGGTGACGGGCGGCGGCCGGCGCGAGATCCGCGACAAGGTGCCGGACATCCTGCGCCTCACCGGCCTCTCGACCAAGCTCCACAACTATCCCGACCAGCTCTCGGGCGGCGAGCAGCAGCGCGTGGCGATCGCGCGCGCGTTCGTCAACCACCCGCCACTGCTGATCGCGGACGAGCCGACGGGCAACCTCGATCCCGAGACGTCGATCGGGATCATGCAGCTGCTCTACCGCATCAACCAGACCGGCACGACCGTGCTGGTGGCCACCCACGACGTGGCGATGGTGGACAAGATGCGCCGGCGCGTGATCGAGCTCGCCGACGGCCGCAAGATCCGCGACGAGCAGTCCGCTGCCTACGCGGCCGCCGAGTCCACCCGCGAGTTCGCGGTCCGGATGCGGAGCGCCCAGGGATGAAGCCCGTCTTCTTCCTGCGCGAGGCGCTGCGGGCGCTCAAGCGCAACGCGATCCCGAGCTTCGCCGCCATGGCCACCGTGCTCGTCACGGTGCTCGTGCTCGGCGTGTTCATCCCGGTCGTGCAGGCCACGACCGGCGCGGCCAACGAGGTCCGCGGCAAGGTGATCGCCGACGTCTACCTCAAGACGGACGCCAAGCGGGCCGACATCGAGCGTGTCGACCGCCTGCTCAAGTCCGAGCCGATGATCTCGAAGGTCGAGTTCATCTCCAAGGACCAGGCCTACAAGGCCGAGCGCGAGCGCAACCCGAAGGCCTACGAGCTGCTCGGCTCCAACCCGCTGCCGGACACGTTCCGCATCACGCCGGGCAATCCGGACGACATCGGCAAGATCCGCGACGCGCTCGCGCCCTCGGCTCCCGGCGGCGGCCGCACGGTCGTCGATCCCGCGATCGACGAGGTGCGCAACCGCGAGGAGGACACCAACAAGATCCTCGCGGTGACCAACGTCGTGAAGATCACCATGGCGCTGCTCGCGGGCCTGCTCGGCATCGCGTCGATGCTGCTGATCGCGAACACGATCCGCCTGTCGCTCTACGCCCGCCGGCGCGAGGTCGAGGTCATGAAGCTCGTGGGCGCGACGGACTGGTTCATCCGCTGGCCGTTCGTGCTCGAGGGCGTGATCGTCGGCCTGTTCGGCGGCGTGGTCGCGATCCTGCTCCTGGCGGTGGTCAAGATCGCCGTGGTCGACCCGCTCGCCGCGGACTTCGCGCTGATCGCGGCGCCCGAGACGATCGACTTCCCGCTGCTGATCGGCCTGCTGCTCGTCGCGGCCGTGTCGGTCTCCGCGCTGGGCTCCGGCCTCAGCCTGCGGAAGTTCCTACGCGTCTAGCGACCAGCACCGCCACGTCGTCGCGGCGCGCCCCCGCGTGCGCCGCGGCGCGGTCCACCCGCCCGGCGATCGAGGACGCGTCCTCGCGCGTGGCCGCGCGCAGCAGCGCCTCGAGCCCCGCGAGCCCGTACTGGTCGCCGGTCGTGCGGGCCTCGGTCACGCCGTCGGTGAACAGCACGAGCGACTCCTGCTCGCCGAGCTCGAACGTGACGTCGAGGAGCTTCGGGTCCGGCACCCAGCCGAGCACGGAGCCGGGCTTGCCGACCGGCTCCACGTCGCCGTCGCGCCGCATCACGAGCGGCATCGGGTGTCCGGCGCAACAGATCGTCGCTCTGAGATCGACCGGTGGGGCTGCCGCCCCCCCGGAGCCCCCGCGCTTCCGGCCGTTGACCTCGAGCCGGCAGAACGCAACCGTGCAGTAGCGCCCGCCGCCCTCACCGCGCTCCGACAGCAGCGTGCGGTTGATGACGTCGAGGATCCTGCTCGGGCTCTCCTCGTACTGGGCCGCGGTGCGCACCGTGTGGCGGACCTGCGCGGTGAGCGCGGCGGCGCGCGCGCCCTTGCCGGTGACGTCGCCGATCACCAGATCGATGCCGTTCTCGCGGGGCAGGACGTCGTAGAAGTCGCCGCCGATGAGGCTGCCGTCGCCCGCGGGCCGGTAGCGCGCGGCAATGTCCATGCCGTCGAACGTCGGCAGGCGCTCCGGGAGCAGGCCCTGCTGCAGCGACCGCGCGACCGTGCCGAGGTTCTCGTACAGGCGCGCGTTGTCGATCGCGAGCGCGGCGCGCAGCGCGAGGTCCTCGGCCAGCACGAGATCCTGCTGGCCGTACTGGCGACCGGGCTGGCAGGCCGCGAAGGTGACGGCGCCGAAGATCGTCCCGCGCGCCTTCAGCGGCACGATCATCGCCTTGGCCGGCCGTCCGAGCAGCGTGTCGGTGTCGACGATCTCGGCCCGGCCGCTCTGCACGGCGCGCACGAGGGACTCGTTGTCCTGCACCGCGGACGGGTTGGGACGCCGGCGCAGCATGTGCTCCATCTCCGCGTCGGCGGCCGCGGACGAGAGCCGGCGCACCTCGTCGTGGCGGATCTCCTCCACGAGGCAGACGTCGCCCAGGAACGGCACGGACAGGCGCGCCAGCGAGGCGAGCGTCGAGTCCAGGTCCAGCGACGCGTTCAGCAGCGGACCGGCGTTGGCGAGGAAGCTCGAGCGGCGCTCGGCGATCTCGGCCAGCGCGCGCGGCTCCCGGTAGGCGGTGACGTCGACCTGCACGCCGACGAAGCGCGCGACCGTGCCGTCCGCGTCGCGCACCGGCGCGATGTGGACCTCGTTCCAGAACGGGGTGCCGTCCTTGCGGTAGTTGCGCAGGTGGACGGTGGTGGAGCGCTCCTCCGCGATCGCGCGGCGCAGCTCGTCGATCGCCTCCGGGTCCGTGTCGGCCCCCTGCAGGAAGCGGCAGTTGCGCCCGAGCACCTCGTCCTCGGCGTAGCCCGTCATGTCGAGGAACGACTGGTTGACGTAGACGATCGGGTGGTCCGGCCGGTGCGGGTCCGTGAGCAGGAACCCGGTTCCGGACTGGTCGAGCGCCTCGTCGAAGAGGGCCAGATCGCCGGCCACCGGCTATTCCTCGAGGTTGAGCCGGTCCGTCACTTCCGCGAGCTCCAGGACACGGCGCGGCTCGCCGTCACCCGGGATCACGATGAACGTCCGGCCCTCCTCGCGGGCACGGACGTCGGCGTCCAGGACGAGCTGCAGGCCGGTGGAGTCGAAGAACGACACCTCCCGCAGGTCGAGCACCAGCACCTGGGGCTTGTCCTCCTCGGCGCGGCGGAGCTCCTCCTCCGCGCGAGGCCCCGTCTCCATGTCCAGCTCACCCCGGATCACGATCCGGAGCTTGCCGTTGGACTGCTGTCTTTCAACTTTAAATGAGAGCACGACGTTCCTTGCGGGTACGGCTGTACCCGTCAACCGGCCCATGGTCTACTCGCAAAGCTTCCCAAAAACTCGAGCGGCAGCCGCCCACGCCCGCGAGATGCTGGCGCAGATGGACGGTGCGCTGCCTGAATCGACGCTCGACGACGCCCGTCTGCTCACCTCCGAGCTGGTCGCCAACGCCGTCGAGCACGTGCCCGATGACGGCGCGGTCGAGGTCCGGATGGACGTCTCGGATGAGCGTCTACGCGTCGAGGTGTACGACAATGGCGCCGGGTTCGAGTGGGTGCCCCGGCGCGCCGGCGCGGGCAACGAGCGCGGGTGGGGGTTGCACTTCACCGACGCGGTCGCCTCCCGCTGGGCGGTGGAGCGCGGGGAGCGCACCTGCGTCTGGTTCGAGCTCGAAGTGCGGGCTTAGCGTCATCTGACAAACGGGCACTAACGTGAGGCGTCGTCCATGCGAACGCTCCGCACCGCTCTTCTCATCCTCCTCGTCCCGCTCGCGTTGATCGTCGGCATCCTGCTCGGCGGACACCCCGAGTTCCTGCCCGGCTTCGCGCGTGACACGCTCGTCGCCGACAGCGACGGGCGCCTGTACGAGGAGGCGGTGGACAAGATCGAGGCCGACTACTACCGCGAGGTCGACCGCGGCAAGCTGCTCAACACGTCGCTCGAGAAGGCCGTGGAGTCGCTCGACGACCAGTTCTCGCACTACTTCTCGCCGACCGAATACCACGCGTTCCAGCTCGACACCGAGGGCGCCTTCGAGGGCGTCGGGATGAGCGTGACGGCCGTGGCCGAGGGCCTGCGCGTGGCCGAGGTCTACGACGGCTCGCCGGCCAAGGAGGGCGGGCTCAAGCCCGGCGACGTCATCACCAGCGCCAACGGCAAATCGCTGAAGGGCAAGACCTCCGAGGAGTCCACGACGCTGATCAAGGGGCCGGCCGGAACCGAGGTGACGCTGGGGCTCAAGGACGGGCGCAAGCTCAAGCTCGAACGTGCCAAGGTGGACATCCCGATCGTCCAGAGCCGGACCGAGACCCATGACGGCAAGAAGATCGCGCACGTGTCGCTCGCCGGCTTCACGTCGGGCTCGGGCGACGACGTCGACCGCGCGGTCAAGGAGCAGCTCAAGCGGGGCGCCGAGGGCGTCGTGTTCGACCTGCGCCACAACGGCGGCGGGCTGCTCAACGAGGCCGTGGAGGTCGCGTCCGTGTTCCTCAAGGACGGGCGGGTCGTGTCCACCAAGGGCCGCTCGCGGCCGGAGCGCAAGTACAACGCGACGGGCGGCGCGATCGCGTCCGACGTCCCGGTGGTCGTGCTCGTCGACCAGGGCTCGGCGTCGGCGTCGGAGATCGTCACGGGCGCGCTGCAGGACCGCAAGCGCGCCAAGGTCGTCGGCACGCGCACGTACGGCAAGGGCGTCTTCCAGGAGATCATGCGGCTCGAGAACGGCGGCGCGCTGGACATCACCGTCGGCGAGTACTTCACGCCGTCCGGCCGCAACCTCGGCGGCGGTGGGGTGCAGAAGGGCGCGGGTATAACCCCGGACATCCAGGCGTCCGACAATCCCGAGACCGAGCCCGACGAGGCGCTCGACAAGGCACTGGAGACGGTGACCAAGGATTGACGCTGGTCGGCGTCCTCTCCAAGCACGGCAAGCACTACGCGGTCACGCCGCTCTTCGAGCCCGGGCCGCGGATCGAGGTCGAGAAGCCGCGCCGCGAGGGCGTCGGCGACCTGGTGGAGGTGGGGGCGGCCAAGGGCCGGCGGTTCCGGGTCGTGCGCCGGCTCGGCCGGCCCGACGTGGCGCGCGACGTGCTGGAGGGGCTGATGCTCCAGCGCGGGCTGCGGCGGCGCTTCGATCCGCTCGTGGAGCGCGCGGCGCGGGAGGCGGCACCGGACGAGTCCGGGCGGCGCGATCTGCGCGAGCTGCCGACGTTCACGATCGACCCGCCGACCGCACGCGACTTCGACGACGCGATCTCCG
The DNA here is from genome assembly GCF_027587175.1 of Solirubrobacter deserti. Taxonomy (GTDB): domain Bacteria; phylum Actinomycetota; class Thermoleophilia; order Solirubrobacterales; family Solirubrobacteraceae; genus Solirubrobacter; species Solirubrobacter deserti. Next base: position 40,341 of record NZ_JAPCID010000051.1, read on the forward strand.
CCGAGGAGCTCGACGACGGCGCCGTGCGCGTGTGGGTGCATATCGCGGACGTGGCGGCGTTCGTGCCGGCGGGCTCGCCGGTCGACCGCGAGGCCTTCCGGCGCGGGACGTCGGTGTACGTGCCCGGACTGGTGGAGCCGATGCTGCCGGAGGCGCTCTCGAACGGCGCGTGCTCGCTGGTGCCGCACCAGGACCGGCTGGCGGTGACGGTGGAGCTCGAGTTCGACGGCGCCGCGGTGCGCCGGACCGCGTTCCACCGGTCGATCATCCGCTCGGACGCGCGGCTGTCGTACCCCGAGGTGGACGAGCTGTTCGCCGCGGGGGAGGCGGGGCCGCAGGGGCTGGCGGCGGCGCGCCGGGTGGCGCGGGCGCTGGCGGACAAGCGCGCGGCGCGCGGCGCGCTGACCGTCGAGTCCAGCGAGCCGGAGTTCGCCTTCTCGCGCGAGGGCCACGTGCGCGGCGTCGAGTCCAGCGAGGCGACCGAGTCGCACGAGCTGATCGAGTTCCTGATGATCGCCGCCAACGAGGCCGTCGCCGACCTGCTGGAGAAGCGCAAGCTCGCCGGCGTCTTCCGCGTGCACGAGCCGCCCGACCCGGCGCGCGTGGAGCACCTTCTCGACCAGCTCACGTCCCTGGATCTGCCGGTGCCGCCCGCGCCGGAGCACCTGACCGCCAAGCAGGCCGGCGAGCTGGTGGAGGAGGCCGCGCGGCGCGTCCACGGCCCGGCCTACACGTCGCTGATCCTGCGGTCGCTCAAGCAGGCGCGCTACAGCGCCCGCAACCTCGGCCACTTCGGCCTGCGCTCGGAGCGCTACTGCCATTTCACGTCGCCGATCCGCCGCTACCCGGACCTCATCTGCCACCGTGCGCTGCTGAACGCGCTGGGGTTCGACGAGCCGACGGTGCGCCCGCACGACCTCGAGCCCGCCGCCGAGTGGTGCTCGCAGCGCGAACGCGACGCGATGAGCATCGAGCGCGCCGCCGACAACGTCGCCCGCGCCTTCCTGCTCGAGTCCGAGCTCTTCCAGACCAGCTGGCAGCGCGAGTTCACCGGCGAGGTGCGGGGCGTGATCGGCGCGGGCGCGTTCGTCGCCTTCGACGGCTTCGAGGGCCTGCTCCCGGTGCGGGCGCTGCGCGACGACTGGTGGGACCTGAACGAGCAGGAGACGATGCTGGTCGCCCGCTCGGGCAAGCGCATCCGCATCGGCGACGAGGTGACCGTGCAGGTGGAGAAGATCGACGCGCCGCGAGGGCGCGTCGACCTCCTGCCGGTCACGCTGTGACGAGCCCGTTCGGGTTGATGACGAACTTCACGGACTCGCCCTGGTCGAAGTCCTTGTAGCCCTGCGGGGCCTCGTCGAGCGAGATCACCTGCGCGTTGACGGCCTTGGCGATCTGCGCGCGGCCGTTGAGGATCGCCTGCATCAGGTCCCGGTGGTACTTCATGACCGGGCACTGACCGGTCGCGAAGCTGTGCGACTTGGCCCAGCCGAGCCCGATCCGGATCGACAGCGAGCCCTGCTGTGCGGCCTCGTCGGACGCGCCCGGGTCGCCCGTGACGTAGAGCCCGGGGATGCCGAGCTTACCGCCCGCGCGGGTGAGGTCCATTAGGCTGTTGAGCACGGTCGCGGGGTGCTCGGACTCCGAGTCCGCGCCGTGGCCGCGGGCCTCGAAGCCGACCGCGTCGACGCCGGCGTCCACCTCCGGCACGCCGAGGATCTGCTCGATCTGGTCCTTCGGGTCGCCCTTGGAGACGTCGACCGTCTCGCAGCCGAACGACGCCGCCTGCTTCAGGCGCGCCTGGACCAGGTCGCCGACGATCACGACCGCCGCGCCGAGCAGTTGCGCCGAGTGCGCGGCGGCGAGCCCGACCGGGCCCGCGCCCGCGACGTACACGGTGCTTCCGGGCCGCACGCCCGCGGTCACGCACCCGTGGAAGCCGGTCGGGAAGATGTCCGACAGCATCGTCAGGTCGAGGATCTTCTCCATCGCCTGCGCCTTGTCCGGGAACTTCAGGCAGTTGAAGTCGGCGTATGGGACCATCACGTACTCGGCCTGCCCGCCGACCCAGCCGCCCATGTCGACGTAGCCGTACGCCGCGCCGGGCCGCTCGGGGTTGACGGTGAGGCAGATGCCCGTGTCCTGCTGCTTGCAGTTGCGACAGCGCCCGCACGCGATGTTGAACGGCACGGACACCAGGTCGCCCTCGTCGAGGAACTCGACGTCGCGCCCCTTCTCGATCACTTCGCCGGTGATCTCGTGCCCGAGGATCAACCCCTCGGGTGCGGTCGTGCGGCCGCGGACCATGTGCTGGTCGGAGCCGCAGATGTTGGTCGAGACGATCCGGAGGATCACGCCGTGATGGCATTCGCGGCCGACGTTCTCCTCCGGCACGCCAGGCCCAGCCTGGACGGTGAAGCTCGGGAAGTCGATGGTCTGCACCTCGACCTCCCCGGGGCCCATGTAGGCGACCCCTCGATTGTCAGCCATATGGCGCGCGTACCCGTCGGGAAGGCCACGGCGCTTTAGCTCACGCGGACGCGGTCCGATGCACTACGTCGTGGCGGTTCCTGCGTACAAGGGGTCATTCGGTGAAGAGCAGGCGACGCGGTTGCTGTGGCGGGCGGGGTTCGGTCCCAAGCCGGGGCAGGCGGCGGAGCTGGCCAAGCTCGGCCTGCGCGGCGCGATCCGTTCGCTGACGCGCCCGGAGTCCAGGCGGCTCGTCGGGCCCAACCCGGCCGTGGACGGCGCGCCGCTCGCGCCGCGCGACGCCTGGGGACACGACCACCTGTGGTGGCTGGACCGGATGGTGCGGACGGAGGCGCCGCTCGTCGAGCGCATGACGCTCGTCTGGCACGACTGGTTCGCGACCTCCAAGGACGGCGTCCCGCAGAAGCTGATGCTGCGCCAGAACGCGCTGCTGCGCCGGCACGCGCTCGGCAACTTCGAGCGGCTCGCGGTCGACATCACCAAGGACCCGGCGATGCTGCTGTGGCTCAACGGGACGGCCAACAACGTCTGGAACCCGAACGAGAACTACGCCCGCGAGCTGCAGGAGCTGTTCTGCCTCGGCGCGGGCAACGGCTACAGCGAGGGCGACGTGCGCCAGCTCGCGCGGGCGCTGACCGGGTTCGCCAACGACTGGACGGACTCCGGCCCGACGCGCTTCCGCTACGAGCGCAAACTGCACGACGACAGGGCCAAGCGCATCTACGGCAAGAAGGGCAAGTTCACGTGGCAGGAGGGCGTCCGCCTCGTCACGCGACACCGCCGCCACCCGGACTTCTTCGTCACGAAGCTGTGGGGCTACTTCATCCCGACCAAGCCGTCGCCCGCGACGCGCAAGCAGCTGGCCAAGCTCTACCTGAAGTCCGGTCGTGAGGTGCGGCCCGTGCTGGAGGCGATCCTCGCGCACCCGGACCTCTACGACGCGGGCAAGCGGATGGTCAAGCCGCCCGTCGTCCAGTGCGCGGGCATGCTGCGCGCCGTCGGCCGCGGCATCGACACGCCCGCGTGGTCGTGGATCTGCGACGCCGCCGGCCAGTACCTGTTCCTGCCGCCGAACGTCTCCGGGTGGGACGACACGCGCTGGCTGGACACGGCCACGTTCCGCGCCCGCTGGCTGATGGCCCAGCACATCTGCGAGCCCGCCCGCCTGAACCCGGACACGCAGACCGCGCCCGCCGATCCGGCGCAGCTGGTGGACCAGGCCGCCGCGTTCCTCGGCTCGCCCAAGCTCAGCGGCCCCGTCCGCGCAGGCCTCGAGCGCTACGCCGCCGACACGCTGGCCACGGCCGACAAGGACTGGAAGCAGAAGACCTACCCGGTGCTCGCGCTGAACGCGCTCCGCATGCTCGTCGCCACCTCCCCCGACTACCTCACCGCATGAACACTTGCTGCACCGAACACGCCCGCGCGTCCGCCGGCCTGCCCGCGATCGAGCCCGGCATGCCCGAGCCCGCGGGCACGGGCCTCTCGCGCCGGAACTTCCTGCTGCGCAGCGCCGGCCTCGGCCTGGCCGTCTACGGTGCCGGCAAGCTCGCGAAGCTGCCGGCGTTCGAGACCGGCGTCGCGCACGCCCAGGGCGCGCCGCAGGGCACCGTGCTGCTCAACGTCTTCCTGGACGGCGGCGTCGACAGCCTCTCCGTGCTGGCCCCGGTCGAGGACGCGACCTACCGCCGGCTGCGCCCGCGTCTGGCGCTCAACGACGGCCGCCCGTTCGCCGAGGACCCGCGCCTGCGCTGGCATCCGTCCGTGAACGCGCTCGCCGACCTGCACGCCGAGGGCAAGGTCTCCGTCCTGCCCGCGGTCGGCTACACGGGCGCCGACCAGTCGCACTTCACCTCGCGCCACTTCTGGGAGGTCGGTGCGCTGGACGCCAACCTGCGCACGGGCTGGCTCGGCCGCGTGCTCGACGGCGTCGGCGCGCCCGACAACCCGCTGCAGGGCGTGTCGCTCGACGGCCATCTCGCACCCGCGCTCGCGACCGCCCGCAACCCCGTCGCCGCGATCGCCAAGCCGGAGGAGTTCGGCTTCTGGGCGCCCGGCGCGTGGGGACCCGCGGACGAGCTCGCCGTGCCCGCCTTCACGCAGATCGGCCGATCGTTGCAGGGCTCCGGCGATCCCGCGATCGCGCAGGCCGCGCGCGCCGCCGCCTTCGCCGGCACCGTGCGCGACGCGCTCGCGCCGCTGGGCGCCGACGGCAAGCCGCTGTACGCGCCCGCCGCCGCCTACCCGCAGACCGCGGACAACTTCCCCAAGCGGCTCGCCGGGTTCGCCGCGATGCTCGCCGCCGGCCTCCCGATCCGCGCCGCCTCCGTCCGTGCGCCCGGCACCTGGGACACGCACGCCAACCAGCAGGAGACGATGCCCAAGAACCTCCAGCTCACGTTCGACTCGCTGCTCGCGTTCCAGCGCGACCTCGAGGCGCGCGGGCTCGCCGACCGGGTGCTCACGCTCGTGTGGTCGGAGTTCGGGCGCCGCGCGGCCGAGAACGGCTCGGGCACCGACCACGGCGCCGCCGGCGTCGGCTTCCTCATCGGCACGCGCGCCGCGGGCCGCATGATCGGCGAGTTCCCGGGCGTGGACAAGCTCGACGCGGGCGGCAACCTGCGCGCCACCTCGGACTTCCGCGGGCTCTACGGCGCGCTGTGCGGCGACTGGTTCGGCGTCGACCCGGCGGCGGTCCTGCCCGACGCGCGCGGCCTCGGGAAGCCGGTGATCCTCAAGTGAGGCGCTTGCTGTTCATCTTCGCGCTGCTGTACCTCGCCGCCCCCGCGCAGGCCGCGGCGCCGCAGCGCCTGCTGGTCGAGGCGACCGAGTTCCGCTTCACGCTCTCGCGCACGAACGTCAAGCCCGGCGCGGCCATCGTCCAGCTCGCGATCCGGGGCGAGGATCCGCACGACCTCAAACTGCGTCAGATCGGCAAGGTCCGGGCGCAGATCGCCTCGGTGCCGGAGACGCTGCCGGGCGGTGTCGCCGAGTGGCGGGGCAAGCTGAGCAAGGGTCGCTGGGAGCTCTACTGCTCGATCGAAGGGCACAAGCGGGCGGGCATGCGCGCCGTGCTGAACGTGAGGTAGTTGCCTGTCAAAATGGAGGTGTGGCCGATATCGCCAACAACCGCCAGGCTTCCTACAAGTACAACCTGCTCGACAAGTGGGAGTGCGGCCTCGTGCTCACGGGCACCGAGGTCAAGTCGCTGCGCGACAAGAAGGCGGTCATCAAGGACGGCTACGCGACCGTCTACAACGGCGAGGTCTGGCTCCACAACGTCCATATCGCGCCGTATCCGCAGGCCACGCGCGAGAACCACGAGCCCGAGCGCCCGCGCAAGCTGCTCATGCACCGGCGCGAGATCGAGAAGCTGATCGGCAAGACCAAGGAGAAGGGCCTCACGCTGGTCCCGACGCGGCTCTACTTCAAGGGCCGTCACGCCAAGGTCGAGATCGCGCTCGGTCGCGGCAAGGACGCCAAGGACAAGCGGCACTCGATCAAGGAGCGCGAGATGAAGCGCGAGATCGAGCGCAGCTTCAGGCGGTGAAGCCCAGGTCGAGCGGCCCCTGCGGGATGATCCGCTTCGGGTTCAGCTCGTCGTGCGTCGTGTAGTAGTGCTCCTTGACCTCGTCGAGCGCGAACGTCTCGGCGACGTGCGGCTGCGCGTAGAGGTCCCGGGTGTACCGGAGCAGGTTCGGAAATTCGATCAGGCGCTTGCCGTTGCAGCGGAAGTGCGTGTGGTAGACGGCGTCGAAGCGCAGCAGCGTGGGGAGCAGGCGCCAGTCGGCGAGCGTGATGTCGTCGCCGGCGAGGTAGGTGCGGTCGGCGAGCAGGGCCTCCAGGCGGTCCAGCGCGGAGAACACGCCGCGGAACGCCTCGTCGTAGGCCTCCTGTGAGCGCGAGAAGCCCGCGCGGTACACGCCGTTCTGGAACTCCTCGTAGATCCAGCCGTTGAGCTCGTCGATCTCGGCGCGCTTGTCGGCCGGGTACAGCGTGCCGCCCGTCCACTCGTCGAAGATCACGACGATGTCGGCGGACTCGTTGTTCACGATCCGCCCGGTCTCCTTGTCCCACAGGACCGGCACCGAGACGCGGCCCTCGAAGCTCGGGTCGGTGACGTCGTAGCCCTGTTGCAGGAAAGCGAAGCCGTTGATCTCGTCCGCGAAGCGGCCGCCGGGAAACGCCCAGCCGCGCTCGTCGCGGAACGGGTGCGCATACGAGATGCCGATCTCCAACCCCGTGACCGCCCGAACGATCGCCGCCCGCTGACTCCACGGGCACGCGAGCGCGACGTAGAGGTGGTGGCGTTCCGGTCCACCCTCAGGGCGGTCGCGGAACTTGCTCTGCTGGCGGACGAAGGCTCCGGCGCTCACGGGTGGAGTCTTACCGTCAGGGCTTGCCGGTGAACACGACCAGTCTGCGGAACGGGGGCTTGGACGTGGTGGTGGGTGCTGCGGTGGGAGTGGGCGCGGTCTGGGTCATGCGGTGACTCCTTCTGCTGGTTCGATGGGGATCGTACCAAAGGTTCGACGCGCATCGAAACAGCGGAAAGAGCGTGCGAAATGTCACGAGCGCGCTTGCATCGCGCGCTCGCGGCGGCGTAGGGTCGGCTCAGACGCGGAGGTCGGAGACGCGAAAGTGGCTCCCTCCGCGTCTCGACTTCTTTAAGCGTCGAGCCTGAGCCAGATCTCGGAGCGGGTGGGGAAGCTCGGGATCGCGTGACGCAGCGTGGCGAGCGGCACTTCGCCGACGACCGCGATCGTCGCCGCGTGCAGGAAGTCCGCGATCTCCGCGCCGGTCATCGTGCAGCCGACGATGATCTTGCGCTCGCGGTCCACCAGCCACTGCACCGTGCCCGGCTGGTCACGGCCGTAGAACGAGCCGCCGGCGTTGCCCGAGGTCGAGGTCGTGACGACGTCGACGATCAATCCCGCCTGCTCAGCGGTCTCGGTCGTGTGGCCGACCGCCGCGACCTGCGGCTCGGTGAAGACGACGCGCGGGGACAGCGGGCCGTCGGCGCCGTGCGAGAGCGCGTGATCGTGGCCGAGCACGTGGTCGGCGGCCACCCGGGCCTGGTACTTGCCCATGTGGGTGAACAGCGCGCGGCCGTTGACGTCGCCGAGCGCGTACAGCCACTCGTGGCCGGCCACGCGCATGTGCGCGTCCACGTGGACGGGCTTGCCGGGTTCGAGCCCGAGCTGCTCGAGCCCGACGCCTTCCGTCTGCGGCTTGCGGCCGAGCGCGACGAGCAGCTTCTCGCCCGTCGCCGTGGTGCCGTCGTCCATATGGACGGTGACCATCCCGTCCTCGGCCTGCTCGACCTTGGTCGCCTTGCGGCCCGTGCGGATGTTCACGCCGAGCTTGCTCAGCGCCTCGGTGAGCTCGATGCAGGCGAACTCCTCCTCATTGGGGAGCAGCCGGCGCGCGCCCTCGATCAGCGTCACCTGGGAACCGAGCGTCTGGAACGCCTGCGACATCTCCACGCCGACGACGCCGCCGCCCATCACCACCACGCTCTCCGGGACCGTCTTGGTGACCGTCGCGTCGCGGTTGGTCCACGCGCCGTCGATGGCGTCGAGCCCTTCGATCGGCGGCATCAGCGGGAGCGAGCCCGTCGCCAGGAACACGGCGCGCTTGGCCTCGAGCTCCTCGTCGCCGACGGTCACGCGCCGCTCGCCGGTGATCACGGCGCGGCCGCGGATGAGCTCGATCCCGCGGTCCTCGAGCCACGGCATCTGCGCGCTGTCGTCGAGGTCGTGGATGATCTCGTCGCGGCGCGCGAGCACGGCCGCGGCGTCGAGCTCGCCCGTTACGGCCTCCGCCGCGCCCGGGATGCGCTTGACCTCGGCCAGCGCCTCATACGGCCGCAGCAGCGCCTTCGACGGCATGCACGCCCAGTACGAGCACTCGCCCCCGACGAGGCGATCCTCGACGATCGCGACGCTCAGTCCCTTCTCCGCGAGCCGGCCCGCGGCCACCTCGCCCGCTGGTCCCGCACCGATCACCACGACATCGAAGCTCCGCATGGCGTCACCCTAGCTTCGACGGCCACCAGACCTTCGCGCCGAGGTCGTGCACGAGGGCGGGCACGAGCACGCTGCGCACGAGCAGCGTGTCGAGCAGGACGCCGAACGCGACCACGGTGCCGAGCTGCGTGAGCACCACCAGCGGCAGGACGGCGAGCGCGCTGAACGTGCCCGCGAGCACGATGCCCGCCGACGTGATGACGCCGCCGGTGACCGCCAGCGCCGCGATCACCCCGCGGCGCGTGCCCTGCTGGAGCGCCTCCTCGCGGGCGCGCGCCATCAGGAAGATCGTGTAGTCGATCCCGAGCGCGACCAGGAACACGAACGCGAGCAGCGGAAGCGCGGGGTCGACCGCCGGCAGGCCGAGGATGACGTCGAAGATCACGACGCCCGCGCCGAGCGCGGCGGCCGCCGACAGCGCGGTCGCGAGCAGCAGCAGGACCGGCGCGACGAGCGCGCGCAGCAGGCCGATCAGGACGATCAGGACGACGAGCAGCGTCAGCGGCGGGATCACGAGGTTGTCGCGCTCGGCGGCCTGCCGCAGGTCGTAGGACTGGGCGGTCTGCCCGCCGACCAGGGCGCGTGGCTCGGCCTGCTGGACGGCGTCCCGCAGGCGCGGGATGGACTGCACCGCCTCCTCGGAGAACGGGTCGTCGGCGAGCACGACGCTCAGCTGCGTGCCCGGTTCGCCCTCCTCCTCGCGCTGGACCTCGACCGCGTTCTTGACGGCGTCCACGTCGCCGCCGCGCGGCACGATGACCGTCGCAGGCGCGGAGGTGCCAGGCGGGAACTGCTCGCCCAGGAGCTCCTGGCCTTCAACCGCTTCCGGGTTCCCGCGCAGCTGCTGCTCCTGCGTGAGCGAGGTGTCCAGGCCCGTGAGGCCGAGCGCGAGGATGACCAGGACGATCATGCTGCCGACCCACAGCGGACGCGGGCGGGCGGCGATGCGCCGGCCGAGGGCGCGCCAGCTCCTGTAATCGTCGTCGAGGTCGTCGCCGTGGCGCGGGATGAACGGCCAGAACGCGCGCCGGCCGGCGATCGTGAGCGTGGCGGGGAGGAGCGTGAGGCTCATCAGCAGCGCGACGGCGACGCCCGCCGCGCCGAGCGGGCCGATCGATGCGGACGAGTCCACCGCGGCGAAGACGAGCGTGAACAGGCCGACGATGACCGTCGCGCCGGAGGCGAGGATCGCGGGCGCGGCGCCCTTGAGCGCGGTGGCCATCGCGTCGGTCGCGCGCTCGTGGCGGGTCAGCTCCTCCCGGTAGCGGGCGACCAGCAGCAGCGCGTAGTCCGTCGCCGCGCCGAACACGAGCACGGACAGGATGCCCGCGTTCTGGCCGTTGATGACCAGGCCCGCCTCACCGAGCAGGGCGGCCAGGCCGCGCGTGGCGCCCTCGGTGAGGATGACGGTGAAGAACGGCACCAGCCAGAAGACCGGCGAGCGGTAGATGAGGATCAGCAGCAGTAGGACGAGCCCGCCGGTCACCGCCAGCAGGCGCGTGTCCGCGCCGGCGAAGACGTTCTTGAGGTCGGTCGAGAAGCCCGCCGGGCCGGTCACGGCGTGCTCGAGGCCGTCCGGGAAGGACTGCTCGCGCAACGTGTCCACCGCCTCGGCGACGAGGTCGGAGTTCTGGCCCTTGAGCGGGATCGCGAGCAGGCCGGCGTCGTCGGTGAACGTGGGCTCGGGGACCTGCGGCGTCGCGAGCGGGAGGCCGTCAAGGTCGCGCAGGCCGTTCAGCGCGTCCTTGTCCTGCTGGGTCAGCCCGCCCTCGCGCGCGATCACGACCACCGCGGGGCTGACGTCGCCGGACGGGAAGGCGCGCGCCGCCTGCAGCGCCTGCACCGACTCGGCGTCGCCGGGCAGGAACTCCGCGAGGTCGCTCTTCTGGACCTCCTCGAGCTTGCCCGCCTGGGACGACAGCCCGCCGGCGATCAGCACGGCCAGCACCGCGACGACGAAGCGCGACCGGCGGCCCGCTGAGATCAAGAGAAGACGCACAGAGTTGACTCCAACTGTCTAAATGGCAGTGACTGTCAGCGTATACGCTTCTCGTGTGCCGGAGGATCGCCCGACGCTGCGTGACCGCAACCGCGCCCGTGCGCGGGCCGAGATCGTCGCCGCCGCGCAGACGCTGTTCGTCGAGCAGGGCTACGCCGAGACGTCGGTCGAGCAGATCGCCGAGGCGGCCGGCGTCGCGCCCCGGACGGTGTTCCGCCACTTCCCGCGCAAGGACGACATCGTCTTCCACCGGCACGCCGAGCAGGTCGGCCGCTTCGCCGAGCTGCTGAACGAGGCCCCGGCGGCGACGCCCACGCTCGACGCCATGGTCGACGCGCTGCTCGCGCTCCTGCGCCTGGACGACCCGACCTCCGACGGCACCATGCTCCGTGTCCTGGACCGCGAGCCCGAGCTCCAGCGCCGCGACGCGGCCCTGGTCGCCGACCACCACGCCGCGGTCGTCACCTTCCTGCGTGGACGCGGTGCCGACGCCCAGCGCGCCGAGCTGCTGGCGGGCGCGTTCATGGGCGCGATGAGCGCCGCACGCCGGCTCGTGCTCCTGCAGCCGGACGTTCCGCCGCGAGAACACCTGGCCGCGGCCGTCTCACTGCTGCGCGGACTGGATTGGCCGGCCCCGAGCCTCTAGAATGTCGTGCTCGACACCAGGGGACGACAGGCTTCGACGTGGTCGGTTCGTGGGGTCGGTTGCGAGTCGGGGTACCGGAGGCCCCGTAAAAAACCGGTACAACACAAATGCGGACAAGAATCCCGCTCTCGTGGCCGATGAGGCTCACGAGTACGCTCTCGCCGTCTAGCCGAAACTAGAAGGTGAGCCTCAGCTCCCGGAGCCTACGACGGGGATCAGCTGAGTCATAAGTAGGCTCGCCCTCCAGACGCCTGCCTGAGCCGACGGAGGGGACTTCCGATCGGGCTGGCCCCTCTCAACCTTTGTCGGTGGAGCAAGCGAGGGGCGAGATCCAGACCACCGAATACGCTCGTAGACGCCGGCTTGGCGCGACTGCGGACGCGGGTTCAATTCCCGCCGTCTCCACTCGTACAACCCGTCGCGCAGGACCTCGAATTGGGGGCCTGTGCGGCGGGTTGTTCTTTGCGCGGGTCCGAACGGCCGCGCAGCGGAAAACCGCTCCTTGCGAGCGCGATCGGGTGCGTAGGGAGCAAGTGGGGAGCACGCTGCTCCCTATCGCGTGGGTCGTGCTCCTCACGTTGTCGCGGTCCGCCTGAGCGTTCGGCCCAGGAACGAAAAAGACCGGGTGCCCGCCCGGTCTCGTTCTGCGGCCGTCGCCGGCCACTCCGGCTCTGACGCGGTTCGCGTCGGAGCCCACATATGAACTGTTCTTGAATCGTACCCGTCCGCCGGATGGATCGCGTGCGGCCTGATTCGGGACCCTCCCAGCTGCGCCGCGAGCGTCCGTTCGCGAGCGAGCTGCTTCGTGCTGCCCTGCGCCGCTGGCGCTGGCGGTGCCGCTGGACACTGCTTCTTCTCGCCGCCGCTGGTACCGGCCGGCGATCGAGCCGCTGCCGCCCGAACCGGGCCGCCTCATCGTGTGCGCGCTGCTCAGCCGAGCGCGCGCCGCGCGCGGCTGCAGCACGCCCGGCGACGATCGGCTGGAGACGCGGGTTCACGCCGTGAAGCGCTACCTGTTCCGGCTCGGGCACGCGAGCCGCTCGGCGCGCTACGCGACGTCGATCGCGCAGCTTGTCGTCGGGCTCGCGCCGGTCATGGGCTGGGGGCCGGTCCCGCGAGGCGGTGCCGCGCGGGAGCGCTTCGTCCGTGCGCATCGGCGGAGCGTGCAGCGCTGGCTCGACGACCTCGAGGCCGCCGGCGTGGTCGTGCACGAGCCCGAGCGCGACGACGGTGGCCGCCGGTGGCGCACGCAAATCGTCCTGCAGCGGGCACCCGGGCCGGCCGTCCACGAGCTCGCTGCAGCTCGTCGGCGCGCGTGCCGCTGGCGAGCACGCGAACGAGCTCGGCGGCAAACGGCGCGACGCGCGCCGGCGCTCGGTGCGATCCGTGACCGCAGCGCCGTCCCGGCCGCTCGGACCCGAGCGCGCCTGGCGGTCGCGCGGCGGGTCGAGGAACACGAGCGTCGACGCCGCGCGGCAGTCGAGGCAGCGATAGCTCATAGAGAACTGACGCATCCCTTCGGAGCGCCTCCTCCGTCGGCGCCCTCGCCGGTCTCCGCGAAACGCTGTCGGAGACCTGAGACGTCGCAGATCGGGGTTCCGGCCGTTCGGTTGGCAGCCCGAGCCGCTTGGGAGGTCGAAACCGTTGTCGCTGAGACGGGCGCGCACGAGCGCGAGAACGAGTTCGCCGAGCGCCTGGCGGCGCTCCGGCGCGCCGCCGCGGAGCGCGCGGCGCTGCTCGCGCCGCAGGTCGAGGCACGAGCCTATGAGGCTCGCCATTGGCCAGCCGGTCAGCGCTGTCCGCTCGGCCGTCTCCGAGAAGCCTGGGTGGTGTACCGCTACGGGCTGGCCAGGGCGATCGACACGGGCGGCGCCTCCGCCGGTCGCGTCTCCGTCGAACGCGTCGCTCGCGCCGTCGGACTCTACGAGGCGTTCGCGGCACACCGGCCACCTGGCTGGCCGACCAGCGGAGCGGCAGCGTTGTGCGTGCTGGCCGCGATCGGACGCGCCGATCGGCTGGCCGGTGATGTCGCGAACCTGCAGCGGCTCGCGTTGGGCATGCGCGCGGTCGCCGGCGAGCGAGACCCCGTTCGGCTCGCCCGAGCCTGCGGCCGCGCGGAACGGCGCCGCGACGGGCGAAGGGCGCAGCAGCGGTCGATCGCCTTCCGAATGGCGGTGGCCCGGGCGGAGACCGCCGAGCGCCGGCGCCGGCGTGTGCGCGACCTCGTGCTGCTCGCGGGCGGCAACCCGGCGAGCTGGCCGAACGCCGAGCTCGCCCTTGGGCACCTGCGCGCACTGGCCGACCGGCAGCCACGGCTGATGGAGCCGGATCGCTTCGAGGAGCTCGACGGGATCGGCGCACGCGTCACCCGCTACCGCGACGAGCTCGCGCAGGGCCGCTGGCGACTTCAGGAGGACCTCCAGCTATGACCACGTTCACGACGCTCCGGGCGGATCAGGGGCTACGCAATTCGCTACACAACGGATTCTGTAGCGCCCGTCCGCTGATCCCTGGTGTGGGGCGGTGGTGGTGGGGGGCTTGGATCCGACCCCGCCCGCCCTACGTGACATTTGAGGGTGGTGGCGAGCGGGGTCGGATCCAATCCCCCCAAGAGGTGGTGGTGAGGGATCAGCGGACGGGCGAGGTGGTGCAGGGACAGGGGGAAACAGCAGAGAACTGGAAGCGAGGGCAGGGACAAGAACGGCAACGGCAGCACGGCCACAGGAGAGAAGAAGGGGAGAGGGCCGTATATCGGCGCGAAAGCCGACGAGCGGCGGGAGTCGCGGGAGACAGCAGGCGTGCGGCCAGTGGGCAGGAGGCGCGCGGTGAGTGTCCGGGGTGGTCGAGGGCGTGCGCGCGGGCCAGGGCCGCGAAGCATGGAGGCGTTGCGGTGGCTGGCGCGGGTGGAGGTGGCCGGGATCGAGCCGTTGTGGTGTGCGATCGGCGTCGGCTGGCGCACCGGCTACTCGCACGTCGAGCGGCTCGAGAAGGCTGGCCTGGTCGAGCGCACCTTCGACCCGGGCGGCTCGGTCGTGTCGATTATCGCCGCGGGCCGGCGGGCGGTGGCCGCCGACCATCGCACCATCCGCGCCCGCACGCACGGCTCCGGGCTTCGGCACGCGCGAGCCGTCTCATGGGTCGCCGCGCTCGTCACGGTGCGCGAGCGCATTTGGGTCAGCGACCTCGAGGCGCGATCGCGCGAGGCGTGGCTGGTCCCGGTGGTGTGGGCCGATCGCCGCGCTCGACATCGTCCCGGCCTCGGGATCGAACTGCGTGGCGCTCGCATCGCGGTCGAGGTGGAGCTGTCGGCCAAGGCGCCCCGACGCCTTGACGCGATCCTCGGCGGCTACGAGCACGCACTGGCTTCTGGGGCCCTCGCTGGGTTGATCTACGTCAGCGATCGTCCCGACGTGCTGGAGGCCGTGAATCGGTCCGCCGCTCGGGTCGGACTTCCGCGATCGAAGCTCCGAACGAGAACGCTGGAGAGCGTCAAGGACGACGTCCGCCAACGGACGGGGACTCGGTCGGTTATCCCGAGCTCGTCAATCGAGACCGCTGGTCAGCAACGTGATCGGAGTCAGTTACAGCCCTAGTTCGACGCTCGTCGAAAATAGCGTCTATCCACACAAGCGCTACTTTCGATCGCTGTCGAAACAGCGGTTGTCCACCACCTCCCAGCGCCGAGACACGCATGAACACGAGCACTGTTCTCGGACCCGCGTCACGACGCGCCAGCGCGGTGAGTACGGCCAGCTGTCCATGCCTATCGCAGCTGCCGCCGACGCCCTCGCTGACGACCAGCCCGACGCGATGCGCAAAGGCTGTTCGTGCAGCATGAGCGTTGACTTTCAGGCCGAGTTGGCCGTGCAACGCACGCTTCTCGATTGCGAACGAGACGCCTTGATCGACAAGCGCGACGAGCTCACGGCGTTACCGGAGGTGGCTGAGCACCTCAGCGTCGGTCACGGATCGCTCGATCAGGTCGTCTGTTGCAGGTCATCATCTGCGTCGCGGGGTGCCAGTAGGGCCGCCTCGACGAACGCGAATAACGCCGTTGACCGGCGAGACCGTTCGTAAGCGAGCAGCACCTCGTCGGGCTCTGCGTCGGTGACCGGCACGTAGACGACGTCGGGGCGACGGAAATGCTCGGTCACCGAGCGCGGCAGCAAGATGATCCCGTGACCCGCGGCGACGTACTCGAGCTTCTCCTCCACGCCCCGTAGACGCATCGTGCGCCCGTCGGCGCCCTGGACCGGCTGCAGGTACTTGAGGTAGCGCTCACCGGCGAGCTCGCCGGTCGTGAGCGTCGCGGATCGAGCGAGCGGATGGTCGGCGGGTAGCGCCACGAGCCGAGGCTCGGCGTACAGCGGGGTCAGCCGGATCGCCCGCTCGTCGATCGGACGGCGCACGAAGGCGACGTCGACACGCCCCGTGCGGATCGCGTCCTCCTGCTCGTCCCACTCCAGGCGGATGACGTCGACCGTGAACTCCGGGTGCGCGGCCGTGAAGCGACGCACGGCCGCCGTCGGGAGCACCCCCGTGCGAAAGCCGACAATGAACCGGTCCGCGCCGCGCGCCGCCCGCTGCACGCGTCGGCGTGCGGCCTCGGCGGCCGCGAGCAGCGGCACCGCGTCCTCGAACAGCTGGCGCCCGGCGGCGGTGAGCGACACCGACCGCCGGTCCCGGTCGAGCAACGGCGTGCCGAGGTGGCGCTCGAGCGCCTGGATCTGACGGCTCAGCGCGGGTTGCGCAAGGTGCAGCTGCTCGGCGGCGCGACCGAAGTGCAACGTCTCCGCGACCGCCACAAAGCTGCGGAGCTTGACAAGGTCGAGATCCACCGTGATGCCGCGACGCTATCACCGTGTCCCAGATCGGTCTTGGACGCCGGGCGGTGCGAGGACGACCCTGTGGACATGAACGCATTTGACGTGAACGGACAGCGCATCGCGCTCCTCGGGGGCACCTCAGGCCTCGGCCTTGCGACCGCGCAGCTGGCCGCGGCGCAAGGCGCGCGGGTAGTGATCGCCTCGCGCACCGAAGCTCGCCTCACTGCGGCGCTGGAGACCTTGCCCGCGACCGCCGAAGGCCACGTCGCCGACCTCGCATCGGAGCATGCGATCAAAGCGCTGATCGCCGGGCTCGGCTCGTTGGACCACCTCGTCTTCACGGCCGGCGAGAACCTCGTCCTGAACGAGCTCGCCGAGACCGACCTCACCGCCGCGCGGGGGTTCTTCGAGACCCGTCTGTGGGGCGCCCTCGCGGCCGCGAAGCACGCGGCGCCGCGGCTGCGACCCGGCGGCTCGATCGTCTTGATGTCTGGAAGCGCGGCGACGCGACCGCAAGCGGGGTGGACGGTGGCCGCGGCCATCTGCGGAGCGATCGAAGCGGTCACCCGCGCGCTCGCCGTCGAGCTCGCGCCGCTACGGGTTAACGCCGTCGCGCCGGGCGTCGTCCGTACACCGCTGTGGGGCGCCATGGGGGAAGCCGACCGCGACGCGATGTACACCGGACTCGCCGATCAGCTGCTCGTCGGTCGGGTCGGCGAAGCGGCCGACGTCGCGCTTGGCATCCTTCAGCTGATGGCTAACGGCTATACGACAGGGATCACGCTGCCCATCGACGGCGGAGCGACGCTCGTGTGACCCGTTCAGTTCCAGTGTTGCCTAACGCGATTGTGGCCCGTTTCGACGATCTCGCGCATCTGTACCGGTGTTTCCCCGTCTCGCCGCCGCGTCCAAGCTGGAACGGAAGTCCATGGACCTCACTTGAGCGCGGCTCAACACGTCCAAATCCATGGCGTCCGTGTCCACAGCACGAGGGTTATGAACGCGAACGGCGGCACCAGCGCCAGCACCGGGAGAGTGCCGCGCGGCAGCGGCTCCGACCGCTGCCGCGCCGCTGATCCCGCAATTGCAGACCAGATGAGAAGCGCCAAGACGACGGCCGGCACGACGATGACCGACAGCAGTTGCGACCAGACGTACGCGACGTTCGCCGGCTGCCAAAGCCAGGTGAGCACCCATGCCAGTCCACTGGTCGCGACGACGCCGAACTTCTTGAGGTCGGCACGCCGCATCACGATCCACGTAGCCGCGATGCCATCTGCAATGAGCAGCGGCAGCAGTAAGAAGGGCACGAGTTGCTTCCGATGCAGACTCAGCTCAGCGCCGTTCCATCGGCCGCACCCATTGCCGGAGGTCTCGGAGACCGGGATGTCCGGCGCCCCGAGCCAGGCGAACATCCCGGCAGCCAGTACGGTCATCCAAGCCAGCGCGAGTCCGCTGCTCCGCAGCTTGCCGACGCTCACAGCCGGCAGGGTAGGTCCGTCGGCGCAATCGTCCGCTCGGTAAACCGTCCACCGCACCGCTGCACCACCATGGACGCAACAGCGAAGCCGGCGCCGACAGATGGTTCCTTTTCGACGGTTTCGCTACTTCTCCCCGGTCGCGCTTGCCCTCCGGTTCGGGGTTCGAAGACGTTC
>NZ_JAPCID010000052.1 GCF_027587175.1 Solirubrobacter deserti
CGTCGCCGCGCCCGTCCGCGCGGCCCGAGGCCGCGCCGCCGTCGCGGTCTCCGGCCAACCCGGCGCCGGCCGCCGCGCCGCCCAGCGCGGCCGCGCCCTTCTTCCCCCGCCGACCCAGCTTGCGCGTCGGCGCGTCGTCGTCGTCGACGGTGCGCTCCAGCGCGTCGACGAATTCCGCCGCGCTGTCCCACCGGTCCTCGGACGCTTTCGCCAGTCCGCGTTCCAACACCGCGTCAACCGCCTTGGACAGCTCGGGCGCGCGGGTGGACGCCGGGGGCACCGGATCCTCGAGGTGCGCGCGGGCCTGTGCGGCGAAGTGCTCGGCCTCGAACGGCCGCGAACTCGTCAGCAGCTCGTAGGCGACGACGGCCAGCGCGTAGCGGTCGGAGGCGGCCGTCGCCGGCTCGCCCATGGCCTGCTCGGGCGACAGGTAGGCGGCGGTCCCGAGCACCTGGCCGGTCGCGGTCAGCTGGTCCTCCCAGGCGACGCGGGCGATGCCGAAGTCGCCGACGGCGAGCCGGTCGTGGTCGTCGAGCAGCAGGTTGCCGGGCTTGATGTCGCGGTGCACGACGCCGGCCTCGTGCGCGGTGTCCAGCGCGCTGGCCGCCTCGCGCAGCCAGCGCAGCTTCATCTGCGCCGGGATCTGGCGGCCCGACTTCATCGCGTCCCCGACCGAGCCGCCGCGCATGATCTCCATGACCATGAAGACCTGCCGCTGGTGCTCGCCGACGTCGTAGATCGTCACCACGTGCGGGTGCGAGGAGAGGCCCGCGGCGGCCCTCGCCTCGCGCTGGAAACGACGGCGCG
This sequence comes from Solirubrobacter deserti, assembly GCF_027587175.1. Taxonomy (GTDB): domain Bacteria; phylum Actinomycetota; class Thermoleophilia; order Solirubrobacterales; family Solirubrobacteraceae; genus Solirubrobacter; species Solirubrobacter deserti. The sequence goes on from NZ_JAPCID010000052.1 coordinate 808, forward strand.
CGCGGTCGTCCTCGCCGAGATGCGAAGCCAGCAATTTCACCGCTACAGCGCGGTCCAGAAGCTCGTCGTGCGCCTCCCAGACGCTCGCCATGCCACCGTTGGCGAGGTGCCTGATCACGCGGTAGCGATCCGGCAGGGAAATGCGATCCGGTGAGACCGAAGGCATCAGGTACACGGTACCCGCCGCCCGCCCTCCTATACTCTGCGGCTCCAATGGCTCGAATCTGTCACTCCTGCGGCAAGCGCCCGGCCTTCGGCCAGAGTCGCTCGCACTCGATGGTCGCGACCAAGCGGCGTTTCGATATCAACGTCCAGAAGGTCCGCATCCTCGAGAGCGGTGCGCCGAAGCGCGTGTACGTGTGCACGCGCTGCCTCAAAGCGGGCAAGGTCACGAAGGCCTAACGGACGGCCGCGCACGTCGTGGCCGATCCGAGCCTCCTCCGCTTCCGCTTCGTCATCGAGGCTGCGCTTGCGCACCTCGAATCACGTCGCGAAGAGGTCAACAACCTGAACGTCTTCCCGGTCGCCGACGGCGACACGGGGGACAACATGGCGCTGACGCTGCGCGCCGTCCTCACCGAGCTCGACAATCTCTCCACCCAGGGCGAGATCGACGAGATCGGCCGTGACCAGATCGTCGAGTCCGTCGCCCGCGCGGCGCTGCTCGGCGCGCGCGGGAACTCCGGCGTCATCCTCAGCCAGCTGATCCGCGGCGCCGCCGAGGAGCTCATCTCCCGGCCCGGCGAGCTCGTGGACCCGGTGCTGATCGCCGCCGCCATGGCCCGCGCGGCCGACCGCGCGTACGGCTCGGTGCGCGACCCTGCCGAGGGCACCATCCTCACCGTCGTGCGCGAGATGGCCGCCCGTGCCGCGAGTGAGATCGCGCACATGGCTGAGCCGCGGCTGCAGCACCGCGTGGACGACGCGACGCAGAACGAGATGCTCGCCTACGTGCTCGAGCACGCGTTGGACGCCGGCGAGGCGTCGGTCAAGCGCGGCCCCGAGCTGCTGCCGATCCTGCGCGAGTCCGGCGTGGTCGACGCCGGCGGCTACGGGCTCACCGTCATCTTCGCGGGCGTGATCGCGGCCCTGCGCGGCAACGAGCCGCCGCCGCTGGAGCACCACGCGCCGGCCCGCATCACGCACCCGCAGCACCATTCCTCGACCTACCGCTACTGCACGAACTTCGCGGTCACGGGCGACAACCTGGAGCCGACGCCCTGGCTGCCGCGCCTGGAGGCGCTCGGAGATTCGGTGCTGGTCGTGGGCGACTCGGCGACGCTGAAGGTCCACGTGCACACCGACGAGCCCGAACGCGCCACCGCGCTGTTCGACGGCGCCGGCGAGGTCTCGCGCCTGGACGTCGCGGACATGCACGAGCAGGTGGAGCAGCGCAAGGCCCGCGTCGGCGGCACCATCGACGCCTGCGGCGTGCTCGCCGTAGTCAACGGCGACGGCATGCGCGCGCTGTTCGAGGGCCTCGGCGCGAGCGTCCTGGACGGCGGTCCGACCCTGAATCCGAGCACCTACGAGCTGCTCGCCGGCATCCACGACATCCCGGCCGAGGAAGTCGTCGTGCTCCCGAACTCGCCGAACGTGCGCATGGCCGCCGAGCGCGCCGCCGAGCTGAGCGAGAAGGCGGTCCGGGTCGTGCCCACGCGCTCGATGGCGGCAGGGCTGGCGGCGGCGGTCGCGCTGGACTCCGGGGCCGACTCCCGGCGCAACGCGGCGTCGATGGAGGAGACGCTGCGCCACGTCCGCACCGGCGGAGTGACGGAGGCGGCGCGGGACGACACCCAGGGGCGCTTCCGGCGCGGGGATTCGGTCGGCTTCATCGACGAGGAGCTCGTCGCGTGGGGCGAGGTCGAGGAGACGCTGGAAGTGGTGCTCGGTGAGTTGGGCCGCGAGGCTGAGCTGCTCACCGTGATCGAAGGGGACGGGGCACCGCTGGCGAGGGAAGCGGTCGCGGCGCTCGCGCCCGACACCGCCGAGGTCGAGTTGTCCCGTGGCGGGCAGCCCGCCTGGTGGTGGCTCGTGTCGGCCGAGTAGAGCCACCCGGGCAAGCGACCCGTCACTTGACCACCGTATGGGTGGTCAACTGACGGATGTCGCTCGCGAAGGGCGTTGCCGTTCACTCGGCCCCGCGCGGCACCACCACCACCGGACACGCCGCCCGCCGCACCAACCGCGAAGCCACACCCCCGAGCAGCACCCGCCGGACGGGCCCGTACCCACGCGACCCGCACACGAGCAGGTCGCACTCACGCTCGTCCAGCGCCGCCAGGCAGTCGACCACGTCGCCCTCGAGCAGCTCGTCCGCCGCCTCGAACGGGAGCCCCGCGACCGCGCGGTCCAGCGCCTCGCGCGCACCCTCCCGCACCGCGCCGAGGAACGACTCCTCGGCGTCGCGCCCGATCACCGGCGAGAAGATCTCCGCGCGCGGTGCGACCACGGTGTACAGCGTCAGCGACGCGCCCGTCCGCTGTACCAGCGCCGCGGCGACGTTCAGCGCCTCGCGGGCCTCCGGCGCGTCGAGGTAGGCGACGCCGATCCGGCGCACGGCCTCTTCCGCCGGCCGGTCTCGCCAGCCACGCGGGGCCACCGCGACGGGGCAGATCGCGCCGTGCAGCAGGCGCTCGCCGGTCGAGCCGGGGGAGATGCGCCGCCGGGCGCCGTGCCGGGAGGAGCCGACCACGATCATCGTCGCGTCCGTCTGCTCGGCCACGTCATCGAGGCCGTGGGCAGCCGAGCTCGAGCCCACGACGCGGAACGTGGCCTCGGCGCCGCGCTCGTCGACGAACCGGCGCGCAGACGCGCTGACCTCCTCGGCCTGCTCGCGCATGTAGCCCACCCACTCGGCGTCGACGCGCCCCAGACCGACCGGGTTCTCCTCGGGGTAGACGCTGACCACGATCAGCGCGGCGTCCGTCGCTTGTGCGAGCTGCGCGCCCAGGGCGGCTGCGTCGTCGCCGGAATCGGACCCGTCGTGCCCGACCACGATGGTCATGATCGATGCTCCCGTTGCAGCACGGAGTGGCGGCGGCCGTACAGGAAGTAGAACGCGATGCCGATCGCCAGCCAGATGCCGAAGCGCCACCAAGTCGCGGCGGGCAGCTCCTGCATGAGGTAGATGATCAGCCCGACGCCGATCAGGGGGAAGATCGGGACGGGCCACGCGAGCGGCACGCGGAACGGCCGCTCCATGTCGGGATGCGTGATGCGCAGGATCACGACGCCGATGTTCACCAGCAGGAAGGCGAACAGCGTGCCGATGTTCACCAGCTGGACGATCTCGCTCAGCGGCACGAACGCGGCGAGCGCGGCGATGAACACGCCCAGGCCGATCGTGAGCTTGGCCGGCGTGCCCGTGCGGGGGTTGACCTTGGCGATGTTGCGCGGCATCAGGCCGTCGCGGGCCATGGCGAAAAAGATGCGGGTCTGGCCGTAGAAGATCGTCAACAGCACCGAGGTGATCGCGACCAACGCGCCGAGCGCCACGATGCTCGCGCCCCAGCTGATGCCGGCGCCCTCGTCGAGCGCGGCGGCGAGCGGCGCTTCGGACTCCTGCAGCGCCTTGGCGTCCAGCGAGCCGACCGCGGCGATCGAGACGAGGATGTAGACGATCGTGCAGATGATCAGCGAGCCGATGATCGCGATCGGCAGGTCGCGCCGGGGCTGCCTGGCTTCCTCGGCGCCCGTGGAGACCGCGTCGAACCCGATGTAGGCGAAGAAGATCACCGCCGCGGCGCTGACGACGCCGTTCACGCCTTCCGGCGCGAACGGGGACAGGTTGTCGGCGCTGAACGCCGTCGCGAACGCGACGACGATGAAGAACGCGAGGATCAGCAGCTTGAAGATGACCATGAAGAAGTTGGCCTTCGCGGTCTCCCGCACGCCGCGCACGAGCAGGAACGTCACGCACGCGACGATCACCACCGCCGGCAGGTTCACGGTCCCGCCCTCCTCGGGCGGGTTCGCGATCGATTCCGGCAGCGCGAAGCCGAATGTGTTGTCCAGGAACTCGTTGAGGTTGCCTCCCCAGCCGACGGCCACGGCCGCGACGGCCACGCCGTACTCGAGGATCAGGTCCCAGCCGATGATCCACGCGACCAGCTCGCCGAGCGTCGCGTAGGCGTACGTGTAGGCCGAACCGGACACAGGGATCGACGACGCGAGCTCGGCGTAGCACAGGGCCGAGAACACGCACGTGACCGCCGCCAGCACGAAGGACAGGATCACCGCGGGCCCGGCGAGGCCGATGCCCTCGCCGATGACGACGAAGATGCCCGTGCCGATGACGGCGCCGATCCCCAGCGCGGTCAGGTCGAGCGCCCCGACCGCCCGCTTGAGGCCGCCCTCCTCCGCGCCGGCCTCGGTGTCAGCGATCAGGCGCGAATGGTCCTTGACCGCGAACGGTCCGGTCGTGCTTCGGCTTGCCCCCATGCCACGTCCCCCTGTGGTCGCGTAAACGGACCTTAAACAACCCGTCGGCGTCGCGTCTTCCCCGCACGCCAGACTTTTCAGTCGTGCCACCGACCGCGTTCGCCAGCTCCGACCCGCTTCCCGAGGGCGGCCGCCCGCGCATGCCGCGCCCCAGCCGGCTGGAGCACGCGCTGGATCTGCCGGGCGAGAAGGCCGAGAAGGCGGGGGAGAAGCTCGGCCTGACGAGCATCGCCGCGCTGCTGGATCACATCCCGCGCGACCGCCGCGCCGCGCGCACGATCGGGGACCTCGTCGAGGGCGAGACGGCGACCGTCGTCGTCGAAGTGTTGAGCATCACCAGCCGACAGGTGCGCCGGCGCGGGATGAAGCCGCTGGTCTCCGCGCGCGTCTCCGACGAGACCGGCACCATGGGCGTCACGTTCTTCAACCAGCCGTGGCTGGAGCGCCGCTACCGCCCCGGCACCCGGCTCCTGCTGACCGGCAAGTACCAGGGCCAGCGCGGCTTCCGCGTCAACGAGCACGCCGAGACGGGCGAGCTGGTGTCCACCGGCGAGGACATGGCGACCTACCCGGCGTCCGAGGGCCTCACGTCCGTGCAGATCGCCGCGCTCGCCCACGAGCACCGGGCCGAGATGCGCAACGTGCTGGACCCGCTGCCCGCCCGCATCCGCGCGCTCGAGCGGCTGCCGGACCGCTGGGCCGCCGTCGACGCCGCCCACTTCGGCGATCAGGAGGGCGGAAGACGACGGCTCGCGTTCGACGAGTTCCTGCTGCTGCAGATCGCGCTGCTGCGCCGGCGCGCCCGCCGCCGCGAAGGCGCGCGCGCCGAACCGCTGCAACCGCCGGCCGCGCTCACCGCCCGCTGGCTGAAGGACTCGCTGCCGTTCACGCCCACGGGCGATCAGTCGAAGGCGATGGCGACGATCGACGAGGACGTCGCCTCCGACCGCCCGATGCAGCGCCTGCTGATGGGGGAGGTCGGCTCCGGCAAGACCGTCGTCGCGCTGTACGCGATGCTGCGCGCGGTCGAGTCCGGCGGCCAGGCCGCGCTGATGGCGCCCACGGAGACGCTCGCCGAGCAGCACTTCGCCACGCTCCAGAAGCTCATGCCGGGCGAGCTCGTGCAGGCCGCGCTGCTGACCGGCTCCACGCCGCAGGGCCGCCGCACCGACCTGCTCGGCAAGCTCGCGTCCGGCGAGCTGAAGATCCTCGTCGGCACGCACGCGCTGATCGAGGACGCCGTGGAGTTCGACCGCCTGCTCGTCGCGGTCGTGGACGAGCAGCACCGCTTCGGCGTCAACCAGCGCCGCAAGCTGGACCGCAAGGCGCCCGCCGGGATGGCGCCGCACATCCTGCACATGACCGCGACGCCGATCCCGCGCACGCTCGCGCTCACCGCCTACGGCGACCTCGACGTCACCTCCCTGCACGAGCTGCCCGCCGGCCGGCGCCCGATCGACACCCACGTCGCCGCCACCGACAACGAGCGCGCCCGCGCCTACGAGCGCATCCGCGAGGAGCTCGACAAGGGCCGCCAGGCGTTCGTCGTCTGCCCGCTCGTCGAGGAGTCCGAGGCGCTGCAGGCCCGCGCCGCCACCGCCGAGTTCGAGCGCCTGCGCGGCGGCGAGCTCAAGGACTACCGCGTCGTGCTCATGCACGGCCAGATGCGCCCGCGCGAGAAGCAGGAGGCGATGGCGCAGTTCGCGAGCGGCGGCGCCGACGTGCTCGTCGCGACGACCGTGATCGAGGTCGGCATCGACGTCCCGAACGCGACCGTGATGCTCGTCGAGGACGCCGAGCGCTACGGCCTCTCCCAGCTGCACCAGCTGCGCGGGCGGATCGGGCGCGGCCAACACGACTCGCTGTGCCTGCTCTTCGGGCCCAAGGAATCGCGGCGCCTGCAGGCGATGCACCAGCACTCCGACGGCTTCCGCCTGGCCGAGATCGACCTCGAGCTGCGCGGCGAGGGGGAGATGCTCGGCGTGCGCCAGTCCGGTCTGCAGGCGTTCAAGTTCGCGCGCCTGCCCGAGGATGTCGAGCTGCTCGAGCGCGCCCGCCGTCACGCCCGCGAGATCCAGGACGCAGATCCCGAGCTGCTGCAGCCCGAGCACGCGCTGATCGAGGACGCGATCCTGCGCACCTACGGCGCCGACGCCCTCGAGCCGATCCCGGCCTGAACGGCGCTCGCGCGCTCCGGGATCACTTCCCGGTTCGGGTCAGGACGCGCTGCCAATGTCACGGTCCGTTCTCGCCCCTCCGTGCACGGAAAGTGCCCGGGTGCAGGGGTAGCGAGCGCACATGCGCAATCGCCCCTTTGCCGCCGCCGTCGCGGCCCTCGCCCTCGCAGCGCCCGCCACCGCCTCCGCGCGTCCCATGGACTTCCCGGAGGACCGCTCCTTCGTGGTCAACGCCGCACACTCGAACCTGGCCGAGATCGCCACCGGCCGGCTCGCCCTGCGCGAGAGCGATGACACCGCCGTGCGCGCCTTCGCGCGGCGCATGATCACCGACCACACCGCCGCCCAGGCGAAGCTGCGCGCCGTCGCCCGCGCGTGGGACACGCGCCTGCCCAGCCGCCCGTCCCCGACCCAGCGCCGCGACGCCGCCCGGCTCGCCGCGCTCGAGGGCGAGGCGTTCGACCGCGCCTACCTGCGCCGCCAGATCGTCGCCCACCGCCAGACGCTCGGCATCTGCCTGCTGGAGATCGACGCCGGCCGCGTGGCCAACGTCCGCGCCTACGCCGCGGAGACCGCGCCGGTCGTCCGCACGCACCTCACCCTGGCGAAGGCCACGCGCTAGAGCACCGACCACTGCCACAGCCGCACGCAGCCGCTCAGCTCGGACGGCGGAACGACTTCAGCCGAGTAGCTGTCGATCAGCCGCGCATCCCAGCACGAGCGGTTGCGGGCGGTGACGGCATAGGTCGCGCCGCCGCCGGAGTCGTCGTAGACCATGCAACGCGTCAGCGCGGGCGTGCACTCCGTGCCGGCGATGAGCCCGAACGCCGCCACGTTGTCGACCGAGACCTCGAGCGAGCGCTCGTCCATCGGCGCCCGGATCACCGTCCGCGCCGCCAGCGCGAACCAGGCGAACGCGAAGGGCGCGGACGCGACCAGGGCGACGATCCAGATCATCCGCGTGCGCATGCGGCGCGAAAGCCTAAGGGGTCTGACCCTTTATCTTGCGCGGCGTGCGGCTGACGCTCGACCACGTCATCCTGCGCGCCGCGGACCCGGCCGCGGCGCTCGACGAGCTGGTCGCGCGGACCGGCGCGCCCGTGCTCGTCCCGGTGCGGGACGCAGGCCCGTTCACGTCCGGGATCGTGCGGGCGAGCGTGGACATCGAGCTGCTCAAGATCGGCAGCACACCGCCGCCGCACGTGCTCGGCTACGGCCTGGGCTTCACCGTTGACGTTCCGCTCACGCAGGCCAACAAGGCGCTCCGGAAGGCGGGCTTCCCGACGTCCGGGACGACCGTCGCCACCGCCAACGGGCGCACGTGGGCGGCGGTCCAGGTCCACGGCCTGCTGCCGGACCCGTTCCCGCTGCCGGTGACCAAGAAGGCGCCCAAGCCGAGCGACCGCGTCGCCGAGCAGCTTGCCGCGTGGCTGACCAAGATCCCGGCGGTGGGTCGGATGGCGACCCGCAAGCCGGGGTCCTCGATGGTCGTCGTGACCGAGTACCGCTTCGACGCCGACGCGTGGCGCGCCACGGCCGGCACCGGGCCGACCGTCGTCAAGGTCGAGGTCGGTGCGCGCAGCCCGAACTGGGCGAAGTTGCCGCTCGAGCCCGGCCCGCTCACGGTCTCCACCGACCTGGAGCCGGGCGTGCGCCGGATCGTCCTCGAGGGCGCGGGCACGCCGTTCACGCTCGGCGACGTGGAGTTCGCGTACGCCGCCGACCCCGCCGAGGCCGACGCCCGCAAGCTCGTTGCCATGGCGGAACGCATGCCGCGCCCGCTCCCGGACGCAGTCGTGGCCGGGCTCGTCCGCGTGCTGCGCTTCTTCCCGCAGGCACCGGACCCCGAGCACTGGCCGCAGACCTGGGTCCGCGCCGCGCGCCTGCTCGAGCCCGCCCAGCTGGACCCGGTCGCCCGCGGCGAGCAGCGCGCCTACCTGACCGCGCTGGGCGCGCTCAAGCTCGCCCAGGCCGGCTACAGCGGACCGCTGATCGACCGCTGGCTCAACGAGGAGCGCGACTACCCGAGCCTGACCGAGGCCGAGCGGGCCGCGCTCAAGCGGGCGGGTTGATCGCGAGCGAGGACGCCTCGCCGGCCTGCAGGCGGGCGACGTGCTCGCGCAGGTTCGTCATCGCCAGCAGGTCCTCGCCGCGCCGGATCCCGCCGAGCACCTCGTCCTCGAGCGCCTCGATCTCCTTCGCCCGCGCCAGGCACGCCTCCAGCTGCTCACGCGGGGCGATCACGATTCCGTCCTCGTCGGCGAGCACGAGCTCACCCGGCGTCACGCGCACACCGCCGAACAGGATCGGTCCGCCCACGCGCGGCGCGACGTCGCTGCGGCCCGCCATCGGCACCGTCCCGCGTGCCCACAGCGGGAGCTCGGGCGGGAGCCCGGCGCGGTCGCGCACGTAGCCGTCGACGACGATCCCGCCGAGCCGGCGGCGGTGCGCCTCGCTCGCGAGCAGCTCGCCGAGCGCCGCCAGCGGCGCGCCGCCCGCCTGCACGACGAGCACGTCGCCGGGCGAAGCCTCACCGATCGCCCACAGCACCGACAGGAACTCGCCCGCCGCGACCACGGTGTAGGCCGGGCCGCACAGGCGCGCCGCGGGCGTCAGCGGGCGGATCGCGGGATCGACGACCGGCAGCGACTTGTCGACGTCGCACAGCGTGCTGACGGGCAACCGAGCGAGGGCTTCATCCATGCGGTCGAGGGTATATGCGCCCTCGTGTGGTGCGGCGCCCTGGCCGAGGACTCGCGCGTGCTGTGGACGATCGCCGGGACGGTCGCGTTCCTCGCCCTGCTCGTCGTCCCGCTCGTGCTGATCGCCCGTGGCCGCGGCGTGCGCGGCCCGCTCGTGCTCACGTGGGTCGCCGCGTCCGTGCTCGCCGCGCTCGCCTGGGTGCTCGCCGAAGGCGTGTGGGCGTTCGCGTTCACCGTCCCGGCCGGGCTCGCCCTCGGCCTCGCGGTCTCCCGGATCGAGGACCGCCGGAGCCCGGGGTCGTTCGCGCTCGTCGGTGGCTTCGGCGGCGCGGGCTGGGTCGCGATCCTGGCGGCGCTCGTGCTCGCGGTGTCCGCCGCGACGGGCACGTGCTTGGATCATCTGTGAGTGCGCGTGATCGCCGGCAACTACGGAGGGCGGACCCTCAAGGCCCCGCCCGGGGACGCCACGCGCCCGACGTCCGACCGGGTGCGCGAGGCGCTGTTCAGCATCCTCGGCACGCGGACCGAGGACGCGCGGGTGCTGGACCTGTTCGCGGGCAGCGGCGCGCTGGGGCTGGAGGCGCTGTCGCGCGGCGCCGAAAGCGTCACGTTCGTCGATGACGCGCACGCCGCCGTCAAGGTCATCCGGGCCAACCTCGAGGCGTTGAAGGCGCACGCCACGGTCAAGCGCGGGGACGCCCTCCGGTTGCTCACCACCGCATCCATCAGCGGCGAGCAATACGATCTTGTCTTCCTCGACCCGCCGTACCGTCATGCTGAGCGCCTCGCGCAGCCGCTGTCGGAGGCCCTCCCCGCCGTGCTGGCGCCCGGGGCGGTGGTGGTGGCCGAGAGCGACAGACGGGCGCCGCTCACGCTCACCCTGCCCCTCACCGACGAACGCCGCTACGGCGACACCCTCATCCGCATCTATGGCCCCTGACCCGCGCATCGCCGTCTGCCCCGGCTCCTACGACCCGGTGACCAACGGCCACCTGGACATCATCTCGCGCGCGTCGGTGATGTTCGACGAGCTGATCGTGGCCGTCGTGAACGCGTCCGTGCGCAAGAGCAGGTCGGTGTTCAGCGCGGAGGATCGGATCGCGTTCATCGAGCGCGCGACCGCGCATCTGGGGAACGTGCGCGCGGTCCCGTTCGACAAGCTCGTCGTCGATTTCGCGCGCGAGCAGGGGGCGAAGGCGATCGTCAAAGGGCTGCGCGCGATCAGCGACTTCGAATACGAGTTGGAGATGAACCAGCTGAACCGTTCGCTGGCCTCCGACGTGGAATCCATCTACCTCATGGCCTCACCGCAGTACAGTTTCCTGTCATCCAGCGGAGTCAAGGAGATCGCCACCTTCGGTGGCGACGTGTCGGGACTCGTACCTGAGGAGGTCGCCCGCCGCTTGCAGGAAGCGCTGGGGCGGTAGCGAAACGGGGAGCCAAATGGACGTCCTGGTACTCATCGACAAGCTGGACGACCTCGTCCACAACGCCAAAGCGGTCCCGCTGACGGACACCGTGCGCGTGGACAAAGAGGAGATCTACGACATCCTCGACCAGATGCGCGCCACGATCCCCGAGGAGATCAAGCAGGCGCGCTGGATCGTCAAGGAGCGCCAGGAGATGCTCGCCGAGGCCAAGCGCGAGGCCGAGCGCATCGTCAAGGAGGCGCGCGAGCGCCAGGAGCAGCTGGTCTCCCAGCAGGAAGTCACTCGCCAGGCCGAGCGCGCCGCGGAGGACATCATCGAGGACGCCCGCGCCCGCGAGCGCGAGATCCGGCTCGGCGCCGAGGACTACGCGGACGAGATCCTCAACACGCTCGAAGTGAACCTGTCCAAGTTCATCGCGGCCGTACAGCGCGGGCGCGAGCGGCTCCAAGGCCGCGACGAGCCGGCTGAAGTCTCCTGAGAGGGCTCGAGCTGGAAGGTCTGACTCGGCGCTACGGCGACCGGGTCGCGCTCGACGGCGTGTCGTTCCGCGTCGAGCCCGGCCAGATGTTCGGCTTCGTCGGCCCCAACGGCGCCGGCAAGACGACGACCATGCGGATCGTCATGGGTGTGCTCGCGCCCGACGCCGGCGAGGTGCGCTGGAACGGTGAGCAGCTGCACACGCGGATGCGGGCCCGCTTCGGCTACATGCCGGAGGAGCGTGGGCTGTACCCGAAGATGCGCGTCAAGCCGCAGCTCAGCTACCTCGCCGCGCTGCACGGCGTCGACGATCCGGACGCCGCGGCGGACCGCTGGATCGACCGCCTCGGCCTGACCGAGCGCGCCGGCGACCGCGTGGAGGAGCTCTCGCTCGGCAACCAGCAGCGCGTGCAGCTCGCCGCCGCGCTCGTCCACGAGCCAGAGCTGCTCGTGCTGGACGAGCCGTTCTCCGGCCTCGATCCGGTCGGCGTGGACGTGCTCTCGGGCGTCCTGCTCGACTATGCCCGCACCGGCGTGCCCGTCGTGTTCTCCTCGCACCAGCTCGAGCTCGTCGAGCGCCTGTGCGAGGCCGTGGCGATCATCAAGGACGGCCGGCTGGTCGCCTCCGGCACCGTCGAGGAGTTGCGCGGGCCGGGTCAGAAGGTGGTCAAGGAAGTGATCGAGCGCCCGACGCTCACCGACCTGTTCCGGGAGGCGGTCAAATGATCAACCGCAACGTGCGCCTGGTCGCGCGGCGCGAGATCACCGAGCGCGCCGGCGAGAAGTCGTTCCTGATCTCGACGGGGATCACGCTGGCGATCATCGTCCTCGTCGTGGTGATCCCGCCGCTGCTGGGCTTGGGCGGGACGTCGGAGTACGTGATCGCGACCGACGCGCAGAGCCGGCCGGTCGCCGAACGCGCCGTCGCGCTCGCCGGCAACTTCGACGCCGAGGTCACGATCAGCGACACCGAGCCGGACGTGCGGCTGGTCGGCGGCGAGATCCGCTCCGAGGAGGAGCCCGACGACACGCTCGTCGGCCTGCTGCAGACCGCCAACCAGGCGCTGGAGCCGAGCCGGCGGCCGGACCTGCGGGTCGTCACGGCCGAGCCGGTCGATCCCGACCGCGACGCCAAGGCCGGGCTGGCCTTCTTCGCGATCCTGATGCTCTACGGCCAGCTGATCGCGTACGGCTTCTACGTGGCGTCCGGCGTGGTGGAGGAGAAGTCCTCGCGCGTGGTCGAGGTGCTGCTGGCCGCGATCCGCCCGAAGGACCTGCTCGCGGGCAAGGTGATCGGGCTTGGGCTGCTCGGGCTCGGGCAGCTGCTGCTGATCGCGGTCATCGGCGTCGCCGTGGCCGGGGTGACAGGAGCGCTGGACATCGACGGCGCGTTGCTGACCGCCGTCGCGCTGGCGCTCGTGTGGTTCGTGCTCGGGTACGCGTTCTACGCCTCGCTGTACGCGGCCGCGGGCGCACTCGTCCCGCGCCAGGAGGAGCTCCAGAGCTCCACGACGCCACTGACCATGGCGATCCTGGTCTCGTTCTTCGCCGGCTTCGCGGTCAACGACGACCCGGACGGCGTCGTCGCGCACATCTGCGCGTTCATCCCGTTCACGGCACCGATCACGATGCCCGGCCGGATCGCGCTCGGCGAGGTCCCGGCGTGGGAGATCGCGGCGTCGGTCGGGGTGATGATCGCGGCCACCGCGCTGCTGATCCCGCTCGCTGCCCGGATCTACTCCGCCGTCGTCCTGCGCACGGGTTCCGCGGTCAAGCTCTCTGAGGCACTGCGGCTCGCCCGACAGTAGGTCAGCACGCGAACAGCAAGCTTGCTTGCGCACTCGCGTTGTTGGGTTCATCGACACTTTGGACGCTCGCCCGCAATCGCGCCGAGCGTCCAGGTCGCGAAGCTCTCATCCGCTGACCGGAGCCTGCTCGTCGTCCCCGCCGCCCTGCTCGGCGGGGTTGCGCTCCCCTGCACGGCTTCCGCCGCGATCGTCAAGGACTTCGGCACCCGCGAGGGGGACGTCGCGTACTACACGCAGAAGACCGGCTTCAAGTTCAAGCGCGGCCAGCGCACCGCGACCGTCGTCAATCCGCGCCTGGTGCTCGACACGCCCGAGAGCGGCTACGTGTCGATGCTGATCTCCAACGAGCGGATCAAGTCCTTCACCGTGTCGGGCGCGCGGGCGACGGCCGCCGACAGCGGCAAGGTGCAGCAGACCAAGGGCTACACGCTCAAGCTCACGCAGGCGGGCGCCAACTACGTCAATCGCGCGCTGCGCAAGAAGGCGCTCAAGCGGTTCAGCCAGTTCGGCACGCTCGACGTCCGGCTGATCCAGCCCGCGTCCTCCGGCACCCCTGTCGCCCCGGGCTGCCGGGCGCGCCGAGCACCCCGGGGGCTCCGGGCGGCGGTAGCGGCGTGCCCGGCCGGGGCGACACGCCCGGCGGCGCGCTGACCGTCAACCCGGGTCTGCTGGATCGGCTCCCGGGCGGCGGCTCGATCTCGCCGCTGCTACCGGGTGGCGGGCTCGACCTCGACGGTGACGGCAACAGCGAGGTCACGGTGCTGCCGCTGGAGTCCGTCGACGTCGACGTGACGAGCGAGACCGGCACGATCAAGCTCGGCGGCGGCCTGATCCTCGACCTGCCCGGCCTGGGCAGCCGCGTCGAGCTCGTCAACCCCGAGATCGTGCTCGGGGCCAACGCCGGCCTCTACGCCTACATCGACGGCGTCCGCGTCAAGGTCGGCGACATGGACACCGACGAGCTCGATCTGAACGTGCTCGACGGCACCGTCACGGTCAAGGACCTCGACGTGACGGTGGGCGGGGCGCTCAACGACATCCTCGGTCCGGTGCTGGGCCCGATCCTCGGCACCAGCACGCCGCTGCTGTCGCTCGACCTCTCGTTCCCGGAGCTCTCCTAGCTAGAAGGGCTGCAGCAGGAGCGCGACGCCGACGCGCTCCAGGCGCGTGTACTTGAAGTTCGTGGACGCCCGCTCCTCGGGATCCGGCCGGTTCTCGCCGTCATGCGTGACGAGCAGGCCGAGCGGGAACCCGGGGAGCGGCTCCGCGAGGACCTGCGCGCCGTCGGAGTGCTCGACGCCGTCCACGGTCCCGTCGGTGATCGTGAACTCGCCGATGAAGCCGCCGAGGCCGCCGTCGCCGTAGGCCACGAAGCGGCTGTCGCCCTGGCTGGAGACGAGCAGGATGTCCCGCACGAACGGGATCCGCCAGATCGTCAGGCCCTCGATGTCGGCGGCGACGTGCCGGCCGCCGAAGCCCGGGTCGGCACCCAGGACGCACTCCTCGGTCTCGGGATCGAACGTGCCCGGGACGCCGAACTCCTTGACCTTCTGCAGGAGCGTCGGCTGGCCGGTGAAGCCGTGGCGGCCGACCTTGACCACCCACAGGCCGATGTCCTCCTGGGCGGCGAACAGCAGGCCGCGCTGGGGGTCGAACGTCATGCCCTCGACCTGCGGGCCGTCGCCCGGGTCCTCGCACGGCGTCCACCGGGTGCCGTTCGGGAGCCGGAACGTGTCCGGCAGCGTGAAGTCGTCGACGCGGACGTAGGAGACCGTGTCGTTCGGCGCCGCGATCAGCTTGTAGAGCGCGACCGCGGTGCGCGAGCGGCGGGAGACGGCGACGAAGCCGTCGCCGCGGTCGTTGTAGGCGGCGAGGCCGTAGGCGGTGGCCTGGACCTCGACCTCCTCGGGCGTCGCGCTGAACACCAGCGGCGCGTTCGGCGTGGTGATGTCGGTCAGCGGCGGCTGGCCCTTGCGGGCCTTGGCCGGGTCGATGGCGAAGACGCGCAGCTGGTCCAGGCCGCGGTCGGACGTGACGACCAGGTCGCGCGTCTTGCCGTCGAGGCGGACGCCCGTGACGACGTCGACGTTGTTGAAGCGCCCCGGGTCCGACGGGATCGACTGCAGCGTGCGGCCCTGCAGGTCGTAGACGTCGAGGCCGGCGTTCTTCTTGGTGCCGACGACCAGCGTCCCGCGCCGGTCGGTGGGGTGGACCCAGATGGCGGGGTCGTCGGCGTCGGCGTCCCCGCCGGCCTCGTCGTCGAACAGCGGCGCGGTTTCCAGCGTGGCCTTGACCTGGGCCTGCGCCGCGGGTGCGGCGATGAGGGCGAGCAGCGCGAGCAGCGCGAGGGCGACCTTGGACATGCGCGCGACGCTAGGCGCCGCGCCGCGCTCAACCGGTGAAGATGTTGTTGGGATCGCTGGCGATCACGTTGTGCTCGGCTTCCGGCTCCGAGCGGATGAGGAACTCCTCGTCCTTGGGCTCCAGCCGCGCGGTGCGGTCCTTGGACCCGCTGAAGGCCTCGATCGCGTCCTCGGACTCCCACACCGAGATCGTCTGGAAGTGCGTCTCCTCGCCCTCCTCGCGGCGCAGCAGGAAGACGCCGAGGTTGCCGGCGGTGTTGCGGATGTCCTTGATGCCGGTCTGGTTCATGTACTCGGTGTACTCGTCGGCGCGGGCGGTCGGGACCGTTCCGCGCCAGATGCGTGCAATCGCCATACGGGCTGGCTTACCATCCCGGGCGCGATGCTCAACGCCCTCTTGCACCGGATCGGCCTTGACGGCCCCGTCGAGCCGACCCTCGACGGCCTCGTCCACGTGCACCGCGCCTACCTCGGCGCGATCCCGTACGAGGACATCGCCGTGCAGCTCGGCGAGACCGGTCCGTTGGCGTCGGCGGCGCTCGCGGAGCGCTTCCTGAGCGAAGGCCGCGGCGGCTACTGCTTCGAGGTCAACACGGTCTTCAGCTGGCTGCTCGAGCAGCTCGGCTTCTCGGTCGAGCGCCATCAGGCCGTGGTCGGCGGCGAGGGACCCACGAACCACATGGCGCTGGTCGTCGACATCGACGGCTCACTGTGGATCGCCGACGCCGGCCTGGGCGAGGGCTTCGTCGACCCGCTGCCGCTGGAGCCGGGCACGCACGCGATCGGCCCGTTCGCGTGGACCGTCGAGCTCGAGCCCTGCGGCACGTGGTGGATCGGCGCGCACGAGTGGTCCACGTTCTCGGGCTTCCGCATGGACGAGGACCCGTCGCCCGTGAGCGCCTTCGAGCCCCACCACCGCCGGCTCGCGACCGACCCGGAGTCCTCGTTCGTCAAGACGCTCGTCGTGCAGCGTCCGCGCGCGGACCGCATCGACACGCTGCGCGCACGCACGTTCTCCTCGGTCGGGCCCGGCGTGGCGGAGAAGCGCGTGCTCGACGAGGCGGAGTTCTGGGCCGTGCTCTCGGGCGAGTTCGGCATCACGCGGCGCGACCCGCGGCTGTGGGCGCTGGCCGTCGCCCAGCACGACGCGTTCCTGGCCGCGCGAGCCGCCTGAACGGCTGGCACGCCCACTGGCCGAGCGTCAGGCCCTTCGCGCCCGCCGCGCGGTCAGTGGGTGTCGTCGCCGTTCTCGTCCGCCGAGTCGACCAGAGCGGTGATCTGGGCCAGATGCGCGCGCACCCGCTCGGCCATGGCGTCCAGCACGGCCCGCGCCTGCTCGATGCCGCCGGCCGCGTTCGTCAGGTGGAGCTTGATGCGGCGGACCTCGTCCATCGCGCCCAGCGCCCGCTCGACCTCCGCGCGCAGCGCCGGCGCGTCCAGCCCGTCCACGCCGCCCTTGGCCATCAGCACGCGCGCCCGGGCCAGCGAGTACGCGACCTCCAGCGCCAGGCGCGAGCCGTCCTCGGGGTCGTAGACGACGAACATCTTGTCGCCGCCGATCTCCTTCAACCCGTCCACGCGCGCGGGCAGCTGCTCGGCGGACGGCACGACCCACACGCCGTAGTCGGCGGCGCGCTGGGCCATCGCCTCCTCGAGGTCGGACAGCGCCTCCTTGCGTGAGCGACGGGAGTGCTTGGCCTCGAAGACGATGCGGCCGCGCGCGGCGCCGGAGCAGCCCTCGATGTCCACGACCACGTCGCCCTTGCGACCGCCGCCGCCGCGGAAGTCGCCGACGGCGTCGCAGTCGTCGCCGTGGCCGCGGGCGATCGCGTCCAGCGCGTCCACGAGCGCCTCCTCGTAGGGGCGGCCCTTGGCCGTGCCGCGAGCATGCTCGGCCGCGACCTCGGCGGCCTTCTCGCGCTCGGAGCGCAGCCCGGCCAGCTCCAGCTTCAACGCCACCATCTGCTCGCGCATGGCTTCCAGTTGCGCTTCCTGGCGGGTGGCCAGCTCGCGCGTGGTGCGCAGGTGAGCGGCCTTGAAATCGGCCAGCGGGTTGTTGCCGTCGGCGGACGAGAACTGGCGCAGCAGGTCCTCGCGCATGCGCGCGCTCTGGTCGCGCATCACTTCCCGCAGCTGGTGCTGCACGGCCGCCGTCGAGCCCTCGCCGAACAGCCGCTGCAGCTCGCGGGCGAGGTGCCCGTTCTCCTCGCCGAAGACCTCGTCGACCTTCGTGCCGAAGAACTCGGCCACCACGCGCGCCTTGTCCGTGAACGCGGTCTCCACCTCGCGTGAGACCTTCTCGAACTCGTTGCGGACGAACTCGGCGTCCACCGCGGCCTGCTCGCGCTCCAGGATCCGCGCGCCGACCTCGATCGCGTCGTTGACGATCGCCACCGGGTCGTCGCCCGCGGAGATGCGACGGTCCAGGAACGCCGCGGTCGTGGGATCGTCGATGACGACGTTGTCGACGATCACCCGCCCCATCAGGACGTGGACGCGCGGGGTGCGAAGTGGGGTGGCGGCCTCCATGAGCAACCGACCACGCTACGCGCCGGTCCCGACGGAACTAGCGCGTGGAGAAGCCGCGCAGCCCTTCGGCGGCCTCGGTGCGCACGTCCACCGAGTCGACCGTCGAGTGCCCGGGCCCGCCGCGCACGAACTCGACCAGCGCGTCAACCGCAGCCGCAGGGCCTTCGAAGACCGCTTCGACCGTCCCGTCACCCAGGTTCTCGGCCCAGCCGGCGACGCCGAGCCGCTCGGCCTCACGCCGCGTCGACTCCCGGAAGAAGACGCCCTGCACGTTCCCGTGCGCCACCACGCGGCGCCGTTCGGCCATGCCAGTACGGTAGACAAATGACAGCCCTCGAAGGCGAGCTCGACGCCTGTGGAGGGGCCAAGGCGCCCCCCTCGGCCTCCGCGCGCCTGAGGGAGGTCCTGACCGAGACGCTCAAGCGCGGCCGCCACGAGCTCGCCAAGCCGCGCTCGGGCATCGAGCAGCCGGTCGAGATCGGGCTCGCCAACGGCCTGCTGGCCGCCACCCCGGCGACGGCCACGCTGCGCGCCGACCCGGAATCGATCCCCGAGCGCGAGTGGCTGCTCGTCGCAGCCGTGGTCGGCACGCTGGTCGAGCTCGCCGAGCCCGGCCCGCCCACCGGCCCGCACGATCTGCGCCTGCGCGCGGGCGAGCTCCCGGGCGGCTTCCTCGTGCTCGGCTTCGAGGCGGGCGAGCTGGACCCCGAGCTCGTCGACCTCGCGTTCGAGGAGCAGTCGTACGGCATCGACCGCCTGCGCGCCCGCGCGCACGCGCTCCCGCCCGGGGTGATCGAGAACGTCGAGCTCAAGGCGCCGATCGGCGCGCAGCACCCGCTCAAGATCGCCGAGGCCGTCGCGCGCCTCGGCGGTCGCCCCGCCGGCCCCCACGACGAGGTCGAGGACGCGGTGCTGTCCATCCTGGGCACCGGCGGCAACGCCACGCGCCCGCACGAGGATCCCGACCCCGCCAAGCGCGCCGCGCGCCGGATCCTGCAACGGCTCGACGGCATGGGGAAGTGGGGCGGATATCACACCGAGTTCGCGCACCTTGCGCGAGGCTTCGCGGGCAACGACCGCGCGCTCGCGCAGGAGGTCGGGGAGGCGCTGCTGGAAGCGGGGCTGCTCTCCGAGAAGCCTTCCGTCGGCCAGCGCCACGTCTACCTCAATCCCAAGCGCGCAGCCGAGATTCGCAAGCTCATAGACACGGGAACGCTCCCAGCGGGTATGAGGCTGCCGTCCAAATAGGAGAGACCGTTGATCCCGAAGCCGAGTGAGCTCGCCACGCAGGCCACGACGAAGCTGCAGACGCTGGTAACGCTCACCCGAGCGGGGATCGTGCACCCCGAACGCCCGGACCACCTGTGGCACACCGTGAGCGCGCTGCTGCGCTTCGGCACCACGCCCGCCGCGGGCTACATCGGCGCCGCCAAGAAGTTCCCGGACGAGCCCGCGGTCATCGACGAGCTCGGCACGCTCACCTTCAAACAGGTCGACGAACGCACGAATGCGCTCGCGCGCGCGTTCATGGCCGACGGCATCAAGCCGGGGGACGGCGTCGCGGTCATGTGCCGCAACCACCGCGGCTGGATCGACGCCGTCGTCGCGTGCTCGAAGCTCGGCGCCAACGCGCTGTTCATGAACACCGCGTTCAGCGGCCCGCAGCTGACCGACGTCGCCGAGCGCGAGCAGCCGAAGGCGATCGTCTACGACCAGGAGTTCGCCGAGGTGCTGGCGGACGCGGCCGAGGGCCGCAAGCGCTACGTCGCCTGGCACGACGAGCCCAGCGATCACCCGCACCTGGAGGGCGTGATCGGCCGCGGCGACCCCGCGCCGCTGAAGGCGCCGGACGAGAAGGGCCGCGCGATCATCCTCACCTCGGGCACGACCGGCACGCCGAAGGGCGCGTCACGCTCGATGCCGAAGTCGATCGACCCGATCGCGGCGCTGCTGTCGGTGATCCCGCTGAAGGCGCGCGAGAAGACGATGCTCGCCGCGCCGCTGTTCCACGCGTGGGGCTTCGCGCAGTGGGCGCTCGGGATCAGCCTGGCGTCGACCGTCGTGCTCAAGCGCAAGTTCGACGAGGAGGCGACGCTCTCGCTCACCGCCCAGCACCGCTGCCAGGCGCTCGTCGTGGTGCCCGTGATGATCCAGCGCATCCTCGAGCTTCCGGACGAGGTGCTCGACCGCTACGACCTCTCCAGCGTGCGCGCGGTCCCCGTGTCCGGCTCCGCGCTCCCGGGCGCAATCTCGGGCCGCTGGATGGACCACTTCGGCGAGAACCTCTACAACCTCTACGGCTCGACCGAGGTGGCGTGGGCGACGATCGCGACGCCGCGCGACCTGCGCGACGCGCCCGGCACCGTCGGCCGCCCGCCGCGCGGGTCCGTGGTGAAGATCTACGACGAGGACGGGAACGTCCTGCCACCGGGCGAGACGGGCCGGATCTTCGTCGGCAACGACGTCCAGTTCGAGGGCTACACGGGCGGCGGCAGCAAGGACGAGATCGACGGGCTGCTCTCCTCCGGCGACGTCGGCCATTTCGACGACCGCGGGCGCCTGTTCATCGACGGTCGCGACGATGACATGATCGTCAGCGGCGGCGAGAACGTCTTCCCGGCCGAGGTCGAGGATCTGCTGCACGGCCACGAGGCGATCGTGGAGGCCGCGGTCTTCGGCGTGGACGACGAGCAGTACGGCCAGCGGCTGAAAGCGGTGATCGTCCGGCGGGGCGAGATCACCGCGGACGAGGTCCGCGCGTACGTGAAGGAGAACCTGGCCGGCTACAAGCAGCCGCGCGACGTCGAGTTCGTCGACGAGCTCCCGCGGACCTCCACCGGGAAGGTGTTGAAGCGAGAACTAATGTAAGAGGCATGCCTCAGCGCACGGACTCCTTTGACCTCGCGCGCCTCGGGCTCACCTCCGGCGAAGGCCGGCGTCTGGACCTCAATGTCCACGTCGAGCCGTTCGACTACGGCGGCTCGACCTACGCCGTCGTCCCGGAGCTGGTGCCCGCGCGCCTTGACGTCTCCCGCACCACCGGAAACGGTTGGGCGTTGCGTCTGCGCTTCAGCGCGCAGCTCGAAGGTCCGTGCATGCGCTGCCTCGAGCCCGCGTCGCCGACCTTCGACGTGGACTCCTATGAGGTCCACCAGCCGGGAGCCGGGGACTCGGAGCTCAAGTCGCCGTATGTGGACGACGAGCTGGACGTCGAGGCGTGGGCGCGCGACGCGCTCGCGCTCGCGCTTCCGGCCCAGATCAAGTGCCGGGCGGACTGCGCGGGGCTGTGCCCGCAGTGCGGCGCGAACCTCAACGAGGACCCGGACCACGCGCACGAGGCCGAGCCGGATCCGCGCTGGGCCAAGCTGTCCGAGCTCAAATTCGAGTAGGTCGCATCGCCTGCGGGCGACGCTACGGGGAGTTCCCCGAGGTCGCGTCGAGAGACGTGTCCGGAGCGGGAACTCCCGAGCCGCTATCCTGTCGCGCCGAAATGGCCGTCCCTAAGCAAAAGCAGTCGCACGCGCGCACCTCGCAGCGCCGGGCGCAGCACAAGATCACTGCTCCCTCGGTCAACGACTGCCCGCAGTGCCGCCGGCCTCGCCGCCCGCACCGCGTGTGCCCGCATTGCGGGTTCTATGGCGGTCGCGAAGTCGTGCACATGCACGACGAGCACGATCACGACCACGAGCACTAGAAGCCTCACCGTCGCCGTCGATGTCAACGGGGCCGATCTCGGCCCCGCTGAGGTCGCGCGCGGTGCTGCGGACGCCTCGGGCGTCCGCGTGATCCTGTACGGCCCGGCCGCCGAGATCGGGCCGGTGCCCTCGCACGTCTCCGTCGTCGACGCGCCCGTGTCGATCGCCAAGGAGGCCGATCCCGTCCGGGCCGTGCGCCGCACGCCCGACGCGTCGATCGTCCAGGCCGTCGCCGCGGTGTCCTCCGGCGAGGCCGACGCGGTGATCAGCGGCGGGTCCACGGGCGCGGCCCTGGCGGCCGCGACGTTCGGCTTCAAGCGCGTGCGCGGCGTCCACCGTCCCGCGCTGGCGCTGATGATCCCGGTGCCGGGCAAGCCGTTCCTGCTGCTCGACGCAGGCGCGAACGTCGAGGTCCGGCCTGAGATGCTCGTCCAGTTCGCGCACATGGGGGCGGCGTTCATGGAGGCGGTCGGCGGTGTCGCGTCGCCGCGCGTGGCGCTGCTCGCGAACGGGACGGAGTCGACCAAGGGCACGGAGGTCGTCGTCGCCGCGCACGAGGCGCTGGCCGGGTCGGCGGGGCTGAACTTCGTCGGCAACGTCGAGGGCTTCGCGATCGGGACGGGCGCGGCGGACGTGATCGTCGCCGACGGCTTCACCGGCAACGTCGCGCTGAAGGTGATGGAGGGGACCTCGGCCGCGCTGCTGGGCGCGGTGCGGTCCGCGGCCATGTCGAACTGGCGCTCCAAGCTCGGCGGCATGCTGCTCCGTCCCGCTCTGCGCGGGTTGCGGTCGGAGATCGACCCGGAGGAGCAGGGCGGCGCGGTCCTGCTCGGATTGCGGCACATCGGCGTCGTCCCGCACGGGTCGTTCAGGGCGCGCGGGTTCACGCGCGCGATCGAGGTCGCGGCGCGCGGCGTCCGCGAGGACGTGGCCGGACGCACCTACGCGCGCCTGGCCGAGGCGGGCGCGCTGCGCAAGACGGCGTCCGAGGCGGTCGGTAGCTTGCCGGACCAGTCATGACCCGAGAGCAAGTCCTTTCCCTGATCCGCGAACACCTGGCCGACGAGCTGGAGCTCGAGGATCCGTCCGCGATCACCGAGGACACGCACTTCCGGGAGGACCTGTCGGCCGACTCGCTGGATCTGTACACGCTCGTGCAGGAGCTCGAGGATCAGTACGGCGTGAAGATGTCCGACGAGGAGGCGGCGCGCATCCACACCGTGCGCCAGGCCATCGACTTCGTTCTGGCCCACGAACCGTCGGGCACCTGAACCAGCTGCACGACATGCTCGAGGCGTTGCCGGCCGAACTCGCGCGGCAGTCGGTGACGCACTCGTCCTGGACCGAGAAGCGCTCGGATTCCTATGAGCGGCTGGCGTTCCTCGGCGATTCGGTGCTCGGCCTGGCGGTCACGACGCACCTGTATCCGCGGCTGCAGCCCGACGCCTACGGCGCCGGCCGCCTGACCAAGGTGCGCGCGCAGGCGGTGAGCGGCCGTTCGTGCCGGGACGTAGCCGAGCGGCTGGGCATCCCGGAGCGCCTGAAGGCCGCGGCGCCGCCGGAGTTCGCCGGGCCCGCGACCGAGCAGCTCGCGCGCACCGAGCGGGTGCTGGCGTCGGTGATCGAGGCCGTGATCGGGGCCTGCTACCTGCAGTTCGGCTACGAGCAGGTGGCCGACGCGGTGGTGGAGGCGTTCCAGCCCGAGATCGAGCGGGCGCTCGCGCATCCGGCCGACTTCAAGAGCGCGCTGCAGGAGCAGCTCGCGCGGCGCGGGACGGTCGTCGTCTACGAGGTCGCCTCCGAGGAGGGGCCGCCGCACGAGCGGACGTTCGAGGTCGTCGCGGTCGTGGACGGCCAGGAGGTGGCGCGGGGGAGCGGGCGCTCGAAGAAGGACGCCGAGCAGGCCGCGGCCGAGGCGGCGCTGGAGTCGCTGGGGCCGGGCTGATGCACCTCAGCTCGATCACGCTCAAAGGCTTCAAGTCCTTCCCGGACCGCACGCGGCTGACGTTCGCGCCGGGCGTGTCGGTGATCGTGGGCCCGAACGGGTCCGGCAAGTCCAACATCACGGACGCCGTGCTGTGGGCCTTGGGCGAGCAGTCGCCGGTGGCCGTCCGCGGCGCGTCGATGCAGGACGTCATCTTCGCGGGTGCGCACGGGGTCAAGTCCCGCTCGGAGGCGGAGGTCGAGGTCATCCTCGACAACTCGTCGGGCCGGGTGGACCTGCCCGCGGGCGAGATCGCGATCACCCGGCGGCTGAACCGGGCCGGCGACGGTGAGTACCGCATCAACGGGGCCAAGTGCCGGCTCACGGACGTCATCGAGATCCTCTCGGACACGGGCCTGGGCAAGGAGATGCACTCTGTCGTCTCGCAGGGCCGCGTGGCGGAGATCGTCACGTCCAAGCCCAAGGACCGGCGGATGCTGATCGAGGAGGCCGCGGGCCTCGGCAAGCACCGCAAGCGCCGGCGCAAGGCGCAGCTCAAGCTCGAGCGCACGCAGGACAATCTGGACCGCGCGCTGGACGTCGAGCGCGAGGCCCGCACGCGGCTCAAGCCCCTCAAGCGCCAGGCCGAGGCCGCCGAGCTGCACGAGCGCATCGAGCGCCAGAGCGACGAGGCCAAGTGGACGCTGGCGCGCGACAACGCCCGCGGCGCCCGCGCCGGGCTGGTCGCGGCAGAGACCGCCGTGGCGGAGGCCCGGGCCGCGGCCGCTGCCGCCGAGGAGGAGTTCGCCGCCGTCGGCGCGCGCCGCGCCAAGGCCGAGGAGGCGCTGTCCTCGCGCGGCAGTCAACGTGAGGCGTTGTCGTCGCGGTTCTACTCCGCCAAGTCCTCCAGCGAGCGCGTCGGGATGCGGCTGGACGCCGCCCAGCGCCTCATCGGTGAACTCGAAGAGCGCACGGCGCGCCGGTCGGGCGGCATCACCGCGCTGCAGGCCGAGATCGAGGCCGACGTCGGCGACGACGGCGCCGAAGAGCGCATCGCGGGCCTGCAGGCCGAGCTCGCCGCGCTGGCCGAGGACCACCGCGTGCGGCTCGAGCGTGAGCTCGCCGAGCTGGAAGCCAAGCGCGAGGCCGCGACCCAGGTGGTGGCGGAGAAGACCGCGCTCGCCGCGACGGCCGCGGCCCGCCGCGCCGAGGGCGAGGCCGCCGCAGAGGCCGCCCGCCGCGCCCGCCGCGAGCTCGACGTCGCCGCCGAGAAGGCCCGCCGCGAGTCCGCGCGGATCGGCGCCGAGCTGGCCAAGGTCAACCAGTTCCTGCGCGCGAACGCGGGCGCCCCGGGCGGCGCCAAGGCGCTCGCCGACACGCTCTCCGCGGCCTCGGGCTACGAGCTCGCGCTGTCCGCCGCTTTGGGCCCGCGCCTGCGCGCGGGCGTCGCGCTCGACCTCGAGGCCGGCGGGAAGCTGCTGTCCAAGGGCGGCAAGGACGGCGCGGCTGCGCTGATCGTGCCGGCCGCGGGGACGGCGCCCGCCGCCGCGTCCTCGCCGCCCGCCGACGGCGCCGAGCCTCTCGGCGCCCACGTCGTGGCCTCCGGCGACGACCCCTCTCGCCGCCTCGCCGCGGCCATCCTCGAGGACGTCTGGGTCGTCGACGACGTGGCGGCCGTGCGGCCGGACTTCGCGGGCATCGCGGTCACCAAGGACGGGCGCGTGTGGTCGCCGCGCACGCGCGAGCTGCGCCAGGTCAGCCCCGGCGGGCACGACCGCGTGCTCAAGGAGCGCAACCGGCGCGACGCGCTGGTCGCCCAGGTCGACGAGGCAGCGAAGGCCGAGCGGGCCGCACTCAACGCGGTCGAGGCCGCGCAGGTCAAGGTCGCCGAGGCCGACGCCGCGCGCGAGGGCCTCGACCGCGAGGCGCGTGCGGCGGCGCGCGAACGCGACGAGGCCGCCGAGGCCGAGCGGCACGCGCGCTGGGTCATCCAGCAGCGGCGTGCGGCGCCCGACGAGGGGCCGAGCGCGGACCGCAAGGCGCAGGTCGAGTCGCAGATCGCCACGGAGCGTCGCCTGAAGGAGCGTGCCGAGCGCGAGCGGGCCGAGCGGGCACGTCGGCTGGAGCACGAGCAGCGCCGGCTGGAGCGCGACCGGCAACTCAAGCCCGTCGCGGAGCGGTTCGCGAACGCGCTCAAGCAGGTGCAGGCCGCCGTCGCCAACCGGCTCGAAGCGCTCGAGGCCGAGCTCAACGCCGACAAGGCCGCGGGCGAGCAGCTGGCGAAGGAGCTCAGGGAGTGCGCGGCGGAGGAGTCACGCGTGCACGCGAAGCTGCGCGAGCGCGGCGAGGCCGTCACGCGCGGTGAGGTGCAGGCCCAGCGCGCCCGCGACCACGCCGCAGACGCCAACGCCGAGCTCGAGCGGCTCGCCGCCAAGCTCGGCCTGGAACCGGAGCCGTCCGACACGCCACTCGACGACGGCGAGCGCGCCCACCTGGACAAGACGATCGAGCGCCTGCAGCGCCGGCGCGAGCAGCTCGGCCCGGTCAACCCGCTCGCGCAGGCGGAGTACAAAGAGGCGCTCGAGCACGTCCAGGAGCTCGAGGCCCAGCGCGAGGACCTCGAGACGGCGATGCGCGAGCTCGCGCAGCTCATCAAGGACACCGACCGCCGCATCAAGGAGGCGTTCGAGGAGACCTTCGACGCGGCGGCCAAGAACTTCGAGGAGGTCGTCGGTCACCTGTTCCCGGGCGGCCGCGGCGCGCTGCGGCTCGTGCGCGAGGACTCCGGCCCGCGCCCCGTGCTCGGCGGCGGCGACGACGAGACGCCGGTGCCCGAGCCCGAGGAGGACGAGGAGGAGAGCACGCCGGAGGACAAGCTCGGCGTCGAGATCGAGATCACGCCCGCGGGCAAGTCCACGAAGCGCCTGACGCTGCTGTCCGGCGGCGAGAAGACGATGACCTCGCTCGCGTTCCTGTTCGCGGTGTTCCTCGCGCGCCCGTCGCCGTTCTACATCCTCGACGAGGTCGAGGCCGCGCTCGACGACCTCAACATCGACCGCTTCCTGCAGGTGCTGCGCGGGTTCAGCGACCGGGCGCAGTTCATCGTGGTCACCCACCAGAAGCGCACGATGGAGGCCGCGGACGCCCTGTACGGTGTGTCCATGGCCGGCAACGGCGTCTCGAAGGTGATCTCGCGCAAGCTGCCCAAGCCGGCCGAGGAGGTCGCCGCGTGACGCACGGCAACGGC
This sequence comes from Solirubrobacter deserti, assembly GCF_027587175.1. Taxonomy (GTDB): domain Bacteria; phylum Actinomycetota; class Thermoleophilia; order Solirubrobacterales; family Solirubrobacteraceae; genus Solirubrobacter; species Solirubrobacter deserti. The sequence goes on from NZ_JAPCID010000052.1 coordinate 27,603, forward strand.
AACGGCGCACAGGCGCAAGCCGTGCTCGAGCCGCGCGGCGTCTACCGCTCCAAGGGCGTCGAGAACTCGACCGGCGTCGTCGGCAGCGCGGGCGTTGCGAGCTCGGTCGGCGTGATCGGCAGCACCGGCGTGGTCGCGGCGGCCGGCGTGGTCGGCAGCGCGGCCGTGGTGGGCTCGTCCGCGGTCGTCGGCTCCGCGGCCGTCGCGGGCTCCACGACCGTCGTCGGCAGCGCGGGCGTCGCGCTCTCGGCGGGCATCGTCGGTAGTGCGGGCATCGTCGCCGGCCTCGGGAACGTCGGCTGCGCGAGCTGCGTCGCGTGCATCGGCTGCGTGAACTGCACGGGCTGCGTCGCGTGCATCGGCTGCAGCGGCATCACGGGCGGCGTCGGTCTGATCGGCGTGCACGCATGACGGTCCACCGCGTGGTCCCGAACCTGTTCACGGAGGACCCGGCGGCCGCGAGCGCGTTCTACACCGACTTCCTCGGCCTCGACGTCGGGATGGAAATGCCGGGCATGACCACGTTCGTCGTGCCGGAAGTCCCGTCAGCGCAGCTCTCGATCGGCCACGCCTACGGGCTCGACCAGGCCGTCGTCTCGATCGGCGTCGACAACGTGGACGAGATCTACGCCCGAGCCCAGCAGCAAGGCCTCGAGATCGTCTACGAGCTCCGCGACGAGCCCTGGGGCGTGCGGCGATTCTTCGTCAAAGCTCCCGGCGGCCACGTCATCAACGTGGTTCAGCACGCCTAGAAGATCAGCGCGAGCAACACGTCGAACAGGACCACCGTGAGCATGACCATCGTCGCCACGGCGGTGGCGGCCACGATCGCCGCGCTCTTGCCGACGCGCACGATCTGGCGGGACGCCTGCGTCGGCAGGCGCTTCTCGGCCATCAGCAGGAAGAGCGCGCCCAGGAACCCGGGCCCGTACTCCGCGCGCTCGGCGGCGTCCACGCGCTCGCGCCAGCGCACGACCATCTCGCGCGCCTCACGGCGCTTGCGCACCGCCGTCCGCGGCAGCTGATCGAGGCGAGACTCCCAGTACGAGAGCGATTCACGAGCTTCAACCAAGGCGGACATTGCCCTACTCAGGATACAGCCGTTTCTCGCCCCAGAACACGGCGTAGGAATTGCCGTTGTAGTCCTCGATCTCGCGGTATCCCGCCTCGCCATAGAGCCGCCGCGCGACGTCCATCGTCGCCGCCGTGTCGAGCCGCACGCGCGCGTACCCGAGCTCCCGCGCCGCGTCCTCCAGCGCTGCCAGCAGCCGTCGCCCGTGCCCGCGCCCGCGGGCCTCGGGCAGCGTGTACATCCGCTTGACCTCGGCGACATCGTCACCCAGCCGCCGCACGCCGCCACCCGCGACCGGCACGCCGTCCTCGAGCACCACCACGTAGGCGCCGTCCGGAGGCGACATCTCGCCCGGGTCCACGGTCGACGTCGTCTCGGCCGACACCGGCCCGAGGCTCGCCTCCACGTAGGCCTCCATCGCCACCAACAGCTCGCGCGCGACCTCTGAGTCGCCGTCGATCCGCCTCACGTCGATCACGCCTCGTATCCTGCCGAACCGCATGGCCAGAGACTGGTACGACCTCTTCCTGCTTGACCAGGCGCCCCCCGAGGTGCCCGCCGAGCCCGAACGCGAGGAGAAGCGCCGCGGCTTCTTCAAGCGCCTACGCGAGAACATGAAGAAGACGCGGGAGGCGCTGACCGCGGAGGTGCAGGCCACGCTCTTCGAGGGTGACCTCGACGAGGAGACCTGGGAGCGCCTGGAGGAGGCGCTGATCTACGCCGACGTCGGCGCGGCCACGACCGCCCAGGTGGTCGAGGAGCTCGAGCGTGAGGCCGAGGACGGCAACCTCGTCGGCGGCGAGGCGCTCAGCAATCGCCTCGCGGAGCTGCTCGCCCAGCTCGCCCGCACCGGCGACGACAAGATCGATCTGCGGCCCGACCCCACGGTCATCCTCGTCGTCGGCGTCAACGGCACCGGCAAGACGACGACGATCGGCAAGCTCGCCTGGCACCTGCGCAACACGCTCCAGCTGCAGGTCGTGGTCGGCGCGGCGGACACGTTCCGCGCCGCCGCCGTCGAGCAGCTCGAGCGCTGGGGCGAGCGCGCCGGCGTGGATGTCGTCAAGGGCCCTGAGGGCTCCGACCCCGGCGCCGTCGCCTTCGACGCCATCGCCCGTGGCCGCGAGCGCGGCGCCGACGTGATCATCATCGACACGGCCGGCCGCCTGCACACGCAGACCAACCTGATGGACGAGCTGACCAAGGTCCGGCGCGTGATCTCCAAGCAGATGCCGGACGCGCCGCACGAGACCCTGATGACCGTGGACGCCACCACGGGCCAGAACGGCGTGCGCCAGGCGAAGCTGTTCGGCGAGGCCGTCGGCGTCACCGGGATCATCCTCACCAAGCTCGACGGCACGGCCAAGGGCGGCATCGCGCTCGCGATCGCCAACGAGCTCAACATCCCGGTCAAGCTGATCGGCATCGGCGAGCAGCTCGAGGACCTGCGGCCGTTCGACCCGGATGATTTCGCCAAAGCCCTGCTGACCGCGTAATCTCGAGCTCATGGACCCCTGGGTGATCTGGCTGATCCTCGCGGTGGCGCTCGCCGTGGGGGAGATCGCCACGCTGGGCTTCTTCCTGGCGCCGTTCGCCGGCGGGGCGGCGGTCGCGGCGGTCCTGGCCGCGTTCGGCGCGGGCACGACGATCGAGGCCGCGGCCTTCCTGGTGGTCTCGATCATCCTGCTGGCGGCGCTGCGCCCGCTCGCCCGCTCGCATCAGAAGACGAAGGCACTGAAGATGGGGACCGCGGCACTCGTCGGGCAGACCGCGATGGTGGTGGAGCGGATCGCGAACGACGAAGGCGTGGGCTGCGTGAAGCTCGACGGCGAGATCTGGACCGCCCGCGCGTACGACGATGATGCCGTCATCGAGCCGGGCACGAAAGTGCACGTCCTCGAGATCCGGGGCGCGACCGCGCTCGTGGCCGAGTAAGAGGGAGACCGAATGACCGCAGGCCTGATCGCGCTGATCGTCCTGATCGTGTTCCTGTTCATCATCGCCGCCTCGGGCGTGCGGATCGTGCCGCAGGCGCGCGCCGGAATCGTCGAGCGGCTCGGCCGCTACAGCCGCACGCTCGACCCGGGGCTGACGCTGATCGTCCCGTTCATCGACCGCGTCAAGCCGCTGATCGACCTGCGCGAGCAGGTGGTCTCGTTCCCGCCGCAGCCCGTGATCACCGAGGACAACCTCGTCGTCGGCATCGACACGGTCATCTACTTCACGGTCACGGACCCGCGGGCGGCCACCTACGAGGTCGCCAACCCGCTGCAGGCGATCGAGCAGCTCACGGTCACGACGCTGCGCAACGTCATCGGCGGCATGACGCTCGAGGAGACGCTCACCTCCCGCGACAGCGTCAATAGCCAGCTGCGGGCCGTGCTGGACGAGGCCACGGGCCGCTGGGGCATCCGCGTCGGCCGTGTGGAGCTCAAGTCGGTCGAGCCGCCGCGCACCGTGCAGGAGGCGATGGAGAAGCAGATGCGCGCCGAGCGTGACCGCCGCGCCACGATCCTCACGGCGGAGGGCGTCAAGCAGTCCCAGATCCTCACCGCCGAGGGCGAGAAGCAGTCCGCCGTGCTGCGGGCCGAGGGTGAGCGCACGGCCGCGATCCTGAAGGCCGAGGGCGAGGCGAAGGCGATCGAGACGGTCTTCAACGCGATCCACGAGGGCGCTCCGGATCAGGCGCTGCTGCAGTATCAGTACCTGCAGACGCTGCCGCAGCTGGCCAACGGCGACGCGAACAAGATCTGGATCATCCCGTCCGAGTTCACGAGCGCCGTCTCGAACCTGACCGAGCAGTTCGCCGGCAAGGCGAAGCCGAAGCCCAAGCCGTCCTCGACCATGGACGAGATCGACGAGCGCGCCCGCCGCGACGCCGAGGAGGCCGCCCGCGCCGCCGCGCAGGCGACGCAGGAGGCCGAGAGCGCCACGAGCCAAGTCGGGACCTCACCGGCGCCGCGCGAGATCCCGCCCGCCCCGCCGGTACCCGGCGCCTAGCGGCCCTAGGGGCCGCGGCTCATGCCGCGGCCCGCTCTCACAGCGCCACCGGGATCAGCACCTGCCGCCCGCCGGCGCGCAGGCGATAGACGACCGCCGCGGCCGGAGGGGCCTTGACCGTGGCCTTGAACCTGCCGTTGCGGCTCGCCTTCGCCCTCGCCTCACGCCGCCACTGACCGCACGCGGTCATCCGCTCCACGATGACCGTGCCCGTCGTCATCGCGGACAGCGTCACCGAGCCCCCGGACCGGCGGGCCGCGCTCTGGCGCAGCTTGGACTGCAGCGCCATCCGCGGCGATGTCGTGTTCCCGATCACCGCGGTGTACTGCCCGGCGCGTGCGGCACCGCCGATCCCGAACGTCCCGTCCGCCCGGACCTTGGCGCTGGCGACGCGCTTACCTGCACGGCGCAGCTGCACGGTCTGCCCGGCGAGCGCCCGCGCGGCCACGCCCGCGGCCCGCAACCGGCTGCCCCGGCTGGACACCTCGGTCAGCAGGAGCGACGCCCGGGCGCAGGTGAGCAGGATGTCGGGGCCGGAGGCCGAGGCGAACGAGAAGCCCGCCTGCGGTGAAGGGCCGGCGCCGCCCCCGCTGCCACCGCCCCCGCCGCCGGTGTTGCCGCCACCCGGGGCGGACGGCGTCTGCGGCCGCTCGACGGTGATCGTGAACGCCCGCCGCGTCTCCTTGAGCTCGTCGTCGCGGACGACCGCCTCGACGGTCACCGAGCCGGGCTGCTCGAGCGTGAGCGTGCTCAGCTGCGCCGCCGGCTCGAGGACGACGCCGTCGAGCTCCCACCAGCCGCGCTCGACTTTGCCGTTGGCGTCGGTCGAGCCGCGGCTGTCGAGCTCGACCTGCTCGCCGACGGTCCCGGTGGCCGGCACCTCGGCGCGGAGCACCGGGGCGGGATTGGTGATCGTGACGGTCCGGGTCGCCGTGTCGACGGCGCCGTCGACGCTGCGCACGGTCGCCTGGACCGTGTACGTGCCGCTGTGGCGGAACGCGTGCGTGACGTCGATCCCCGTGGCGGACGTGCCGTCACCGAAGTCCCACGCGACCTCGTCGATCGCCGCGCCGGTGCTCGGAGCCGCGGTCAACGCGACCGCTTCCGGAGCCACGCCGCCTTCTCCGCCGCCGATCGCGGCGTGGATCGGGTCGACGGCCGGTCCGACGGCGAACGGCGACAGCGACGTGACGCTGCCCTGCAGCTTCGACCCGTCGAACGTGGACTGCACCTGCTCCCAGCGCCCGCCCGTGTGGTGCCACAGGCTGTCGCCCGCCGACGCGGGCAGCGAGACGGTGATCGCTCCAGAAAAATCTGCGGCCGTGTCGATCTCCCACGCGTCGCGGACGCGGAAGTTGGGGTGGGCGGGGACCTCCGAGCCCGACTTGGGCACGACGATCGTCGTGCCGGCGGTGTTGACGCGGGCGAACGTGAGCTTGGGTCCGGACGCGTACGCGACCTCCACCAGCTCACCCGACCGGCGCATCGAGACCGCGGAGTCCAGCGTCTTCTTGATCTGGCGGGCGATGGCGGCCTGACCGGCGATCGTCGGGTGGAACGGCGCCGCCGTCTTGAGATCGATCGCGGTCCAGCTGGCGCGCGGGTCGAGTCCGGTGTCCATGCCGAACACCCACGGGTCGTCCGAGCAGAACCGGTGGTCGGCGAATTCGGGGTTGGCGGGGACCGCCATCACGCCGTGAGCCGCGTCGGCCGCCTCTTTGATGCGCCGGTTGAGGGTGTTCAGCCCGGTGACCATCTTGTTGATGTCGTCGCGGGCGAAGCCGCTGGTCCACCCGCCCTTGACGTCGAAGCAGTCCTCGTCCTCGTCGGAGGCGGGGAACGGGTTCACGTACTGCGTGTGCAGGATGAGCGGCCGCTTGCCGTTCGCGTCGCCGATGTCCTGGATGCGCTTGTAGAGGCGGGTGAGCCGGCTGGACACGTAGTCGCCGTCCACGCGCGTGGTCGCGGTATCCAGGTTGCCGCCGCAGGTCCCGACCAAGACGGACGAGACGGGGTAGAAGCAGCTCGTCACGATCTTGGAGAACTGGATGTCGTTGGCGCCGATGCTGACCGTCACGAGGTCGGGCGTGCTGCCGACGTACTGCTGGTTGACGCCCGGGCCGTCCGCGAACCCGCCGATCTGCGGCTCCTTGACGCCGTCGGTGTCCTGGCGGCCCTTCAGGCCCTCGTCGAACGTGGCGCCCGTGCACGAGAGGTGCTCCTTGAGCGTCGCTCCGGTCAGCGTGGCCAGGACCCGCGGATGGGCCTCGTCGCTCTGGTGGCAGCCGATCGGCTCGTAGAAGACATCCCAGAAGGCCGAAGAGCCGTTCTTGTCCTCCCAGCGCTTGCTGTCTTTGTTCCACTTGTAGCCGTAGCCAATGCCCTCACCGGCGCTGACGGAGTCGCCCACCGCTGTCAGGTCCCGGCCGGCGTACGTGAGCGCCTGGCCCTGGGCAAGCACGTACGGGAGGCCGATCGTGCCGTCCGGCGCGGTGAAGGTGCCGAGCTCCTGGGCGATCGCCAGCACGCGCCAGCGGTCCGGGAACTTGGTGAAGGCGTTGTGGACCGAGCACGACCAGTTGGAGAGCGAGGCGTCCGTGGTCTCGGCGAACGCGGGGTGGTCGGCGACCCGGTGCGAACGGTTGTAACAGCCCGCGGTCTGGGTGGCGAACTCACCCGTGGTGCCGTCGATCGCGTCGAGCACCTCGACCATCCCCGCGTCGTTGTTGTCGCACTCGAAGGCGGCGTAGAGCCCGGTCTCGTCGCCCGAAGCGGCGAACAGGATCCCGTTGGCGACCAGAGGCCGGCCTCCGCTCCCGTGATCGCTCGGATCGCTGCCGATCAGGATCTTGTTGCCGGTCGCCGCAGCCGACCACGCCGCCTTGCTCGAGACGAGCGTGCTGCGGGCGCCTCCGCAGCTGCGCTCGGGGAGGACCAGTGCCGCGTACTGCTTGAAGTCGTCGACGGTCTTGCCGACCCACTCGGCGGGCCCGAGGATGACCGGCTCCAGCCCGCTGTCGCGCGCCCGCGCGGCCTCGTAGGTCCCGTTGCTGGGCGAGCTGATGGAGAGGATCGCCACCTGCTTGGCCGCGGTCGGCGTCGAGCGGGCGACGGCGACCACGCTCAGCAGCACCAGCACCGTTCCCACCGCCGCTGCCACGGCCGCCAACCGCACCCGTGCCCGATCGCCTCGACTCATCCTGTCGCCCCCTCACACCGCTCCGTAGTTCCGCGGCACTCTCTCAGCGCTCAGCGACCGCTGCCCATCAGACATTCGTCCACGCGGTGCTCTAGCGTTGCGGCGTGGGGTTCGAGGGCGACGCCTATCTGTTCGCGGTCGCGCTGGTCGGGGCGTGGCTGCTCGCGGTCGCGGCAATCGCCGCTCTGGCGTTCCTGCGGCCGAGCCGCGCCGGCACGCTCGTGCTCGGCGTGGCGGCTGCGGCCCAGCTCGCCATGCTCATCCGGGCGGCGACCGTCCAGCTGTGGCCGCTGGTCGTGGTCGCGGCGCTCGCGCTCGTCGGTGCGCTCGCGGTCTGGCGGCGCTGGCGGGTCAGCTCTGCCCGAAGGCCGCCATGCCCTTGATGCGGTTGTCCGCGTCGAGGGCGGCGACCTTGTAGGACTCGGCGAACGTCGGATAGTTGAAGACGGCGGTGACGAGGAAGTCCAGGCCCTTGTCGCCACTCGCCATCACGGCCTGGCCGATGTGCACGAGGTCGGTGGCGCCGCTGCCGAGCACGTGCACGCCGAGCACCGCGCGCGTCTCGGGCGAGACGAGGAGCTTGAGCATCCCGTCGCGGTCGCCTGCGATCACGCCGCGCGCGAGCTCGCTCCAGCGCGCGATCCCGCTCACGTAGGGCACCGACGCGTCCGTCAACTCCTCCTCGGTCGCGCCGACCTGCGCCAGCTCGGGGATCGCGTACACGCCCGTCGGGATCAGCTCCGGGAGTTGGGTCACGGGCCGCTCGAACGCGTGCAGCGCCGCGATCCGGCCCTGTTCCATGGCGGTCGCGGCGAGGCCGCCGGCGCCGCCGCACTTGGCGCAGTCGCCGACGGCGAAGATGTGCGGGACCGTGGTCCGGTAGGTGCCGTCGACCTCGATCCGGCCGCGCTTGTCGGCGCTCAGCCCGGCGTTCTCGAGCTCGAGCTTCTCGGTGTCTCCCTGGCGGCCGGTGGCGTAGAGCACGGTCTCGGACACGATCTCCTTGCCGGAGGCGAGCTTGAGCCGCGCGCCACGGCCGGGCAGCGCATCCACGCCGGATACCTTCTCGCGCAGCCGGAACGTGACGTTGCGGCGCCGCAGCAGGTACTGGAAGGCCTCACCGAGCTCGCCGTCGAGGAACGTGAGCACGCGGTCGCGCTGATCGACGACGGTCACCTTGGTCCCGAGCGCACCGAACATCGACGCGTACTCGACGCCGATCACGCCCGCCCCGACGACCGTCATCGTCCGCGGCACGCGCTTCTCGAGCTTGAGCAGCCCGTCGGAGTCGATGATCGTGCGGTCGTCGAACTCGACGGACGCGGGGCGCGCGGGCCGCGTGCCGGTGGCGATCACGATCCGCTGCGCCTTCACCGGCTCGTCGCTGCCCTCGATGCGGACCGTGGTCGGGTCGATGAAGGACGCGTCGCCCTGCAGCAGCCCGACGCGGTTGCGCCGGAACTGCTCGCGCGTGATCGCGGTCTCGCCGGCGACGACGGCGGCGGCGCGGTCGAGCAGCTGCTGGATCGCCTCCTGCTCGGTCTCCTCGACCCGCGTCGGATCGAGCACGTCCAGCGGACGCGTCGCGATCTGTTCCAGCGTGGCCTGACGCAGGGTTTTCGAAGGAATGGTCCCGGTATGGATCGAGACACCGCCGAGGCGGTTTCGGCGCTCGGCGACGGCGACGCGCTTGCCGAGCTTGGCTGCTTGGATGGCGGCGCGCTGGCCGCCCGGACCCGAGCCGATGACGAGAAGATCGAGCTCCACGGCGGGTACAGTCTCACAGCACATGTTCGACTCGCTCTCGGAGAAGCTTCAAGGGACGCTGGCGGGCGTTCGCCAACGCGGCGCGCTGACCGAGGACGACATCAACAAGGCCATGCGCGAGATCCGCCTCGCGCTGCTCGAGGCCGACGTCAACTTCAAGGTCGTCAAGCAGTTCACGAGCTCGGTCAAAGAGCGCGCGCTCGGGATCGAGATCACCAAGCAGCTCAACCCGGGCCAGCAGGTCATCAAGATCGTCAATGAAGAGCTGACGGCGCTGATGGGCGGCCAGTCCGCCGGCATCACGTTCTCGCCGCGGCCGCCGACCGTGATCCTGATGGCCGGCCTGCAGGGCTCGGGCAAGACGACCGCGACCGCGAAGCTCGCCAAGCTGCTCTCCGAGCAGAACGGGTCGTCCGTCGCGGTGGCCGCGTGCGACGTCTACCGCCCGGCGGCCGTCGATCAGCTGATCAAGGTCGGTGCCCAGGCGGGCGCGACGGTGTACGAGCGCGGGACCGACGCCGACCCGGTGGACATCGCCGGATGGGCGCTCGACCAGGCCAAGCGGGACGGCAAGGACGTCCTGATCGTGGACACGTCCGGCCGCCTGCACGTCGATCAGGCGCTGATGGCCGAGCTGGCCAACATCAAGAAGCGCGTGCGCCCGCACGTCGTCCTGCTGGTCGTGGACGCCATGACCGGCCAGGACGCCGTCAACGTCGCCGAGCAGTTCGCGGAGGTCGCGCAGTTCGACGGCGTGATCCTGTCCAAGCTCGACGGCGATGCCCGCGGCGGCGCGGCGCTGTCCGTGAAGGCGGTCACGGGCAAGCCGATCCTGTTCGCGTCCACGGGTGAGAAGCTCGGCGACTTCGAGAAGTTCCACCCGGACCGGATGGCGCAGCGCATCCTGGGCATGGGCGACGTGCTGTCGTTCATCGAGAAGGCCGAGCAGCAGGTCGACCAGGACGAGGCCAAGGAGCTCGAGCGCAAGCTCCGCAAGAACCAGTTCACGCTCGAGGACTTCCTCGACCAGCTCAAGAAGATCCGCAAGATGGGCCCGCTGACGTCTCTGCTGGGGATGATCCCGGGCCTGGCGGGCCACCAGCTGTCGAAGATGAACGTCGACGAAAAGGAGCTCGACCGCGTCGAGGCGATGATCCTCTCGATGACGCCCTACGAGCGCCGGCACCCGGAGCTGATCAAGGGCTCGCGCCGGCTGCGGATCGCCAAGGGCTCGGGCACGACGGTCCAGCAGGTCAACCAGCTCGTCAAGCAGTTCGACCAGATGCGCAAGGTCATGCGCGGCATTCAGCAAGGGAAAATGCCTGATCTCGGTCAGATCATGCGCGGTCGCTAAACTGCTGCGCCGATATGGCAGTCAGCATGCGACTCACCCGCGTCGGCGGGAAAAAAGATCCCCAGTGGCGGGTGGTCGTCGCCGATCGCCGTTCCCCGCGGGACGGCCGGTTCATCGAGACCATCGGTCGTTACAACCCGCAGACGGAGCCGTCCACGGTCGTGCTCAACGAGGAGCGGGTTCGGTACTGGCTTTCGAAGGGCGCGCAGCCCTCTGAGCCGGTCCAGAAGCTCATGAAGATCCAGGGCATCTCCGCCTAAGCGACTGTTCGTGCGCGAGCTGCTCGAGTACCTCGCGCGGTTGCTGGTCGACCACCCTGAAAAGGTGCAGGTCGAGGAGTACGAGGAGGACGACGGCACGCTCGTCCTCGAGCTCTCGGTGGATGATGATGACTACGGACAGGTCATCGGACGCGGTGGGCGAACCGCCCAGGCCCTCCGGACGGTCGTCAAGGCCGCCGCGGTCAAGGACAACCGACGCGTCCTCATCGACATCGTCGAGTGAGCTGGTGGTCGGCCGCGTAGGCCGGCCGCACGGGCTCGACGGTTCCTTCTACGTGTACGACGTCGCCCCGGAGCTCCCCGCTTCGGGCGGGATCGTCTCCGGGCGCCGCATCGTGCGGCGCGCCGGCACGGCTGAGAAGCCGATCCTGCGGCTGGAGGGCTCCGCGACCCGCGAGGACGCCGAGGCGCTGCGCGGCCTCGTGCTGACGATCCCGCGCGAGGACTCCATGCTCGACGAGGACGAGTTCTGGGCGTCCGATGTGGAGGGGTGCGCGGTGGTGTGTGGCGACGTGGCGGTCGGCGTCGTGCGCCGCATGAGCGCGCTGCCGTCCGTCGAGGTGCTGGAAGTGGACCGCGAGGACGGGTCCGAGCTGCTGGTGCCGCTCGTGCGCGACTGCATCCGCTCGATCGACCTCGAGGCGCGCCGGATCGACATCGACCTGGAGTTCCTCGGTGAAGGCTGACGTTTTCACGCTGTTCCCGCAGTGGTTCGAGTGGTTCCGCTCGCAGCGCCACGTGCAGAACGCGCTTGCGCTCGGGCACACGGTCGATGCGTTCGACTTCCGCAGCGCCACGCCGCTCAAGTGGGGGCAGGTGGACGACACGCCGTTCGGCGGCGGCGCGGGCATGGTCCTGCGCGTGGACGTGATGGAGGCGGCGCTGCGCGAGCGCTACGGGGAGGACCCGGTGTCGCTGCGTTCGCACCGGCGCGTGGTCGCGTTGACCCCTGCCGGCCGCCTGCTCGACGACGCGCTCGCCACCGAGCTCGCGGGGGAGGAGGAGCTCACGCTGCTGTGCGGCCGCTACGAGGGCTTCGACGAGCGCATCCTCGAGCACTTCGTGTCCGACCAGATCTCGATCGGCCGCTACGTGCTGGCCGGCGGCGAGCTGGCCGCGATGGTCGTCCTCGACACGGTGCTGCGCAAGCTGCCCGGCGTGCTCGGCGACGATCTGTCCGCGGTCGAGGAGTCGTTCTCGCAAGCGCTCGAGGGCGCACCGGAATACCCGCACTACACGAGACCGGCTCAATGGCGTGACTGGGCGGTTCCCGACGTGTTGCTGTCGGGCCATCACGCCCGCGTGGAGGAGTGGCGGCGAGCGCAGTCGCGGCTGCGGGCGCAACGTCCGCTACCATGATCGACCGCCCTGGAGCCCTGTACGCCCGAGGCCATTCTTAGCCATGAGCACTGTTATCGACACTCTCGAGCGCACTCAGCTGCGCCGCGTGCCCCGCTTCCAGTCGGGTGATCGCGTCAAGGTCCACTTCCAGGTCATCGAGGGCTCGCGTCGCCGTACGCAGGTCTTCGAGGGCGTTGTGATCAAGCGCCAGGGCGAGGGGGTGCGCGAGACCTTCACGGTCCGCAAGCAGTCCTTCGGCGTCGGCGTTGAGCGCACGTTCCCGATCCATTCGCCAAAGATCGAGAAGATCGAGGTCGCTGCTCGCGGTGACGTCCGTCGCGCGAAGCTCTACTACCTGCGCGGCCGGGTCGGCAAGCGCGCCCGCGTGCGCGAGCGCCGCTACACCGGTCCGGAGGAGGTCGTCGAGCGCGGCATCCTGTACGACCCGTCGGCGGAGACCGCGGCTGCGGTCGACCCCGAGGTTCCGGGCGAGGCTGTCGACGAGCAGGCGCTCGTCGAGGCCGAAGCCGAGGTCGCCGAGACGCAGGCGTCTGCGGACGCCGAGTCGGCGGCCGCGGGTGACGAAAAGCAGAGCTAGGAGCACCGCGGCGTGGCGACCAAGAAGGGGTCGTCGTCGACCTCCGGGTCTCTCGTTGAGCTGGTCCTGATCGTCGCGGTCGCGCTCGGCCTCGCGCTCGGGATCCAGGCCTTCTTGGTCAAGCCGTACCGGATTCCGAGCGAGTCCATGGTCCCGACCCTGCAGATCGGGCAGCGTGTGCTGGTCAACCGGATCGGCGAGCGCTTCACGAGTCCCGAGGTGGGAGACATCGTCGTCTTCCACCCGCCGCAGGGCGCCACCACCAACACGTGCGGGTCGGGGCAGCCGGCCGCCGGCGCGCCGTGCGGCGAGCCGACGGCCGATCGCGCCGACGTGAACTTCATCAAGCGCGTCGTCGCCGGTCCCGGCGACCGCATCTCGATCGAGGACGGGCACGTCGTGCTCAACGGCGAGCGTCAGACGGAGGACTTCGCGCGGCCGTGCGATCCGGAAGATGCGTGCGAATTCCCGACGGAGATCACCGTTCCAGCCGACCACTACTTCATGATGGGCGACAACCGTGGCTCCTCTGACGACAGCCGCTTCTGGGGTCCAGTCCCAGAAAAGTGGATCATCGGCCAAGCTTTCGCGACCTACTGGCCGCCGGGCCGCATCGGCCTCCTCTAAGAAGCCGTCGGGCTCGCGCCTGTTCAAGTTCGACCGCGAGCTCGGCTACCGGTTCGTCGCCGGTGCGGACGAGGCGGGGCGCGGCTGTCTGGCCGGGCCGCTGGTCGCCGCGGCGGTGCTGTTCGACTACGAGACGTTGTCGTTGTCGGACCGGCGCTCGCTGAGCGCGCTCAACGACTCCAAGCAGCACTCGGAGGAGATGCGCGAGCTGCTGTATCCGCGTGTGTTGCGGGCGGCGGTGCGCGTGTCGGTCACCTCGCGGTGCGTGCGCGGGATCGACTCGCGCGGCCTACACAAGACGAACCTGGCCGCGTTGAGCGACTGCCTGCGCCGCGTGGGCGCAGAAGACGGCATCTGCCTCTCGGACGGGTTCCCGGTGCCGGACTGCGGGTTCGAGCAGCGCCACGTCGTCGGTGGTGACGCCACCTCGGCCGCGATCGCCGCCGCCTCGGTGATCGCCAAGGTCACGCGCGACCGCTTCATGCGGCGGATGGAGAAGCAGTATCCGGGCTGGGAGTTCGGCACCCACGTCGGCTACTCGACCCCCGAGCACCGGGCGGCGATCGAGCGCCAGGGCGTCTCGCCGCTGCACCGCATGTCGTTTCAGTCGATGGCCTACCAGCAGCTGGCGCTCTAGGTACCGCGACCGCTCGAGGCTCGCCCCGGTAACTTCGGCGGGGTGCTGGTCGGGCTGGTCTTGGCGGGAGCGTTGTTCGCGGCGGCGCCCGCTGGCGCGCAGAGCGTCGAGGCGTTGGAGGCGCGCGAGCTCGGTGAGGGCGGGCCGGTGCTCGACGCGGGCACCGTCGTCTGGAGCCGTGGCGAGGGCGGTGACGGCGTGCGTGTGTCCGCGCGGGCCGCGGCCGGCGGGCCGGTTGCCCATCTCGGGCGTGCGTCGTCGGGTGCGGCCTCGGCCGGCTCCTGGCGGCTGGCCGCGGGTGCCGGGCGGGTCGGGCTGCGCGTCGTGTCGGGCCGGGGTGGCGTGGGCGCGCTGCTCAGCGCGCCGTTCGGCGGCGCGCCGCTGCGCCGCTCGGTCCCGCGGGGCGCGACCATGGCGGCCGACCGCGACTTCTGGGCCTGGTCGGGCGGCTATGTGACGTTGGAGCGGTCGGGCCCCGCGCTCGGCGCGGTGGTGACGGGCGCCGACGGCTCGGTGCGCCGCCTGGCGCTGCCCGCGGGCGCGCGGGTGCGGACGCTGGCCGTGGCGGGCTCCCTCGCGGCCGTGTCCGTGGGGCAAGCGGTGGTCGTGTTCGATCTCGCGACGGGCGCCGAGGTGCGCCGGGTCGCGCTGGACGCGATGAGCGTCGGCTCGTTGTCGGTGGACCCGAGCGGCGCGCTGGCCGCGACGGGCGAGAGCGAGTACGGGGTCGACGTGCTGGCCTGGGCGCCCGTGGGCGCCGGCGCGTTCGAGGTCGTGACCACCGGTGGAGACTTCGGGCTCGTGTCGCTGGCGGGCGGGCGGATCGCCTACGTCGCCTCGCGTGGCCTCGACGAGGGCGCCCGCGCGGTCGTCGTCGAGCCGCGGCCCGGCTCGGAGAACCCGACCGTGCTGTTCCGCGGCCCCCCGGCGTTCCAGATCGAGACGCTCGACTTCAACGGCTCCCACGTCGCCTGGTCCTCACAGGCCTGCCAGTTCCTGTCGTTGGCTGCGCCCGCCGCCTCGGGCGTGACGGTCCCGGCGGGTCCCTGCGCGCGCTCCGACGTCGCCGTCACCGTCTACAGCACGCCCACCCTCGGCCACCGCAACCCGAGCCTGCCCGTCATCATCCGCTGCCTCACCGCCCCGACCGCCGGGTGCCGGGTCGATGTCCGCGCCTACGAGATCGGCCGGTCCGGAAGCCGGTTGGGGCGCGCCCGCGCCACCGTCCCGCGCGGTGCCCGCCGCACGGTCCGCGTCCCGATCGGCGCCCGCGCCGCGGCCCGCCTCCGCCGCGCCGACATCGAAGGCGGCGCCTACTACGTCATCCGCACCATCGACCCCGACGGGCGCACCCGCCAGGTCGGCCCGCTCTAGCCGCGCACGCGGCGCGCCTCGTCGCGCCCCGGCGTGGTTTCCTCTTGCCATGGCCACGTTCGTCTTCGTTCACGGTGCCTGGCACGGCGGCTGGTGCTGGCGCGATGTCGCCACCGAGCTCGCCTTCGCCGGTCATGACGTGCTCACGCCGACGCTGTCCGGCCTCGCCGAGCGTCGTTCGATGGCCGCCTCCGCGACGCTGGACGGGCACGTCGAGGAACTCGCCGGCCTGCTCTACTTCGCCGACCTGCGTGAGGTCGTGCTCGTGGGCCACTCCTATGGGGGCATGGTGGTCACCGGCGCGGCCGCGCGCGCGCACGCGCGGATCGCGCGGCTGGTCTTCCTCGACGCGTTCGTGCCCGAAGACGGCCAGTCGTTCTTCGACCTGCTGCTGCCGGCGCGGCGCAAGGCCTACGACGAGGCGACGTCCGGCGGAGTCGTCGTTCCGCCCTCACCGGAGGTCTTCGGCGTCGTGGGTGAGCGCGCCGACTGGGTCTCGGACCGCCTCACGCCCCACCCGCTCGCGACGCTGACGCAGCCGCTTCCCGCACCCTCGTCTCCGCCCCTGGCGCGACAGTACGTGCGCTGCACGCAGGGCCCGCTCACGGCCAGCTTCTCCGGCTTCGCCACGCGCCTGCGCGACACCGCGGGCTGGGATGTCGTCGACTTCGACGCGCCCCACGACGCGATGGTCACGCACCCCACCGATCTCGCCGCGCTGCTCGCCGTCGCGTAATTCCGGCACAAAGAATTCGCACTTCCGGCACAAACACGCCGTAGCGCTGTTGCAGGGGTCGGCCATAGCGTCGCGCCCCATGACCGACGTCCGGCATACGGCGGGCCAGCAAGGCGAGGATCTCGCCGCGCAGCACTTCGAGCGTCTCGGGTTCGAGGTGCTCGCCCGCAACCATCGCACCCGCTTCGGCGAGCTGGACCTCGTCGCCTATGACGGCTCGACGCTCGTCTTCGTCGAGGTCAAGACCCGCCGCTCCGATGACCGCGAACCGTGGGAGAACCTGCACTTCGTCAAGCGCTCGAAGGTGCGCCGGATGGCGATCGCGTGGCTCACCGAGGCGCCGGGCCGCCCGTTCGGCGCGGCGTTGCGCTTCGACGGCGTCGCGGTCCTGCTCGACTCGCGCGGCGAGCTCATCCGGCTCGACCATCTGGAGGCGGCGTTCTGATGCTCGCCCGGGTGACCACCTTCGCGGTCGAGGGCGTGGACGCGCGGCGCGTCTGGGTCGAGGCCGACATCCGGCTCGGCCTGCCGGCGTTCACCGTCGTCGGGCTCGCGGACAAGGCCGTGCGCGAGGCCCGCGAGCGCGTGCGGGCGGCGCTCGTGAACTCGGGCTACGAGTTCCCGCTGCGGCGCATCACGGTCAACCTCGCGCCGGCGTACCTGCGCAAGGTCGGGCCGGCGTTCGACCTGCCGCTGGCGGTCGCGGTGCTCGTCGCGTCCGGGCAGCTCGAGGCCGAGCGGGTCGAGTCGTGCGCGATCGTCGGCGAGCTCTCCCTGACCGGCGAGGTGCGCCCGGTCCGCGGCGCGCTCGCCGTCGCGGAGGGCACGCGCCGGCACGAGCTGCGCAGGCTCGTCCTGCCGCTGTCGCGGGCGCGCGAGGCGGCGCTCGTGCCGGACATCGAGGTGATCGGCGTCGAGTCGCTGAGCGAGCTCGTCGCGACGCTGCGCGGCGAGGAAGCGCCGCCCGGCCTGCCGAACGAGGTCCCCGACGCCGCCGAGGACGTCCCCGACCTCGCCGACGTGCGCGGCCACAACGCGCTCATCCTCGGGCTCGAGGTCGCGGCGGCGGGCGGCCACAACCTGTTCCTTCAGGGCCCGCCGGGCACGGGCAAGACGATGATCGCCCGCCGGCTGCCGTCCATTCTCCCGCCGCTGAGCCCGGACGAGGCGATCGAGGTCACCCGCATCCAGTCGATCGCGGGCCTGCGCGGGAGCGCCGGACTGGTCACCGAGCGCCCGTTCCGCGCGCCCCACCACACGATCTCCGCGGCCGGCCTGGTCGGCGGCTCCAACCCGCCCCAGCCCGGCGAGGCGACGTTGGCACATCGTGGAGTGCTGTTCCTGGACGAGCTGAGCGAGTTCGCCCGGCCGAGCCTGGAAGCACTGCGCCAGCCGCTCGAGGACGGCCACGTCACGATCGTCCGCGGCCAGCAGGTCATGGCGTTCCCGACGCGCTTCATGCTCGTCGCGGCCTCCAACCCGTGCCCGTGCGGCCTCGGCGGCTCGCGCTGCACGTGCACCCAGGCCGACCTCGCTCGCCACCGCCGCCGCCTCTCGGGCCCGCTGCTGGACCGCATAGACATCCTCATGCGCGTCGAACGCCCACCGTCGGAGGCGCTGCGCCGCCAGGCCGCGCCGCCCTCGGCGACCGTGCGCGAGCGCGTCGTCGCCGCGCGCGCACGCCAGGAGCACCGCCTCGCCAACCACCCCGAGGCCTGCAACGCCCAGCTGACCTCGCGCCAGATCCGCGAGCTCGGCCAGATCACGCCGAGCGCCCTGCGCCTGCTCGCCGAGCTCTACGACCGCCACTCGCTCTCGGCCCGCGGCCATACACGCATCCTGCGCGTCGCGCGCACGGTCGCCGACCTCGACGCCTCCGACATCGTCGGTCCGGAGCACGTCAGCATCGCCGGAAGCCTCCGCCTCGACGACCACCTACCGCTCGCGGAGGCCGCATGAGCGCCACCGTGACGACGCTCCGGTGGGGGGTGACGCGGCCACGAGCGAGCGCAGCAGCCCCGGTGCTGCGCCACGAAGCGGCGCCACGGCCGCGGCCACATCGCGGGCGGCGCGGCGTCTCCGGACCGCCGCGGCAGCCGCGTCGGGCCAGCCGGCGTCGCCGGGAGGCGCGGTCATGACCGCGTGCGACGTGTGCCTGCGGCGGACGGGGCTGATCGCCGCGATCGCCGGCCGGCTGCAGATCGAGTTCAAGCAGCGCAGTGCGCCCGGGCGGGTGCTCGCGCTCAGCGACGAGGCGCTGATCGAGGTCGGCGCCTCCGAGGACATCGCGCGCCGCTACGCCGAGTTCGATGCGCCCGCGGCCCGCGCGCGGGCGACCGCCGCCGGGCTGGTCACCGTGTGCCGCTGCCGCGACGAGTACCCGGAGCGGCTCCGTGACCTCGCGGACCCGCCGGCCGTCCTCCACATCCTCGGCGACCCGGCGGTGCTCAAGGACACGGACGGCGTCGGCGTGGTGGGCGCGCGACGCGCGTCGACCTACGGGATCGATGTCGCCCGCGCGCTGGGGCGCGGGCTCTCCGCGGCGGAGGTCACCGTCGTCTCCGGGCTCGCGATGGGCATCGACTCCGCCGCCCACGCCGGCGCGCTCGAAGGCCCCGGGCGCACGATCGGCGTGCTCGCCGCGAGCGCCCACATCCCGTACCCGCCGCGCGGGCGCCTCCTGCACACAGCGGTGGCCGAGCGCGGCGCGGTGATCTCGGAGATGCCGCCGGGGGCGAGCGCGCACCGCTGGTGCTTCGTCGCGCGCAACCGCATCATCGCCGCGCTGTCGGCCGCGACCGTCGTCGTCCAGGCCACCGAGCGCTCCGGCTCGCTCACCACCGCCGACTTCGCGAACGAGCTCGGCCGCGCGGTCGGCGCGGTGCCCGGCATGGTCACGTCCCGCCTCTCGGGCGGAACGCACTCGCTCATCCAGGCGGGCGCGCCGCTGATCCGTCACGCCGAGGACGCGCTCGAACTCCTCGCCGGAGCGACGGGCCGCGTGTTCACCGCTCCGCCGGAGCAGCGCGTCGCGCCGCGGCCGGAACTCGAGCCGCGGGTTGCCGCGCTGCTCGCGGCGGTCGAGGACGGCCACGGCACGCTGTCCGAGCTGGCCGAGACGACGGAGGAGGCCCGCTTCGCGCTCGCGGGCCTCGCCGAGCTCGAACGCCTCGGCCTGGTCCGCCGCGGCTTCGCCGGCCGCTGGGAGCGAGCGGCGTGAGCGTCACGCCCGCGCGAAGGGGCCATCGGTCAGTTGACCCCGCATACGGGGGTCAAGTGACCGATCGTCACGGTTGTGCCGCGCGAGCGAGCTGGTCCGCGCCGCTACGGCAGGACCCAGGTGTCCTTCGCGCCGCCGTTCTGCGACGAGTTGACGACCAGCGCGCCCTCGGAGCGCGCCACGCGCGTCAACCCGCCCGGCAGCACGCGCGGGTTGCAGCCCTCGCCCAGGAAGACGAACGGCCGCAGGTCGATGTGCCGCGGCGCCAGTCCGCCGCCGTCAACCACGGTCGGGTGGGTGGAGAGCATGATCATGCGCTGGGCGATCCAGGCGCTCGGGTCGGCGAGCACGGCTTTGCGGGTGGCTTCGATCTCGGCGGGCGACGAGCGCGGCGCGATCAGCACGCCCACGCCGCCGTGGCCCGCACGCGGCTTCAACACCAGCTGGTCGAAGACGTCGAGCGCCTCCTCGAGCTGCGCGGGCTGGGAGAGGTCGTAGGTCGGGACCGACCGCAGGATCGGCTCCTCCTCGACGTAGAAGCGGATCATGTCCTCGACGTAGGCGTGCGTGAGCTTGTCGTCGGCGACGCCCGTGCCGTACTGGTTCACGAGGCCCAGGCGACCCGCGCGCACGGCCGGGAGCAACATGCGCGCGAGGTCGGAGTCCACGCGGTCGGCGTTCGTGCGGCGATAGAGGACGTCGATCCGCCGCGCCTCGCGCAGGCCACGCGGCTTCAGCCACACGCAGTCGTCCTCGCGCACCTCGAGCTCGTGCGGCTCCACGAGCGGGATGCCGAGCTGGCGGGAGAGCCAGCCGTGCTCCCAATAGGCCGAATTGCGCTCGCCGTCGGTGAGCAGCGCGGCGACCGGGGCCCGCCGCCCACGGGCGGACGATGGGGCGACCGCGCGCAGCGTGTCGGCCAGCAGGTCGATCTCGCCGTCGAGGGGACGCGGCGTTGCGTCGGGCGGAACGTCGATGTGCTCGAGCAGCGCTCGGCGCGTCGCGTGCAGGTACGCGAACCCGGAAGGCGTGCGGACGTTGTCCTCCAGGACCAGCCAGGACCCGTCGCAGTCACGGACCAGGTCCAGACCGGCGACACCGATCCAGACGTTGCCGGGCGGCCGCACCCCGCGCATCTCGGGTTCGAAGTAATCGGCGGACTCCAGTACCCAGGCGGGGACGACGCCCTCGGACACGATCCGCTGCTCGCCGTACACGTCCGCGACGAACGCGTTCAGCGCGCGCACGCGCTGCGCGAGCCCGCGCTTGACCGGCTCCCATTCGCTCGCCGTGATCACGCGCGGGACGGGGTCGACGTAGAACTCCAGGTCGCCTTCGACCGACGAGAAGCGAACGCCGGCGCGCCGCAGGGTCCGCGACACGCGGCCCGGCAGTTCCGCGGGCTCCGCGCGCAGAACCGCCTCCAGCCCCGCACGGTACGCCGCGCGCACCGCGCCGTCCTGCGTGAACGCCTCGTCGTAGCAGCCCTCGACGGCGGGATAGGCGGAGAGCAGCTCGTCGGCGGGCATCGAGGCCATCAGACGCACCAGCCTGACAGAACGTCAACCCGCGGACCCCCTACACGCGGGCCAAACGCGATCAACCGCCTAACCTGAGCGCGATGGCCCCTCCCGCAGTCCTTTCGATCGCCGGGTCGGACTCCGGCGGCGGCGCCGGCATCCAGGCGGACCTGAAGGCGTTCGCGCGCTGCGGCGTCCACGGCATGACGGCGATCGCCGCGCTCACGGCCCAGAACACCGTGGGCGTGACGGGCGTTCACGCGGTCCCGCCGGAGTTCATCGTCGAGCAGGTCAAGACGATCAACGAAGACATCCAGATCGCCGCGGTGAAGATCGGCATGCTCGGCACGGCCGCGACCGTCCGTGCCGTGCGCACCGCGCTCGAGCTGCTGGACCCGGCCACGCCGGTCGTGATCGACCCCGTGATGGTGTCCGAGAGCGGGTCCGTCCTGCTCGACGACGAGGCGCGGCAGGCGATCGTCGAGGAGCTGCTGCCACTGGCCACGGTGATCACGCCGAACCTGCCGGAGGCCCGCGTGCTCGCGGGCGGTGAGGGAGACACCGCGGCGTGGGCACGCGGGGGCGATCCGAGCCGCGACGTCGAGGATCTCGCCCGGGCGCTGCACGCGCTCGGGCCAGAGGCCGTTGTCATAACGGGCGGCCACCGCGAGGAGGTCGTCGACGTGTACTTCGACGGCGTGCACTTCCACTCGCTCACCGGTGAGCGACACCCGGATGGGGCTGCGCATGGGTCGGGCTGTACCCACTCCAGCGCGCTTGCAGCCCACCTCGCGCTCGGCTTCCCTCCGCTCGAAGCGGCCCGGCACGCGCGGGCGATCGCGTCCGAGGCCGTCAAGCACGGCCTGCGCGACCTCGGGCGCGGAGCGGGGCCCGTGGACGCGCTGAACATCGCCGTCCGTGGCCTGACGGCGCGTCAGCCTGGCGCGACCACACCCTCAAATCCGCCCCAGCGCACGTGACATAATGCGCGCATGAAGTTCCTGCGGATGCGTCCGGGCTATGGCGAGCAGCTGATCGCCGAGGGGGATCCGAACCTCCTCGAGGACGAGCAGCGGCTCGTGGAGGAGTTCCGGAAGCAGCTGGAGCTGGGCATGTGGGCCGCGATCCCGGTGCAGACCGAAAGCGGCCGCAGGGAGGCCGAGATGGTCCGGGACTTCGCCGAGGTCCCGCGCGACGCCGGCCGCGTCATCTTCTTCCCGCGCGCGGCGGGCGGAGCGCGCTGACCCGCCGTGACGGTCGCGCTCATCGCCACGGCGATCGTCATCGTCGCGCTGCTGTTCGAGGTCACGATCCCGTGGTTCGACCGCCGGGCCGAGGCCCGTCGCGTCCGTAAGGCCGCGATCGAGGCCGGCCACATCGCCGCGTACGACCCGGGCCGCGAGCGCCGCGCCGAGAACCGCGCGCGCGAGCTGCTGAAGTCGTGCGTGAACGAGGAGGAGTGGGAGATGTACCGGGACCTGGGGCTGATCCGGGTCTGGGGCGGCGAGAGCCTGGACTCCGAGCTCCGCGGCGTCCCGTACGCGTACCTCATCTACCCGCACAAGCCGATCGTCGCCTACCTCCCGCAGACGGGCCGCCTGCTCAACGAGTACTGCGTCGAGTTCCCGGACGAGTCCAAGCCGTACGGTTCCACGCGGCTCCCCGACTCCGACGACGTGCTCGCCAAGTGGATGGCGCTCAAGGGCGACGAACGGCGGCTGATCTCCTCCGCGAACATGCACCTGCCCGGCCGCCAGGTCGACCAGAAGCTCCTCCAGCGCGACATCTGGCGTCTCGGGCGCTGGGAGCGCGAGCGTCTCGAGCGATCGGGACGCACTCAGTCCGGCGCCGCGTAGCATTCGCCACATGGACCTCAAACACCGCTCTCGGGCACTGACCGAGGGCCGTGACCGCGCGGCCGCCCGCGCGTACCTGAAGGGCATCGGCTATGACGACGAGGCCCTCTCCAAGCCGATCATCGGCGTCGCGAACACGTGGATCGAGACGATGCCGTGCAACTTCCATCTGCGCGCGCTCGCCAAGCACGTCAAGGACGGCATCAAGGCCGCGGGCGGGACGCCGATGGAGTTCAACACCGTCGCGATCTCCGACGGGATCACGATGGGCACGTCCGGGATGAAGACGAGCCTGGTCTCCCGCGAGGTCGTCGCGGACTCCATCGAGCTCGTCACGCTCGGCCACCTGTTCGACGCCGTCATCTGCCTGTGCGCGTGCGACAAGACGATCCCCGGCACGGTGATGGCGCTCGCGCGCCTCGACGTGCCCGGCGTGATGCTGTACGGCGGCTCGATCCCGCCCGGCCACTACCAGGGCCGCGACATCACGATCATGGACGTCTTCGAGGCGGTCGGCGCGAACGCCGCGGGCAAGATCACGGACCAGGACCTGGCGGACATCGAGGCGGCCGCGAGCCCGGGCGCCGGCGCGTGCGGCGGCCAGTACACGGCCAACACGATGGCGATGGCGTTCGAGATGATGGGCATCAGCCCGATCGGCCCGAGCCTCACACCGGCCCAGGACGCCACGAAGGCCGACCACGCCTATGCCGCCGGCGAGCTCGTCATGGACGTCCTGCGCCGCGGCCAGAAGCCCAGCGACCTGATCACGCGCGAGTCGCTCGAGAACGCGATCCTCGCCGTCGCCGCGTCCGGCGGCTCCACGAACGCCGTCCTGCACCTGCTCGCGGTCGCGCGGGAAGCGGGCGTCCCGCTCGACATCGACGACTTCGACCGGATCGCGGAGTCGAGCCCGTCCCTGTGCGACCTCAAGCCGGGCGGCCGCTTCGTCGCCACCGACCTGCACGCCGCGGGTGGCACGGCGGTGCTCGCCAAGCGCCTCGTCGACCTCGGGCTTCTCCACGAAGACGCGCCCACCGTGACGGGCAAGACCATCGGCGAGGAGGCGGAGGCGGCCAACGAAGCGCCGGGCCAGGAGGTGATCCGCCCGCTCGAGAACCCGATCAAGAAGACCGGCGGCATCGCGATCCTCCGCGGCAACCTCGCTCCTGAGGGCAGCGTGGTCAAGCTCTCCGGCCACGAACGCCGCCGCCACAGCGGCCCCGCGCGCGTCTTCGAGGGTGAAGAAGCGGCGATGAAGGCCGTCACGAGCGGCCAGATCAACGCGGGCGACGTCGTCGTCATCCGCAACGAAGGCCCCGCCGGTGGCCCCGGCATGCGGGAGATGCTGGCCGTGACGGCCGCGATCGTGGGGGAGGGCCTGGGCGACAGCGTCGCGCTGCTCACCGACGGCCGCTTCTCCGGCGCCACGCGTGGGTTCATGGTCGGCCACATCGCGCCCGAAGCCGTCCACAAGGGCCCGATCGCGGCCGTGCAGGAGGGCGACACGGTCACGATCGACGTCGACGCACGACGCCTGGACCTCGACGTCTCAGACGAGGAGATCGCCCGGCGGCTGGACGCCTACGAGCCGCCGCCGACCGTCACCCGCGGCGTGCTGGGCAAGTACGCCCAGCAGGTCTCCAGCGCCAGCGAGGGCGCGATCACGCATCGATGAACTCGGCGAGCAGCCCGTTGAACCGCGACGGGCGCTCGAGCATCGACAGATGGCCCGTGTCGTCGAACACGACGGCACGGGCGTTGGCGCCGATCAGCTCCTCGAACTCGTAGGCGTCCGCGACCGGAATGAGGATGTCGTTGCGGCCCCACACGATCAGCACCGGGATCTCGATCTCGGGCAGCCGCTCGCGGAACGAGTAGTCGAGCACCGCGTCCAGCCCGCCGACGAACCCCGGCGTCCCCGCGCCCACCACCAGCTCGGACGCCAGCGGGACCGACAGGCGCTCCGGGTAGCGCACCACGAGCTGCAGCGCCGCGCGCCGCAGGCGCGGCCGCGTCGCCACCGGCAGCTGCTTGACGCCGACCCGCGCGGCGCCCACGGCCATCAGGCGCCCGATCGCCATCACCGGCTCCTTCCACATGTGCTCGACCGAGATCCCCGCGGCCGAGACCAGCACGAGCTTCTGCACCCGCGTCGGGAACGCCAGCGCCAGCTCGGCCCCGATGAACCCGCCCATCGAGTTCCCGACCACCACCGGGCAGTCGATGCCCAGCTGATCGCAGAGCTGGTCGATCACCCGCGCGAAGCCCTGGATCGAGATCCGCCCCGCGGGCATCTCGGAGCCGCCGAAGCCCGGCAGGTCCGGGGCGATCACCCGGAAGCGATCCATGAAGGCCGGGATGTTCAGCAGCCAGTTCTGCCACAGCCCGCCGAGCCCGTGCAGGAACAGCAGCGGCGGCCCGTCGCCGCCCGTGTCCACGACCCGCACGCGCTTGCCGAGGACCGTCACGTCGTGCGTCAGCGACGGCCAGTCGACGCTCATCCACGTCGAGTCGTCGCCGTCGGCGTACTCCGGGTCCGGCTTCTGCCGGAATAGCGCATTGCCGGGGAGCGCACGCACCTGCCCGAGGAACCCCGACACGCCGCTACCGTACCAACGCCCGTGCGCCTCGCGATCGACATCGACTCGACGCTGCACCCCTACTGGGACCAGCTCGCCGAGATCGCCCGCCGCCGCTTCGGCGTCGAGCTCCCGTACGACAGCCAGGCCACGTGGGCGATCGACAAGCTCGAGCCCGAGCAGCTGCGCGTGATCGTGACCGAGACCCACACGGCCGAGCACGTCCTCGCCGCCGAGCCCTACCCGGGCGCCGTCGAGGCCATCACGCGCTGGCACGAGCAGGGCCACTACATCCACATCACCAGCCACCGGGCCGCCGACGCGCACCCGCACACCGCCGAGTGGCTGGAGCAGATCGGCCTCCCGCACGACGACCTGTACTGCTCCAATGACAAGATCAGCCGCTGCCTGGAGCTGGAGATCGACGTGCTGATCGACGACTCGCCGGTGAATCTGCAGCGGGCCGTCGAAGTGGGTATCACGGCCGCGACGCTCGAGCACCCGTGGAACCGGGACCTGCCCGGCGTCATCTCCGCCCCCGACTGGCCGACGCTCGCGCAACGCCTGGAGCCGCATCTGACGTGAAGGAGCTCGAACCCGCAGCCGACCACCGCGCCCACCTCCCGGCCATCGAGCCCGAGCGCCAGGTCACGGACTGGGGCCGCTCCGAGCGCGTCGAGGGCTTCTTCGACCGCACGCTCTACGAGTTCCTCTACCACTACTGGTTCCGGGTCGAGGTCGAGGGGATCGAGCACGTCCCGTCCACCGGCGGCGCGCTGCTGGTCTCCAACCACGCCGGCGCGCTCCCGCCCGACGCGTCGATGATCGCCAAGGCGATCAAGGAAGAGCATGCGCGCCCGCGCAACCTGCATCTGACCGTCGAGCACTTCTTCAAGGGCTATCCCGGGCTGTCGCTGCTCGTGAGCAAGCTCGGCGGGGTGCCCGCGCACCCGGCCAACGTGCACCGGCTGCTGCACGACGAGGAGGAGCTCGTGCTCGTGTTCCCGGAAGGTGCGAAGGGGACCGAGAAGCTCTACAAGGACCGCTACCGGCTGCGGCGCTTCGGGCGCGGCGGGTTCGTGGAGTCGGCGATGCGGGCGCGCGCCCCGATCGTCCCGATCGCGCTCGTCGGGGCCGAGGAGGCGATGCCGATCTTCGCCCACGTCCGCCCGTTGCAGAAGCTCACGCGGCTGATCTACTTCCCGGTCATCCCGGCGCCCGGCTATCTGCCCGCCAAGTTCCGCATCCGCTTCCTGGAGCCGATTCCCACCGACCAGTGGGGCGAGGAGCCGTGGAACGACAAGGGGCTCGTGCAGACCGTGGCCGAGGAGGTCCGCGCCCGCATCCAGGAGGAGCTGTACGCGATGCTCGCCGAGCGCAAGTCGGTGTGGCTGGGATGAGCCGCGTCCTGATCACCGGCCTCTCGAGCTACTGGGGCGGCCGGCTCGCGCAGGAGCTCGAGAAGGACGAGTCGGTCGAGGCCATCGTCGGTGTCTCGACCGAGGACCCGAGCTGCCAGCTCGAGCGCACGGAGTTCGTCCGGGTCGGCACCCACCACGCGCTGCTGCGCCGGATCGTGCACGCGGCGGAGATCGACACCGTGATCGACACGCGGCTGATCGTGGACTCGGCCACCGCGCCGGCCAAGGCGGCGCACGAGCAGAACGTGATCGGGACGATGAACGTGCTGGCCGCGTGCGGCGGGCCGGACTCGCCCGTGCGCAAGGTCGTGTTCAAGTCCAGCGCCCATTACTACGGCTGTGAGCGCGACGACCCGAGCTTCTTCACCGAGCAGATGCGCCGCCCGCATCCGCCGCGGACGCGGCTGGAGTCCGACATCGTCGAGGCCGACGACGCCGTTCAGGACTTCGCCGCCCGCAACCGCCACGTCACGGTCACGACGCTGCGCTTCTGCAACGGGCTGGGCCCGGATCTGCACACGTCGCACTCACGGCTGCTGTCGCTGCCGGCGGTGCCGGGCATCCTCGGGTTCGACCCGCGCTGCCAGTTCATCCACGAGGACGACATCGTCGGCGCGCTCCACCACGCCGCGATGAACGACCTACCGGGCGTCTACAACGCGGCGCCGGACGGGGTGCTCGTGCTGAGCGAGGTCGCGAGCCTGCTCGGCAAGCCGTACGCGCCGCTGCTGCCGCCGTGGGGGACGAGCCTGGCGACGGCGGCGTGGTCGGCGGTCGGCATCCGGGTCCCCGAGGAGGTCCGCCGGCAGCTCCGCTACGGCCGCGGTCTGGACAACCGCAAGCTCAAGATGAGCGGCTTCCGCTTCAGCCTCACCACACGCGAGACGGTGCAGGAATTCGCCGCCGCGCTGCGGCTCGCCCCACTGCGCGAGAGTGGCGAAGCGCCATATCGTTACGAGCGCGAGGTCGAGGAGTTCCTACGCTGGTCACCGAGCGTCCGACGCGACGAGTAAGGTGGCTGACAAGCCAGCCTCGTTGCAGGGGTACTCGACTCACTGCTCCGCGTCTTACCATTGCCAGGCCCCATGCGTACTCGTCTGATCGTCATCGCTTCTCTGCTCGTGGTCCTCGGCCTTGGCGTCGTGGGCGCCACCTACTTCTACGACCAGTCCAAGAAGGACCTGGTCGCCGAGGGGGTCAAGGTCAACGGCGTCCCGATCGGCGGGCTCTCCCGCGTGCAGGCGGAGAAGAAGCTGTCCGCCGCGCTGCTGGAGCCGCTCGACCGGCCCGTGAAGGTCTCCTACAAGGACCGTACGTTCACGCTCACGCAGAAGGCCGCGGCCATCGGGATCGACATCCGCGGCTCCGTGGACAAGGCGCTCGCGCGCTCGCAGCAGGGCGACATGTTCAGCCGCACCTGGCGCAACGTGCGCAACGAGTCGGTCAACACCGAGCTCGCGGCCGAGGTCAGCTACAACCAGCCGGCGATCTCCAAGCTGGTCAAGCGCGTCCAGAAGTCGATCGACCGCAAGCCCCGGGACGCCAAGCTGGACCTGAGCGAGGGCTTCCAGGAGCCCACGCCGTCCAAGACGGGCCTGCGCGTGAAGTACAACACGCTGGCCAAGGAGCTCGAGCAGACGCTGCTCACGCCGGGCAAGACCGAAGAGGTCAAGGTCAAGACGACGGTCGTGCAGCCCAAGGTCTCCACGAAGGAGATCGCCGCGAAGTACCCGGCGATCCTGGTCGCGGACCGCAAGAGCTTCAAGCTCAAGCTCTACAAGAACCTCAAGCTCGAGAAGACGTACGGCATCGCGGTCGGCAAGGTCGGCATGGACACGCCGGCCGGGCTCTACAACATCGCCAACAAGGCCGTGAACCCGGCCTGGCACGTGCCGAACTCGGACTGGGCGGGCGACCTCGCCGGCAAGGTCATCCCGGGCGACGACCCGTCGAACCCGATCAAGGCCCGCTGGCTCGGGATCTACGACGGCGTCGGCATCCACGGCACCTCCGACGACGCCTCGATCGGCTCCGCCGCGTCCCACGGCTGCCTGCGCATGCACATCCCGGACGTGATCGAGCTCTACGACCAGGTCCCGGTCGGAGCTCCCATCTACATCGCGTAGGGCGGTCGCCGGCCTGTGAACTTGGGCGGGTGGCCGGACAGATAGGGGTGTGAACCCCAGCCGCCAAGCCCGCTTCGAAGCGCTCTTCAACGAGCACTACGTGGCGGTGCACCGTTACGCGCTCCGGCGCGCCGAGCCGCCGCTCGCGGAGGAGGTCGTCAACGAGGCCTTCCTGGTCGCGTGGCGGCGGTTCGACCAGGTGCCCGAAGAGCCGCTGCCCTGGCTGTACGCCACGGCCGGGCACGTGCTCGCCAACCGCCGCCGTGAGGCCGCCCGCCACGCCCGCCGCGTGGGCGCCGCGGCCACCGAAGCGGGCCGGACGCCGGCCCGCGGAGAGGGCGGCGCCTCCACGGACGACCTCGCCGGAGGCCGCCGCCGCGCCGCGCGTGCGCCGGACACGGGGCGCGACCCCGCGGAGCGCCTCGCCGAACGCGACGCCGCCCTGCGCGCGTTCGCCGCTCTCAACGAGCCCGACCGCGAGGCGCTGCGGCTCGTCGCCTGGGAGCGCCTGAGCCTCGCCGACGCCGCCCGCGTGGCCGGAGTGTCCCGCCCCGCGTTCGCGATGCGCGTGCACCGCGCACGCCGCCGCCTCGCCGCCCGCCTGCGCGAGCAGGACGCCGCGCTCGACCTCGACTTCCCGATGGAGCCCGCCGATGCCTGACGCCGCCGCGCCGCCCTGCGCGCTCGTCGCGCCCGCCCATCCTCTCGTCTTCTTCTCGGAGCCCGCCGATGCCTGATCCCGTTCTCGAGCTGCGCGAGTCCGATCCCGCCGCGCACGCCCGCACCACGCCGCCCGCCGACGTCCTGGCGCGCATCGTCGCCACGCCACCCGAGGCGCGTCGGCGCCGGGCGCCGCGCCTCGCGGTCGCCGCCGCCGGCCTCGCCGCGGCCGCCGTCGTCGCGATC
>NZ_JAPCID010000053.1 GCF_027587175.1 Solirubrobacter deserti
CCCGAACACGCCCTGCGGGACCCCGACGGGGCCTGGCCCGTCCCCCCGGCCCGGGCGCCCGCCGTGACGCCGCGCCGCGGGGCGGAGCCGCGGCCACGCGCTCGCCGCGCGTGGCGCCGCCGCCCGGCCGCCGTCGCCGCGGCGGCGCTCCTCGCCCTCGCCGGCGGGACCCTCGCGGTGCCGGAGGCGCGCTCGACGGTGTTCGACTGGCTGGGGATCGAGTCGGTCGAGATCCGGCGCGCAGAGCCGAACGCGACGCCGGGCGCCTCGCTCAACCTCGGCCTGCCCTCGACGATCGAGCGCCTTGGCGTCCCCGTCCTGCAACCGCGCGGGCTCGGCGAGCCCGGCGTGTACGCGACGACGCTCCCGGACGGCACGCGCGCCGCCACGCTGGTCTATGACGGGCCGGTCCTCGTCCAGACGTTCCGCGCGCAGGCGTCGCCGTTCATCGACAAGACGGTCGGCACGGGCGCGACGGTGACGCGGCTGATCGTCGACGGCGCGACGGCGTTCTGGATCGCCGGCGCACACGGGTTCGCGTACCAGTCCGAGGCCGGCTTCGGCTTCGAGGACCAGCGCATCGCGGGCAGCACGCTGCTGGTGGAGCGGCGCGACGGGCTGCTGCTGCGGATCGAGGGCGTCCGCGACCGCGACCGCGCGCTCGCGATCGCCCGCTCAGTTCAGTGACGGGTCCTCGGGCATCGTCGACAGCAGCGCGTAGCGGTGGCCCTTGCGGCGCAGGACGGCCGCCCACAGCTCGTCGGGGTCGGCGGTGAAGATCTCGTCGCGCGTCGGCGGCTCGATGATCCACGCCTCCTCGGCGAGCTCGTCCTCGAGCTGGCCGGGGCCCCAGCCGGCGTGCCCCGCGAACACCCGCGCGCGCCGGATCGCGCCGCTCAGGTGCTCGGGATCGTCCGCGTCGGCGCCGATGAAGCCGAGGTCGGTGTCCACGAGCGCGCCCGCCAGCTCCGGCCGGTCGAACTCCGCCAGCACGATCACGGCGGTCTCGGCGACCGGCCCGCCGACGTAGACCGGCTCCTCGTCCCCCGCGAGCCAGGCGAGGTCGGGGACGGCGTCGCCGACCGTCGAGCCGGTCGGCCGGTTGAGCACCAGGCCCATCGCTCCCTCGTCCGTGTGCTCGGCGATGAGCACGACGGTGCGCACGAAGTTCGGGTCCTTCAGGACCGGCGACGCGAGGATCAGCTTGCCGCGCAGGGAGTCGGCCATCCCTGCAATTGTTACCGCTTCGAGCGCTTCGTCTTCGTCTTGGCCTTCGACTTGTTCTTGGAAGCCTTCTTGGCCGACGCCTTCTTCTTCTTGGTCGAGGTCTTGGCCTTGACCGACGTCTTCTTCTTGGTCTTCTTGGACGTCTTCGAGGCGGCCCGGTTGACGCCCGCGGCGCCGACCGGGGACGTCGGGTTCGACGCGGCCGCGGCCGAGCCGTCCGGGTTGGTGGCGACGACGGTCACGCGCAGGCGGCGGCCGAGATCGTCGCTGGTGACGGTGTACGTCGGGTCGGTCTCGGCGTCGATGTCCTCCCAGCCGGCGACGGCGAGGCGCTGCCACTGGTACTGGAAGCGGGTCGGGCCGTTGGTCCAGGCGCCGGCGCCCGCGTTGAGCGTCGAGCCGCGGCGGGTGGCGCCGGAGACCGTCGGCGGGGACGTCGCGGCCGGGCTCTGCGGCACCCAGTTCGCGCCGCCGCCGCACGCCGGGGCGATCTCACCGCACGGGGCGAGGAAGACGGACTCGTAGGTGTTCCAGTGCGTCGCCAGGTAGCTGCCGGGTGCCGGAGCCGGGTTGAAGTAGTCGTCGCGGCCGCAGTCGTAGTTCTGCGCGATCGCGCCCGGGATGCCGGAGCAGTCGACCTGCATCGCGTGCGCGGCGCCCGCGTCCTCGACGTAGCACATGACGTCGGCGCCCTGCCAGCAGTGGCCGTAGTTCGGCGCCGAGCCGCCGCGCGGCTGCGTCGAGTGCGGCGCGCCCCACTGGACGGCGCCCAGGTTGTGCGTCATCTCGTGCAGGAAGCCCTCGGGCCACCAGCCCCAGCGCGCGGCGCCGGGCGCCGCCGCGCCGTCACGGGAGAAGAGGATGGAGGTGAGCCCGCCGCGGTTGTGGACGTTCGCGCTGCCCGGCTTCTCCCCGGAGGCGCCCATGATCGTCTCTCCCAGGCCGTACTCCTGTGTGCCGCCGGCGAGGCCGTCGGCGATCACGATCGCGTTGCGCGGGCCGCCGGCGGTGCCGAGCGCGCGCTGGACGGCGCCGGAGATCGCGCCGAAGTTGTCGGCGTACTGGGCGCGCGTGCCGGGCAGCGGGACGATCTGGATGTCCACGTAGCCCGCCCCGCAGCTGGTGCCCATGTCGAAGCGGATGGCCTTGGTGCCGCCGCCCTGGGCGCTGAGGAAGCGCTGGACGATCGCGACGTTGGCCTGGATCGCGTCGCGCCAGCCGGCGAAGCGGTTCGGGCGGTCGGCCGCGAAGGCGTACACGACCTTGAACTGCGGCTTGCTCGGGGGCGTGACGGCGTTGGCCGTGTTGTCGCTCGTGCGGTCCTCGCCGCACCACGCGGTCGGAAGGCCGTCGCCGCCGTCGGCCGCGGCCTGGGCGGTCACGACGACCTCGGCGAGGTTGACGTCCTGCAGCTGGCCGCGCGTGTCGAGATGGGTGAGCTTGTCCTTGTCCGCCTGCGGCAGTGCGAACGTCGGTAGCGCGAGGGTTGCGAGCGCGAAGACGGCGGCGCCGATGGTGTTGAGGCGGATCATCTCGCCTGGGTCATCGGCCCGGGCGAGCGCTTCCTTAAGCCGCTTTTGCCAGGTCGCGGGCGGGTTCGATGCCCCACCGGCCCGCCAGCTCGGCCAGATGCGGGGAGATCGCCCAGCGGTCGGGCAGCGGCTCGTCGCCCTCGAAGTCGGGCGTCGCGCCCTTGAGCAGCATCGAGCCCGTGTTGTCGCCGATCGCGCGCAGCTCGGCGACCTCCTCGGCGCTCAGCACGGACGGGCCCGTGACCGCCGCCAGCTCGGCCCGCTTGTCCTCGATGGTCTTCGAGCTGCCGGGCTCCTCGATCAGCGTCGGCGCCACGACGTGCACCGGCGCGTGCGCGAGGTTCCAGTGACAGGCGAGCTGCAGCGGCGTCAGCCCGTGCTTTTCCGCGATCGGGCGCATCCGCTCGAGCTTCTCGCGCCCGGCCTCGACCCAGCCTGCGGGCCGGAAGCCGCGGTGGTCGTAGCGCGGGAAGGCGTGGCCCGGGAGGACGTCGTCGTGGAAGAGCCCGCCGTAGTCGACGACGCGGGTGATGAGCTTGACGCCGTGACGCTCGGCCGCGCCCAGCACGAGCTCGCCCGGCCACGGCTCCATCGGGTTCAGGATCACCATCGCCCAGTCGATGCGGTCGCCGAAGCGCTCCAGGCAGTCGATGACGTCGAGCGTGAAGCCGTTGGCGGGCCCGGGCGCGACACCCAGCGAACGCGTCAGCCCGTCCGCGCGCACCGCCTCCAACGCGTCCCACACGGCTTCGCTCGTGTAGCCGATGTGGTCGGGGTTGTGCAGGAGCAACACGTCGAAGGCGTCCACGCCGCAGCGCTCGAGGCTGCGCTCTGTCGCCATTCGGACATATTCGGCGTACTGCTCCGGGCCGCGCAGCCGCGGATCGGTGAAGCGCGGGAAGCCCTTGGCGCCTTCGCGCTCGCCCTCGTAGAAGTCGTGCCCGATCGCCCCGACGAGGGTGTATTCAGGGCGCGAAACTCCGGCAAGCGCCCGCCCTAGCAGACGATCGGCCTCCCCTGCGCCATAAGCGTCCGCCGAGATGACGGTCGCGATACCCTGACCAGGGCGCAGGAGGGCAGCGAGCCGGTCGTCGTCGACGGGTTCACCGAAGTGCATGAAGCGGCCGCCGCTCCATGTCCCGATGGCGGCACTTGTCAGCACCGGCCAACTTTCTTCCCTTAAGTGTTCACTCAAGGCCCCCACGCAATGGCCGATGATACGAGGGTGACGCATTCGCGATCGGGTCTCGCGTGCGCGATGGTGCTGCTCGCCGCCGTCTGCTGCCTGCTGCCGGGGGTGGCCGCCGCGCAGGGGGAACCCGTGCCCACGGTGACGCCGACGCCCGTGCCCACGCCGACGGGCCCGGACATCACGTGGCCGCTGCTCGTCACCAACGACGCCGACGTCGACGCCGCCGAGGCGTGGGACATCTCGATGGGCGCGGACGTCACCGTCGGCGTCATCGATCAGCGGATCTTCGCCGGCCACAGCAAGTTCGCCGGGCGCATCGACACCGAGGAGAACGTCGTGCTGCCCGGTGAGGAGTGCGGCGCCGCCGCGCCGACCCTCACGGCCGATCACGGGACGCTGATCGCGGGCCTGATCGTCGCGCAGGGCGGCGACCCGGACGCGACGGGGAACATCGCGGTGCGCAAGCTGTCCGGGCTGGCGCCGGAGGCGCGGGTCCGCCCGATCCGTGCCGTCAACCACTGCGGCAGCGCCACCCGCCGCGCCATCACGGCCGCCATCCGGTACGCCGGGGCGGCCGACCTGCCGATCGCGGTCGTGTCGTTGGCGACTGATCCACTGCTCCCGGTCTCCGAGCAGGAGAAGACCGCCGAGGAGCTCGAGGCCGCGTTCGCGGACTCGCCCGACACGCTCTTCGTCGTCGCCGCCGGCAACCACGGCAACGACAACGACGTGCCCGGCCGTCAGGTGTACCCCTGCTCGAGCGAGGCGCCGAACGTCGTCTGCGTCGGCATGACGGGGGACCCGGTCACCAGCGTGCCGGGCGGCGTCTACACCGACGCGCCGGTGTGCTGGGGCAACGTCGGCGCGACCTCCGTGGATCTGTTCGCCCCGGGCCTGGCCATCTCCTCGACGGCGCGCGGGGCTGAGGGCGGGTCCGCGTACGCCGTCCGGCCCGGCACCTCGATGGCGGCGCCGCTCGTCGCCGCCGCGGGGGCGCTGATCGAGGCGGTGGATCCGCTCACCTTCGAAGGGCCCGCCAAGCTCAAGGAGCTGCTGCTCGACGGCGGCGACTGGCACACCGAGCTGGACCCGATCTCGGTCAGCGGCCGCCGGCTCAACGCCGCCCGCTCGCTCGGCTCCCAGGCGCGGCTCGGCCGGCCGCCCGCGAGCAAGGCGTGGCAGAGCTGCGACCCCGACCACGACGAGGTCCGCGGCGCCGAGGAGGACTGCCCCAACGAGCCCGGCACGCTCGCGGACCGCGGCTGCCCCGACACCGACAAGGACGGGAAGGTCGACCGCCTGGACAACTGCCCGCGGTTCGCCAACGCGAACCAGGCCGACACGGACCGCGACGGCCTCGGCGACGGGTGCGATCCGACCGAGCGCGGCCCCAACACGGACGGCGACCAGCTCCCGGACATGGACGACGCGTGCCCGCTGCAGTCTGCGCTGACCGCGGACGGTTGCCCGGTCATCGTCCAGCCCACGCCCACCCCCACGCCCCGGCCGCCCGATGACGACGACGGCAACGTGAACCCGGGCACGCCGACGCCCGTGCCAACCCCGACGCCGGCGCCGACGGTCGTGCCCGACCCGGGGCTGCAGATCACCGTCCTGAAGGCCGAGCCGACGCGCAGCAAGGCCGTCAAGGTCACCATCCGGCTCTCGCGCACGGCGAAGGTGGCGCTCAAGGTCGAGCGCAAGATCGGGCGCAAGTGGCGCCGGGTGACCACGAAGTCGGTCACGGCGTCGATCAGCCTCAAGAGCCTCACGCTGCGCGCCGCCAAGGGGAAGAAGCTCTCGCGCGGCAGCTACCGGGTGACCGCCACCGTCGGTCGGCTGACCAAGAGCGCGCAGTTCAAGGTGAAGTGAACGCGGGCGTTCTCGCCTTCGGCGACTCGATCACCAACGGTGGCGGGGAGCTGCAGTGGGGCGTCGCGCTGCAGTCGTGGGCGCTGTGGACGGCCCGCGGGCTCGGGCTGCCGTACACGGGCTACGCCGTCGACGGCGCGCGGGTCGGGGACGTCGCGGACATGCAGGTGCCGGCGTTCCTGGAGCGCACGGCGCTGCCTGAAGCCCGGTACGCGGTCGGCTGTCTGTACGCGGGCGTCAACGACGTGCGGGTGCCCGGCTTCGACGCGGCGGCGTTCGAGGCCGCGTACGCGTCGGTCGCTACGTTCCTCGCGCAGCGGTGCGAGCGGGTGTTGGTGGTGACGATCCCGGACGGGCTCGGACTTCCGCGCGCGGGCGGGATCGCGGCCGGCAACGCGGCGATCCTGCGCGTGGCCGCGGACGTTGGCGCGCTCGTGCTCGACCTACGCGACTTCGGCGCGCGCAACCACGTGATGGCCGACCGCGTGCACCCGACGGCGTTCGGTCAGGTGGCGATCGCCGAGCGTGCGCTGGCGGTGCTCGCGGCGGACGGGATGGCCGTGCGCGTGCGGCCCTCGGCCCTGATCGCGCCAAGCGAGCGCACGCGGCTGCGCACGCTGCAGGGCGACTGGAGCTACGTGTACCGGACGCTCAAGGGGCTGGCTCGGGCTTCGGGTGCCGCGGGTCGGGTGCGCCGAGCTGTTCGAGCCGCTTCGGGACGTAGCGGTAGCCGATGAACAGCAGCAGGCCGAATGCGGGCAGGCCCATCGCGATCGACGCGACGCCGAGCGCCTCGACGTTGCCGATGTAGATCAGGTAGGCGTAGATGGCGGCGCGCAGGCCGAACAGCGCGGCCCAGGCGAGGGTGTACTCGGTCATCACGCGGCGCACGGCGGGCTGCTGCGGCCACCCCGGCTCGGCGCGGTAGAGCGTCGCGACGATGAAGCCCGCGAGCGGGCGCCGGATCAGTGCCGAGCCGGCGAAGATCACGCACAGCCCGAGCTGCTGGAGCATCTTCGGGACGAAGTAGCCCTCGGCCTGGCCGCTGCGGACGGCGATGAATGCGGCCAGGCCGGTGCCGAGCAGGCCGCCGACGGCGTTCATCACCGACTTGCGGCGCACGAGCCGCTCGACGAACAGGGCGATCCCGATGCCGACCGCCACGGCCGCCGCCAGGTTGACCTCCTTGGTGATCGTGTAGACGATCACGAACGCCAGCGGCGCCAGCGCGGTGTCCGCCAGCGCCCGCCGGTCGCGCAGCATGTCGAACGGGCCGGGCGGGTGCTGGTCGGGTGGCGTCACGCGCGTTTGCGGGCCGCGAGCATGAGGTTGTAGAACAGCTGCGGCGGCAGGCGGGGCTCGAGCAGCGAGCGGTCCACGCGCTGGAGCAGGATGTAGCCCTTGTAGGCGTACTGGATCCAGCCCCACGGGACGTCCTTGGGCTCGGCGCTCGCCTCGAGCGTGCGGTTGAACCAGCCGAACCAGTTCGCGAGCAGCTCCTCGCCGCGGACCTCGACGTCGGTGAAGCCGCCGGCGGCCGCGTGCCGCTTGAGGTCGGCCGGGACGAAGGCGTGTACGTCGACGACGGCCTCCAGCGCGTGTTCGTCCTCGTCGGCGCCCTGGTGCTGCGGCGCGGGGCGCGCCTTGACCGCGCGGCGCCACAGCGGGGCGGCCTTGACCGCGGCCCGCTTCGGGATCGCGGCGAGCTTGTCGCCCTGGCGGGACGGCTCGCCGGCGAAGAACAGCGTGCCGCCCGGTTTCAGGACGCGGTGGAACTCGCGGAACGCCTGGTCGAGGTCCGGCAGATGGTGCAGGACGGCGTGACCCAGGACGAGGTCGAAGGACGCATCCTCGAACGGGAGTTGCGTCGCGTCGCACGCCGCGGTCTCGACCTCGAGGCCGAGCTCGTGCGCGTTGTGCTCGAGCGTGGCGAGCATGCCCGGGCTGATGTCCGTGCAGGTGGCCTGCTCGATCACGCCGGTCTGCAGCAGGTTGAGGCTGAAGTACCCGGTGCCGGCGCCGATCTCGAGCGAGTGCGCGAACGGCCCGGGGTTCGGGCCCAGCAGCTTCGCCAGCTTGCCGAGCACCTGCTGGTGGCCGATCTCGCCGAAGGAGATGCCCCACTTGGAGTCGTACGTCTCGGCCGCCACGTCGTGGTAGCGGCGGTTGACGTCGAGGATCTCGTGCTCTGTGGGCGGGGCGGCCATACGCGGCCACTGAGCGTAGCTACGGGACCACGTAGCGGGACGCGATGACGCGCCGGGCCGTGGCGTCCGTCCTGATCCAGGCGAGGAACCGGGCGAGCGCGCCGGCCGGGCGCCCGCGCGTGACGAACCCGAGCGTGCGCCGCGCGGGATAGGAGCCGTCGGCCACGGTCGCGCGCGTGCACGGGACGCCCTCATAGGGCACGGCGTGCAGGCGGCGCGCGAACTCGAGGTCGACGTACCCGAAGGCGGCCGGGGTCGCGGCGATGTGGTCGCGGACCTGGGCCGAGGCGGTGTAGGTGGTGGCGGGCGCGAGCGGCGTCGCGAGGTCGACGAACGTCGTCAGGAACACGTTGCGGGCCGCGGAGGTGACGTCGAAGGTGACCCGCTCGATCGCGTCCCGGCGCGGCGCGCCGGCGATCTGCGCCCAGCTCGTCGTCGCGCCGGAGACGAGCGGCTGCAGCTGCGCGCGCGTGAGGTTGGGCACGCGGTTGGCCGGGTTCGTGACCAGGCAGATCGCCGACCGCGCGAGCGGCGTGAACGTGAGCCCGGGCGGGTCCCCGGGCTCGAGCCCACGCCCCGACAGGCCCGCGTCGACGATTCCGCGCGCCGCGTCCGCGATCCCGATGCCGGTCCCGCCGCCCACGAGCGAGAACCGCGGCGCGTCGGCTCGCTCGCGCCGGTAGAAGTAGGCGAGGTCGGCCACGACGGCCTGCGCCGGGCTCGCCCCGCTCATCGTGATCGTGCGCGCCGCGCCGGGCGCCGGCGACGGCGTGAGGAGGAGAGATGCAACCGTCGCCGCACCCAGCAGCCGGCGCGCACGTTTGAGGGCGGCGCCGCGGCCGCGGGCCGGGCCGGGCGAGGGGGCCGCGCCGCTCGCGCCGCTCAGCCCACCCATACCGCGCCTCCGATCCCGCCGCCCGTGCCCACGTGGCGCTTGCCGGAGCGCAGCGTCCGGACGCGGGCGCTGGCCCGGGACAGGCGGCGGCCGTCGGCGGCGAGGGCGTAGACCGCGAGGCGGCGGCCGGCGCGATTGCGCAGGCGCACGTTGAGCACCGTGCGGCCGCCGCGCAGCTGGGCGACGCGGCGGCCGTCGAGGCGCAGCTCGATGCGGGCGACGCTTCCGGCCGCGCCGAGCACGGCGAGCTGGGCCTGGGTCGTGCGGCCCTTGCGGGTCGCGCTCAGCACGCGCAGCGACGGCGGCTGGCTGCGGTCGTAGCTCGCGGTTCCACTGGCGGCGAGCACCGCGCCGAGCGCGTCGACGTAGCCCGCGCTGACCGGGACGGACCCGCGCGTGGCGTGCTGGAGCAGCTGCGCGCGCAGCTCCGCCGCCGGCAGGTGGGGCGCGACCGACGCCATCAGCGCGGCGACGCCCGCCACGTGCGGCGCCGCCATCGACGTGCCGGACTTGAATTCGTAGCCGCCCGACTTGGAGGTCGAGATCACCTCGACGCCGGGAGCGGCGACGGGGACGGTCAGGCGGCCGTAGTTGGAGAAGTCGGGCAGCGAACGGCCCTGGTCGGGCTCGGTCGCGGCGACGCCGACCACGTTCGAGGCGGGGATGGCGACCGGGTAGACGGGCTGCTGGTCGACGTTGACGCCGCTGTTGCCGGCCGAGCACACGATCAGCGCGTTCGCGGCCGCGGCGGCTTCGATCGCGGTGCGCATGCGCGGGTCGTCGACGTTGCCCTCGAGGCTGAGGTTGATGATCCGCGCGCCCATCGCCGCTGCGTAGCGGATGCCCTCGGCGACGCCGCCGGTGGTCCCGCCGCCCTGGTCGTCCAGGACCTTGACGGTCATGATCTTCGCCCGGTAGGCCACGCCGACCACGCCGCGCCCGTTCGCGGCCGCCGCGATCGTCCCGGCCACGTGCGTGCCGTGCCCGTATCCGTCGTGGAGGTCCTGCGCGGCGCCCTTGGTCGTGAGGTCGACGCCGTGGACGTCGTCGACATAGCCGTTGGCGTCGTCGTCGACGTTGTTGCCCGGTACCTCGGCGAAGTTCGTCCACGCGTTCGGGGCGAGGTCGGCGTGGTCGAGGCGGGTGCCGGAGTCCACGACCGCGACGGTCACCCCGGCGCCTGCGGCCAGCGCCCAGGCGCCCGGGAGGTCGAAGACGGTTCCGGGTGCGACGGCCCACTGCTCGCCCTGCAGCGCGTCGGTCGGGGCGGCCGACGCCGGAGCAGTCGCGAGCGCGAAGGCAACAACCAAGCTTGCGGTCCGGCCGGGAATGGGGCACCTCCTGCTCAGCGCGAGCCTACCCATCTAGATGTTCACTATGTCAACCGTTTAGGGTTGGGGCATGCGGTGCTCGGTATTGCTCGTCGCGTTCGGGATCTGGCTCTGCTCCACGCCCGCGCAGGCGCAGCAGGTGCGCCTCGCAGCGCCCGCCGACTGCCTCACCAACTCGGGCTGCGCGGTGGGCCTGCGGTCCGTATACGGACTTGACGTGCGTTCAGTGTTGGTTCCGCTGACCGTCGCCGACGCCGGCATCTCCGCGCTCGACGACGGCCGCGCCGAGGTGGCGATCGCGTTCTCGTCCAACCCGCAGGTGTCCCGGCCCGACATCGTCACGCTGCGCGACGACCGCTCGATGATCTACGACGACCACGTCGTCCCGGTCATCCGCCGCCAGCTGCTGCGCGATTACGGCGCGCGCGCCGCGCGAGCGCTGCGCCGGCGGCTGAACGCGGCGTCCGCAGTGCTCACGACGCTCGCGCTGCGCGGGCTCAACCAGCACGTCATCGACGGCCGCATGCCGGAGGCGGTGGGCGGCGAGTTCATCGACGCGAACGGCCTGGGCGGAAGCGCCGCGCGGCGCCCCGGCAAGCGGATCGTCGTCGGCTACATGGCGTTCGACGAGAACGAGACGCTCGCGCACCTGTACGCCGAGGCGCTGCGCGCGGGCGGCTTCCGCGTCGTCGTGCGCGCCGTCGGCGGGCTGCGCCCCGAGGCCGTGCGCAAGCTGCGCCGGGACCAGATCGACCTGTATCCGGCCTATAGCGGCTCGCTGCTGCGCTACCTGGTCGGGACGAAGCCGGAGCGGCTGCGGGCGGGCCTGCGTCGGACGCTCGCCCGCATCGACGTCGAGCCGCTGCGCGCCTCCCGCGCGCAGGACCGCAACGTATTCGTGACCAAGACCGACACCGCGAGCCGGCTCGGCCTCGCGAGCATCTCCGACCTCAGGCGTTACTGGCAGACTGCCGGTTCGTGAGCTCGGAGCTCGACCGCGTCCGCGAGATCTGCCTGGCGCTCCCCGAGGTGACGGAGCGGCTCAGCCACGGCCATCCGACGTGGTTCGTGCGCGACAAGAAGACGTTCGTCTCCTTCCACGACAACCACCACCACGACGGGCGGCTCGCGCTCTGGTGCGCCGCGCCGGAAGGGATGCAGGAGACGCTCGTCGCCGGCGAGCCTCGCCACTACTTCCGGCCGCCGTACGTCGGCCACCGCGGCTGGATCGGCGTGAACCTGGACAGCGGGCTCGACTGGAACGAGATCGCGGGCGCGATCGAGGACGCGTACGCCGAGATCGCGCCTAAGTCGCTGGTCGAGCGCGCTGCTCGAAGATCGCAGTGATCTCGTCGGGTGCGACGGGCTCCACGAGCGCCGCGTCCACCGATATCACGTCCGGCCAGATCGCTCGCATCCGCCGGCCCGCCGCAGCCGCGTCGTACGCGGTGCCCCGCAGCTCGGGAACGCCGTCCGCGACCCACAGCCAGCGCGCGGCGCCGTCGCCCTCGTACGGGAGACCGACGCTGCCGGCGTTGATGAAGCGTGTGCCGCCGACGGTGCGGTCGTGCTGCTGGTGCGTGTGGCCGGCGACCACCAGCGGCCCGGCTCCGGCCAGCGCCTCGGCGTAGCGCTCGTCCGGGCTGATGCGCGTGAGCATCTCCTCGTCACTGCGCGGCGTGGCGTGGCAGTAGAGGACGCCGTCGATCTCGGTCGTGAGCGGGAGCTCGCCGAGCGGCTGCGCGCGGTCGCCGAGCTCGTCGGCGCTGCGCCGCGCGGTC
Source organism: Solirubrobacter deserti (assembly GCF_027587175.1). Lineage (GTDB taxonomy): Bacteria > Actinomycetota > Thermoleophilia > Solirubrobacterales > Solirubrobacteraceae > Solirubrobacter > Solirubrobacter deserti. The sequence goes on from NZ_JAPCID010000053.1 coordinate 12,038, forward strand.
ACGGCGGCCAGGTCTTCGGGCGCCGGAGCCGCGGGCGCGTTCGCCGTCTCGCGCTCGCCGTTCCCGCGCACCCAGCGCGTGGGCAGCTGCGCGAGCCGGTCGAGCGTCGCGGCGGCGAACGGGCCCGGGACCGCGTCGCCGCCGACGAGCACCAGGTCGAAGTCCGGCGCGGCCGCCAGCACGGCCTCGAGCGCGTCGATGTTGCCGTGGATGTCGTACAGCGCGAGGACGTTCACGGCGCGATCGTACCGCAACCGCACGGTTGCGGGAACCGAATCCGTCGCGCGGTGTACAAGCGGTATGCGGGTCATCGCCGCGACCATCCTCGCGCTGCTGCTCTTCGCGCCCGCCGCGACTGCGAAGGAGGGCGTCCGGGCGCGCCTCGAGAGCCGCCTCGACCTGAACGCCCGGGCCGGCAGCGAGATCACGGTCAAGTGGCGCCTCTACATCCGCGACAGCGGCCGGCCGTTCGACGCCGGTGAGCTGTTCGTGCGGCTGCGCAGCAAGGGCTCCGGCGCGCCGACCCGCGCCTACGGCAAGGGCGACCGCGGCCGCTACACGGCGCGCGTGCGGGTCCCGCGCGGCGGCCTCGGCGGCATCCGCTTCGGGCTGATGGGCTACCGCTCGTTCCCCGGCGGCGAGTCCGAGCCCGCGCCCGTCTTCTTCCCGCTCGACAACGACCCGTTCTAAAGGCGCGCTGACAACTGACGCCGGCAGGGTTACGATGCCGCCATGCCGGCCTTGGCGCTCGAATGCGCCGCCCGTAATGACATCGGGCGACGGGCGAACAACGAAGATGCCGTCTACACGAGCTCGAAGCTCGCGGCGGTCGCGGACGGCGTCGGCGGCGCCGCGGCCGGTGAGGTCGCGAGCCAGCGGATCGTCAACTCCCTCGCCCACTTCGACACGAGCCGGCTGGACATTCCGCTCGACGCCGCCCTCGAGAACGCGATCACGATGGGCAACGAGTCGATCGGCTTCATGGCCGGCGCCCGCCCCCAGATGCAGGGCATGAGCACGACCCTGACCGCGGTCGCCCTGTCCAACGACGGCACCTACGTGATCGCCAACATCGGCGACTCGCGCACCTACCTGTTGCGCGCCGGCGAGTTCACGCAGCTGTCGCGCGACGACAGCCTCGTCCAGGACCTGATCGACGCCGGCCACCTCACGCCCGAGCAGGCCAGGCGCCACCCGGCCCGCAACGTCGTCATGCACGCCCTGGACGGCGACCCGGAGCGCCGCCCGTCCACCCAACTGCTGCCCGCGATGTTCGGCGACCGCCTGCTGCTGTGCTCGGACGGCCTGTCCGACGTGGTCGACTTCGACACCCTGCGAGAGCTGCTGCTCCGCCACGCCGACCGCGGCGAGTGCGCGGACCGGCTGATCGCGCTCGCGCTCGAGTCGGGCGCGCGGGACAACATCTCCGCGATCGTGTGCGACGTCGTGATCCGGGAGGACCCGGCCACCGCGTGGCAGGCGCCGCTCGTCCACGAGCGCTGATCGGTCACTTGACCACCTATACGGGGGTCAACTGACCGATCGGCCGGCGGCCTCCGTCGCGGCGCGGAGCCGCCGCGCCAGATCCGCAGACGGGAGCTCGTCGAGCTTCCAGCCCCACCCGCCCGCGGTGCCCGGCTGGTTCATGCGTCCCTCGTTGCCGAGCCCGAGCACGTCCTGCAGCTGCACCATCGCCAGCCGGGCCGGGGAGGCGAGCGCCAACCGGATCATTCCCCAGTGCGGCTCGTCCTCGGAGATCCCGTACTCGTCCCACGCCTCCTGCACCAGCGCGAGCTGCTCGGGGCCGAGGCCGTCGTACCACCCGCGGATCGTGTCGTTGTCGTGCGTGCCGGTGTAGACGACCTGGTTCTCCTCGTGGTTCGAGCACACGTGCTGGGTGTCGCGCTCACCCGGCGTGAAGCCGAACTGCAGCACGGCCATGCCCGGCAGGCCCAGCGACTCCCGCAGCGCCTTGACCGGCGGCGTGATCACGCCGAGGTCCTCCGCGATCACCGGCAGCCCGCCCAGCGCCTCGCGGGCGGCGAGCAGCGGCGCGGCGCCCGGGCCGCGCTTCCAGGTGCCCGCCGACGCGACCGGCGAGTCCTCCGGCACCGCCCAGTAGGCGGTGAAGGCACGGAAGTGGTCGATCCGCACGAGGTCGAAGAGCTCGAAGATCCTCCGCAGCCGTGCGATCCACCACGAGTAGCCGCGCCGCTGCAGCGCCGGCCAGTCGTAGACCGGGTTGCCCCAGAGCTGGCCGTCCTCGGTGAAGGCGTCCGGCGGGACGCCCGCGACGAAGCCGGGCTTGAAGATCTCGGGGTGGGCGCGCTCGTCGGCGGAATCGGGCGCGACGTAGATCGGGACGTCGCCGATCAGACGGACGCCACGGTCAGCGGCATAGCGGCGAAGCTCGGCCCACTCGCGGTCGAAGCGGACCTGATCGTCCAACGCGGACTCGCCCGCGAACGCGATCCAGTCCTCGATCCAGTCCGAGGCCTTGGCGCGGAACGCGTCCCGCTCGGCGTCGGTGACGGGCGCGTCGGGCTCGGCGAGCAACGCGGGTGAGGCGGCGAACGCGGACGCGCTCTTGTACGGCGAGCCGTGCTTGTCGGGCGGGGACAGCGGCAGCATCTGCCACCACGTCTGACCGGCTGCAGCCAGCCAGTCGACCCAGGCGAAGGCCTCCGGACCGAGACGTCCGGACGGCAGTGAGGTCGGGTGCAGCAGCACCCCGGATGTACGAGGAAGGTTCATGTGATCGCCTTGTCGGATACTCCGCGACTGAGATGCCCGCACCGAAGCGCAGTGAACGCCCGCGCCGGATCAGGATCGCAAAGCCGGCGCCGGTCCTCGACAACGGGCGGTACGCCGTCAAGCGCACCGTAGGCGACACGGTCGCCGTTTCCGCCGACGTCTTCCGCGACGGACACGAGAAGATCAAGGCCGTCGTGAAATACAAGGCGCCGGGCGGTCGGCGCTGGCTGGAGACGGAGATGCGCGCGGTCGACGCGCACGTCTCCGGGGTCCGCTGGGCGGCGGAGTTCACCGTCGAGACGCCCGGCACCTGGCAGTGGACGGTGGAGGCGTGGACCGACCGCTGGGCCACCTGGCACGACGAGCTGCGCCGCAAGGTGGCCGCGGACCTCGACGAGGACCTGACGTCCGAGCTGTCCGAGGGGGTGATCTTCCTCAAGCGCGCGCTGGAGAAGGCGAAGGATGAGGCCAAGTCGAGCATCGAGTACGCGATCGGCGTCCTCGAGTCCGACGCCGAGATCCATCAGAAGTTCGACGTCGCGCTCGGCCCGGAGCTCTTCCAGGCCATGGAGGAGGCCCAGGAGCGCGAGGGCGCGGCCAGCCTCGAGAAGCCGATCGTCGTCGAGGTCGACCGGGTCCGCGCCCGCTTCTCCGCCTGGTACGAGCTGTTCCCGCGCAGCTGGGGCGGCTTCAAGGCCGTCGAGGCGATCGTGCCCGACATCGCCGACCTCGGCTTCGACGTCCTGTACCTGCTGCCGTTCCACCCGATCGGCGTCAACAAGCGCAAGGGCCGCAACAACTCGCTCGTCGCCGGCCCGGACGACCCCGGCAGCCCGTACGCGATCGGCGGCAAGGAGGGCGGTCACTTCGCCGTCCACCCCGAGCTGGGCACCGAGCAGGACGTCCGCGACCTGTGCGCCACCGCGCACAAGCACGGCATGGACGTCGCGCTCGACATCGCGCTCAACGCCTCCGCCGACCACCCGTGGCTCACCGAGCACCCCGAGTGGTTCCAGCAGCGCCCGGACGGCACGCTCAAGTACGCCGAGAACCCGCCCAAGCGCTACCAGGACATCTACAACTTCAACTGGGACAGCGAGGACTGGCAGTCGCTGTGGGAGGCGTGGCGCGACGTCTTCCTGCACTGGGTGGACGTGGGCATCAAGTGCTACCGCGTGGACAACCCGCACACGAAGCCGTTCGCGTTCTGGGAGTACATCATCAAGGAGGTCCACAAGGTCGACCGCGACGTGGTCTTCCTGAGCGAGGCCTTCACGCGCCGCGCCGTGATGCGCGAGCTGGCCAAGCTCGGCTTCACCCAGGGCTACACGTACTTCACGTGGAAGAACTCGCGCCACGAGATGCTCGAGTACTTCAACGAGCTCGCCTGGGGTGAGGAGAAGGAGTACTTCCGGCCGAACTTCTTCCCGGTCACGCCGGACATCCTGCACGCCTATCTCGTGCACGGCGGGCCGCCCGCGTTCGTCACCCGCCTCGTCCTCGCCGGCACGCTGTCGCCGAGCTACGGCATCTACTCCGGCTACGAGCACTTCGAGAACGTGCCGGTCCGTGAGGGCAGCGAGGAGTACCTGAACTCCGAGAAGTACGAGATCAAGGACCGCAAGCTCGACGGCCCGCTGTTGCCGATGATGCGCCGGCTCAACGAGATCCGGCACGAGAACGTCGCCCTGCAGCACCTGAGCAACGTCTTCTGGCTGGACGCGCAGAACGACCAGATCTTCGCCTACGCCAAGCAGGAGCCCGGGAACACGATCATCACGGTCACGAACCTGGACCCCCACAACCAGCAGTCCGGGCTGGTCACGATCCCGGCGCTCCTCGGCCTACCGCCGGTCTTCGTGGTCGAGGATCAGTTCACCGGCAACCACTACGACTGGCGGATCGGCCAGAACTACGTGGAACTGAACCCGCACGTGGTCGGGAAGCAGTTCCACCTGTTCAAGGTGCTTTAGCGCACGAGCTGTACGACGACGCGACGGTTGAGCGCGCGGCCCATCGGGGTCGCGTTGCTCGCCGCCGGCGCGGTCGCGCCCTTGGAGGCCGTCTTGAAGGTCGCCTTCACGCCGCGTGTCTTGAGGAAGGCGCAGACGACCTTGGCCCGCTCGATCCCGAGCTTGCGGTCATAGCGCGCGCCGGAGAGCGACGGCTCGGTGTGCCCGACGCAGGTGACGCGCTTGGCGCCCTTCGCCTGCTGGGCGAGCGTGGCCAGCGAGCGCTTGGTGGCGGCGGTGAGCTTCGCGCTGTCGATCGCGAAGCGCGCCGCCACGGACGACGTGTCACCCGGGACGAGCCGCGCGCTGCGGGTCGCCTCGAACGCCGCGCCCGTGCTCGGGCGGCCGGTGATCTTCACCTGGATCGCGAGCCCGCGCGGGGAGCGGCGCAGCAGCGCGCGACCCGTGGCGTTGAGCTCGACGCGGACCTCGAGGGCGCCCGTGGCCTTGTCCGGCGCGGCCGTGCCGGTGCCGATCAGCACGACGCTCGCGGCCGTCGCGACGCCGCGGCGCGCCTCGGCGTACAGGTCGACCTTGCAGGACTTCAGGACCGTGCCCGTGACCTTGCAGCCGACGTCCACGCCACCGGCGGAAGCGGCGACCGTCGCGGTCTTGGCCGTGTCACCCGCGTCGCCGACGCTGACCGTGAACTTCGGCGGCGCGACCGGGGTCGGCGTGACGACCGGCGCGGGCGGCTCCGGCGTGGCCGTCGGGGTCGGCGCGGGCGGCTCGGGCGTGGGCGTCGGGGTCGGCGCGGGCGGCTCGGGCGTGGGGGTGGGCGCCGGCGGGGTCGGGGTCGGGGTCGGGGTGGGAGCGGCGCTGACGACGGCCGTCGCGGCGGAGTCCGCATCCACGCCGGCGGCGGTCTCGCGCAGACGGAGCGTGGAGCCGAGGTCGCCGGCGGTCGCCGTATAGGTCAGCGCGTTCGCGCCCGCGATCGGCGAGCAGTTCGCGCCCGCCCCGTCACACCGCAGCCAGGCGTAGCCGTAGCTCGTCAGCGGCGGCGCGGTCCACGTGCCGGGGGTCCCGGTCAGCGTGTGCCCGACTTCGGCCGTGCCCGCGACGCTCGGCGCGACGGTGTTGACCGGCGCGGCGGCGGAGGCCAGCGTGGACTTGATCGCCAGCTCGCGTACCTCGCCCGGATCGAGCGTGAGCGCGTGGGCGAGATCGCGGCCCCAGGTCCAGCGGACCTCGTTGTCGCTGTCAAGGGTGGCGCCGGCGAGCACGGGGATGAACGGGGTCGCGGGGGCCGAGCCGTAGTCGGCGACGTCGAGCATGTCGGGCGAGATGCCGCCCGGGAGGTTGGCCGTCCAGCTCGCGCGCAGGGTCGGTGCGCCCTGGTCGTTGTCCTCGAGGGTGAAGGTCGGGAACGTCGGGTCGAGGAAACGCGCGCCGCCCGTGCCCACCGCGCTGCCACCGGCCGGCGTGAAGACCGGCCCGTCGTCGGTGTTGAGCAGGAAGTCGATCGTGGTCCGCGCGCCCAGCTTGAGCGGCGACCCGCCGGTGTTGGTGAGGCGCAGCGTGAAGGTCACGGACGAGTCCGCGGCGGTCGTGCCGGTGACCACCGCGTCCTGCTCGACGCCGAGCGAGTCCGCGCCGGTGACGGCGAAGCTCTGGCGCACGCCGTTCGGGATCGCCGAGACGGTGACCGCGTACGGCGAGCTCGCCTGAGCGGCGAGCACATAGTCGGCGTCGGTCGTGTATGAGTGGACCAGGTTGCGGGCGCCGTAGCCGCCGTAGGTCAGGTACTTGCCGGCTCCGTCCGGGTGGTTGGCGCCGGTGACGGCGCCGAACTGCCCGTTGGAGTTGACCTGCACCGTGTAGATGCCGTTGGTGTGGGAGTTGGCGACGGCGGCGTGCGCGGACGACGCGCCGACGAGGCTCGCGCCGGTCGCGAGCGCGATCGCGGCGAGTCGTGTAGGGGCCATGCCCCCGTACTCGGACGGACTCGTCCACCTTTGAGCTGACCGACAGATGCAGGCCAGGTTTGCCAGGATCGCGTTCGGTGCAACCGTGACCCCAGTGTCCCGTAACGATCCCGGCCAGTGGTTCGAGGCCCAGCCGCTGTGGTTCAAGACCGCGGTCTTCTACGAGATCCACACCCGCGCGTTCTTCGACGCCAACGGCGACGGTTCCGGCGACTTCCGCGGCCTGACCGAGAAGCTCGACTACCTGCAGTGGCTCGGCGTCGACTGCATCTGGTTGCTGCCGTTCTTCCGCTCTCCGCTCAGGGACGGCGGCTACGACATCAGCGACTTCTTCCAGATCCAGCCGGACTACGGCACGGTCGACGACGTCCGTGACTTCATCGAGGCGGCGCACCAGCGCGGGATCCGCGTGATCGCCGACCTGGTGATGAACCACACGTCCTCCGACCACCCGTGGTTCCAGGAGTCGCGCTCGAGCCCGGACTCCCCCAAGCGCGACTGGTACGTGTGGTCCGACGATCCCACCCGCTACAGCGAGGCGCGGATCATCTTCACCGACACCGAGTCCTCCAACTGGAGCTGGGACGACGAGGCCGGCGCCTACTACTGGCACCGCTTCTTCTCCCATCAACCCGACCTGAACTTCGACAACCCCGAGGTGCAGGAGGCGATGCTCGAGGTCCTGCGCTTCTGGCTGGACCTGGGCATGGACGGCTTCCGCCTGGACGCCGTCCCGTATTTGTACGAGCGCGACGGCACCAACGGCGAGAACCTCCCGGAGACGCACCAGTACCTCAAGCGGGTGCGCGAGGAGGTCGACCGGCTCTACCCGGACCGCGTCCTGCTGGCCGAGGCCAACCAGTGGCCGGCCGACGTCGTCGAGTACTTCGGCGACGGCGACGAGTGCCACATGGCGTTCCACTTCCCGGTGATGCCGCGCATGTTCATGGCGGTGCGCCGCGAGGAGGCCAACCCGATCTACGAGATCCTGGCCCAGACGCCCGACATCCCGGACAACTGCCAGTGGGGGCTGTTCCTGCGCAACCACGACGAGCTCACGCTCGAGATGGTGACCGACGAGGAACGCGACTACATGTACGCGGAGTACGCCAAGGACCCGCGCATGAAGATCAACGTCGGCATCCGGCGCCGGCTCGCGCCGCTGCTCGAGGGCGGCCGCGACGAGATCGAGCTGCTGCACGCGATCCTCTTCAGCCTGCCGGGCTCGCCCGTCCTGTACTACGGCGACGAGATCATGATGGGCGACAACGTCTATCTGGGCGACCGCGACGGCGTCCGCACTCCGATGCAGTGGAGCGGCGACCGCAACGGCGGCTTCTCGCGCGCGGACTTCGCGCAGCTCTACGCGCCCCCGCTGATGGACCCGGTGTACGGCTTCCAGGCCGTCAACGTCGAGGCCCAGATGCGCACGCCGTACTCGCTGCTGCGCTGGCTGCGGCGCTTCGTCGCCCTGCGCAAGGAGCACCCCGTCTTCGGCCTGGGCACCTACGAGCCGCTGCAGCCGTCGAACCCGAGGATCTTCGCCCACATCCGCACCTACGAGGAGGACGTGATGCTCTGCGTCCACAACCTCGCCCGCTCGGCCCAGGCCGTGGAGCTGGACCTGTCGGCCCACAAAGGCCGCCATCCGACTGAGATCTTCGGCCGCTCGCGCTTCCCGCGCATCGGCGAGCTGCCGTACCTGCTCACGCTCGCCCCGCGCGGTTTCTATTGGTTCCAACTGGTGAAGGATGAGCCGGAATGACCAGCGACCTCACCTTCATCGACGAACAGGTGCTCAACGACTGGGTCGTCGCCCAGCGCTGGTTCGCGTCCAAGACGCGTGAGGTGTCGGGCGTGGAGGTCGTCGACTCGGTCGCGCTGTCCGAGCAGCTCGTGCTGGCGCTGATCGAGGCGCGCTTCCCGGTCGGCACGCACGAGACCTACCAGGTGCCGCTGGCTCTACGCCCGAGCGGGGACGGCGAGCCGATCTTCGAGAAGGGCGGCCAGGCCGTCTACGACGCACTGGCGGATCCCGAGACGGGTCGCGAGCTGCTGCGGGCGATGGCGGCCAACCGTGATGCCGGCGACTTCGCCTTCCGCTGGACCGCGGACCACGCGCCCGACGACAGCTTCCACGTCCGCCCCGTCGGCGTCGAGCAGTCCAACACCTCGATCGTGTTCGGCGACCAGCTGATCATGAAGGCGATCCGCAGGATCGAGCCGGGCGTGAACCCCGAGCTCGAGCTGCTGCGCTTCCTCTCGGCGCGCGAGTTCCCGCACATCGCGGCGTTGCACGGCTGGTACGAGGTCGACGGCCGCCACGTGTCCGCGACGCTCGGGATCCTGCAGGAGTTCCTGGCCGGCGCGAAGGACGGCTGGGAGATGACGCTGGACGAGCTCGCGAGCGACCCGGACGGGCTGCTGGGCAAGATCGAGGCGCTCGGCGTCGTGATCGGCGAGCTGCACAGCGCGCTCGGCTCCGACAACTCCGATCCGGACTTCGCGCCCGTCGAGCCGTCCGCGGAGTCGCTCTCGATCCTGTACGCCGACGTCGACGAGCAGATCGAGCGCGTCTTCCTCGACCTGCCCGACAGCGAGGCGACCGCCCCGATCGCGGGCCGTGGCCAGGACGTGCGCGAGAAGCTCTCGCTGCTCGCGCACGCGACGGTCGGCGGGCGCGTGATCCGCACCCACGGCGACCTGCACCTGGGCCAGACGATGTACTCGGCGCAAGGTTGGAAGGTGCTCGACTTCGAGGGTGAGCCGGCCCGGCCGTTGCCGGAGCGGCGGCTCAAGCGCTCGCCGCTGCGCGACGTGGCGGGGATGCTGCGGTCGTTCTCCTATGCCACCGCGGGGTCCCACCTGCTGCGCGGTCGTGAGGCGCCGGCCGACTGGGAGGAACGTGCGCGTGAGCGCTTCCTGGCCGGCTACCACCGGGCCGTGGACAACAGCTTGCTGCCGCCCGGGCAGCAGGCCACGGAGCAGCTGCTGGCGGTGTTCGAGCTCGAGAAGGCCGTGTACGAGCTGCGCTACGAGCTCAACAACCGGCCGGACTGGGTCGCGATCCCGGTCGCCGGGATCGTGCGCCTGCTCGAAACCGAGTGACACAGACGCTCGGCGTGCGGCATAGGGCCCTGTGAGCCCGACCGACGCCGAGCTGCTGCGCCGCTCCAAGCGCGACCCCGACGCCTTCGTGGCGGTCTACGACCGCTGGGCGGCGGACGTGCAGGCGTGGTTGGCGGCGCGCTGCGGCGACGCGGTGGTGGCAACCGACCTCACGGCGGAGACGTTCGCGCAGGCGCTGCGTCACGCCGGGCGCTTCCGCGACGAGACGGACGGGTCCGCCGGGCCGTGGCTGTTCGGCATCGCGTCCAACCTCCTGCACCGCTACTGGCGGCGGCAGAAGGTCGACGTGTCCGCGCGGCGCAAGCTCGGCATGCGGCTCACGCCGTGGGTCGAGGACCACGCCGAGGAGGTGGCGGAGCGGCTCGCGGTCGAGGGCGCCGGGCGGCTGCTGCACGCGGCGCTCAACCGGCTCCCGCCCGAGCAGCGCGAGGCGATCGCGCTGCGGGTGCTCGAAGGGCTCGGCTACGACGAGATCGCGCTGCGGCTCGCCGTCTCCGAGCAGGCCGCCCGCTCGCGCGTGTCGCGCGGCCTGAAATCGCTGCGAACCGAGATGGAGGGCCGCGTATGACCCCGCTCCCGCCCGAGCTCGCGCTGCTGCGCGAGGACCTGGCCGCCGCGGCCCGCCGGCGTGCGCGCCGCCGCCGCTGGCCGCGTGTCCTCGTCGTCTCGGGGTTCGTCACGCTCACGTTCGGCACGGCCGCCGTCGGCACCGGCCTCGTCGAGTCGCCCTTCTCGGGCGACGAGCGCACCGTGACCGTCGAGGGTGAGCGCATCCCCTGCACGCGGACTGCGCGCGGGGAGCTGTGCCGGTTCCGTCCCGGCGAGGGTGTGGGCCCGGCGCAGCTCGCGCGGGCACTGCGCGCACGGGGCGCCGAGTTCGGCGTCACGGAGACCCGGAGCGCGAACGCGTACAACCGCACCGGCATCCGCGTGGGCGAGCGCCCCGCGGGCCGGGGCGGCTACCGCAGCACCGGCCCGCTGACGGTCACGATCACGGTCGACGGCGGCGCACCGGTGACGTGCGGCCGCACGGGCCCCATCTGCCGTGCGTACCGCGAGGACACGCGGCGTGGCGACTTCCAGCCGCTGCTGCGCACCCTCGACGCGCGCCGGATCGTGATCGAGACCACGAGCCGCTGCCGGCTGGCAAAGCGCTACGAGTGTGAGGGCGCGCCCCGCGAGCGCGCGATCCGGCTCTCGCGCGACCCGCAGGCGATCCCCGAGCCGAGCACGACCTACAGCTACGCGAGATTGACCGTCACACGCCGCTGAGCCGCGGCATAGGGCAGCGATGCGAATCCTGCCCATGACCGCGTTGCTGGTGCTCGCAACGACCGCAAACGCGACAGCTGTTGCTAAAGAGGGACAGTCCCTCTTCAGGAAAGCAGCGCCCGTCGCCGACCTGCAGGCCGACGCGCCGCTGCGCTTCCTTCCCAACGTCGACGACGACTCCGGCCGCTGCGCCGGCCCGCTCGCCCAGCTGGTCAAGACCGGCTTCGCCCCGGACGAGCCGGCGAAGTGCCACGACGCGGCCGACACGGTCGTCAATGGCCCCGAGGACGCGGCCGACCTGACCCCGCTGCGGGTCGCCGCGTGGCCGCAGGCACCCGACGACGCGACGGCCACCGTGACCGTCGCCGGCAACGCGCGCCTGATGCGCGACGGTGCGCAGTTCGCGGGCACGCTGACCGCCGCCGAACTGCGCGCCGGCGTCGAGCTCGGGATCGAAGGGCTGGACGTCGCCCGCGCGCCCGGCACCGGCGGCGCGGCCTTCACGCTCACGGTCGCGAGCGGCGGGGAGACGGCCACGAACACGCTCACCGGCGAGGTCGCGCCCGTCCTGTTCCCCGACGCCCGGCAGGCGCCGCAGACGCTCTACGCCCGCCGCGCGCCCACCGAGAAGGAGGTGCGGGCGCGCATCGACGAGGCCAAGTCGGTGTGGGCGCGCATCCGGCGCGAGATGAAGACCAAGCCGGCCGAGGTGCTCAAGGGCCTGCCCTCGCTCAAGCGCTACCGCCAGGACCCTGAGGGCCTCAAGCGCTTCGCGGAGCAGGAGATCGAGGCCGCCGGCGACGGCGAGCGCGCGTGGCAGCGCTTCGCCCGCGCCTACAAGAAGACGCTGCAGAAGGCCGCGCCCGTGCGCGACTTCGAGGGCGCGGTGTTCGCCCAAGACGCGTTCGAGACCGGCATCGCGGCCACGCCGCGCGGGTCGATCCGCGTGTCCGTGCTCGCGCCCGGCGTCCAGAGCCCGCGCCTGACCGGCCGGCTCGCCGCCGGCGCGGCGTGGCCGTACCAGGAGCTGCGCGGCCGCGACAAGGGCGTGGTGGCGGGTGACTACGACGCCACGGGCGACCTCGAGCCGACGCCGCCGGCGCCCGGCGCGCCGCTCGGCAAGCTGCTCGTCGGCAGCGACCCCGGCGACGCGTGGTCGAAGTTCCTGGCCGCCCAGGGCCAGCAGCCCGTGGTGGAGATCGACACCTCCGCGCTCGCGGTCGGCCACGTCGACGAGATCGTGGCGGTCATCCCGACGACCACCGGCAAGGGCTGGGTGCTCGCCGTGGCCGACCCGGGCGGGGCGCTGAAACTCGTGCCCAAGGGCGAGCGGCTGGAGCGCGGCGTCGCCCGCGGCAGCCGCACGATGGCGCCCGGGCTGGACGCGCTCGCGGCGCGGCTGAAGACCGAGCTCGACGCCGACGTCGTCCGCTTCCCGGTGCTGTTCGGCCCGGGCGACGGCGGGCTCTACGCCGCCACCGGCAACCCCGTCAACGGGGTGGCCGTCGGCAATCGGACGTTCCTGGCCGCGGACCCGCACGGCCCCGAGCGCGGCGGAAAGGACGTCTTCAAGGCCGCCATCGCCCATGCCCTCAAGGGGCGCGGAGTCAACCTGCGCTGGGTCGACACGCTGCCGTTCCCGCACGTGCGGCTCGGTGAGACCCACTGCTACACCAACGCCGTCCGCGACCCGGGCGCGCTCAGACGGTGGTGGGAGGCCGCCGGAGCGTAGACTCGCGCGCCGACGGCCAACTTCGGGCTTGCGAGCCCGCCGTACAGGGAAGGCAACCGAGCGACCATGAGTGAAGCCGACCAGCTCGTCTCCCGCCAGCACGCGAACCCCCACGGATATCTCGGTGCCCACCCCGACAACGGCTCGGGCGTGGTCATCCGCACCTTCCGCCCGGCCGCGGCCAAGGTCGAGGTGGTCGTTCCGGACGGAACCCACGAGACCCTGGAGTGCGTGCACCCCGGCGGCGTCTTCGAGGGCCACCTGAAGGGCGTGAACCTGCCGCTCGAGTACAAGCTCGAGGTCGACTACGGCGAGTCCGGGACCGTCACGGTCGAGGACCCCTACCGCTTCCTGCCGACGATCGGCGAGCTCGACGTCCACCTGCTGGGCGAGGGCCGCCACCAGGAGTTGTGGGAGCGCCTGGGCGCGCACGTGACCGAGGTCGACGGCGTCACCGGCACCGCGTTCGCGGTCTGGGCGCCCTCCGCGCGCGCCGTGTCCGTGGTGGGCGACTTCAACTACTGGGACGGCCGCATCCACCCGATGCGGTCGCTCGGCTCCTCCGGTATCTGGGAGCTGTTCCTGCCCGGCGTCGGCCCCGGCGCCAAGTACAAGTACGAGATCCTCGCCCAGGACGGCGAGATCCGCCTGAAGGCCGATCCGGTCGCGTTCGAGACCGAGGTCCCGCCCAAGACGGCGTCGGTCGTCCACGATCCCAAACACGAGTGGGCGGATGACGAGTGGCTGAAGGCGCGGCGGGAGTCCAACGCGCAAGAGGGCCCGATGTCGATCTACGAGGTCCATCTGGGCTCGTGGCGGCTGAACCCGCTCGAGGGCAACCGCTCGCTCAACTACCTGGAGTTGGCCGACGAGCTGTCGGCGTACGCGAAGGACATGGGCTTCACCCACATCGAGCTGCTGCCGGTGATGGCGCACCCGTTCAGCGGCTCGTGGGGCTATCAGGTGACGGGCTACTTCGCGCCCACGCCGCGCCACGGCTCGCCCGACGACTTCCGCGAGTTCGTCGACCGCGTGCACCAGAACGGGATCGGCGTGATCCTCGACTGGGTCCCGGCCCACTTCCCGCGCGACGACTTCGCCCTCGCCCGCTTCGACGGCACGGCGCTCTACGAGCACGCCGACCCTCGCCGCGGCGCGCACCCGGACTGGGGCACCCTCGTCTTCAACTACGGCCGCCACGAGGTCCGCAACTTCCTCGTGTCCAACGCGCTGTTCTGGCTCGAGGAGTTCCACGCCGACGGGATCCGGGTGGACGCCGTCGCGTCGATGCTCTACCTCGACTACTCGCGCGAAGAGGGTCAGTGGGTGCCGAACGAGTACGGCGGCAACGAGGACCTCGAGGCCGTCCAGTTCCTGAAGGAGTTCAACGAGGTCGTGCACGCGCGCGAGCCCGGCGTGATCTCCGCCGCCGAGGAGTCCACGGCGTGGCCGGGCGTCTCACGGCCCACGTACCTGGGCGGGCTCGGGTTCGGCTTCAAGTGGAACATGGGCTGGATGCACGACACGCTGTCGTACTTCCAGAACGACCCGATCTACCGCCGCTACCACCACCACGAGCTGACCTTCAGCCTGGTCTACGCGTTCACGGAGAACTTCATCCTGCCGCTCTCGCACGACGAGGTCGTGCACGGCAAGGGCTCGCTGCTGACCAAGATGCCGGGCGACCGCTGGCAGAAGCTCGCGAACCTGCGCTCGCTGTACGCCTACATGTGGGCGCACCCCGGCAAGAAGCTGCTGTTCATGGGCCAGGAGTTCGCGCAGGAGGCCGAGTGGAGCGAGGAGCGCTCGCTGGACTGGCACCTGCTCGAGAACCCCGAGCACAGCGGCATCCAGTCGCTCGTGCGCGACCTCAACAAGGCCTACAAGGCCGAACCGGCGCTGTGGGAGATGGACTTCGACGGCACCGGCTTTTGGTGGACCGAGGCCAACGCGGCCGACGACAACGTGATCGCGTTCGCGCGCCGGACCAAGGACTCCGAGCGGGTGGCCATGTTCGTCGGCAACTTCTCGCCGGTGCCGCGCGAGAACTACCGCATCGGGCTGCCGCGGCCGGGTCGCTGGAAGGAGCTCCTCAACACCGACGCGACGGTCTACGGCGGTTCGGGCGTCGGCAACATGGGCGGCATCGAGGCCAAGGGCGAGGGCTGGCACGGCCAGCCGTTCAGCGCCGACGTCACGCTCCCGCCGCTCGGCGCCATCTGGCTGGTGCCCGAAGACGCGGACTGATGGGGTGATCTGCGCGGTGGTGTCGCTGCCTGCGACACCACGCGGCCCTCCGTGTGGAGAACGCTTTCCGCCAGCAAACGGCCCACGGCCAAGGATTCCGGGTACGACGGGCGGGCGCGGGAGCGCGGGCGCGTCAAGACGGCGGGCACCGGGCCGATGTAACGAGGTGTGGAAGAAGAACGCCGCCTCATGGGTCCGGTCTCCGGGCTGCTCTGGCTCGCCGCGACGGTCGTCGCGGTGGTGTGCCGCTTCGTGCCCGGCGCACCCGACGGTCATGACGCGCTGTTCTGGGGCCTCGCCGGCTTCACGGCGGCCTACTCCGTCGCCTGCATCACGCGGCTGATCCCCTGGCACAGGGTCTCCATCGAAGGCCACGCGATCACGGTCGTGGCCTGCCAGCCGCTCGTCGCGACGGCCCTCTACGTCACGGGTGGCGCCGACGCCTACCTCGGCCCGGTGCTCGTGCTGCCGATGCTCTACGTCGCCTACTTCTTCCCGCTGCGCTACGCGGTCCCGCTCGGCGCCGTCGAGATCCTCACCTACGCCTCCCCGCTGCTGGCCGGTGACCAGGGCCACATGCTCGTGCACCGCACGATCTCGTACGCGGTCGCCTACGTCGGCCTGGTCGCCACGATCCAGTTCCTCAAGCGCCGCCTGGTCGCGGCGGAGCGCCACCAGCACCGGATCGCGCGCGTGGACCCGCTGACCGGGCTCGCGAACCGGCGCGCATTCGACGAGGCGCTGGACGCCGCCTTCGCGGACGACCGTACGTTCACCGCCGCGCTGGTCGACATCGACTACTTCAAGCAGATCAACGACCGCTTCGGCCACACCACGGGCGACCGCGTCCTGCGCGAGCTGGCCGCGCACGCCTCGGCCGCGGTGCGCTCCGGTGATTGCCTGGCCCGCATCGGCGGCGACGAGTTCGCGCTCGTGGCCCCGGGCGCGGGCGCCGAGACCGCCGAGCGGCTCAGCGAGACCCTGCGCGCCGCCGGTCTGCGCGTGGACGCCGGCGACGGCCCGGTCTCACTCACCGTCGTCGCCGCCGTCCATCCCACCGACGGCGAGGACCGCGCCACGCTGTTGCGCGCCCTCGACCGCCGGCTGCACGACATCAAGGACGCGCGCGCTTCACGCTGACGACGCGGCTCGTACCGGACACGTGCAGGCCGTTGTCGCGCGGGTTCACGACGACGCGGTAGTTCATGGTGCGGCTGCGCGAGCGCGTGAACGTGAAGGTGTAGCGGGAGCGGTCGCCGGACAGCGCGGACACGTTCGTCCGCGTCACCGGGATCCAGCGACCGCTCCGCGACTGGCGCTGGAGCGAGGCCCGGCCACTGGGCACCGATGGCCAGATCGTGCCCGTCACCCGGGTACGGCGGGTGGAGACACGGCTCGTCTTCAGCCCCACTTTGACGGCCACGTTGATGGTGGAGACGCCGCTGGTGACCACGTTCGGGGTGCGTGTGGCGACGCGCAGGCGCGTGGTGGCGAACAGCGGCGGGACGGTCAGGGTGAAGGCGCCCGAGCTGCTGGAGTTGGCCGTCGCAACGGGAATCCAGGCGCCCTGGAACGGGAAGTCGAGCTTCTCCACGGCGACCGGTGTCGTGCCGGAGCCGCTCACCGTGCCGGTGATCGTGAGGCCGCTGCCCCAGGTCGGCCGGACGGTCGACGGCGTGATCGCGACGCCGGTCGGCACGCGCGGCGTCGTGAACGTGCGGTTGCTCGTGCGCGCCACGCCGGCGGCGCTCGTGGCCACGGCGCGGAAGTTGTAGCGGGTGTTCGGCCGCAGGCCGCCGATCGCGGCGCTCACCGAGACGGTCGAGGTGCCCGCGCCGATCGCCTGCGGCGGCGTGCGGGTGCCGTAGGACGTCGAGGTCCCGTACTCGAAGTAGACGTTCGTCGCCAGCCCGCGCGGGTTCACGCCCGCGTTGAGCGTGGCCGTGGTGCCGGTCACGGCCGTGGCGGCACGGCTGGACATCGACGGCAGCGAAGGCGCGCTCGCGGTGCGGAAGGTGCGGTCCCCACCGGTCACGGGGGTGCCGCCGGCCTGGTTGGCCACGATCCGGTAGTGGTAGGTGGTGTTCGCCGACAACCCGCTGAGCTGCGCCCGGGCGGGGACGTCGGCGCTGCCGCTGCCGGCGTCCACGTCGGGCGTGGTCAGGCCGTAGGAGGTCGAGGTCCCGTACTCGAAGCGGTAGGTCGTCGCCGCTCCGTTCGGGTTCACGACGCCGGTGAGCGCGGCCGAGCCCGTGGTCACGGACTCCGCCGCGCCGGTGGACGCGGTCGGGGCGGCCTGCGCGGCGAAAAGGGCGCTGACGAGAAGGGCGGCGATCTGCATGGCAGGCGTGTGAACACGCGGCCCGCTTGAATGATGCGCCATGCCGAAGACGCCGGTCATCATCGATTGCGACCCGGGCCACGACGACGCGATGGCCCTGCTGCTCGCGCTCGCGAGCGAAGAGCTGGAGGTCGTGGCGGTCACGACCGTGGCCGGGAACCAGACGCTCGACAAGGTCACGGCGAACGCCATCCGTGTCCTCGACGTCGCCGAGGCCGACCACATCCCGGTCGCCGCGGGTGCCGACCGCCCGCTCGTGCACGACACGGCCCGCGTGGCCGATGAAGTGCACGGCGAGACGGGTCTCGACGGTCCCGACCTCCCGCCGCCGTCACGCGCGCCGGAGCCGCTGCACGCGGTCGAGCTGATGGCGCGCGAGCTGCGCGAGCGTCCGCTGACGATCGTCGCCGTCGGCCCGCTGACGAACGTCGCGCTGCTGATCGCGATGTACCCCGAGCTGGTCGAGAGCATCGAGGACATCGTCGTCATGGGCGGTGCGATCGGGCTCGGCAACGTCACGCCCAGCGCGGAGTTCAATATCTGGTGCGACCCGGAGGCGGCCAAGCGCGTCTTCGAGTCCGACGCCGACGTGACGATGATCGGCCTCGACGTCACGCATCGGGCCATGCTGAGCGCGGCGCGCGCGGAGCAACTGCGCTCCACCGGCCGCGCGGGCGCGGTCGTCGCCGATCTGCACGCGTTCTACCGACGGTTCCATCTCGAGGTCTATGGGCATGACGACACCCCAGTGCACGATGCCCTCGCCGTCGCCCACGTGATCGACCCCCAGATCCTGCGCACCGCGCAGCTCAGCGTCGAGCTCGACGTCACCCAAGGCCCCTGCCGCGGGCGGACCGTCGTCGACCAGCTGCGCCGCACGGACCGCCCCGCCAACGCGCACGTCGCCGTCGACGTCGACGCGGACCGCTTCATCGACCTGTTGACCGGACGGATCGGCTCGCTGGCGTGAGCGCCGACTACCCCTTCCTGCGCCGGCTCGGCGCGTTCCCGGGCCGCCACGGCCGCACGGAGTTCCGCGTCTGGGCGCCGGACCCGACCGAGGTCCTGCTGCGTGCGGCCGGTGCCGATCACGCGCTCGACCTGGTCGGGCACGGCATCTACGAGGCCGTCCTGGACGTCCCCGCCGGTACGGACTACGAGTACGTGATCGACGGCGAGCCGCTGCCGGACCCGTGCTCGCGCTGGCAGCCACAGGGCCTGCGCGGCCCGTCGCGCGTCTTGGACCCGGAGGCGTTCGAGTGGACCGACAACGCGTTCCGCACGCCCGGACTGCACGACGCCGTCATCTACGAGCTGCACGTGGGCACGTTCTCGCCCGAGGGGACGTTCGCGGGCGCGATCCCGTACCTGCAGGGCCTGGCCGAGCTGGGCGTGACCGTGCTCGAGCTGATGCCCGTGGCCGAGTTCCCGGGCGCGCGCGGCTGGAGCTACGACGGCGTCTACTTGAGCGCCGCCCAGTCCTCCTACGGCGGCCCGGAACAGCTGCAGAAGCTGATCGACGCCGCGCACGCCGCGGGCCTGGCCGTGATCCTGGACGTCGTCTACAACCACATCGGCGCCTCCGGCAACAAGGCCGTGCTCGCCTACGGCCCGTACTTCACGCACAAGCACGAGACGCCCTGGGGCGCTTCCCTCAACGTCGACGGCGAGCACTCCGACGCCGTCCGCGAGTGGGTGTGCCAGAGCGCGGAGCAGTGGATCCGCGACTTCCACTTCGACGGCCTGCGCCTGGACGCGATCCACGCCATCGTGGACTCCAGCCCCGAGCACCTCGTGGCCGAGGTCACCCGCCGCGTGCATGCGATCAACCCGGGCGCGCTCGTGATCGCCGAGTCCGGCATGAACGACCCGAAGGTCATGCGCGTCCCGGAGCTCGGCGGCTACGGCTGCGACGCCGCCTGGGCGGACGACTTCCACCACGCGCTGCGCGTCCTGCTCACGGGCGAGACGCAGGGCTGGTATGAGGAGTTCGACTCGATGGAGCTCCTCGCCAAGGCCTTCCGGCGCCCGCACGTCCACGACGGCAACTACTCGACGTTCCGCAAGCGCCGCTTCGGGGCGCCGGCCTTCGATGTGGGCCCGGAGCACTTCGTCGTCTTCTCCGCCGATCACGACCAGGTCGGCAACCGCGCGTTCGGCGACCGCCTGCCCGTGGAGACGCGCCCGCTCGCGGCGTTCTGCACGCTTTTGTCACCCTTCACGCCGATGCTCTTCCAGGGCGAGGAATACGGCGAGCGGGCGCCGTTCCAGTTCTTCACGGACCACATCGACCCGGAGATCGCCGACGCCACGCGCGAGGGGCGCCGGCGCGAGTTCGCCTCCTTCGCCGCGTTCGCCGGCGAGGAGGTGCCCGACCCGCAGGACCCGGAGACCTTCCAGCGTTCCAAGCTGACGCGCGAAGGCGAGCCCGCGGGCCTGCTGGAGCTGCACCGCGAGCTGCTGCGCGTCCGGCGCGAGCTGCCCGCGGGCGATGTCGAAGACGTGACCTTTGACGAGCGGGCCGGCTGGCTCGCCGTCAAGCGCGGTGACTACACGCTGCTGGCGAACTTCGCCCGCGCGACCGTGCATGTGCCCCGAGAGCAGACCGAGGAACTAGTGCTAGCCACCCACGAGCCCACGCTCGAACCAGGATTCGTCGTCCTCCCGCCGTTGTCCGGAGCGCTGGTCCGCTGATGGAGGTCTGGCCCGGAGCGCCCTTCCCGCTCGGTCCCACCTGGGACGGCGAAGGCACCAACTTCTCGATCTTCTCCGAGCACGCCGAGCGCGTCGTCCTGTGTCTGTTCGATTCCAGCGACGCGGAGACGTGCGTGGAGATGACCGAGCGCACGTCGTTCAACTGGCACTGCTACCTGCCGGGCGTGCACCCCGGCCAGCGCTACGGCTACCGCGTGCACGGCCCGTACGACCCGCAGTCCGGCCATCGCTTCAACCCGGCCAAGCTGCTGATGGACCCGTACGCGAAGTCGATCGAGGGCCCGATCCTGTTCGACAAGGGCAACGTGCACCCGTACGACCCGCAGGGCGGCGAGGACGACGACCTCACCCCGGACGACACCGACGACGCGGCCGCGATCCCGAAGTGCGTGGTGATCGACCCGCGCTTCGACTGGCAGGACGACCGCCCGCCGAACACGCCGCTCGCGGACTCGGTGATCTACGAGACCCACGTCAAGGGCTTCACGATGCAGCACCCGGACGTGCGCGAGGACCTGCGCGGCACCTACGCCGGCCTGGCGTCCGACGCCGCCGTGGGTTACCTGAAGGACCTCGGCGTGACCGCGATCGAGCTGCTGCCCGTCCACCACATCGCCGACGAGTCCTTCCTCGCCGACCGTGGCCTGACCAACTACTGGGGCTACTCGACGATCGGCTTCCTCGCGCCGCACTCCACCTACGCCGCCACCGGCAAGGCGGGGCAAGAGGTGCGCGAGTTCAAGGGCATGGTCAAGGCGCTGCACAAGGCGGGCATCGAGGTCATCCTCGACGTGGTCTACAACCACACCGCCGAGGGCAACCACCTCGGGCCGATGCTCTCGTTCCGCGGCGTCGACAACGCCGCCTACTACCGGCTCGTGCCCGACGACCTGCGCCACTACATGGACTACACGGGCACGGGCAACACGCTCAACGTCATGCACCCGAGCGTGCTGCGGCTGATCATGGACTCGCTGCGCTACTGGGTGATCGACTGCCACGTGGACGGCTTCCGCTTCGATCTGGCCAGCGCCCTGGCCCGTGAGCTCTACGACGTGGACCGCCTGAGCGCGTTCTTCGACGTCATCCACCAGGACCCGGTGCTTTCACAGGTGAAGCTGATCGCCGAGCCGTGGGACGTCGGCCCGGGCGGCTACCAGGTCGGTAACTTCCCGGTGCTGTGGTCGGAGTGGAACGGCATCTACCGCGACACGATGCGTGACTTCTGGCGCGGCGAGGCGCACGTCGGCGAGTTCGCGAACCGCCTGACCGGCTCCAGCGACCTCTACCAGGACGACGGCCGCCACCCGTTCGCGTCGATCAACTTCATCACCGCCCACGACGGTTTCACGCTGCGCGACCTGGTCTCCTACAACGAGAAGCACAATGAGGCCAACAAGGAGGACAACCGGGACGGGACCGACGACAACCGGTCCTGGAACCACGGCGTCGAGGGCGACACCGACGATCCCGAGATCAACGCGCTGCGCGAGCGCCAGCAGCGCAACTTCCTGGCCACGCTGATGCTCTCCCAGGGCACGCCGATGATGCTCGGCGGCGACGAGTTCGGGCGCACCCAGGGCGGCAACAACAACGGCTGGTGCCAGGACTCGGAGATCTCCTGGTTCGACTGGACGCTGATCGAGAAGAACGCCGACCTGCTGGCGTTCTCCAAGAAGGTGATCGCGCTGCGGCGCGCACACGCGGTGTTCCGCCGGCGGGAGTTCCTGTTCGGGCGCGAGGTGGAGGGCTCCGGCCTGCCCGACGCGGCCTGGTTCCGCGCCGACGGCGAGCTGATGAAGTCCGAGGACTGGGGCGGCTCCCCGCCGGTGGTCGGCCTGTTCCTCAACGGCGAGGAGATCGCTTCGCCGGACCTGCGCGGGCGCCAGGTGCTCGACGAGTCGTTCCTGCTGCTGTTCAACGGCGGGCACCAGGACACGGTCTTCACGCTGCCGGACGGCCAGTTCGGGGACGCGTGGACGGTCGTGCTGGACACGTCGCGGCCCGAGGTCGAGCCCGGTGACGAGTCGCTGGACGCCGGGGTCGATCTGGACCTGGTCCACCACTCGCTCGTGCTCCTGCGCCGGGAGCAGCCGTGACCGAGCTGCGCGCGACCTACCGACTGCAGCTCGCCGGCGACTTCGGGTTCGCCGCCGCGCGCGAGCTCGTCCCGTACCTGGCGGAGCTCGGCGTCTCGCACGTGTACCTGCCGCCGTCGTTCCAGGCTCGCGAGGGCTCGATGCACGGCTACGACGTCGTCGATCCGGGCTCGATCTCGAACGAGCTGGGCGGCGAGGCCGAGTTCATGGCCCTGGTCGAGGCCGCGCGCGAGCACGGGCTGGGCGTGATCCTCGACATCGTCCCGAACCACATGGCGACGGACGAGAAGAACCGCTACTGGAGCGATCCGGAGCTCAAGACCAAGTTCTTCGACATCGACGAGCAGACGGGCCGGCACCGGCGCTTCTTCGACATCGACCACCTCGCGGCGGTCCGCCAAGAGGACCCGGAGGTGTTCGAGGAGACGCACCGGCTGGCGCTGCAGCTGGTCCGCGACGGCGTTGTCGACGGGCTGCGGATCGACCACCCGGACGGGCTCGCCGACCCCGCCGGGTACCTGGAGCGGCTGCGCGAGGGCGGCGCCGAGCACGTGTGGGTGGAGAAGATCCTCGACCCGGGCGAGCCGCTGCGCGACTGGCCGATCGAGGGGACCGTCGGCTACGAGTTCCTCAACGACGTCGCCGCGCTGTTCGTCGACCCGGCCGGCGAGGCGCCGCTCACGGACCTGTGGGTGGAAGTGAGCGGGGACGACCGCCGCTTCGGTGAGCTCGCGTTCGAGGCCAAGCTCGAGCAGGCGCGGACGGCGTTCGCGCCGGAGGTCGAGCGGCTGCTGCGCGAGGCGCCGGAGCGCGTGGCCGGGCTCGAGCGCGCGCTCGCCTCGCTGCCGGTGTACCGGACCTACGTGGAGCCGTGGTCGGGGAAGGTGACCGACGAGGACCGGCACGCGGTCGCCGAGGCCGGGCTGCCCGCGTCGCTGGCCTCGAAGCTGCTGCTCGAGGTGCCGGGCTGGGAGGCGTTCGTGACGCGCTTCCAGCAGACGACGCCGCCCGTGATGGCCAAGGGCGTCGAGGACACGGCGTTCTACCGCTACGCGCGGCTGCTGGCGCTCAACGACGTCGGCGGCGACCCGTCGCGCTTCAACGTGAGTGTCTCGGACTTCCACCGCGGCAACGCGGAGCGGGCCGCGCGCTTCCCGAACAACCTCCTGGTCACCCAGACGCACGACACCAAGCGCTCCGGCGACGTGCGCGCGCGGATCGGCGCGCTGGCGGGGATGGCGGATGAGTTCGCCTCGCACGTGCAGAACTGGCTGTCGGTCTGCCGCTCTTTGACGTCCGGCGGCGCGCCGACCCCGGTCGAGCAGCTGTTCATCTTCCAGACGCTGCTGGGCGTGTGGCCGATCTCCGAGGAGCGCCTGGAGCAGTACCTCGAGAAGGCGATGCGCGAGGCCAAGCAGCACACGACCTGGGTGGAGGTCGACTCCGAGCACGAGGCGGCGGTCCAGCAGTTCGCCCGCGCGCTGCTCACGCACCGCGACTTCCTGCGCACGTTCCTTCCGTTCCAGGAGCAGGTGGCCGAGGCCGGCGACCGCGCCGCGCTGGGCCAGCTGGCGCTCAAGCTGACCGTTCCGGGCGTGCCCGACATCTACCAGGGCGACGAGCTGCTGTGCCTGTCGCTGGTCGACCCCGACAACCGCCGGCCGGTCGACTGGGACGAGCGCCGCGCGGCGCTGGCGAGCGAGACGCCGCCGGCGAAGCTCGAGCTGATCCGCTCCGCGCTCGCGTTGCGTGCGCGGCGCGCCGAGGCGTTCGCGGGCGCGTACGAGCCGGTCGAGGCGGGCGAGGACGTGGTCGCGTTCACCCGCGGCGGCGAGGTCTTCGTGGCCGCGCGGCTGCGTGGGGAAGGCGAGCTGCCGCGCCCGGACGGCGCGTGGACCGAGGTCTTCAGCCGCGACGGGCTGTTGCTTCTAGAACTCGACTAGCTTCATCGTCACCTTCGGCTCGCGCTGCGAGCGGATCACGATCGTCACGAGGACGGGCTGGGCGGCGCCCGGCTCGGTGATCGTGATCTTGATCGTCGTGCCGACCTTCAGCGCGCGCGTCGCGAACCGGCCGAGCGAGACCGTGCCGCGGGCGTTGCGCTTGGTGAAGGAGCGGGCCGGACAGCCCCGGGCGCAACGCACGGAGATGGTCGAGCCGGCCTGGACGCGCTCCAGCCGCAGCCGCAGCAGCCGCGTGCTCGTCCGGGTCGGGGTCTGCATGTCGTAGGCGAGCCGGGCCTGGCCCGGCTTCGGGTCCGCCGTCCGGCGCGAGGACGGGCGCGGCGTGGGCGTCGGCGTCGGCTGCGGGCCAGCGGTGGCGGCCGGGGTGACCGCCGGCGTCGGGTCGACCGTCGGCTGGGGCTCGACCGTGGGGTTCGGCGTCGCCGTGGGCGGTGGATGCAGGCCGGTCGCGCTGATCGTGGCCTGCTGCGGCGGCCCGTTCCCCGTGACGTGCACAGTTGCCTCGCTGCGCGCGACCGTCGTGGCGCGATAGCGGACGCTGAGCGTGCACGCCGCTCCGGGCGCGATCCGCGCCGGGCACGGTCCGCCGACGAGCGTGAAGTCGCCCGCGGGCTGGAGCTGCACGCTGAGGCCGCGCAGCGCGAACACGCCGGTGTTGGTGATCGTCAGCGGCCGCTGCGCCTCGCTGCCCAGGACGTGCTCACCGAAGCTGAAGGCCTGGACGGCGAACGTCGTCGCCGGATCCACGCGGGTGGTCACCTCCTGCGGCTCCGACGTGACGAGCGGCTCGCCGTCCCAGCCGACCGCCACCGCCTTGATCCGCACGTCGCCGTCCCCGGCCACGGTGAAGGTCGTCGTGCCGCTGCGCGGGGGGAAGACGGTGCTGCGGCGCACGAAGTCGGCGTCCTGCGGACCCTTCACGTGCAGCTCGAGCGAGTGGACCGCCGCCGGGAAGCCCGCCAGCGCGTGCGTGACCGTCACCTGGTCGTCGCGCACCACCGGCGGGGCGAGCGTGACGAGCTGCGTCCGGTTGGGGAGCACGTGGAGCCCGTCTGCGCGGCTGATCAGGGCGTCGGGGCGGACGTCGCCGTCGAGGTCGCCGAAGCCCTGCACCACGCCGTCCAGCAGCGGATGGTTCACGGGCGCACCGAGCTCGCCGCCGAGCACGCCGGGAAGGACGGTGACCGCGTCGGCCGTCTTCGTCCCGACATCCAGGCGGCCGTCGCCGTTGAGATCGGCGATCAGCAGCCGCCCGCCCGTGCCGCCGAGGTCGTGGCTCACCTCCGGCCCGAAGTCGGGGCCGGGGCGGCCGTGCCGCACGAGCAACAACCGGCCGCGGCGCAACACGAGGTCGCCGCGGCCGTCGGCGTCGATGTCGCGGAGCATCGTCTCGTCGCCCGGGGCCACGGGGTACGCCCACGTGCGAGGCGGCCCGAGCCCGCTGGGCGTCCCCGGCAGCAATGACGCCGAGCCCTGCGCGTGGAACGCGATCAGGTCCGTGTGGCCGTCGCCGTCGATGTCGCCCGCGGCCAGCTTCTCCGCGTCCGCGGCGGTGAGGAGCTGCTCCCACGCGTAGCTGCCGTCCGGCTGCGCCTCGCCGACGCGCACCGTGTCCTGCGCGTACAGCAGCTCGGCCCGGCCGTCGCCGTCCGTGTCGGCCACCACGGGCTCGTCCGGCGGCGCGGCGACCAGGGCGGACACGAAGCCGCCGCCGGGCTGCGCGTGCAGCGCGTGCAGCTCGTGGTGAGCCCACACGACCAGGTCGGGACGACCGTCGCCGGTCAGCTCGGCGACCCGGACCGTGTTCGGCGCGGATGTCCCACCGGTGACATACGGGCCGGCGCTGTCGTAGGTGCCGTCGGCCTGGGCGAGGTGCACGGTCACGCCGCTCACGCGCGCGGCCACCAGGTCCTGGCGCCCGTCGCGGTTGAGGTCGACGATCGCCACGGCGCCCGGCTCGATGCCGAGCGGCGGGAGCGCGGGGCCGAAGGCGGGCCGAGCGGCGTGGGCGGGAGCCGCGCCCGCCAGGCCGGCGAGCGCGAGCAGCAGCGAGATCCGTCTCGGCATCGACGCGCGACGCTAATCCATGGCGCGCGCGGGCGTCAAGGCGCGCTACGCGGCCGTGATCGTGGCCTCGTAGCGCAGCGAGTTGCGGCCGACCGAGTAGAGCCCGTACGTGCGCAGGGTCGTGTCGCCGTTGGCGTCGAACCCATAGGTGCCGAGCACGCTCTGGCGGTTCTGGACGGTCGGCAGCCAGCCGAGCAGCCCGGCGCGTGTGCCGCCGCTCGCGTTGAGCCCGTCGAGGATCAGCTTCATCGCCTCGTAGCCGTACACGTAGTACGGGTCGCGGTTCCCGAAAGCGGCGGGCGGGGGCACGGTCGCGACGGTGACGAACGTGCGGCGCTCGACGCTGCGCGGCAGCGGGTCGACGAAGCCGGACTCGGCGACGCCGTCGGAGCCGAACAGCTGCATCCCGCGCAGCGCGCTGGAGCGGAACAGCCGCACGGCGCCGTTGGCGGTGATGCCGGTGTAGGCCATGCAGTCGGCCTTCGCGCGGCGGATCGCCGTCGGGGCGCCGCGGCTGATGCGGCGGTTGGCGACGACAGGCAGGCCGAGCCGCGCCGCGGTGGCGACGACGTCCGCGTTCATGCCCTGGCCATACACCTCGCCGTCGTGCACGAGCCCGAGCGCCTTGCACCCGCGGTCGCGCATGGCGGTGACCAGCGCGGCGGCCTGCACGTGGTCGTTGGGCACGATGCGGAAGTAGGTGCGGACGCCCGTGGGGTAGTACTTGCCCGGCTCGCCGCGCTCGATCGGCGTCGTCAGGCCGTTGTAGGTGTTCGACGGGCTCACCTGCGGGATGCCGGCCCGGTTGAGGATCGGGATCGAGAGCTTGCTCCCGCCGGAGTTGAACTCGCCGATGTAGGCGACGGTGGACGCGTCGCGGGCGGCGCGCCGGGCGTTCGCGCGCGTGCGGCCGACGGTCCACGAGCCGGCGCGGGCCGTCGCGTTGTTGAGCGTCGTGAGCCGCACCGGCTTGCCCGCGGCGGTCCCGCCGGCCTCGCGCAGCGCCCGGCGGGCGCCGTCGTTGACCGCCGTGGTCTGCACACGCGAGGCACCGCTCAAGGGCAGGCTCGAGTACACCGTCAGCTCCTGCGCCGACGCTGCGGAGGGGAACGCGCCAACGATGAAGAACGCCGCAATGATCCGCTTCATGGTGCGCACGCTCGTACCCGCGCGCTCGTACAATGGAACGCGATGGACCGCAGTGCCGCGGAACGCCTGGTCAAAAAGGATCTCGACGCCGCGACCGGGCTGGGAAAGCCGATCTCGAGCCGTGCCCGGCTGTCGCAACGCTCGGTCGAGTCCTACCTGAAGGCGGGCGTCAAGCCCCGCTGGATGGAGCGGATCGCCGAAATCGACAATGCGATCGCCCACCAGAGGCGGCGCTTCGCGCGCGCCCACAAGCACCTGCGCGAGGAGTCCGAAGGCGACGAGGCCGCGTTCGCGCAGCGCTGGACGGAGTTCGCACAGCGCGCCCGCTTCGACGAGCTCAACGAGCTCATCCAGCAGCACAACGACTGGTACCCGATCGAGCGCGACCTGCCGATGGACCTGCGGACCCGCGACTACGTGCTCGTCGGCGGCCGCAACTACCGGCGAGAGCCGCTCTCGGCCGAGTGGGTCCTCCAGCAGTTCCCGGCTAGTCTCCACGACTAGTGCGGATTCTCACCCTCTCCTGGGAATACCCACCCATCGTGGAGGGCGGCCTCGCGCGCCACGTGCGCAAGTTGTCCGAGCAGCTGGTGCGCGACGGGCACGAGGTGCACGTCGTCACGCGCGGCGGGGGTCGGCTGGCCGAGCATGAGGAACGTCACGGGGTGCACGTGCACCGCGTGCGCGAGCCCGAGTTCCCCAAGGACGACTTGGACGCGTTCATCGCCTGGGTCGACCGCATGAACGAGGACATGCTGGCCGCGGGCGCCGAGCTCGGCAGCGGGTCCGATCTCGTCCACTCGCACGACTGGCTGGTCGCCGCCGCGGCCCGGCAGCTCGCGCGCAGGCGCCGCATCCCGTGGCTGGTCACCATCCACGCCACCGAGTACGGCCGCCACCAGGGCTGGGTGAACAAGCACCCGCAGTCCTACATCCACGGCGTCGAGAAGCGCATGGCGCGGGGTGCCGACCGCCTGATCACCTGCTCGGCGTTCATGCGCGCGCAGGTGGCGGAGATCTACGGCGTGCCGCGCACCAAGGTCACCGCGATCCCGAACGGCATCGACCCGACCGACCTGCAACCGGTCTCCGACCTTCCGCGCCTGCGCGCGATGTTCGCCGCGCCGGACGAGAAGCTCGTGATCCTCGTCGGCCGGCTCGTCCACGAGAAGGGCTTCCACCTCGCGCTGGACGCGCTCCCGGGCCTGATCCGGCGGGTCGGCAAGGTCCGCTTCCTGATCGCCGGCTCCGGCACGGCGGAGGCCGAGCTCAAGGAGCAGGCCGAGCGGCTCGGGCTGATGGAGCACGGCACGTTCATCGGCTGGACGGGCGACGATGTGCTGCACTCGCTCTACCGGATCGCGGACCTGTGCCTGGTGCCGTCGATCTACGAGCCGTTCGGGCTGGTCGCGCTGGAGGCGATGGCGAGCGGCTGCCCGACGATCGTCGCCGACACGGGCGGGCTGCGCGAGGTCGTCCCGCGCGGACGGCGTGCCGGGCTACGCTTCCGCGCCTCGTCCGTGCGCTCGCTGGAGCGCATGGCCCAGCAGCTGCTCACCGACGACGAGCTGCGCGACCGGCTCGTCGCGGAGGCGAGCGAGCACGTGCTGCGCTTCGACTGGGCCGACGTCGCGCGCCAGACGGCTGCGGTCTACGAGCGGCTCGTCGCGTCGCGCACGACGGCGTAGGGCTCCACCGTCGCCCCCGCGGGGATGTCCGCCCCCGCGCAGAGCACGGCGTGCATGCCGATCCTCGCGCGCGCGCCCACGCGCACGAGCGCCTTGAACTGCGGCTGGGCGTTGACCGGCCGCTCGACGTCGGCGAACGTCGGCGCCGAGCCCTCGATCGCCGCCCAGTCGCCGATCAGCGCTCCCTCGCCGATCTCCACGCCCGCGTGGGAGACGACCACGGCGCGCTCGCCCACGCGCGCGCCCGCGCCGACCTTGACCGTCCCGGCGTGCGCCGAGATCCGCGCTTCGGGTCCGATCTCGACGCCCGGCCCGAGGACCACGCGCGCGCCGCGCGCGACCTCGATCCGCGCCGTGCGATGGATGCGGGCTCCGGGACCTACGGAGACCCTTCGCACCGCGCTACCTTGTCCGGCATCGAAGGCTTGAGGACTGCAGAGAAGCACGTCGGCGAGACCACGCTCGTAGAAGTGCACGGCGAGCTGGACTGCTCCACGGTCCCCTCGCTGGAGGGCCGGATGGACGCCGTCCTGCACGACGGCCACGGTCCCGTCGTGCTGGATCTGCGCGAGCTGCGCTTCATGGACGTCTCCGGGCTGCGCCTCGCCGTGCGGCTCGAGGCGCGCGCGCAGCTGCACGGCGTGCCGTTCTCGATGCTCGAGGGGCACGGGCCGGTCGCCCGCGTCTTCGAGCTCACCGGGATGCGGCGCTTCGTCGGCTGAACCGGCACCTGCCTGACCTTACCGGCGTGGATTTGCATCCACGCCCATTGACTTCTCAAGCGCCCTTAAAGAGCATGCGAGGCCGCCAGTGTTCCGCGGTCACGGGTATGGGGTGAGGGTTCCGGAGGGACGGTGCCGCGGCCGTCCTGAGTGGAGGGGCAGTTGATCAAGAAAGCAATGCTCGCCGCGGCGGTGGCCGCGGCGACGGTGGTTGCGGCTTCGCCCGCGACCGCGGCGCCGCCTGCGCCGCTGGACCCGCAGAAGTGGTCCTTTCAGGACAACCTGACGTGGGCCGACTACAAGCCGCTCCCGGGCCCGAACTACGCGGACCCGAGCATCCAGCCGACGGTCAAGAAGTGGCGCGTCGCGCTGCTCATGTTCGACTATCCCGACAAGTCGTTCACGATCTCCGAGCCGGCGGGCTCCACCATCTATGGCACGCCTTCCGCGCTCGCGCACAGCATCCCGCGCGCCGAGGTGCCGAAGTTCTACGGCGACTTCTTCAACACGCCTTCGGCGCTGAACAACTTCCAGACCATCAACCGGTACTGGATGGAGAACTCCTACGGCAAGTACGGCGTCGAGCTCGTGCCGTTCGGCCCGTTCAAGCTGCCCAAGAAGTCCTACCAGTACCACCTCGGCAGCGGCTTCCAGCAGCCCGCCGACTGCCCGAACCCGACCAACGACCCGGCCGAGCGCTGCTACTCGTCGTTCCTGCCCGGGCAGACGCAGGGCCGTGCCGAGTTCGACTACTTCACGGCGGCGCGCACGGCGTGGGAGCAGAACGTCCCGGCGGCCACGCGCGCGACGTTCGACAACGCCTACTTCGTCTCGGCCGGCCAGGACGAGAGCGCGACGTGGCAGGAGTTCGGCGAGATGCGCTTCACCGGCCCCGAGGCCGTGACCGACCCGTTCGGGCCCAAGCACATCGATCCGCTGCACGCGCGCGGCAACTGGGCCTCGACGCGCTACATCCCGTGGACCTCGTGGGCGGCCGCCTCCAACATCTGGCCCTCCGCGAACCAGAACGTCTCCACCGAGGCCGAGTCCTCGGGTATGGCGGTGTTCGCGCACGAGCTCTCGCACAACCTGGGCCTGCCGGACAACTACAACAACCCGTTCCAGGCGGTCCCGCAGCGCACCGCGGGCGGCATGTGGGACATGATGAGCCGCGGCTCGTTCAACGGTCCGGGCGGTCAGCACACCCGCTGGATGATCCCGCCGACGCAGGGCGCCGCGCTCGGCGCGCAGCACGGCATCCGCAACAAGCAGAAGCTCAACTTCGTCGCGCCCGACGACGTGCTGACGCTTAACCGCGGCGGCCTGGCCCAAACCGGCACGATGGTGGCCGAGGTCAAGGCGCGTGAGGTCGCGCCGGGCGACGACCTCGCGGGCGTGCGCGTCGTGCTCAACGACGGCGGCGACAAGAACCCGGTGTGCCGCTACCAGGAGAACCCGATGTGCGAGGGGCCCTGGTACACGATCCAGAACGGCCAGGAGCGGATCACCCCGGGCTTCGACGACTACACCGTCGAGGTCGTCCAGCAGATCGGCTCGGACTCCTTCACGGGCGGCTCCGGCGTGCTGATCGGCAAGAACAAGACGCAGAGCTCGTCCTGCGGCTCGCCGAACTTCAACTGCCAGACCTGGTACATCGACGCCAACCCGCAGGACATCAACCAGGTCGACTACGTCAAGGCCGACGGGACCGTGGTCAAGGCCACGCTCGGCGACGAGCGCCAGACCAACGACGGCACCTTCCACGCGGGCGTGAACTCCGGCTCCGAGTACGAGTTCAAGGCCTCCAACAACCAGCTGCACTTCTACATCCTCGACAAGCGCGTGGATGCGGAGGGCGTCAACCGCTACAAGATCGGGATCCGCTCGCTGGCCGGGACCGGCCCGCAGACGCGCGGCGTGTCGCTCTCGCCGGCGACCAAGGGCACGGCCGAGGGCCTGCCGACCTGCACGTTCTCGCTCAAGAACACGGGCACCGCGGCCGATCTGCCGGCCGGCGTGCACCCGACGGCGGAAGTCGCCAAGTACTTCAACAGCGATATCTACCGCCTGACCGCGACCTCGAACACCACCGGCTGGACCGCGCACCTCAAGAACGCGCTGGCCACGGCCGAGTTCGGCCAGTCGGTCGACGTCCCGGTCTACATCGACAAGGTCGCGGGCGCCCCGGCCAACGGCTCGGTCACCCTCACGGCCACGTCGGAGAGCGACCCGTCGAAGACCATGTCGACGACCTGCGCGTTCGGTGCGGGCGACACCGTGGGCGGCACCGTCCCGGCGACGCTGGCGCTGAACCTCGGCACGGCGGACTTCGAGCCGTTCACGCCGGGCATGCAGAAGGACTACTACGCCTCGACGGACGCCAAGGTCACGTCGACCGCCGGCGACGCGACGCTGAGCGTCGCCGACCCGAGCACGACCGCCGCCGGCCACCTGGTCAACGGCGCGTTCGTGATGCCGGAGAAGCTGCAGGTCAACGCCGTTCGCGGCGCGACCTCGAGCGACGTGTACGCGCCGCTCGGCAGCGCAGCGACGTCCCTGCTGAGCTGGGACAACCCGGTCTCCAACGACGAGGTGACGGTCGGCTTCAAGCAGCCGGTCAAGGCCAACGACGCGCTGCGTACGGGCACGTACGCCAAGACGTTGACCTTCACGCTCTCGACGACCAACCCGTAGACGGGTGAGGGTGGGCCCCGGCGTGCGCGCCGGGGCCCGCTCGTGCTAGGCGGCGATCCAGAGCGCGTCGTGGCCGAATGCCACGCGCGAGGCCAGGCCGTCGCCGGCGGCGGTGATCAGCGCGTCCTCGACCTCGTCCGGCTTGGGCGGGAACTTGTCCTCGGCGCACACCATGGCCACCTCGGCGGTGGTCAGGCCGTCCGGGAACGCCTTCAGGACCTCGACGACGTCGGTCGCGGGGGCGCGACGGGTGAGGCTCGTGTCCAGGTTCGCCACCAGGACGTCGTAGGCCTCGAACGACTGGTAGCCGCCCGCCTCGAGCGTCGTGGAGCCGTTGGAGAGCTTCAGGCTCGGCGCGGTGTAGCGAACGCGGCCGTCGGTGTTGGCGTGCTTGTCCTGGAACTCGGTGGGCGAGCCGGCGGCGGTGCGCGCCTCGTCCTTGTCCTGTTCGAAGAGGGTCTCGGTCTCCGGGGCCTGCGCGGCGGCGATGATCGCGTCGGGGTCGATCCCGGGCACCCAGTCGATCGCGGCCCGCAGCGCGCCGTAGTCCTCCAGGAAGAGGTTGGAGGTGAACTGCGCGAGCTGCAGCGCGCGGAACACGGCGTACTCACGGTCCGGGTTCAGCCGGCGCGTGGCGACGACGACGCGGCACATCGGCCACGTCCCGTGCACGCGCTCGCGCGGCTCGGTGGAGAACGGCATCCCGCGCCAGCGGAAGTTCCGGAACCCGCGCGCCTGGCCGGGCCCCGTGTAGCCGCGCTCCTCATAGACGGAGCCGGCCTCAGTGAGGCCGATCATGACGTGGCGCCATTCGAGCTGGTCGCCGTAGCGCCACTTCAGCGCGGCGAGGGCGGGAGAGGCCGACCAGGCCCACGGGCAGCCGGGGTCGGAGAAATGGGTGACTTGGAGCGACACCTACGAAAGGTTAGTCGAGGAGTGGTTGCGCGATGAATGAGTTGCGCTGCGCGCCCGGCGGGATGGCGAAGATGGCGCTGCCGCGGTGCTGCGTGTGGGCGTGCAGCGCGTCGTGCTCGGCGAGCCGCTGCATGAGCGGCGTGAACTGGCGCCGCGGGTCAGCCATGAACGCGAGGAACAGCAGACCCTCGGGCGTGTCGTAGCCGCGCCGCAGGATCGCGACGTGGGCGGTGCGCGGCGCGGCGACGCGGATGTGGGCGTCGGGCGGAAGCTGGTCGAGGATCGGCGCGTCGAAGAGGCGCGTGCCGGTGAGCGGCGCCCCCGTGCGCTTGTCGCGGCCGATGATCTGCTCCTGCTCGCCGTCTTTGAGCGTGTGCCAAGTCGGCTGGACGTGGATGTCGCGGACGACCAGATACGTGCCGCCGACCATGCCGGTGTGGTCGTTGCCCGTCACCCACACGTGCCGGTCGAAGTCCCGCGGGCGCTTAAGGTTGAGCGTGCCGTCGTGGAATCCGAGCGCGCCTCTTCCGCGGCGGGCGCCGCGCCGCTGCCAGCGTGGCCTGAGGCCTTCGAGCGGCTCGGGCGGGTCGTCGGCCTGGATCAGGACGGCGAGGTCGCCGCCGCAGCGACGCGGGTCGAGGGCGTCGCCGTGGAAGTGGGGAAGCGGCTTCAGGCGCGGGCTCGGCAACACGGCCGGGCCGAGGCCGAGCGTCACCGTCTGGCCCTGGGCGTGCCGGGTCTCGGCCTCCTTCGTCCAGTGCTCGAGGACCTCCCGCGGGTCGGCGCCGTCCAGGTCGTACGCGGTGAGGAGCGCGTGCGTCAGGTGCGGCGTGACGATGCCTGGCTGGTGGGGGCCGTAGACGCTCGGCGGAGCGTCGTCCGGGCGGTACGTCCAGCCCGGGCCTCGTTGCGCGATCGGCACGCCCTTGCCCCAACGTCGCTGCACGGTTCCATGGTGGCGCGCAACTCCCGCTCGTAGCGAAAATCCGCGCGATCGCCGTCCGACGCGGCCCCTATCGTGGCGCCTCCCGTGACGTACGAGATCGACGCTCCCCCTCGCCCTGTGGCGAGCCGCTCCCTGCCGTCCTGGCCCACCACCCGACCGTTGCGCAAGTGGCAGCAGGCCGCGGCCGCGCAGGTATTCGAAAGCTCCAACGAAGCGTTCCTGGCGTCCGCGACGCCCGCCGCCGGGAAGACGACGTTCGGCCTGCACGTCGCGCACCGGATGCTGTCGGAGGGGCGCGTCTCGCGTGTGGCGGTGGTCGCGCCGACCACGCACATCTGCCGCCAGTGGGCGCTGGACGCGGCGCGCTACGGGATCAAGCTCGAGCCCAACCGGCCCAACAGCGCGGGGCCGGAGCCGCGGGACCGGCACGGGATCAGCGTCACCTACGCGACCGTCGCGGCGGGGAGCGAGGTCCACCGGCGGCGCTGCGCGGAGCGGCCGACGCTGCTGATCGCGGACGAGCCGCACCACATGGGCGAGGACGCCTCGTGGGGGCAGTCCACGGTGAACGCGTTCCGGGACGCGCGCTTCCGGCTGCTGCTCTCGGGCACGCCGTTCCGCTCGGACAACTCGCCGATCCCCTGGGTCACGTACGACGACGAGGGCGTCTCCTCCGCCGACTACGACTACGGGTACACGCAGGCGCTGATCGACAACGTCTGCCGCCCAGTCACGTTCCACACCTACGGCGGCGAGATGGAGTGGGTCAGCGACGGGAAGGTCCGGCGGGCCGGGTTCGACGTCGTGCTGCCCGCGCCGGAGGCCGCGCGCCGGCTGCGCACGGCGCTGGACGCCGA
Source organism: Solirubrobacter deserti (assembly GCF_027587175.1). Classification (GTDB taxonomy): domain Bacteria; phylum Actinomycetota; class Thermoleophilia; order Solirubrobacterales; family Solirubrobacteraceae; genus Solirubrobacter; species Solirubrobacter deserti. Next base: position 47,269 of record NZ_JAPCID010000053.1, read on the forward strand.
CGGCGACTGGATCACGCACGTGCTGCGCGACGCGAACGACGAGCTGCTGAAGATCCGTGCGGGCGACCATCCGAACGCGGGCGGGCTCGTGGTCGCGATGGACAAGGAGCACGCGGACAAGCTCGCAGGCCGGCTGGCGCGGATCACGGGCGAGCGGCCGGACGTCGTGCACTCGGACGCGGCGGACGCGTCACAGCGGATCGCGCGCTTCTCCGCGGGCAGCGAACCGTGGCTCGTGAGCGTGCTGATGGTCTCCGAGGGCGTGGACGTCCCGCGCCTGCGCGTCGGCGTCTACGCGACCAACTCGCGTACCGAGCTGTTCTTCCGCCAGGTGATCGGGCGCTTCATCCGCCGCACGCCCGAGCCCAAGGACCAGATGGCGCACGTGTTCCTGCCGTCGGACCCGCGCCTGAAGCGGCTCGCGATCGCGATCGAGGAGGAGCGCAACCACGCGCTGGTCTTCGAGTCCAAGAGCGGCGAGGAGGTCGAGCGCGGCGAGCGGTCCGAGACCAAGGAGCCGTTCAAGGCGCTGTGGTCGAGCGCCCGGCGCGACGACGAGGTGCTGCAGACCACGAAGCCCGGCGAGGCGCTGCAGCTGTTCGCCGACCCCGAGCCGGAGATCTCACCTGCGCTGGCCGCCTTCACGCGTACGCCGATGGTGGCCGCCGCGCCGCCGGAGCCGGAGACCTCGTTCGAGCGTCGCGAGCGGCTGCGCGCGGAACGCCACAACCTGGTGGCGCTGATCGCGCGGCGCGACAATGAGCCTCACAGCAAGGTCAACGCGTGGGTGAACCGCGAGGTCGGGGTCAAGTCGGTGGACAAGGCGACGGACGAGCAGCTCGAGAGGGCCAACAAGCTGCTGGAGCGCGAGCTCAACCGCAAGAAGTGATGCAAGCGCTCCCGGACTGGCCGGAGAAGACGGTCACGGTGCTGTCGACCGGGTCGGGAGCGCCGCACGCCATCCCGGTCTCGACGGCCGTCCGGCGCGGCCCGCGCGAGCTGGCGTTCGCGCTCGCCCTACGGCGGGAGTCGCTGGCGCGGCTGCGCGAGGACGCGCGCTGTGCCGTGACCATTCTCGCCCAGGGCCTCTCGATCACCGTGCACGGCCGCGCGACCGTGGAGCGCGAGCTCGAACGCATCGCCGTGGTCCGCGTGGACGTGGAGTCCATCCAGGACCACGCGAGCCCGCGGTTCGAGATCGACGCGGGCGTCGCCTGGCACTGGACGTCGGAGGAGGCCGCTCAGGGCGACGAGGAGACGCGCAACGCGCTGTGATCCGGGCCGCCGTGTTCGACTTCGGCGAGACGCTGCTCAGCGAGGAGCGCGCGTGGGGCGTGTGGGCCGAGTGGGTCGGCGTCACCAAGCAGGAGCTGTTCGCGGCGATCGGGGCGACGATCGAGCTACGGGCGCCGCACGTGCACGCGCTGGAGCTGTGCAAGCCGGGGTTCGACCTCGGCCAGGCGTTGGCGGAGCGCGAGGCGCTCGGCATCCCGCGCCACGAGGAGCTCTACGACGTCTACCCGGACGCCGAGGCGGCGCTGGACCGGCTGCGCGCGGCCGGCCTGCGCGTGGGGGTCGCGGGCAACCAGCCGTCGGGCGCGGAAGCCGCGCTGGGCGCGATCGTGATCGGCCCGCGCGACTTCATCGCCACCTCGACCGACTGGGGCGTGTCCAAGCCGTCGCCGGCGTTCTTCGAGCGGCTCGCCTACGAGCTGGGGTTCCCGGCGGAGGAGATCGCGTACATCGGCGACCGCGTGGACAACGACGTCGTGCCCGCCGCGGCGGCCGGCATGTTCGCCGTGCACCTGCGCCGCGGGCCGTGGGGGATCGTCCAGGCGGCGTGGCCCGAGGCGGCGAGGGCGCGCGCTTCGGCCGCGAACCTCGGCGAGGCCGTGGACGCGATTCTCAGCCCTGGGCGGTAGGCACGACGACCAGCTCGGCGAGGTTGACGTGCGCGGGCGCGGCCGCCGCGTAGAGGATCGCCTCGGCGATGTCGCCCGCTTCGAGCGTCTTCATCTCGCGCAGCCGCTCGAGCTCGGCGATGCCGGCCGGGTGGCTCATGTCGGCGCCGAGCTCGGTCGTCACGATGCCCGGCTCGACCGTCTTCACGCGCACGCCCCGCGGGCCGTACTCGGCGCGCAGGTTGCGGGTGAGCTGGGCGACGGCGGCCTTGGTCGCGCCGTACACGGCCCAGTTCGGGAACAAGAGGTGGCTGGCCACCGAGCCGACGTGGATCAGGTCCGCCCGCCCACCTTCCGCGGCGGCGGCGAGCAGGTCGTCGGCGAACACCCGGCCGGTCCGTACCAAACCGCGGAAGTTGAGGTCGATCATCCGCTCGAACTCGTCCTCCTCGGCCTCCTCGAACGGCGCGCCGAGCATCACGCCCGCGTTGGCGACGACGAGGTCCACGCGGCCGAGCTGCTCGTGGACCGTGTCCGCGACGCGCTGCGCCGCCTGCGGGTCCGACAGGTCGGCGGTGACGGCGAGCGCGCCGTCGAGCTGCTCGAGCCGGTCCGCGCGGCGTGCGACGGCGGCGACCTTCGCGCCCGCCTGGACGAAGCGCTGCGCGGTGGCGGCGCCGATCCCGCTGCTGGCTCCGGTGACGACGGCGATGCGGCCTTCAAGTGACTTGGTCATGGCGATCAAGGTGCTGCCGCGCCCGCCGCTTAGCCAGAGCCCCGGCGACCCTGGTAGTGCCAGGGCCACCCTCGCCGGCGTGGAGCGCGCTAGGTTCGAAGCCGTGTCGGAGAACCGCATCGGCGACTTCCTGCGAGCGAGGCGCGAGCTGGTCCGGCCCGAGGACGTCGGGCTCGAGCCCGGCGCCCGCCGCCGCGTTCCCGGCCTGCGCCGCGAGGAGCTGGCGCTGCTGGCCGGCGTGAGCGCGGACTCTACGTGCGGCTCGAGCAGGGCCGCGACCGCCACCCGTCCGAGCAGGTGCTCGAGGCCCTGGCCCGCGCCCTCCAGCTCGACGACGACGCCACTGCGCACCTCCACGACCTCGCCCGCCGCGACGGTCCCCGCCGCCGCGCGCGACCCCGCGTGGAGCGCGTCCGGCCGGGCCTGCTGCGGATGATGGACGCCTGGCCGAACTCGCCCGCGTTCGTCATCGGCCGCCGCATGGACGTGCTGGCCGCCAACCGGCTCGCCGGCGCGTTGAACCCGGTGTGCGCCGCTGGCGGCAACATGGTCCGCACGCTCTTCCTGGACCCGGAGAGCCGCGAGCTGTACCCGCACTTCGACAAGGTCGCGGACGAGACCGTCGCCTCGCTGCGCGCCTCCGCCGGCGCCGACACCGACGACCCCGCCCTGTTCGAGCTCGTCGGCGAGCTCTCCTTGAAGAGCGCCCACTTCCGGCGCCTGTGGGCCCGCCACGAGGTGCGTGCCAAGACCAGCGGCGAGAAGGTCATGCGCCACCCGCTCGTGGGCGAGCTGACGGTGACCTACGAGACCCTGACGGTCAACGGCGCCGCCGGCCAGCAGCTCGTCGTCTACCACGCCGAGCCGGGCAGCGCCAGCGAACGCGCGTTGCGGTTGCTCGCGACGATGACCGCCGAGGCGCCGCGAACACCCGCGCCGAGGGTGCGCCGCGCGGCGGAGCGGTGACGAACCTCGCCCGTGGAGCGAGGTGCGTCGCGCGCGCTCGGGTCGCGAGCGGCGCCCGCCGCCGACACGGCGGGCGCCTGACCTCACGGACCGAGTTGATTAGCCGACCGGCGCGGCGGCGGGAGCCTCGGCGGCGGGGGCCGGCGTCTCCGCGGCCGGCTCGGGCTCGGGGGCGGTCTCAACCGGGGCTTCGGCGGCCGGCTCGGGCGTGGGCGCGGTCTCGGCGGGGGACTCGGCGGCCGGGGCTTCATCGGCCGGCTCGGGGGCCGGGGCGGTCTCGACCGGAGCCTCGGCGGCCGGGGCCTCGGCGGCCGGGTCGGGCGTGGACGCGGTCTCGGCGGGGGCTTCGGCGGCCGGCTCGGGCGTCGGCGCTGTCTCGACCGGGGCTTCGGCGGCCGGCTCGGGCGCGGGCGCCGTCTCGACCGGAGCCTCGGCGGTCGGGGCTGCGGCGGCCGGCTCGGGCGTGGGCGCGGTCTCGACCGGGGCTTCGGCGGCCGGCTCGGGCGTGGGCGCGGTCTCGACCGGGGCTTCGGCGGCCGGCTCGGGCGTGG
>NZ_JAPCID010000005.1 GCF_027587175.1 Solirubrobacter deserti
CTCCCGAGGCCGACCCTCGCCGCCCGCGCCGGACGGCCTCGGTGCGGGGCGGTTGCGGGTGGGCGGGGCGGGACCGTGGCGGTCGGGGGGCGGCGGCTCATGCCGGGGTCCTCCAGGCGAGCACGCGGCGGCGGCGCCGCGTGCGTCCGGTCGCGGGGCGGGGTGGGATGTCCTCGTCGGCGAGGATCGCCGCGGGGACGGAGCGGCCGAGCCACTCGGCGAGCGCCTCGTCGCCGACCGCGGCCAGGCCGCGGGACATGGTCGCGGAGCGGTCCAGCGGGCGGTGGGCGTCGCCGGCGACGAGGTGGGCGAGGCCCTCCTGCAACAGCACGCGTGCGGTGCGTTGGGCGGTCGCTCCGCGGCGGCCGGTCAGCGAGCCGGCCGTCAGCTGCGCGAGCGCGCCCGCCTCGACGAGCTCGCGCAGGCGGGACGGGTCGGCCTGCACGTCCGGGTTGCGCTCCGGGTGGGCGATGATCGGCACGAAGCCCGCGAGGCGCAGCAGGAACAGGGTCGTGCCGGCGTTCAGCGGCAGACCGGTGTAGGGCGGCTCGACGAGCAGGTAGCGCGAGCCGGCGATCGCGAACGGCGCGAGGTCGTCGGGCGGCAGCGCAGCGGCGACTTCGAGGCTCACCTCGCCGCCCCGGACCACGTCGATCGGCAGCGGCGGCAGCGCGCGCAGCCCGGCGTCCAGCTGCGAAGCCGTCGTCGGGTAGTCCGAGCGCACGTGCGGGGTGGCCGCGAGCACGCGGACGCCGTCGGCGCACGCCGCCCGCGCGATCGCGACGGCCTCCTCCGCGGACGCGGCGCCGTCGTCGAGCCCCGGCAGCACGTGCGAGTGCAGGTCAAGCACGGCGCACCAGCCCGCGGTAGGCAGCGAACACGAGCGCGCTGCTCAGCGCCCAATAGGTCACGGAATGGAACGCGTCGCCGCGGATCAGCGTGATCACGTACGGCAGCGTCACGGCCCACCAGAGCACGGGCCAGACGCTCGTCGCCGCCACGACGCGGCGGTACACGGCGGCCAGCACGAACCCCAGCGCGAAGCAGGCGGCCACGACGCCGCCGGGCCCGAAGTTCGCGTACGACTCCCCCAGCATCGACAGCGACGCCTCCGTTCCTGCACCCGCGGATTGGTAGTAGTACGCCGGATACAGCTCGCGGGTGAACCACGTGTTCCCGCCGCCGACCGGCTTGTCGGCCCACACGAAGCGCGGCACCGGGAACGTGAAGATCGGCAGGTAGGTGCGCCCGTACTGCCACTCCAGCCCGGTCGAACGCGCGCGCACGACCATCGCCAGCGCGTCGTAGGGCGTGGCGTCGCGCCCGCCGAGCGTCGTCTCCGGCAGCGTGCGCAGCTGGGCGGTCGTCAGCTCGACCACAGAACCGCCGGCGCCCTCGTAGGTCGAGTCGCGGGTGGCCACGCGCGCGCCCACGAAGAAGATCAACGCCGCGCCCACCACCCACACGAGCGTCCGCACCCGCAACGGCGCGCGCAGGTAGTGGAACAGCAGCACCATCGGCAGGAACGTGCCGATCAGCAACGCCGCCCGCCCGCCGGTCAGGAAGTCGCCGAACATCACGAGCACGAACGCGCCGCCGAGGATCATGCGCCACGCGCCCGCGCGCGGCGGCCGCCGCACCAGGAAGGCCGCCAGCAGGACAAGCGCGACGGCCTTCACCGGCAGCCCGATCTGCGCGAGATAGCCGCGGCCGAAGAACACCGACGCGCGCTCGGACAATGACGACACGTACGCGCCGAGCCCGCCCGTCTCGGCGATCAGCGTCCCGTAGCCCCACAGCTCCAGTGCGGCGCACACGGCCAGCGCGAGCAGCGCCGACCCACCGACCACGACGCGCCGGTCCAACGCGCTGATCCGCGCCGTCGTGGCCCGGAACGCCCCTCGGCCCACCGGATCGACGAAGTGGTAGGACGCGTGCCCGAGCGCCAGGCACGCGAGCCCCAGCAGCACCAGCCCGCACGCGCCCTGCATCGCCGCGTACAGCGGCCCGCTCACGAGCTCGTCGTCGATCCGCCGCGTCGGCCCGATCCGCCCCGAGGCCAGGATGTACGCCGGCCGCAACACGTACAGCACGCACAGGATCGCGCTGAGCACCACCAGCGGCGAGAGCGGATCGCGCGTGGTCGCGAACCCGTAGGCCGCGAGCGCCACGCAGGCGCCCGCGGTCGCGACGACGAGGAACGCGACGCCCGGATCGGGCACCGCGACCTGCGCCGTCAGCCACCCGGCCGCCACGGCCAGCGCCGCGCACGCGGCCAGGACCAGCGGCGCGCTGCTGACGCGGGCGGTCAACCGCGCAGACCCGCGAGCCGCCGCTCCGGCCGTACCGGCTCGCCGTAGCCGTATCCGTAGCCGTACCCGTCACCCGCGACCGACTCGTCGCCGGTGAGCACGAACCCGAGCTTGTCGGCCGGCATCGCGTCCGTCAGGCGCGCGAGCTCCTGCATCATCGGCCGCCGGATCAGGTTCATGCGCGCGGCGACGAGCACCGCGTCGGCCTGCGTGGAGAGCGTCATGCCGTCGCTGACCTTGAGCACCGGCGGCGTGTCCAGCAGCACGAGATCGGCGCGCTCCCGCAGCTCGCGCAGGATGCTCGCCAGCCGGCGCCCGCCGACGAACTCGCCGACGTCCGGCGGCAGCGCGCCCGCGGTCAGCACGCCCAGCGAGCCGACCGGCTCGTCCGCGCCGTACTCGACCCCCAGCGGCACCGGGACGATCGCGTCGTCGAGCCCGTGCTCACCCAGCGCGACCTCGGTCACGCCGGGCCGGCCGGCGGCGTCGAAGAAGCGCGCCAACGTGGAACGGCGGAAGTCGAGGTCCACCAGGACCACGCGCTTTCCCGACCGCGCCAACGCCACCGCCAGGTTCGCGATGATCGTCGACTTGCCCTCGCCCTGGACGGCGGACGTGACCATGATGGTCCGCGCGCCGCGGTCCAGGTTGAGGAACTCGACGTTGGACCGCAGCAACCGCAGCGGCTCGGCGGCGGCGCCGTTCGGGTACTCCATCATCACGAGCTTGTGCGACTCGCGCAGCCGCCGCGGGGGTTCGGGCAGGCGCGCCACCAACGGCAGCCCGAGGACCTCCGTGAGCTCCTCGGCCGAGCGCACGCGCGTGTCCAGCGCCTCGCGCAGGAACGCAAAGGCAAGCCCGAGCGCGAGGCCCAGCGCGATCCCGAGCGGCAGGTTGCGCAGCGGCCGCGGCGCGACCAGCGCCGCCTCGTCCGCCCGGCGCGCGACGCTCACGTTGGAGCCCTGCAGCGCCTGGATCGTCGACAGCTGCTCGTCCTTGGCCACGAGCTCGTCGTACAGCTCGCCGCGCGGCTCGTCGAGCTGCTCCACCCGCCCGCGGATGCCGCGCCGGGCGATCTCGAGCGCGCCGTTGTCGAGCGTCCGCCGGTAGGCGACGAACGACTCGGCCCACGCGGTCGCGAGCGCGACCGTCGCCGGCTCGTCGACGTCGGTCACGCGGAACTCGAGCAGGTCGGCGTTCGGCAGCACCGTGATCTGCGTGCGGTCCAGCAGCTCGCGCGGGGTCATCCCGGTCTCGCGGGACCGCTGCAGCACCAGCGCGGCGACCTCGGGCGAGCGCGCGAGCTCGGCCTGCGTCTGCGCGATCCGCTGGAAGTCGTTGCCGATCTGCTGATCGCCCAGGCCGGACAGCAGGTTGGCCAGGTTCTGGCGGCCGAGCAGCACCTGCGACGCCGCCTGGTAGGTCTTCTCCTGCAGCAGCGAGTAGCCGAGCGCGGCGGCCGTGACGAGCACCACGGTCGCCACGATCACCCACTTGCGGCGGACCACGACGTGCAGGTAGTCCCGAAGGCTCTTGTGGTCCATCGGTTACCTCCGAGCGACGACGAAGTAGTGCGTGGCCAGGTTGTCGAGGCCGCGGTCGGCCGCGAAGCTCTCGTAGGCGAGGTACGCCCGCTGCACCAGCGCCGAGAAGTGGAAGTAGACGGCGCCGCGGTAGTGCGGCTCGATCGACACCTCGCTCCAGCCCGCGAACAGCGGCCGCAGCGCACTCGCGTGGCAGCGGTCGTAGTAGGCGGGGAAGACGGGATGCAGGCCGTCGGACGGGCGCCGCATGACCTTGGAGACCACCGCGTGGCCGACCCGGTCCGGCAGCACCCGGTTGACGATGCCGAACGCCGAGTAGCCGCCGCTGAAGAGCGCGAGGAACTCGCCGCCGGGCTTCAGGTAGGAGTAGACGTTGTCGAGCGCGCGGCCGAGCGGTTTGACGTGCTCGAGCACCTGCCAGGAGACGGCCAGGTCGACCGTTCCGGCCAGCGACGGCACGCGCCGGCTGAGGTCCGCGACGACGTGCTCCTGGTAGGCGCCGTCCGGGGCGCGGAGCAGCTCGTCCTCGGAGATGTCGAGCCCCACCCAGCGCGTGTCGGCGCGCTCGCCGGCCGGGAGGCTGGGGTGGCGGCCGGCGCCGATGTCGAGCACGGTCGCGCCGGGGCGCAGCCGCTCGCGGATCGCGTCCTGGAACATGGGTCGCCAGGCGGTGGCGTAGCGGGGCGGGAGCGGGACGCGGGCCTCGCGCTCGCTGACGGGCAGCACAGTGGAGCTCACGGGGGCACGGTTGCCCAAACCCGGCCCGGGTGGGCGCGTTGATCCCTGATCGGCACGGTCGCTGGCGGAACGGGGATGGCGGGCGCGGACCCGGCGGAGCGCGGGCAGGGTGGGGCGCCATGGGGACAGTGATCGTGACCGGGTCGGGCGGGCTGATCGGCTCCGAGGCCGTACGCCACTTCATCGAGACGGGCTTCGACGTGATCGGGCTCGAGAACGACATGCGCGCGCAGTTCTTCGGGGACGAGGCGTCGACGTCGAGCACCACGCAGCGCCTCGTCGACCGCTACGACGAGTTCCGCCACGTCGCGCTGGACATCCGCGACCGTGACGGCATCGACCGCGTCGTGCGCGAGGCGCCGGATCTGGCCGCGATCGTCCACACCGCGGCGCAGCCCTCACACGACTGGGCGGCGAGCGACCCGCACACCGACTTCGGCGTCAACGCGCTCGGCACGCTGAACCTGCTGCAGGCCGCGCGCGACCACGCGCCCGACACGCCGTTCATCTTCATGTCGACGAACAAGGTCTACGGCGACCGCCCGAACTTCCTGCCGCTGATCGAGACCGACACGCGGCTCGAGCTGCCGGAGGATCACGAGTGGCACCGTGGCATCGACACGACGATGTCGATCGACACGTGCCTGCACTCGCTGTTCGGTGTGAGCAAGGCCGCGGCGGACCTGATGGTGCAGGAGTACGGGCGCTACTTCGGCATGCCGACCGTGTGCTTCCGCGGCGGCTGCCTGACCGGCCCGTCGCACCGCGGCGCACGCCTGCACGGCTTCCTGTCCTACCTGATGCGCTGCACGATGACCGGCGAGCCGTACACGGTCTACGGCTACGGCGGCAAGCAGGTGCGCGACAACCTGCACTCGCGTGACGTGGTCGCGGCGTTCGAGCGCTTCCGTGCGGCGCCGCGCTCGGCCGCCGTCTACAACCTCGGCGGCGGGCGGGCCTCGAACGTCTCCATGCTCGAAGCGATCGCGCTGTGCGAACAGATCGCGGGGCGCCCGCTCAACTACGCGCTCTCCGACGACGCCCGTGCCGGCGACCACCGCTGGTGGATCAGCGACGTCAGCGCGTTCGAGCGCGACTACCCCGGCTGGAAGGTCACGGTCGGCGTGCGCGACATCCTCGAGGAGATCCACGCGGTCAACGCCGCCGAGTGGGCGGTGCCCGCCTAGCGGCGCGGGCGGGCGGTGTACGTTCGTCCGGCGCGCACGATCACGTTGCGGCCGCGGACCTTGTCGCGCACGAGCACGCTGCCCTGCGTCACGCGCGTGAGCGTCCCGCGGCAGGAGTCCTGGACGAGCCAGCGGGTGCCGCGGACGGTCGCCGCGCTGTACTTGCCGCTGGTGCGGAACGCGCCCTTGCCGTCGCCCCACAGCTTGCGTGACTTGGCCTTCTTCTGCGCGGCGCTGCCGCGCCGCCCGCAGGAAGCGAGCGGCTCGTTGAGCGTGAAGTTCACGACGTTGCCGCTCTGGCTGATGCGGAACATCCCGTCGAAGAGGCGGACGGTCTCCACCGGGCCGCCCCGGCGGGGGACGGCGCGCAGGACCACGGAGCCGCGCCTGGCGTCGATGGTCGCGCCGAACGGGACGTCGTCGAGTGCCGTGAGGGCGACGAAGCGCGAGCTGCCGGGCAACCGGACCCGCACCGTGCCGGTCGGGCTGACGACCACGCTGCGGTTGAACTGCGGCTGCGGATCGGGCGGCGGCTGGGTGGGTGGCGGCGGCAGTGGGGGCGGCGGCGGCGCTTGAGCGACCGGGATGGCCGAGACGTGGATCTGGGGGCCGTTCTCCCACACGGCGACCCCGACATGATCCGCGGCGGCGGCCACGCGCATGCTGCCCGGCTGCACGCTGAAGCCCGTGTCCGCGAGGACGGTCGCCGCGCCGGGCACGCCGTTGTCGGACACGACGTGGACGGCGTGATAGCCCGCGGCGTCCAGCGTCGGGTAGACGGCGTGCAGGCGGCCGGCGGGGTCGCCGGCCAGGTGGGACTCGCTCGAGTCGCCCGGCCCGAGGTTGACCGGCGCGCCGAACCCGGCGCCGGTGAAGCGCCGGAGGACCATGGTGCCGGCCGCGTCGCCGGCCAGCATGGTCAGCCCGAACGGGCCGCCCGCGAGCCGGGGGTAGGTGGCGTAGCCGATCTCCACGGGCTCGGACCAGTTGGCGGCCACGTTGATGTCGCCCGTGCCGAGGTAGCGGCGGAAGCGGACCTGGTCGCCGAGCGCGGTGCCGAACACCGTCACCGGGTTGGCGCCGTCCAGCCCGACCGCGCCGTAGTAGGGCCGCTCGGCGTCGAGCGTCGCGATCGGCGTTGCGCTGCCGCCGCTCAGCGGCACGTTCTGGAACAGCCCGCCGCGGCCGTCCGCGTCAGTCACGACCGACACCGTGTCGCCCGGCCCGTCGGCGGACTCGTGGATCGGGACGTTGCCGCCGACGACGCGCGCGGTGAAGCTCGCGCCGCCGTCCGTGGACACGTACTGCGTGATGCCGACCGCCTGGCCGGTCCGCCACACCAGGACCGACACGCGCCCGCCGAGCAGCGACACGTGCGGGCGGCTGGTGGAGATCGTCCCCGGCGTGATCGGGAGCGTCAGCGCGACGTCGCAGGCGGTCGCCCCGCGCGGCAGCCGGCAGAACTGCGGCGTGTCCTGCGCGTCCGCGCCGTTCCAGGCGATGTACGCGGTGCCGGCGCTGTCCACGGCGACGGCGGGCGTGTCTCCGGTGCCGACCGCGAACGGCGCGGCGCTCGCGCCGCCCGCCAGCGCGAAGAAGGCGAGGACGGCGACGACGGCGATGCGCACAGGGCGACCCTCGCAGACGAGGGCCGCCCGGTGCAACCCCTCCTACCCCAGGACGTGGCTCAGCTCGCCCGAACGGATCAGCTCCACCACGGCCGCGATGTCGCGGTCCATGCGGCGGTCCCGGTCCAGCGGGGCGACCCGCGCGCGGATCAGCGCGTGCGCCTCGCGGACCTTCGGGCTGGCCTGCTCGATCCCGCGCAGGTCCAGGGCCTGCGCGAGCGCGATCAAGTGGATCGCTGCGATGTGCTGGGCGATCTCCACGATCGAGCGCGCGTCACGCGCGCTGATCGTCCCCATGGAGACCTTGTCCTGGTTGTGGGCCTCGGTCGAGCGGCTGTGGATGCTCGCCGGGTTGCACAGCTTCATCGCCTCGGCGGTCAGCGCCGAGCACGAGAGCTGCATGCCTTTGAAGCCGTGATGGAGCCCGGCCTCGAAGTCGTCGGGGGCGAAGTAGGGGATCAGGTTCGGCGTCAGGCCGGCGTTGAACTTCTCGTCCACCACCAACTCGAGCTGGCGGTCCATCAGGTCGCACAGGTTGGCCAGCGCGATCTTGAGCGCGTCCATGCCCTGGGCCATGTGGCTGCCGTAGAAGTTGCCGCCGCTCTGGACGCGGCCGGCGCCGACGTCGAACAGCGGGTTGTCGTCGGACGAGTTGATCTCGATCTCGATCCAGCGGTCCACCCACTCGAGCGTGTCGCGCAGCGCGCCCGTGATGTGCGGCGCGCAGCGGATCGAGTACTTGTCCTGGACGGAACGTGTGAGCTCGCGGAAGCCGGCGCCGTCGAGCGGGACGATCTCCTCGGCGTCGTGCGTGAGCTCGGAACCGCCGAGCAGGGAGCGGATGTTCGTCGCGCTCTCGATGATCCCGGGGTGCGGCTTGGCCTCGAACAGGAAGGCGTTGAAGTGGCCGTGGTTGCCCAGCAGCGCCTGGCTGGCCATCGCCGTGCACAGGTCCACCGTGAAGGCGAGCTCGCGCGCGTCGGCGGCGGCCAGCACAGCGAAGCCGGACATGAACGACGTGCCGTTGGTGAGCGCGAGCCCTTCCTTGGCTTCGAGCTCGAGCGGCTCGAGGCCGAGCTCGGCGAGCACGTCGGACGCCTCGCGGGTGGCGCCCTCGTACGCCACCTCGGTCTCGCCCACGAGCGCGCGGCCGACATAGGACAGCGGCACGAGGTCACCGGACGCGCCGCACGACCCCCGCTCGGGGATCAGCGGCAGGATGTCGTGGTTGAGCAGCGTCAGCAGCTGCTCGATCAGCTCGCGGCGGACGCCCGAGTTGCCCTTGGCCAGGCAGTTGGCGCGGAACAGCATCGTGAGCCGCGTCACTTCGGGCGAGGCGACCGGCCCCGTCCCGGCGCCGAGGAAGCGCAGCATGTTCTGCTGCAGCTGGGCGGCCTTCTCCGGCGCGATCTGACGATGCGCGCTGTCGCCGAACCCCGTGGTCACGCCGTAGATCGGGATCTCGCGGGCGATCAGGTCCCCTTTGAGCGCGCGCGCTGCTTCGACGCGGCGCGTGGCCGCGGTCGACAGCGTCGCGCGGCCGCCATGACGGGCGAACCGCACGGCGTCGGCGATCGTGAGCGAGCCGCCATCGAGGTCGATGTGCACGCCCGTGTCCTGATGCAGCAGGTCCGTCATTTGTGGCAACGGTAACGCGCTGTGCGGACCTTGCAACAAAGTTGGGCGTTCTGCCTGAAACTGCGCAGACGCAACCGTTTGGCACTACGCAACATGACCAGATCTGCGGCTCGACCCCGGGCGTGTGTGGCGGTCGAACCTCGGTGAACCGGGTCCGGCGCGGGTAGCCTCGATCTCATGTTCGTTGGTCTGGTCAAAGATCCCGGTGCAGGGTGGGGGCTGCCCGACGAACCCGCTGAAGAGCCGCGTCGGCGCAAGCCGGCGCTGTCGCTCATCCCGTGGCGTCCGCTGGTCTGGATCGCCGCGTTCGTGTTGGCCTTCGCTGTCAGCCGCACGGTCGGCGGCCCGGCGGGATACGCGTTGATGCTGGTCGCGCTCGCGGCCGGCAGCCTGCTGCTCGACCGTCAGCTGGGCCCGGTGCCGCGCGGACTGCGCGAATACCAGTCCTGATCCGGTGTAGGCGCTCCGATCAGGAGGAGCGGCACTACACCATTCGTCGGCGTCTGGACGAACGTCGAGTTGCGTCCGGACCTTGTGGTCCCATTATCTGGCTATGACGCAGCACCGAATCCTCGTCGTCGATGACCGGCCGGACCTCGCGGTCACCCTCCGAATGCTCCTGGAGCGCGCGGGGCACGAGGTGCTCACGGCCGAGAACGGCCGCCAGGGGCTGCGGACGTTCTTCGAGGCGCGGCCCGACCTCGTCGTGCTCGACGTGATGATGCCCGAGCTCGACGGCTGGCAGACGCTGGAGCGCCTGCGTGATCTCAGCGACGTGCCCGTGCTCATGTTCAGTGGGACCAAGCCGGCGCCCGAGCAGCTCGAGCGGCTGCGCCCGGGGCGCGACGCGTTCCGCTCCAAGCCGTTCTTCGGCCAGGACCTCGTCGGCGTGGTCGGCGAGTTGCTCGAAGCCGCCTAAGCGGCGGCGACGAGCGTCTCGAAACGGCCGACGGCCTCGCGGATCACGTCCGCCAGCGGCCGCTCTTCGCCGGCGTCCAGCCATCGCTCCCACGCGACCCGGAACACCGCGATCCCGGTCTCGGCGGCGAGGCTCGCCTCGGGCTCGGGGACGCCGCGGCGCCGGAGTGCGGCGCCGAGCGCCGCGCTCAGCGTCGCCAGCTTGATCAGCTCGCGCTCCTGCAGCTCGGGGGTCGCCGTGATCAGCGCCTGGCGCCGCCGCGAGTGGGGCTGATCCTGGCCAAGCGGCTCGGCCGTGGCCTCGAGCGCGGCGATCACGGCCCGCATCGGCGGCGCGTCCGCGGGGACCGCCTCCGCGGCCGCGACCATCAGCTCCTCGAGCTGCAGCGAGCCGCCGAACAGCACCTCGCGCTTGTCGGCGAAGTGGCGGAAGAACGTGCGCGCGGTCAGCCCGGCGCGCTCGGCGATGTCCGCGACCGTCGTCTGCTCGTAGCCGCGCTCGGCGTACAGGTCCATCGCGGCGTCCCGGAGCCGTCCGCGGGCGTTCGGCTCCCAGCGGGCCATGCATGGGAGTGTAGTGATGACACAGCGTGACATCGCCGTGCTACGGTGATGACACGCTGTGACATCGAAGGAGGAAGACATGCGGTTCTTCGTCACCGGAGCGTCGGGCTGGATCGGCTCGGCCGTCGTCCCGGAGCTGCTGCAAGCCGGGCACGAGGTGGTGGGGCTGGCGCGCTCGGACGCGTCGGCGGAGCGGATCGCGGCGCTCGGCGCGGCCGTGCGCCGGGGTGGGCTGGACGACCTCGACGGCCTGGCCGCGGGCGCGGCCGAGTCCGACGGCGTCGTGCACCTCGGCTACAACCACGACTTCTCGCGCATGGCCGAGGCGGCGCAGACCGACCTCGCGGCGGTCACCGCGATGGGCGCGGCGCTGGAGGGCAGCGACCGGCCGCTGCTGATCGCGTCGGGCACGCTCGGGCTCGCCCCGGGCCGGGTCGCGACCGAGGCCGACGACGCCGACCCGGCCTCACACCCGCGGATCGCGACCGCGCAGGCGGCGCTGGCGATGGCCGAGCGCGGTGTGCGCTCGATCGTGGTGCGCTTCGCGCCGACCGTCCACGGCTCCGGCGACCCGGGCTTCGTCTCCGTCCTGGTCAAGACCGCGCTGGAGAGCGGGGTCTCCGGCTACGTCGGCGACGGCTCCAACCGCTGGCCCGCCGTGCACCGGCTCGACGCGGCGCGGCTCGTGCGGCTGGCGATGGAGGGCGCGCCGGCCGGCTCGGTCCTGCACGCGACGGCGGAGGACGGCGTGCCGGCGATCCAGATCGCCGAGGCGATCGGGCGCGCGCTCGGCCTCGAGACGGCGTCGGTGGCGCCGGAGCACTTCGACTGGCTGGGGCAGTTCTTCGCCGCCGACATCCCCGCGTCCAGTGCGCTGACGCGCGAGCGGCTGGCGTGGGAGCCGGCCGGACCGGGCCTGATCGAGGAGCTCGAAGCGGGTGTCTACAGCCCGCCGGAGACGCGCAGGATCGCGCCGGTCGTGTAGCTCGCGTCGGGGCTGAGCAGCCACGCGACCGCGCCGGCGATCTCCTCTGGCTCGCCGGCGCGGCCCAGCGGCGCCTTCGCCGCGATCCTGTTCGGCCGGTCAGGGTCGGCGTGGATCTCGGTCCAGATCGTGCCGGGCGCGACGCAGTTGACGCGGATGCCGTCCGGCCCGAGCTCCTTCGCCAGCCCGATCGTGATCGTGTCCACGGCGGCCTTGGAGGCGGCGTAGTGGACGTACTCGCCCGGGCTGCCGAGGGTGGCCGCGCCGGAGGAGAGGTTCACGATCGCGCCGCCGCGGCCCTGCATGTCGCGGATCGCGCGGCGCGCGCACAGCAGGACGCCGACGACGTTGACGGCGAAGACGCGCTCGACCGCCGCGACGTCCTCGAGGTCCGCCAGCCGGCCGACCGGCCCGACGATGCCCGCGTTGTTGACCAGCCCGGTGATCGGGCCGAGCTCGGCCGCGGCGTCGAACAGGCGCTCCACGTCGTCCGGGTCGGCGGTGTCCATCTCGACGGTGAGCGCGCGGGCGCCGGCCGCTTCGACGGCTTCCCTGACCTGCTGCGCACGTGCGGCGTTGGAGCGGTACCCGATGACGACGTCATGGCCCTCGCTCGCAAGCCGCGTGCAGATGGCGGCGCCGATGCCGCGTCCGCCGCCGGTGACGACCGTGATGTTGCGCGTAACCCCCATAGCGGCCATCATCACGCACGCCCGCCGCCGCGACCTGATTCGAACGGGTACAAGGCGCGGATGACCCGCGCCCTCGCCGTGCTCACCGCGCTCGTGTTGGGCCTCGCCGCGCTGGCCGTGGCGTTCGTCGGCGTGTTCGTCGCCGCGGACGCCGCCGACCCGGCGAGCGAGCCGCAGCCCGCGGCCGTCGGGTTCGGCTTCGCGCTCGTCGAGGGCGTGCTGCTCGGGGCGGTGCTGGCGCTCGTGGTCTACGCCGTCGCCGGGCGATTCGCGGCCTGGGGATGGCTGGTCGCCGCGCCCGTGGCGGTCGCGCTGGGGCTCGCCGGGCTGCTCACGCTCGCGTGAAACCTGCCCGGAACCTGCACAGCGTCTGCGCAGCGGGTCGCGGGAACGCTGCTGGCCGTCGCGCTCGCCTCGACGGCCTACGCGGCGATCGGGCGCTGGCTGCGTTGGCGGTGGCTGGCCGTGATCCCGGTCGCCGGCGTCCTCGTCATGGGCGGGCTGCTGGGCGCCGCGCTGCTGGACGCGACGCCCCCGCGCGACGGATTCAGCTGGAGCAGCCCACCGCCGTCACCTTCGACCAGTCCCCCGCGCTGAGCGCGGCGGGCGGGATCCGGAACTGGATCGAGCCGCCGTCGCCGTACATGAAGTTGAGCTCGTCGTCATCGTCGAGGTGCAGGAGCAGGACGGTGCCCGCCGGCTCGGGCGGGTCGCTCTGGATGCCCGTGTAGAGCCCGCCGAACCAGTGCCAGCCCTCCGGCCACTGGTCGATCATGCGGTCGCACAGCTCCGAGTACGCCTCGTCCTGGGCGTCGTCGAGGCCGAGCTCCTCACGGGCCGTGTACCAGCTCGGCAGCTGCAGCAGCGGCCGGAACGCGAGCGCGCGCGACCCGATGCACGGACCGTCGGCCACGACCGGCTCCGCGCACGCGAACACGCGGATCGTCGTGCCCGGGCGATTGTGGTCCATCCACTCGAACCGGTCGAGGTCGGCGAAGAACAGCAGCCAGCCCGTCCCGCGGCCGGCCTCGGTGAGGTCGATCGCGGCCAGGAACGTGTGCCCGTCCGGCCACGCCTCACCGGGCGGGAGCAGCGCGGGCGCGCCGAAGTGCGAACGCCCGTCGCCCGGCACGAGCGCGAGCCCTTCCTCGGCCACGTCGTACGCCAGCTGCGCGTCCAGCCCGCTCGCGTCGAGCAGCGCGGCCAGCGCGTCCCGGTCCGTCATCGCCGCCTGCACCGGCTCGACCGAAACCGGGCCGCCGAGCGCGCGCCGGAACGCGTCGACGTCGGCGCCGCCCGTGTGACCGCTGAGGGCGTCGGCACCGTGGCTCGCGTCGACCACGGCGAGCCGGCCCGCGCCCGGCTCCAGCCGCTTCGCGAGCCGCAGCTGCACCTCGGCCAGCATGTCCCACGCCTCCGGGTGCTGGACCGACAGCAGCGCGCACGCGCGCAGCGCGTCGGTGTCGAGCCGGTCCTTGACGGACAGCTCCGCGACCAGCCCGCGCTCGACGCCCTGCCACAGGTTGCGTGCGGCGGTGTCGCCACGCTGCGCACGCCACGCCGCACCCGCGAGGTACGCGGTCGGCGGCAGCGCCGGACCGCGGACAGGCGTTACGACGTGCAGCAGGAACGGGTCCTCGATCGCGCTCTCGGCGGCGGCGTCGCGGAACGCCCGGTCGAGCGCCTCCGTGAGCGGCTCGACGAGCGCGCGCGCCGCGTCAAGCCCCGGCCACACGAGCGGCCCCGTCGCCGTCCAGTGGACCTCGACCGGGAACAGGCGGGCCGCCGCCGTCAGCCCGGCCTCGAAATCCCCCTCGGCGTTCGCGTGGACCCGGCGCACCTGCTGCACCGTGCCGTCGCGTCCGGTGAACGCCCGCCGCGCGACGTCGGTCCCGCCACCCTCCCAGCGCACCGCCTCGTCCGCGCGCACCGCCACGTCGCCGTCCCAGGTGATGCGCTGCACGCTCTCGCGGCGCCCGGACAGGTCGACGCTCACGATCGCGTCACGGCGGATCAGCTGCACCCGCGGGCCGAGCGGGAGCTGCGCGCGCTCGAGTACGGACCCGTCGGCTCGCCACTCCCAGGCGAACGAGGAGCTGCCCGAGGTCGCCGCCACGGGCCGGCCTTGCGCGTCGAACCCGATCTCGCCCGGGTCGGCGGGGACCATGTCGTGCGCGACGATCGGCAACGGCAGCAGCGCGGGATCGAACGGCCGCGTCGTGGCCACGGGTAACGGCGCGCCCGGCTCAGCGGCGTACTGCCGTCGGACCTCCTCCAGGTCCTGGTCCCAGCTCATCGTCGTAGTCCTCCCTGACCGCCTCGAAGTAGGAGGCGCAAGTTCTACACCGCCACTGGGCCGTGATGATCTGCCCGCCCCACTGGGCGACGCGTTCGACGTCGGCCGAGTCGCAGAACGGGCAGGTCACGCTTGCCACCGGCGGCGGTCGGCGTCCCAGCCTTCCCAGGTCAGCTCGGGCAGCTCGATGGCCACGCCCTCGGCGGCCAGCAGGTCGACCAGCCACGCACGCACCAGCTCGCGCTGCGCGGGGCCGTCGCGCGTGACCTCGCCGGTCTGCAGCGCGGCCGTGAGCTCGGCGTCGTCGTCCGGGCCGAGCCAGCGCCCGGCGTGCTCCCACGTCTCCCGCAGCCGTGCGACGAACGCGTCCCGGTCCTCGCCGCGGCACAGGCGTCGTGCCCACGCCTCGCCGTGCGCGCGGTGTGAGCCCTCCTCCTGCAGGATCTTGCGGGCGCGCGCGGCCATCGGCTCCAGCGAGGAGTCCACGCACGAGGCGACGAACGTCGTCAGCACGCCGTCCACGAGCAGGTTCGCGGCGATGAACGCGTTCCAGTCGGGCAGCTCGTCGTCGAGCAGCGCGAGCCGCTTGTCGCCCCCGAAGCCGTCCTCGTTGGCGTCCACGCCCAACCCCTTCAGCACGGGGTACGTCGAGCGCGAGTGGCCGAGCTCGTCCTGCGCCATCGCGGCCGCCGCGACCGCGCTCTCGAGCGTCGGGGCGCTCACCGCCCACTCCGCGTAGCGCCGGCCCAGCGCCGCCTTGTTGTCGGCCAGCGAGGCCACCAGCGTCTTCATGGCTTGATCGCCTCCCGGATCGCCTCGCGCGGCACGATGATCATGTGGATCCACGGCTGCTCGTCGTAGATCGAGCGCGCCGACACGAGCGCGAGGTCCTCGTCGGACTCGGTCACGGTCCCCACGTGGTGCAGCGGGTCCTCGTAGGCCTTGCGGGCGAAGACCTCCCAGATCACGCGACGATCCCCAGCTCGCGCATGCGCCCGCGGGCCTCCTCGCGGATCATCTTGCGCGTCCACACCGGGTTCCAGACGACCTCGATGTCGACTCGCTCCACGTCCGGCTCCCGCAGCAGGCGCTCGCGGATGTCGTCCTGGATGAAGTCCATCGCGGGGCAGCCCATCGCGGTGAACGTGAGCTTGAGGTCCACGACGCCGGCGTCATAGGAGATCGCCACGATCAGGCCCATGTGCACGACCGAGATCGGGATCTCCGGATCCTCGACCTCCGTCAGTGCCTCCCACAGCCGGGCCTCGACCGTCATCCCCGGTAGCCCTTCTGCAGCCTGGCGACGTACGTCTCGTTCATCGGCCCGCGCGCCTTCCAGCGCACGAGCACGTCGTCCCAGGAGATCTCCGTGCCGCCCCAGGCCTTCTTCTCGGAGTCGAACTGCTGCGGGAACGGGCAGTCGATGACGTAGCGCTGCGTCTGTTCGTCGAAGTGGGCCGGGACGTGCAGCCCGACCTCCTCCACGAACGGCACGACGTGCCCCATCCAGTCCTGACGCAGCTCGTCGTTGGACTTGCCCTTGAAGCCGTACTCGAGCTGGATGCCGTGCTTCTTGCGCTCGTCCGGCAGCCCGAACCACTCGAGCGTGAGGATGAACATCCAGTCCAGCGACGCCTGCAGCTTGACCTTGTGGTCCGGGTCGGCGGCGAACTTCTTCACCCACGTCCGCCCGTGGCGCAGGTGGAACGTCTCCTCCTTGTCCACCTTGGCCAGCGCGCGCTTCCACGGCCCGAACGTGGAGGACTGGTGCACGTCGCTCAACAACACGAACCCGGCCTGGTCGTACAGCGCGTTGGCCAGCACGAGCTCGTACCAGGAGTCCAGCGGGACGTCGAACGCGTACGGGTACTTGAAGGCGTTCGGCTCGCGCTCGTAGATCAGCGCCGGCATGTCCACGCCGAGGTCGCCGAGCAGGCGGTAGCCGATGTGCGCGTGCGCGAGCTCGTCCTGGATGATCGAGACCGCCGAGCCGAAGTTGTTCAGCGCGGGCGCGTGCGCGGCCGCGCGCAGGTAGGCCGGGGCGGACACGAGCTCGGTGTCGGCCGACACGGTGAGGATCCGGCGGATGCCCTTCAGGTACTCGGGCGACATGTGCTGCAGCCCTTCGACCAGCTTGCCGGCGGCGAGATGCGCGCGCACCTCGTCCTCGGTTCGTGGCGCCAGCTCCTCCACGGCTCCTCCAACGTGAGACATCATGTTGACGGGCGAGAGCGTATCGTCTAACTTGAGCCGGGTCAATGACCAGTCTCGAAATCGTCAACCCCGGAACGGGTGAGCCGGTCGCGTCCGTCCCGGCCGCCACCCCCGAGGACGTCGACCGCGCGGTGCGGGCCGCGCACACGGCGCAGCGCGAGTGGGGTCGGCTGGCGTACGGCGAACGCGGGAAGCACCTGCACGCGCTGGCGCAGACGTTCGAGGCGCACGTCGACGAACTCGTCCCGATCCTCGTCGCCGAGCAGGGCAAGACGATCCGTGAGGCCAAGATCGAGCTGCACAAGGCCGCGGACACGCTCGAGCACTACGCGGGCCTCTCCCGTCAGGTGCGCGCGGTCTCGATCCACAACGTGGACTCCGGTGTCGACGCGCGCGTCCTGCGCCGTCCACTCGGCGTCGTGGCCGCGATCGTCCCGTGGAACTTCCCGACGACGCTGCTGTGCAACAAGCTCGGCCCCGCGCTGCTGTGCGGCAACACGGTCGTGGCCAAGCCCGCCGACAGCACCCCGCTGACGACGCTGCGTCTACAGGAGCTGTTCGCCGAGGCGGGCCTGCCCGAGGGTGTCTTCCAGGTGCTGCCGGGGACGGGAGCCGTGACCGGCGAGGCGCTCGTCACGCACCCGCTCGTGCGCAAGGTCGCCTTCACCGGCTCGACGCCCGTGGGGGAGCGGGTGAGCGCGCTGGCGGCGGTCGGCTCCAAGCGCGTCACGCTCGAGCTGGGCGGAAGCGACCCGATGATCATCTGCGACGACGCCGACCTCAAGGCCGCCGCGTCCGCCGCCGCCATGGGCCGCTTCTACAACTGCGGGCAGGCGTGCCTGGCGATCAAGCGCCTGTACGTGTTCGAGGCCGTGGCGGACGAGATCATCGAGGCGGTCGCGGCCAAGGCCAAGCGGCTGCGGCTCGGCGTGGGGGACGACCCGAACGCGCAGATGGGGCCGCTCCACAGCTTCAAGCAGCGCGACCAGCTCGAGCGCCAGATCGCCGAAAGCGGGGGAGAGATCGTCGCGGGCGGCGGGCGGCCGGACGGCCTGGACTCGGGGTGGTTCCACGAGCCCACCGTGGTGGTGGAGCCGGGCAAGGACTCGCCGATGGCCGTCGAGGAGGTGTTCGGCCCCGCGCTCCCGATCTGGCGGGTGCGCGACATGGACGAGGCGATCGAGCTGGCCAACGCGTCGCCCTTCGGACTCGGGTCCAGCGTGTGGACGAGCGACCTCAACCGCGCCGAGCGAGCCGCGGCGGAGCTCGACTGTGGCTACACGTGGATCAACTCGCGCACGAAGGTCTACGACGAGCTGCCGTTCGGCGGGCTCAAGGCCTCGGGCTACGGGAAGGAGCACGGCTCGGAGGCG
Source organism: Solirubrobacter deserti (assembly GCF_027587175.1). Classification (GTDB taxonomy): domain Bacteria; phylum Actinomycetota; class Thermoleophilia; order Solirubrobacterales; family Solirubrobacteraceae; genus Solirubrobacter; species Solirubrobacter deserti. The sequence goes on from NZ_JAPCID010000005.1 coordinate 18,090, forward strand.
CTCGACTACTACACCGACCAGAAATCGGTAGTGGTTCGACGGGCCTGAGGGCACGCGGGCTGTATGTTCGGCCCTGAGGTAGGAAACAGGAGGGAGAGAGATGACGATCGTCCAGCCGGCGCTCGCCCCGCCGCGGATCAAGACCCGCACCGAACCCGACGGCAGCCTCGTCCTGCGGTCGGAGATCGAGCTCGAGCCGTCCGAGGCCAGCCTGGGACTGCTGCTGCGGCACTGGGCGCGTGAGGCCCCTGACCGCGTATTCCTCGCTGAACGCGGGCCGGACGGCGAGTGGATCGAGCTGACGTGGGGCGAGGCCGGCCGCAAGGCCAACGGTGTGGCCCAGGCGCTGCTCGACCGCGACCTCGGTCCTACGCGGCCGCTCATGATCCTGTCCGGCAACGGGATCGACCACGCGCTGCTGACCTTGGGCGCGTTCCTGGCCGGCGTGCCGGTCGTGCCCGTCTCGCCGGCGTACTCGTTGATGAGCCAGGACTTCGGCAAGGTCAAGCACATCGCGGCGCTGGTGAAGCCGGGGCTCGTGTACGCGGCCGCCGCCGGGCCGTTCGAGGGCGTGTTGAGCGCGGTCGACTTCGGCGGGGCCGAGCTCGTGCTCGCGGGCGGGAACGGTGCGACGCATTTCTCCGACCTCGTCGAGACGGCGCCGACGATGGCCGTCGAGGACGCGCTGCGCGCGGTCGGGCCCGACAGCGTGGCCAAGATCCTGTTCACGTCGGGCTCGACGGCGATGCCCAAGGGCGTGATCAACACGCACGGGATGTTGTGCGCCAACCAGCAGTCGCTGGCGCAGATCTGGCCCTTCACGCGCGACACGCCGCCCGTGCTCGTGGACTGGCTGCCGTGGAACCACACGTTCGGCGGCAACCACAACTTCAACCTCATCCTCAAGCGCGGCGGGACGCTCTACATCGACGCCGGCCGCCCGGCGCCGCCGCTGATCCCGATCACGGTCAAGAACCTCACGGAGATCGCGCCGACGATCTACTTCAACGTGCCCGCGGGCTACGGCGCGCTGCTGCCGTTCCTGGAGCGCGACGAGGCGTTGCGCGCGAAGTTCTTCGAGCGCCTGGACCTGATCTTCTACGCCGCCGCTGCGCTGCCGCAGGACCTGTGGACGCGGCTCGAGAATGTCGCGCGCGAGGCCCGCGGCGAGCCGGTGATGATGACCTCGTCGTGGGGGCTGACCGAGACGTCGCCGCTGGCGACCGCGGCGCACTTCCCGATCGACCGCGCGGGCGTGATCGGCGTGCCGGTGCCGGGCGTCGAGATCAAGCTCACGCCGGTCGAGGACAAGCTCGAGATGCGCGTGAAGGGCCCGAACGTCACGCCGGGCTACCTTGGGCAGCCGGACCTGACCGCGAAGGCGTTCGACGCGGACGGCTGGTACCGCACCGGCGACGCGGGCAAGCTCGAGGACCCTGAGGACGCGAACAAGGGGCTCGTGTTCGACGGGCGCGTGGTCGAGGACTTCAAGCTGATGACGGGCACGTTCGTGTCGGTCGGCAACCTGCGCGTGAAGGCGCTGGCGGCCGCTTCGCCGCTGCTGATGGACGCGGTCGTGTGCGGCGAGGGACGCGACTACGTCGGGCTGCTGGCGTGGCTGAACCTGGGTGCCGCGCGCGAGATCGCGGGGCAGCCCGACGGCGAGCTCGAGGCGCTGGTCGAGTCCGAGCGCGTCCACGCGTTCGTGCGCGAGCGGATGCAGGCCTACAACGCCGAGCACCCGGGGTCCTCGACTCGGGTGCAGCGCGTCGTGCTGCTGGCCGAGCCGCCGTCGCTGGACGCCAACGAGATCACCGACAAGGGCTACGTCAACCAGCGCGCCGCGCTGCAGCGCCGCCACGCGTTCGTGGACGGGCTGTTCGCCGAGAAGCCGACGGCCGAGGTGATCGTCTGCCCGTAGGCATGCCGCCCGTCGGCGGTGAACAGGTCGCCGAGGAGGACTGCCTCGACGGCGTCCTCGGCTTCCAGGTGGTGTCGATCGGCGACGGGGAGGCGGTGGCCCGCTTCCCGGTCGCCGACCGCGTGCGCCAGCGCTTCGGGCTCGTCCACGGCGGCGCCTACGCGGCGCTGGCGGAGATGATCGCGACCGAGGCGACGGTCGCGATCGTCCACCCGGACGGGTTCGCCGCGATGGGGTCGTCCAACGACACGAGCTTCCTCAAGCCCGCGCGCGGTGAGTGGATCACCGCGCGCGCCCGCGCCCGCCACCGGGGGCGCACGACGTGGGTGTGGGAGGTCGACCACACCGACGGCGAGGACCGGCTCGTGGCGGTGAGCCGCGTGACCATCGCGGTGCGGCCCCGCTAGCGCGGCTTGGTCAGCAGGCCGCTCACGCGCGCCGTCACGGCATCCGGAAGGAACCGGCTCACGAGGTGGGTCGCCTTGGTCAGCGTCGAAGCCGCGACGACCGTCTCGCGCCCCGCCATCAGCGCCTCGAACGCCTGCTGGGCCACCTCGGACGGCTCGTCCTTGGGCATGTCGCCCCCGAGGATCGTCGTCTCCTGGCCGGCCTTGGCGAAGATCGGCGTGTCGGTGGCGCCCGGCTCGAGCACGGTCACGGACACCCCGTGGTCGCGCAGCTCGTGGCGGAGGCTGATCCCGAACGAGCGCGCGAACGCCTTGCTCGCGTTGTAGGCCGCCTGGTGTGGACCGGGGAAGGCTTCGACGATCGAGGCCGTGATCAGCACGCGTCCGCGCCCCGCGGCCGCCATCTCGGCGGTCAGCAGGCGGGCGAGGTGCACGAGCGAGCGGCAGTTGAGATCGACGAGCTCGAGCTCGCGGTCGAGATCGTCGCTGCGGGCCGTGATGCCGGCGTTGAGTGCGAGCGCCGTGACGTGCCGGTGGCGCACGCGCGCGTGCAGTTCCTCGACGCCCGCAGGCGTAGCGAGATCGACCTGCACGCCCTCGGCACCGAGCGCGTCGGCGACGGCGCGCAGGCCGTCGTCCTCGGCCGCCACCACGAGCTCGAACCCGTGGCGCGAGAACTCCCTTGCCAGCTCCAACCCGATACCGCTCGAGGCGCCGGTCACGACCGCCAGCGGGCGGTGTGGTTCCGTCATATGAACCGCGTTACCCATTTGCTGCACGTATGTGACTCGACCGTCGTCGGGTAGGGCCTCAACCAATGTCGCGTGTGATCGAGTCGGGAGCGGGGCACTGATGTACGGCGACTGCCGGACCGAGGAGATCGACGCGCCGCCGCAGGCGTGCTTCGACGCGCTCACGGATTTCGAGGCGCTGCCGACGTGGCAGGGCGCTGTGAAGTCGGTGCGCGTGCTCGAGCGGGACGCGACCGGGAGGGCCCGCGTGGTCGAGTTCGAGGTCGACGCGAAGGTCAAGCGCGTCAAGTACCGGCTGCGCCAGGTCTACGACGAGCCGCACCGGATCGGCTCGGAGTACGCAGGCGGCGACTTCCGCGACATGACCGGTGAGTGGCGCTTCGTCGACCTCGGCGACGGCCGCACCCGCGCCGAGCTCGACCTCAACATCGACCCGGGCCGCTTCGTGCCCGGCCCGATCCGATCCGCGATCGCCGACGCGGTCATGCGCCGGTCGCTCGCGGACCTCAAGCGCCACCTCAGTCGCTGAGCGGCTTGGTCTCCAGGCGGTGGACGGCCGGACCCTGCAGGACGGTGCCGTCGACCGCGTAGCGCGAGCCGTGGCACGGGCAGTCCCACGACGTCTCGGCGGTGTTGAAGTTGACCTGGCAGCCGAGGTGGGTGCACACGGGGGAGACGGCGTAGAGCTTGCCTTCGGGGTCGCGGTAGCCGGCGACGCGCTCGCCGTTGTGGCGCACGATGTCGCCCTCGCCCGGAGCCAGCGACTCGAGCGGGCGCCGGCCCCGGTGCCGGACGCGGTCGGCGACGAAGCGCGCGCCGGTCACCGCGTTGTCCTTGATCAGCCTTGGGCCGCCGACGCGCACGTTGAAGCGGTTCGGGTCGAAGAGCGCGGCGTAGGGGTTCTCGCGCCCGAGCACGAGATCGGCGAGCAGCTGCGCGGCCGCGGTCCCGCCCGTCATGCCCCACTTGGCGAAGCCGGTGGCCATCAGCACGCGCTCCTCGAACGGGGTCATGTGGCCGACGAACGGCAGGCCGTCGATGGTCACGTTGTCCTGCGAGGACCAGCGGTGGTCGACGGACCGCACGCGCCAGTGCTCGCGCGCGAACGCCTCCAGCGCGGCGTAGCGCTCTTCGGTGTCCCCACCCGTGCCGGTGCGGTGGCCCTCGCCGCCGACCAGCAGCTTGTCGTCGACGACGCGCACGGAGCGGGTCGGCGAGTCACCCGAGATGAATATGCCGTCGGGCAGCTCGCCCTCGATGTCGCACACGATCGCGTACGAGCGCATCGGGTGCGCGCGCGCGAACGCGAGCGAGCGATCCGGGAACGGGAAGTGGGTCGCGACGATCGTGTGCTCGGCGCTGATGTTGCCGCCGGGCGTGCGCACGAACTCGCCGACCTGGATCGCGTGCGTGTGCTCGTAGACCTCGGGCAGGTCGCGCACGAGCCCGTACAGGTACTTGAGCGGGTGGAACTCGGCCTGGTCGTCGAAGCGCACCGCGGCGGCGACCGGGAGCGGCAGCGGGACCTCGCTCACGAGGGTCGCGGGCAGGCCCGCACCGGCTGCGGCCCGCGTCTCGTCGATCACCTTCTGGCGCTCGGAGTCGGAGGTCACGTACGCGTAGGACGCGCGGCGCCGGAAGTCGGAGTGCTCGCCGGCGTGCGCGGCGACCCACTCCAGCGCGGCCTCGTTCGCGCCCCCGTACGCGGCCGCCGCCTGCGGCCCGTGCTGGTCGCGCAGCTGCGCGTAGATCAACCCGTGCTGGGAGGAGACCTTGGCCGTGGTGTGCCCGGTCACGCCGTGCCCGACCCGGTTGGCGTCGATCAGCACGACCCGCGCGCCCGCCTCCTGCAGCAGCCACGCGGCCGTGACGCCGACGATGCCGCCGCCGATGACCGCGACGTCCGCGCTGACGTCGCCATCCAGGCGCCCGAACGACGGCGCCGGCTCCTCGAGCCAGATCGAGCCCTTCATTCGGCCTCCCGCAGCGCGAGGTCCTCGAGCCGCATCAGCGTCTCCGCGTTGCGCACGCGCGTCGCGAGCTGCACCAGCGGGATGTACTTGAGGGGGGTGTAGATCTGATCCGGGTCCTCGATGATCCGCACGCGCGTGCCGCCGTCCACCGGCTCCAGCTCCAGCTCGATCGACGCGGTGCCGAGCGGCCGCCCCTTCGCCCGCAGCTTCAGCCGCCGCCCCGGCTCAGCCTCCAGGACCTCGGTGTGGTCGCTGAGCGTCAGCGGACCGAAACCGATCGTGTGGTGCAGCTTGGTCCCGACCGCCGGGAAGTCGGCGTCGGCGTCACGGATGTACTTCGAGCCCACGACCCAATAGCCGTAGGACCCGGCCCGGGCCAGCACCGCCCAGACGGCCGCGGGCGGAACCGGCATGAAGCGCTCGTTCTTGGCCACGAGACCTCACTCCCCCCTCACGCGCGACACGAACCTCGCCGTCACCGACGTGACGCCGCGTCCGCGCCAGCTCGCGCGCCCGGGCAGCACCCAGGCATGGCCGACGATCACCCGACACGCATGCGCGCGCTCGCGCGAACGAGCGGCCGCGGCGAGTAGGTTTGCAGCGTGGAACGGATCACGTCCTGGCGCGAGTTCGACGACGCGGTGGCGGCGGCGGCGTCGGCCGGGTCCGACGAGCGGGTGCACTCCTCGCTGGTGTTCCGGGGGTTGGCGCGCTCGCGCTATTCGAACCTCCCGAGCCTCGCCCGCCTGGGTGAGAACTCCGCCCGCCTCGAGCGGCACCTGATCCGCAACTTCCGCAAGTACGCGCACCGCGAGCGGCCCGGTCCGACGCTGTGGGACTGGTTGTCGCTCGCCCAGCACCACGGGCTGCCGACGCGGCTGCTGGACTGGACGTTCTCACCGTTCGTGGCCGCGCACTTCGCCACCGCCTCGCACCCCGAGGAGGACGGCGTCGTGTGGGCCGTGGACTGCGCGGCGGCCCACGAACGGCTGCCGGTGCCGCTGCAGTCCGCGCTGCACCAAGAAGGCGCGACGGTCTTCACCACCGAGCTGCTGGCCGCGCACGCCCCGACGCTCGACGCGCTCGACCACTTCAACGAGACCGAGCCGTTCGTGCTCTTCTTCGAGCCGCCTTCGCTGGACGACCGGATCGTCAACCAGTCCGCGGTGCTGTCGACGATGTCTGACCCGTGCAGCGGCATGGACGAGTGGCTGGACGCCAACGAGGACCTCCACCACGCGTGGCGGCTGACGCCCGAGGCGAAGGCCGACATCCGTGAGCGCCTGGATCAGGCCAACATCACCGAGCGCGTGCTGATGCCCGGCCTCGACGGCCTGGCCGCGTGGCTGCGCCGCTACTACGGCCCGTCCCTGCGCACGTCGTCCGACGGCCAGGAAGAGGGCGCCGCGATGGCCGGGTGAGAACTAGTCGCGCGCCTGCAGCAGGGCCTGCTGCAGGGAGGTGAACAGCCGCCGCGTCGAGGCGATCTCGTTGCGGTTCGCGCCGGCCTGGACCAGCGTGCGCACCGACACCTGGCCGAAGCGCTCCAGGAACGCGTGCCGCTCGAGCAGGCTGGCCGCGTGCGACTGGGCGCGCCGCATCAGCGCGTCCGACGCTTGCAGCACGGGCGTGTAACGGCCGGTTTCGCAGCTCGCCTCGAGCGTGTCCAGCCACTCCTCCAGGTCGCTCTTGGCGCCCTCGGACGAGAACCAGCCGGGCGGGCCCTCGCGATACACGGCCGCGGCCGCGGCGGCGGCCATCTTGCTCCCGTGCGCGCTCACCTGCTGGCGCAGCACCGGCAGCGGCTCTTGGGGCGGATCGACCGGGCGCACGTTCGGGCGCACGCCCCGCTCGGCCGCGAGCTTGCGGACGGCCTCGATCGGGAAGCGCCGGTGCCCGCCTGCCGTGCGCACGACGGTGATGCGCCCCTCGTCGGCCCAGCGCCGAAGCCGCGAAGGAGAGATGGCGAGCGTCGCCGCGGCCGCCTGCAGCGTCATCGGCGCGCCGTCGACGAGCGGCGCGGGCTCGGGGCGTCCGGTGGCCGGGCTCGGGAACTCCTCGAGGATCGCGACGACCTCGTCCAGCCGCTCGAGCAACGCGTCCACGACGGCCGGGTCGAGCTGGTGACCGCGCTCGTCGCGCAGGATCTCCGCCGCCGCGTCGACCGTACCCGCCGGGCGGTACGGACGGTCGGTGGTGAGCGCGTCGAAGGTGTCGGCGACCGCGACGACCCGTGCTGCGAGCGGGATCTCCTCGCCCGCCAGGCTGCGTGGGTAGCCCTTGCCGTCCCAGCGCTCGTGGTGCGCCAGGGCGATCTCGGCCGCGGTCTCCAGCGGCTCCACGCCGGCGCCGGCGAGCAGCGCGCAGCCCAGCTCCGCGTGCTCCTCCATCTCCCGCCGCTCGTCGGCGGTGAGCGAGCCCGGCTTGTTGACGATCGCGTCCGGCACGCCGGCCATCCCGACGTCGTGCAGGCGGCTGGCGACCCGCAGCACATCCACGTCCAGGTCAAGCGCTTCGGCCAGAAGCGCGCTGTACGCGCTCACGCGCTGCAAGTGCGAGCTGCTCGCCATGCTGCGAGCCGTCAACGTACTCCTCGTGTCGGTGGGCTGTCGGGGGGTGTAGAGGTCAGGCATTTCAGCGCGGTCATCGCTTCGGTACCGGGAGGATAGAACGCTGCACCGGGTCGCAAAGTTGCAGTAGCTCGCAAACTTGCGTCGAATTGCGCTCACCGGGTAATATCCGGACTGTGTCGTCCCCCGGGCTACGTGAGCGAAAGAAGGACCGGACACGCGCCACCATCACCCGCGTGGCGCTCGAGCTCTTCGCGCGTGACGGCTTCCACGCCACGACGATTCCCGACATCGCGGAGGCGGCGGACGTTGCGCCGCGCACGGTTTCGACGTATTTCCCGAGCAAAGAGGGGATCGTGTTCGAGGAGTACGAGACAGCAATCGAACGGTTCAGGAGGCGTTTGAGTCAGCGCGCGGACACCGAGCGGGTGCTCGACGTGCTCCGCTCCTGGCTGCACGACGAAGAACAGACCCAGCACGGCCCGACGCGCGGCCTCGTGCTGCGTCCCGATCAGGACGGCGACGACTTTGCGCGCCTGCGGGAGACGGCGATCGCCGCCGATCCCGACCTGTGGGCGCTGCAGCGGCGGTACCTGCTGCCGATGGTCCGGCTCGTGGCCGAGGGCGTCGCCGCCGACCTCGGCGTCGACCCCCAGTCCTTGCAGGCGCAGGTGGCGGGGGAGAGCGCCGTCGCGGTGCTGCTCGCCGTCAACGCCCGCGCGGCGCGCAACGGCTCCGCGGCCACGGCGGAGTTCGAGGTCGCGTCCGAGTTCCTGCGCGCCGGCCTCGACACGGTCAGACCTAGAGACGCCCACCGGCGGCGCGGGGAAGGGGCGATGTCCGCCGCACATCGCCCCCCAATGGAGGCTTAACGGCGTTCGAACGCCGCGTCGAACGCGACGTCTGACGGCGCGAAGTCCGTCCGGCGCACGAACGCGAGCGCGTCCGGCGCGCCCCAGTCGCGGTCCATGCCCGAGTCCTCCCACTCGATCGAGAGCGGGCCCTGGTAGCCGATCCGGTTCAGGGTGCGGAACAGCGCCTCGAAGTCGACGTCGCCGTGGCCGGGGGAGACGAAGTCCCAGCCGCGCGCCTCCTCGCCGAAGTTCAGGTGGCCGCCGAGGATCGAGCGGCGCCCGTCCAGGCGCTTGATCGAGTCCTTGACGTGCACGTGGTAGATCCGGTCGGCGAACTCGGTGACGAACGCCGAGCTGTCGAGGAATTGGTGCGCGAAGTGGCTCGGATCGAAGTTGATCCCGAAGCCGGGGCGGTTGTCGAGCGCGTCCAGCGTCTTGCGGGTGGTGACGAAGTCGTACGCGATCTCGGTCGGATGGACCTCGAGCGCGAAGCGGACGCCCTCGGCGTCGAAGACGTCGATGATCGGCGCCCACTGCTCGGCGAACTGCTCGTAGCCGCGCTCGATCTCGGCGAAGTCGTTGGGCGGGAACGAGTAGAGCATGTGCCAGATCGGCGAGCCGGTGAAGCCCGTGACGACGTCCACGCCCAGCTTGGCCGCGGCCCGCGCGGTGTCCTTCATCTTCTCGGCGGCGCGCTGCTGCACGCCCTTGGGGTCGCCGTCGCCCCAGACGTCCGGCGGCACGACGGCCTGGTGGCGGCTGTCGATCGGGTCGCTGACCGCCTGCCCGAGGAGGTGATTGGCGATCGCCCACACGTTGAGGCCGTTGCGCTCGAGGATCTCGCGCCGGCCCTTGACGTAGCTGTCGTCGGCGAGCGCCTGGTCGACGTCGAAGTGGTCGCCCCAGCAGGCGATCTCGATGCCGTCGAAGCCCCAGTTGCCCAGCTTCTTTGCGAGCGTCTCGAACGGCAGATCGGCCCACTGGCCGCTGATCAGAGTGACGGGTCTAGCCATGTGGGGCGCAAGGATATGGCCCGCGCTCGCGCGCGGGCCGATCTCAGGCCGTGGCTAAGGCGTGTAGTTGACGACGAGCTGGATCGCGCCGCTCGCGGTGGTGGTCCCATACGCATACGCGCTGGGCTTGAACAGCTCGAACCCGTAGTTCGCCAGCGCCCCGCTGTGCCAGTCCTGGACCAGGTCGGTCAGGTCGAACAGCGCCGTGGTGGAGTCGCACCCGGACTCGAGGAAGACCGTCGAGGGCAGCCACGTCGAGATGCCGCCGTTCCACGACGTCGTGCCGCCGTCGGGAGAGGCCCAGGTCGGCGTGGTGCTCAGCCAGTCCGCGCCCTGCCCGATCCCCCACAGGTTGAGGCCGCAGGCGGTCCCGCCCGGGAGCCCGAGCTTCGGCAGCCGCAGCGTCGCGGACGTGACCGTCGCCGTCGCCGGCACGTTGCCCGCAACGTCGAACCGGTAGAGCCCACGGAACTCCTGATAGTGCGAGACGCCCGACAACGCCAGCCCGCAGCCGCTCGCGCCGTCGACGTTCTCGATCCAACACGCATGCAGGTCGGTTGGGCCGGAGAGCGTCACGGTGGCCGCGCTCGCCGAAGCGGCAGCGGTGGCGCCGACGACCACGCTCGCGGCGAGCGCCAGCAGCGCGCGTCGCGTGCTCATTCGTAGCTCACGAACAGTTGCGGGATCGCGCCCCAGTTGTTGCTGACGGCGAACTGCGTGCCGTCGCCGTTGACCAGTGACCAGCCGAGGTTGTACTCGGGGTTGGCCGCCAGATCGCCCACCGGCCCGGTCAGGTCGAAGATGACGCCGCTCTCGTCGCAGGTGCTGGCGTAGTGCGAGATGTGGCTCCACGTGGAAGAGCCGCCGTCCCACAGGGTCGTGCCGTCGGGCGTGGTCCAGGTCGGCGTCTGGGTCAGCCAGTCCGCGGACTGCGCGCGCAGATGGAGCCCGCTGCCGCAGACGTCCTCCTCGTCGTAGCCACCGAGCGGCAGCTTCAGGTAGGCGTCGGTCACGAGCGCGGTGTCCGGCACGTACGCGGCGATGTCGAACCACAGCAGGCCGCGGAACTCGTACGCACCCGACTGGCCGATGTAGGCCGAGTTGCAGTCCTCGAACTCCGTGACGCCGTTCGACGCGACCCAGCAGTTACGTGAGTCACTGCCCGAGATCTCGACGGTCTGCGCGGCTGCGGGTGCGGCCGCGCCCAGGGTCACCAGCACCGTCGCAGCGAACGTCCGCAGCGCGCGTCGCGCCGCTCCATGGTCCGGCATAGGCCTCCTCCTGTCGCGTCGCCGCCCGGGTCGGACGGCGCTCGGCCGGGAAGCTAAAGGAAACCGGCAGAGCGATGTGCCGAATTCAACGCGGTTGTAGTAGCCAGAACAATCCGGATTCAGCGAGAACGGCGCCGGCCCACCGCGCGGCGCCCGGCGCGCCGCACGGGAGTAGGGTCCGGACATGCGGATCGCCATCGCGGGTGGAGGACCCGGCGGGCTGTATCTCTCGATCCTGCTCAAGCGGCTGGATCCGTCGCACGAGGTCGTCGTGCACGAGCGCAACGCGCCCGACGACACGTTCGGCTTCGGCGTCGTGTTCAGCGACGAGACGCTGGCCGCGTTCGAGGCCGCCGACCCGGAGTCCTACGCGGAGATCGCGGCGGCGTTCGTGCGCTGGAGCGAGATCGACGTCCACTACCGCGGCGAGGTCGTGACCAGCGGCGGGCACGGGTTCAGCGCGATGGGCCGCAAGGACCTGCTCGGCATCCTGCAGCGGCGGGCGGCGGGGCTCGGCGTCGAGCTGCACTTCCGGTCCGAGGTCGCGGAGCTCGAAGGCGACCTCGTCGTGGCGGCGGACGGCGTGAACAGCACGCTGCGCGCCGCGTACGGCTTCGAGCCCCGGCTCGACCGCCGCCGCGCGACCTACGCCTGGTTCGGCACCGACCACGTCTTTGACGCCTTCACGTTCATCATCGCCGAGACGCCGCGCGGCGTCGTGCAGGTGCACGCGTACCCGTACTCCGACACGCGTTCCACGTTCATCGTCGAGAGCACCGGCGTCCAGCTCGACCGGGCGCAGTGCGAGGACCTCTTCGGCTACCGGCTGATCGAGAACCGCACGCGCTGGATCAACTTCGTCACCGTGCGCAACCCGTTCTGGCGGCGCGAGCACGTCGTCCTGCTCGGGGACGCCGCGCACACCGCGCACTTCTCGATCGGGTCGGGCACCAAGCTCGCGATGGAGGACGCGATCTCGCTCGCGTGGGCCGTGCGCGAGGGTGACATCGACGCCTACGAGGCCGAGCGCCGGCCGATCGTGGAGTCCACGCAGCGCGCGGCGCAGGGGTCGCTGGAGTGGTTCGAGGGGATCGGGCGCTACGTGCACCAGGAGCCGCGCCTGTTCGCGTTCAACCTCCTCACGCGCTCGCGCCGGATCACCTACGGCGAGCTCCGTAAGCGCGACCCGGACTTCGTGGCCTCGGTCGCGGCGGACCCGCCGATGTTCACGCCGTTCACGCTGCGCGGGTTGACGTTGCGCAACCGCGTGGTCGTCTCGCCGATGGACATGTACAGCTCCGTGGACGGCACCCCGGGCGACTTCCACCTCGTGCACCTGGGGGCGCGGGCGCTCGGCGGCGCCGGGCTCGTGATGACGGAGATGATCTGCACGTCGGCCGCGGGGCGGATCACGCCGGGGTGCGGCGGCCTGTACGCCGAGGAGCACACCGCGGCGTGGAAGCGCATCGTCGACTTCGTGCACACGCACTCGCGCTCGGCGATCGGCTGCCAGCTCGGGCATTCGGGCCGCAAGGGCTCGACGAAGCTGATGTGGGAGGGCGACAACGAGCCGCTCGACGAAGGCAACTGGCCGCTGATCGCGCCGTCGCCGATCCCGTGGGACGACGCGCACCAGACGCCGCGCGAGATGACGCGCGCGGACATGGACGACGTGCGCGACCAGTTCGTCGCGGCGACGCGGCGGGCCGCGGCCGCCGGCTTCGACCTGCTCGAGCTGCACATGGCGCACGGCTACCTGCTCTCCAGCTTCCTCTCGCCGAGGACCAACGTGCGCGAGGACGAGTACGGGACCGACCGCGCGAAGTTCCCGCTCGAGGTGCTCGCCGCGTGCCGCGCCGTGTGGGATGGGCCGCTTTCGGTACGCATCAGCGCGACGGACTGGGTGGACGGCGGCTTCGACGGCGACGCCGCGGTCGCGTTCGCGCGCCGGCTGCAGGCCGCGGGCTGCGACATCGTCGACGTCTCGACCGGCCAGGTCGTGCCCGACCAGCAGCCCGCCTACGGGCGCTCGTACCAGACGCCCTACGCCGACCGCATCCGCAACGAGGTGGGCATGCCGGTCATCGCCGTGGGCGCGATCTCCAGCTACGACGACGTGAACACGATCATCCTCGCCGGCCGCGCCGACCTGTGCGCGCTCGCGCGCCCGCATCTGTGGGACCCGCACTGGACATTGCACGCGGCCGCCGAGCAAGGAGTGGAGATGGAGTGGATCCCGCAGTACCGGTCCGGCGCGCGCGAGCCGCAGACGGGCAAGGACGTGCGGCGGATGCCGCTGCGGCGCTTCGACGAGGTGCACGCGTGAGGCGGGTGGTGGTCACCGGCGGCAAGCGCGGGATCGGCGCCGCGATCTCGGCCGCGTTCGCCGGCGACGAGGTGCTCGCGCTCGGCAGCGCGGACATGGACGTGACCGACGAGGCGGCGGTCGCTTCGGTGCTCGGCGAGCTCGAGGTCGACGTGCTGGTCAACAACGCCGGCGTGTCCTCCAGCGCACCCGTGCACCGGACGACGCTCGAGGAGTGGGAGCGTCAGCTGCGCGTGAACGCGACCGGCGCGTTCCTGTGTTCGCGCGCCGTCCTGCCGGGGATGCGCGAGCGCGACCGCGGGCGGATCGTGACCGTGGCGAGCGTCGCTTCGGTGCACGGCTCGCGCTACACGAGCGGCTACACGGCGTCCAAGCACGCGGTGCTGGGGTTCACGCGCGCGCTCGCGAGCGAGGTGGCGGGCACGGGCGTGACCGCGAACTGCGTCTGCCCCGCCTACGTGCGATCTGGCATGACGGACACCACGATCGCGAACATCGAGGCGCGCACGGGCAAGGACGGGGAGGCGGCGCTGACCGCGATGACGCCGCTGGGGCGGCTGATCGAGCCGGAGGAGGTCGCGTTCGCGGTGCGGTTCTTCGCAGCCGACGAGGCGGGCGCGATCAACGGCCAGAGCCTGCTGATCGACGGAGGCGGCGTGCATGGCTGAGTTCGGCTGGGAGGTCCGCGACGGCGTCGGGTTCGTCACGCTCGTCGGCGCCGAGCGCAAGAACCCGCTGACGTTCGCGTCCTACGCGGCGCTGCGCGACCACTTCCGCGCGCTCGCGTACGACCAGGAGGTGCGCGCCGTCGTGATCGCGGGGGAGGCGGGCAACTTCTGCAGCGGCGGCGACGTGCGCGACATCATCGGCCCGCTGACCGAGATGGACATGCCCGGGCTGCTGCGCTTCACGCGCATGACAGGGGACCTGGTGAAGGCGATCAAGGGCTGCGGCCGGCCGGTGATCGCGGCGGTCGACGGCGTGTGCGTGGGCGCCGGCGCGATGATCGCGACGGCGAGCGACCTGCGGTTCGGGTCGCCGCGCGCGAAGGTCGCGTTCCTGTTCACGCGCGTGGGGCTCGCGGGCTGCGACATGGGCGCGTGCGCGATGCTGCCGCGGATCGTCGGCCAGGGGAGGGCCGCCGAGCTGCTCTACACCGGCCGCTCGATGGGCGCCGAGGAGGCCGAGCGCTGGGGCTTCTTCAATCGCGTCACCGAGGACGTCGAGGCCGCGGCCGCCGAGCTCGCGGCGTCGTTGGCCGCGGGCCCGGGCTTCGCACACGCCATGACCAAGACGATGCTCGACCACGAGTGGGACCTGTCGCTGCCGGCCGCGATCGAGGCCGAGGCGCAGGCCCAGGCCATCTGCATGCAGACGCAGGACTTCGAGCGGGCGTACCGCGCCTTCCTGGCCAAGGAGCGGCCGGTGTTCGAGGGCAACTGACGTGCTCGACTGGCCGTTCTTCGAGGACCGCCACCGCGCGTTCGCCCGCTGGGCCCGCGAGCAGGTGCCGCACGTCCCGGAGACCGACGCTGTCGACGCCCGCTGCCGCGCGCTCGTGCACGAGCTCGAGCCGTGGCTACCGCACACGGTCGCGGCGCCCCTCGACGTGCGCACGCTGTGTCTCGCGCGCGAGACGCTCGCCTACCACGACGCGCTCGCGGACTTCGCGTTCGCCATGCAGGGGCTCGGGGCCGGCCCGATCACGCTGTTCGGCGACGACGCGCTGCGCGAGCGCTACCTGCCGGGCGTCGCCGCGGGGAAGCGGATCGCCGCGTTCGCGCTCTCGGAGCCCGAGGCCGGCTCGGACGTCGCGGCGATGACGACCCGCGCGGAGGGGAACCGCGTCACCGGCACCAAGACGTGGATCTCCAACGGCGGGATCGCGGACTTCTACACGGTCTTCGCGCGCGCGAGCGAGGGCATCAGCGCGTACGTCGTCGACGCCGAGCACGTCGAGGTCGTCGAGCGCATCGACGTGATCGCGCCGCACCCGCTCGCGACGCTGCGCTTCGACGGCGCGCCCGCGACGCCGATCGGGGCACCCGGGAAAGGGATGCGGATCGCGCTCGGCACGCTCGACGTGTTCCGCTCGACGGTTGGTGCCGCGGCGCTCGGCTTCGCCCGCCGCGCGCTCGACGAGGCGCTCGCGCGCGTCAAGGAGCGCCGGCTGTTCGGCGCGCCGATGGCCGAGCTCCCGCTCGTGCAGGCCAAGCTCGCCGACATGGCGCTCGGCGTCGACGCCAGCGCCCTGCTCGTCTATCGCGCAGCCTGGACCAAGGACACCGGCGCCGAGCGCGTCACCCGCGAGGCCGCGATGGCCAAGCTCCACGCCACCGAGACCGCCCAGCGGGTCATCGACGCCGCCGTGCAGGTCTTCGGCGCCTTCGGGGTCACGTCCGGTCAGGTCGTGGAGCGCCTGTACCGCGAGATCCGCGCGCTGCGGATCTATGAGGGCGCGTCCGAGGTCCAGCAACTCATCATCGCCCGGGAGGTGTTACGTGGACACGTTCGCCCGTGAAGGGCTGCCGCCGCGCGAGCGGTGGCCCGACCTGCTGCTGCTCGACTACCCACCACGCCTGAACGCGGCCGAGGAGCTGCTCAAGCACGAGGGCACCGCGATCGCCAATGGCTGGTCCTATGCGGAGCTGGCCGAGCGCGCGGACGCGATCGCGGGCGCGCTCCACATCGAGCCGGGCGCGCGTGTGCTGCTGCATTCGCCCAACACACCGGAGGCGATCGCGGCGTGGCTCGGCATCCTGCTCGCGGGCGGGATCGTCGTCGCCACGATGCCGCTGCTGCGCGCGCGGGAGATCGACAAGGTCGTCGCCAAGGCGCGGGTCGACAAGGCGGTCGTCGCCCGCGAGCTGGCCGCGGAGGTCAACGTCAAGGAGAGGTTGATCCTCGAGGACCTGCCGACCCAGGGCTGGTTCGACGCGTGCGACACGGCCGCCGACGATGTCGCGATCATCGCCTTCACGAGCGGGACCACGGGCGAGCCGAAAGGCTGCGTGCACTTTCACCGCGACCTGCTCGCGTGCTGCGACACGTTCGCCGCCCGCGTGCTGGACCCGCAACCGTCGGACGTGTTCAGCGGCTCGCCGCCGATCGCGTTCACGTTCGGGCTCGGCGCGTCACTGCTGTTCCCGCTGCGCTTCGGCGCGGCCACCGCACCCACCTCTCCGCCGCAGCTGCTCGAGACGCTGCACACGCAGCGGGTGACGACGCTGTTCACCGCGCCGACGGCCTACCGCGCGCTGCTGCGCGAGCCGCTGCCGGACTCGCTGCACACGTGCGTGTCCGCGGGCGAGCCGCTCCCCGCCGGCGTGTCCGACGCGTGGCTGGAGAAGACCGGCATCCGGATCGTCGACGGGATCGGCTCCACCGAGATGCTGCACATCTTCATCGCCTCGCCGGCGAGCGAGGCGAAGGCCGGCTCATGCGGGCGGCCCGTGCCCGGCTATGAGGCGCGGATCGTCGACGACGCGATGCGCACGCTGCCGCCGGGCGAGGTGGGCCGGCTCGCCGTGCGCGGCCCGACCGGTTGCCGGTACCTCGACGATCCGCGTCAGACCGCGTACGTGCGTGACGGCTGGAACCTCACCGGCGACGCGTTCTCGATGGACGCCGACGGCTACTTCTGGTTCCAGGCGCGCACGGACGACATGATCATCAGCGCCGGGTACAACATCTCCGGCTTCGAGGTCGAGGCGGCGCTGCTCGAGCATCCGTCCGTGAAGGAGTGCGCGGTCGTCGGCGTGCCCGACGAGCAGCGCGGGCACGTCGTCAAGGCGTGGGTCGTCCCGGCCGCGCCGGTCGAGGTCGGCGCGCTGCAGGACTTCGTCAAGGCGCGGATCGCGCCCTACAAGTACCCGCGCCGCGTCGAGTTCCTGGACGCGCTCCCGCGCACGCCCACGGGCAAGGTGCAGCGCAACGTCCTGCGGGAGCGCGGATGAGGCGCCTGCAACCGCCGGGGTGGCCCCAGCCGCGCGGCTACGCCAACGGCATCGAGGCGTCCGGCCGGCTCGTATTCGTCGCGGGACAGATCGGTTGGGACGAGACGGGAACGCTCGTGTCCGACGCCCTTCCCGCACAGGTCGGGCAGGCGCTGCGCAACGTCCTCGCTGTGCTCGCGGAAGCGGGCGCCGGACCCGAGCACGTGGTCCGCTTGACGTGGTTCGTCACCTCTCGCAACGAATATGTAGCCTCGTTGAAGGCGATCGGCGTCGAGTACCGCGACGTGATGGGACGTCATTTTCCGGTCATGGCCGTCGTCGAGGTCAGCGGTCTCGTAGAGTCCGACGCGAAGGTCGAGATCGAGGCCACGGCGGTCGTCTGAGCCGCGTCCGCCGGAATCGTTGGACGAACATCTGAAATCAATCGACGAAAGTGCGGGTCACCGGTCGATCGAAGTGGGTTGACTTCCGACCGCCGTCCGTCATAGGGTGTGAGCCTCCGGTCCAGGGTTTCGAGGGGGAGAGACGGTCGAGGGATGAGGAAGTCGGTCCTGCCATGGCTGGCGTGCGTAATCGTGGCGTTGATCGCCATTCCAGCGTTCGCGTCAGGCGCCGCGGTGCGCAACGCGCCCGTGCCTACGAGTGCACCTCAACCGCCGGCCGCCGCGCCGACGGTCACCTTCAAGACCTCCGCGGCTGAGACGGGCTTCACGGCGGCCGCCGCACCCGAGGCCGACCAGGCCTTCCTCGTCCGCGACAACTTCTTCCAGGACGCGTCCGGTGACGACCCCCAGGACAACCGGGTCACGATCAACGCTGGTGAGAAGGTCAGCTTCGCGCAGCTGCAGGCGGGCATGCCGCACAACGTCGCGTTCAGCAACGCGCAGCCCACGTCGTGCACCCAGCTGACGGGCAACCCGATCGACACCAACACCTCGCCCCCGATGCCCGACCTGGCGACCAACGAGGACTGGACCGGCGAGTGCCGGTTCAACACCGGCGGCACCTACAACTTCTTCTGCACCCAGCACGAGGGCATGGAGGGCACGATCGAGGTCGAAGGGGGCACGGCGACGCCGACCCCGACGGTCACGGTCACGCCGACCCAGACGCCGAGCGGGCGTCCGCACATCGTCGCCAAGGACGCGCCGTTCAGGTTCGAGCAGGCCGCCGGCGGGGCCCCCAGCGTCACGATCAAGGTCGGTCAGACGGTCGACTTCAGCTATCCGGCGAGCCCGACGCCCAACGTCCACAACGTCGACTTCCGGCGCGACCTGACCAAGCCGACGAACGGTCCGCAGCCGACCTGCGTGCAGACCGCCGGCATCGGTCCGTATCCCGCGCCGCCGCTGCCGCAGTTCTCGCTGCCACCCGGATGGGCGGGCAACTGCACGTTCAACGAGGCGGGCCGGTTCACGTTCGTCTGCGCCGCGCACCCGGTGGAGATGCAGGGCGTGGTCGTGGTCGAGACCGACCAACCGACCGAGCCACCGGACACGACGATCACCGGCGGCCCCACCGGGTCGACGACGCAGACGTCGCACAACTTCACCTTCACGTCGGACAAGCCGGCCGCGACGTTCGAGTGCAAGCTCGACCGCCCGGGCACGCCCGGCACCTACGCCGCGTGCACCACGCCGGCCGCGTTCACCACGACCACCGACGGCGCGTACACGTTCACGGTCCGCGCGGTGCTCAACGGAACCCCCGACCCCTCGCCCGCGACACGAAGTTTCACGGTGGACAGACAACCACCGGACACCTCGATAAACAGCGGGCCGAGCGGGACCGTCACCACGACGTCCAACGCGTTCCAGTTCGCCGGCAACGAAACGGGCGTGACGTTCGAGTGCCGCCTGGACACGCCGGCCGGCAACGGCTCCTTCGCCGCGTGCACGTCGCCGCAGAGCTATACGACGACGGCCAACGGCGCCTACACGTTCCACGTCCGCGCGCGTGACGCCGCGGGCAACGTCGACCCCGAGCCCGCCACCCGCACGTTCACCGTGGACACCGCGGCGCCGGACACGACGATCACGAGCGGCCCTACGGGCACGACCAACAACGCGTCACCGTCCTTCGGCTTCACCGCCGAGACCGGCGCGACGTTCGAGTGCCGCCTCGACGGTCCGGGCTCGACGGTCGGGACGTGGGTGGCCTGCACGTCGCCGCGCGCGGTCGGTCCGCTGACCGACGGCACCTACACGTTCAACGTGCGCGCCCGCGACCTCGCGGGCAACACGGACGCCTCGCCCGCGACGCGCACGTTCACGGTCGAGACGGCGGCGCCCGACACGAACATCACGGGCGGGCCGACCGGCACGACCAACAGCACGTCGGCGTCGTTCACGTTCACCTCGACCAAGCCCAACTCGACCTTCGAGTGCCGCCTGGACACGCCGGCGGGCAACGGCACCTTCGCCGCGTGCACGTCGCCGCAGACGTACACGACGACCGCCAACGGCGCCTACACGTTCCACGTGCGCGCCATCGACGGCGCGGGCAACCCGGACGCCTCCCCGGCGACCCGGACGTTCACGGTCGACACGAGCGCCCCGGACACGACGATCGACTCCGGCCCGACCGGCACGATCACCAACAACTCGCCGCAGTTCACCTTCTCCAGCTCGGAGACCGGCTCGACGTTCGAGTGCCGCCTCGACGGGCCGGGCGCGACGCCCGGCACGTGGCAGACCTGCACGTCGCCGCGCATCCTCGGCTCGCTGGCCGACGGCGCGTACACGTTCAACGTGCGCGCGACCGACGGCGCCGGCAACGTCGACGCGACGCCCGCGACGCGGACGTTCACGGTCGACGCGGCGGCCCCGGACACGACGATCGACTCCGGCCCGACCGGCACGATCACGAACGCCTCGCCGCAGTTCGCGTTCTCGAGCTCGGAGACCGGCTCGACGTTCGAGTGCCGCCTGGACGGCCCCGGCTCGGCGACGGGCACCTACCAGTCCTGCACCTCGCCGCGCACGCTCGGCCCGCTGGCCGACGGCACCTACACGTTCCTGGTGCGGGCGGTCGACGCCGCCGGCAACGCCGACGGCACGCCCGCCTCGCGGACGTTCACGGTCGACGCGACGGTGCCGAACACGACGATCGACTCCGGTCCGACCGGCACGATCACCAACGCGTCGCCGCAGTTCACGTTCTCCTCGAGCGAGCCGGGCTCGAGCTTCGAGTGCCGCCTGGACGGCCCGGGCTCGACGACGGGCACCTACCAGTCCTGCACCTCGCCGCGCACGCTCGGCCCGCTGGCCGACGGCACCTACACGTTCTCCGTCCGCGCCCTCGACGCGGCCGGGAACACGGACGCGACGCCCGCCACGCGGACGTTCACGGTCGAGACCTCGCTGCCGGACACGTCGATCACCGGCGGTCCCGTGGGCACCACGAGCAACGCGTCGCCGTCCTTCACGTTCACGTCCACCAAGCCGGGCTCGACCTTCGAGTGCCGCCTGGACGGCCCGGGCTCGGCGACCGGCACGTTCGCCGCCTGCACGTCGCCGCACGCGGTCGGCCCGCTGGCCGACGGCAGCTACACGCTGCAGGTCCGCGCGCGTGACGGCGCCGGCAACCTGGACCCGACGCCGGCCACGCGCCAGTTCACGGTCGACACCGCCGCGCCGAACACGACGATCGACTCCGGCCCGACCGGCACGATCAACACGACCTCGGCGAGCTTCACGTTCTCGGGGTCCGAGCCGGGCTCCACGTTCGAGTGCAAGCTCGACACGGGCGAGTTCACCGCCTGCACGTCGCCGCAGGCCTACACGGACCTGGCGGTCGGCGAGCACACGTTCTCGGTCCGCGCCAAGGACGCGGCCGGCAACGTCGACGCGACGCCCGCCACGCGCACGTTCACGGTGGACGCGGCGGCGCCGGACACGACGATCGACTCCGGCCCGACCGGCACGATCAACGGGACCTCGGCCACGTTCACGTTCTCGGGCTCCGAGCCGGGCTCCACGTTCGAGTGCAAGCTCGACCGCCCCGGCACGCCGGGCACCTACGCGGCCTGCACCTCGCCGCAGGCCTACACGGGCCTGGCGGCCGGCGAGCACACGTTCTCGGTCCGCGCCAAGGATGCGGCCGGCAACGTCGACGCGACGCCCGCCACGCGGACGTTCACGGTGGACACGGCCGCGCCGGACACGACCATCACGGGCGGCCCGACGGGCGCGACGAACAACGGCTCGCCGCAGTTCACCTTCGAGTCCTCCAAGCCGGGCTCGACGTTCGAGTGCCGCCTGGACGGCCCGGGCTCGGCCACCGGCACCTGGGTGGCCTGCACGTCGCCGCGGGCGGTCGGTCCGCTGGCGGACGGCGCGTATACGTTCAACGTCCGTGCCAAGGACGCGGCGGGCAACGTCGACGACTCGCCGGCGACCCGCCAGTTCACGGTCGACACGGCCGCGCCGGACACGACGATCGACTCCGGCCCGACCCACACGGAGACGACGTCCGCGTCGTTCACGTTCTCCAGCACGGAGGCCGGCGCGACGTTCGAGTGCAAGCTCGACCGCCCGGGCACGCCGGGCACGTTCGCCGCCTGCACCTCGCCGCAGAACTACACGGGCCTCGCGAACGGCGAGTACACGTTCTCGGTCCGCGCGAAGGATGCCGCGGGCAACGTGGACCCGACGCCCGCGACCCGGACGTTCACGGCCGACATCAGCGGGCCGGACACGACCATCACCGGCGGTCCGACCGGCACGATCACCAACGCCTCGCCGCAGTTCACGTTCGAGGCCTCGCGACCGAACTCGTCGTTCGAGTGCCGCCTGGACGGCCCCGGCACGGCGACCGGCACGTACGCGGCCTGCACCTCGCCGCGCACGCTCGGCCCGCTCGCCGACGGCGAGTACACGTTCCGCGTCCGCGCCAAGAACGCCAGCGGGACCGTGGACGAGACGCCGGCGACGCGGACGTTCACGGTGGACACGACGGCGCCGAACACGACGATCGAGTCCGGGCCGACCGGCACGGTCAGCTCGACCACGGCGACGTTCACGTTCTCCGGCTCCGAGACCGGCTCGACGTTCGAGTGCAAGCTCGACGGGGGTGAGTTCACCGCCTGCACGTCGCCGCAGACCTACACCGGGCTGGCGGCCGGCGAGCACACGTTCTCGGTTCGCGCCAGGGACGCGGCCGGCCACGTCGACGCGACGCCCGCGACGCGGACGTTCACCGTCGACACGACCGCGCCGGACACGACGGTCGAAGGCCCGACGGGCACGATCACGACCCCGTCGGCGTCCTTCACGTTCACCTCGACGAAGCCCAACTCGACGTTCGAGTGCAAGCTCGACCGTCCCTCGGGCGCCGGCACCTACGCCGCATGCACGTCGCCGCAGGCCTACACCGGCCTCGCGAACGGCGCGTACACGTTCTCCGTCCGCGCCAAGGACGCGGCCGGCAACGTCGACGCCACGCCCGCCACGCGCACCTTCACGGTGCAGGTGGCGGCGCCGGACACGACCATCACGGGCGGCCCGACCGGCACGATCAGCGAGACCACGCAGACGTTCACCTTCAGCGGTGACGCCGGCGTGACGTTCGAGTGCCGCCTGGACACGCCGGCCGGCCAGGGCGAGTTCTCGGCCTGCACGTCGCCGAAGACCTACACCGCGTCCACCTCCGGCAACTACACGTTCTGGGTGCGGGCGAAGGACGCGAACGGCACGGTCGACCCGACGCCCGCGAGCCGGACCTTCACCCTGCAGGCCGGGACCCCGACGGAGACGTCGGTGGACGCCGAGGTGTCCGGCATCGTGCCCACCGTCCTGGGCCTGACGCTCAACGGCCCGGCGGCCTTCCCGCCGTTCATCCCGGGCGTCGGCACGACCTACGAGGCGACGCTCGGCGCGACGATCACGAGTTCCGCCGACAAGGCCGAGCTCGCGGTGGTCGACCGAACCGGCGTGCAGCCCGGGCGGCTGGTCAACGGCACTTACGTGCTGACCGATCCGCTGCAGGTGCGGGCGCTGCGAGCCGGCCAGGACAACCCGCTGTGGAACCCGGTCAGCGCCACCCCGGTGCGCCTGCTCGCGTACCCCGCCTACATCGCCTCCGACCAGGTCACGATCGCGTTCCGCCAGACCGTGAGAAACAACGAGGCGCTGCTCGCCGGCGAGTACACCAAGACCCTGACGTTCACGCTCTCCTCGACTCAGCCATGATCACCGCCTTGCACAAGACAGCTGGACGGCGCGCGATGCTCCGCGTCGCCCTGGCCACCGTGGCGACGTGCCTTCTCGGCGCGGCGCCCGCGGCGGCCGACGCGGGCAAGGTGCTCGTGTTCACCGGCACCGCCGGTACGACCAACGGCGCCACCGCACCCGCGGCGGCGGCGATCCAGTCGCTGGCGACCGCCAACGGCTTCAGCGTCGACGTGACCAACGCCGCCACGGCGTTCACGCCGGAGGGCCTCGCGCAGTACCGCGCGGTCACGTTCGTGCACTCCGCCGGCGACGTCCTCAACGTCGATCAGCAGGAGGCGCTGCGGACGTACGTCGAAGGCGGCGGCGGCTTCGTCGGCATCGGCGAGACGGCCAAGCTCGAGGAGGGTGAGGCGTTCTTCGACACGCTCATCGGCCTGACCGGGGCCGAGCGCACCGCGGGCGTCGACACGACCTCGCAGGACGTGGAGTTCCTGGACCGCGTGCACCCCGCCACGCGCGGCAACGCGCTGGTGTGGGAGGACCACACGGACGCGTACTACAAGTGGACGGCGAACCCCACCGGCAAGGTGCACACCGTCGCGCGCGTGCGCTTCGGCGCGCTGCCGGACGGGACCTCGGTCACCAACGACGCCGTCACCCGCTTCGCGGGCGGCGAGAACCGCATCCAGCCCCAGCAAGAGCGCGCGGTCTCCTGGTGCCGCGACGTCGGCCAGGGCCGCTCGTTCTACACGGCCCTCGGCGGCACCGCCGCGGCCTATCAGCAGAACGCGGTCACCCGCCAGCTGCTCGGCGCCATCCAGTGGGCGGCGGGCATGTCGCGCGGCAACTGCAAGGCGACGATCGACGCCAACTACACCGCGACGCGCGTGACGCCGCCGAACCCGGCGGGCCTGACCTCCTACACGGGTGAGATCGACGCGCTCGCGATGGCGAAGGACGGCCGCGTCTTCTACGCCGGCCGCGCGAGCTGCTTCGCCGGCATGCCGCAGGTCGTCGACTGGCAGGCGGCGGACGTCGGCAAGGGCTGCGGCACCATCCACGTCTTCGATCCCAACGTCGCCGGCAGCGACGACCAGAACCCGGCCAAGATCGCCAAGGTCGCCGAGCTGACGGTCTTCGGCGCGCGCGGGGAGGGCTCCGAGCACGGCGTCCTCGGCCTCGCCGTCGACCCCGAGTTCACGACGGGCCGTCCGTACCTCTACGTCCAGTACCACCCGTACTACAAGGGCGAGGGCGGCGCGGCCACCAACGATCCCGCCAAGCAGCTCGGCCCCGGCCTGGACCGCAAGGCGCTCATGGGCGAGCGGCGCGTGTCGCGCTTCACCTACGACCCCGCGACCAAGGCGATCGTGCCCGGGTCCGAGAAGGTCATCTTCCACTGGATGACGCAGGTCTACTCGTGCTGCCGGGTCGGCGGCTCGATGGACTTCGACTCCGACGGCAACCTGTACATCGGCACCGGCGACACGATCTCGGGCGCCGCCAACGCGTACCGCGGCGGCTACACCAACGACCACCCGAACTACACGGTCCCGGTCGACGGCCAGCCGCGCGCCAACCACGACGAGACGCCCGGCGGCGGCGAGCTCTCCTTCGCCGACGCGCGCCAGACCGCGGCCAACACCAACGCCTACGAGGGCAAGCTGCTGCGAATCAAGCCGCTGGCGAGCCCCGGCAGCGTCCCCGGCAACGGCACCACGTACACGATCCCGGGCGAGGACGCTCCGAACGGCCCGAACCTGTTCGCGCCGACGAGCGACGCGGTCAAGAACCGCCTGGCCAAGCCGGAGGTGTTCGCGATGGGCATCTCCGACCTGCGCTCGCTGGACATCGACACCGAGACGGACAAGATCTCCGCCGCATGGTCGGGCACCGAACAGCAGGCCAACTCGGTCGTGTGGGGTCCGGCGAAGACCGAGACCGCCGCGAAGATCACCGGCGCCGGCAACTACGGCTGGCCCTACTGCGCGGCCGGCAACCGCTTCAGCTACCGCTCGACGCTCGGCGCGATCGGCGGCGGGGGCGCGGCCAACCTCGGCCGGGTCGACACGCCGCGCGGCACGATCGCCGGCGGTGAGAACGAAGGCCAGGGCGCGTTCTGGGACTGCTCGAAGGCGCTTCCGAACGACTCTCGGTTCAACACCGGCCTCTCCGACATCCCCGCGCCGAAGGCCGCGAACGTCTGGTACGGCCCGCAGGGCGGTTGCTACGACTTCGCGCGTCAGGCCAACGGCGTGCCGGTCTACAACGACACGAACACGAGCATCGGCGCCGACACCGCGCGGCACTGCCCGTGGGCGCTCGGCGGCGGCCAGTCGATCGTGACCGGCGGCACCTACCGGCGCCCCGCGCAGGCCAAGGCCGGCGCCTGGCCCGCCTACTGGGAAGGCCGCTGGTTCCTCGCGGACTTCGCCGGCTCGGGCAACGTGCGCCACGCGCTGCTGATGGACCCGGAGACCGAGGACGAGGGCGGCCAGCCCGTCTCCGCGGACTCCCTGTACGGGATCATCCCGGCGAGCCTGCTCGGCGCGCACCGCCTGATCGACCTCGACTTCGGGGCCGACGGTGCGCTGTACGTCGCGGCCGCCTCCGGCAGCCGCCTCGGCCTGGGCA
Organism: Solirubrobacter deserti; assembly: GCF_027587175.1. GTDB lineage: Bacteria > Actinomycetota > Thermoleophilia > Solirubrobacterales > Solirubrobacteraceae > Solirubrobacter > Solirubrobacter deserti. Next base: position 43,940 of record NZ_JAPCID010000005.1, read on the forward strand.
GCCAGACCGGCGTGTGGCGCTTCAGCTACACCGGCGGCACCGACACGCCCGGTCCGGACCCGGTCTGCGCGGTCCGCCCCAACAGCTCGACCGTCGACTGCAACGTGGGCCGCTCCGGCGGTGTCAGCTACGAGTGGACGTTCTCGGACGGCGGCACCGCGACCGGCACCAACGTCAGCTACGCGTTCCGCCGCGACGGGACCCAGCAGGCGACGCTGACGGTCGTCTACGCCGACGGCGAGCGCGTGAACAAGACGATCGACGTCGAGATCCCGCCGCTGCCCAGCGACGAGGAAGACATCGACATCATCGCCGAGGTGCCGCTGACGCTCGGGCTCACGCTCGGGACGCCGGCCACGTTCGAGCCGATGATCCCGGGTGTCGCCGCGACCTACACGGCGACAACGACGGCCAAGGTGCTCTCGACCGCCGGTGACGCCGCGCTGAGCATCGTCGACCGCTCCACGGTCTCGCCCGGCCACTTGGTCAACGGGCCGGCCGTGATGCCGCAGGCGTTGCGGGCCCGCGCCACCACCCCGGAGAGACCCGACGGGGCCTACCGCGCGATCTCCGGCACGCCGCTGAACGTATTCAGCTGGACGGGGCCGGTGGCCAACGAAACGGTGACGCTGGGCTTCCAGCAACCCGTCGCGACGACCGACGCCCTGCGCGGCGGCAAGTACGCGAAGACCCTGACGTTCACGCTCTCCACCACCACGCCATGAAGCGATCACTGCCCTGGATCCTCTGCGCGCTGATCGCGCTCATCGCCGCGCCGGCCTTCGCGCTCGGCACTGCCGCCGACCCGGTTCAGACGGCCGACATGGTCGTCTCCGACAGTGGCTTTCGTGACTCCGGCTCCACCGACCCGGAGGACCGGACCGTCGACATCCTCGCCGGCGGCCGCGTGAACTTCAGCTACCCCGCCGGCACCGGCGAGTACAACGTGGTCTGGGACCGCGGCAGCCTCGTCCCGGACACCTGCGAGCAGACGGCCGGCCCGAACTGGGGTCACGGCACCACGCTCCCGTGGTGGACGCAGGGCCCGGGCTGGGCCGGACACTGCACGTTCTCCAAGCCGGGGACCTACACGTTCCACTCGGGCGTGGACCCGAACGGCTTCAAGGGCACCGTCGTCGTGCACGGGGACGCGACCCCGACGCCGACGGTCACCGTCACCCCGACGGTCACGGCCGCGCCGACCACGGGCAAGATCAGCGCCCGCGACACGGCGAGCCCGGCCCGCAACTGGTTCCAGGACGCGTCGAGCTCGAACACCAACGACAACTCGGTGACGATCCAGGCCGGCGGGAAGGTCACGTTCGACTACCCGACGGGGACGAACGTCCACAACGTCGACTTCCGCGAGGCGCTCAAGCCGACGAGCTGCATCAAGACCAAGTCGTCGCCGCAGATCCCGGTCCCGGACGCCGACCAGGTGTCCCCGATGCCGGACTTCGCGCAGACGCCCGGCTGGGAGGGCGAGTGCACGTTCACGACCCCCGGCACGTACTCCTTCGTGTGCGGTTCGCACCCGGTGGAGATGACGGGCACGGTCGTGGTCGTCCCGGCCACGGGTGAGCCGACGCCGACGCCGACGGCCACGGCGACCCAGACGCCCACGCAGACGCCGACCGCGACCCCGACGACCGAGCCGACACGACCGGGCATCGTCGCGCGCGACACCGCGGAGCCGTTCAAGAACTGGTTCCAGGACGCGGCGAGCTCGGACCCGGCCGACAACTCGGTCACGGTCGCTCCGGGCAGCACGGTGGACTTCAGCTTCCCCGTGGGCGCCGGCACGAACGTGCACAACGTCGTCTTCGCGCAGGCACCGACCTCGTGCGTGCAGAAGACCGGCCTCGTCGTCGGCCCGGCCCCGCCACTGCCGCAGTTCGCGCAGCCGGCGGGCTGGTCGGGTGAATGCAAGTTCGACACGCCCGGCACATACACGTTCATCTGCTCCACGCACCCGGCGGAGATGACGGGCAGCGTGGTCGTGAGTTCCGGGGAGGAGCCGACCCCCACGCCGACGGCGACGCCTGAGCCGCCGCGCGACACGGTCCCGGCCAAGGTGCCCAAGCCTTGGGCGGCGATCGACAAGCCCAAGCACGCGCAGATGACCGTGGCGCGGTTCCTCGAGGGCAAGCTCACCATCACGGCGCGCTGCGTGTCCGCGGGCACGGGCGAGCTGACGATGAACGTCGGCAACCAGCTGGCCGCGAAGCGCCTGCGGGTGAAGGTCCGCCAGCAGAGCACGTTCGAGATCTCGGCCGCTGCCGCGACGTGCAACCAGTTCGGGCGCTTCACGGTCCGGCTGAAACCGAACGCGCAGGCGCGAAAAGCGCTCAAGAACTACACGAAGTCCCTGCCGGTGACGCTCACGCTCACGCTCGCCGGGCCGATCGGGACGACCACCACGACACGGACGATCACCTTGAAGGGCACGAAGGTCAAGAAGGGGCGCGTGTGATGGACTTCGAACGCGACGGCATCACGCGCCGCTCGGCGATGTACTACGGGGCTTCAAGCCTCGCGCTGGTGTGCTCGTTCGACTTCGACAAGCGGGCTCGCGCCGCGCGCGGCAAGACCAGCGCCGCGCTGCGCTCCGCCGCGTCGGGGCCGTTCGAGCCGTTCCAGCGGGACGTCCCGATCCCGGCGGTCGCCCGGCCCGTGCGCTCGAGCAAGAAGCTCGAGGAGTACGTGATGGACATGCAGCCCGGCATGGCGGAGATCCTGCCCGGGTACGAGACGCCGATCCTCGGCTACAACGGCAGCTTCCCCGGCCCGACGGTCCGGGCGCGCCGCGGGCGTGAGGTGCAGATCCTCCAGCGCAACCGCACCAACCGCTCGCTCAACGTGCACCTGCACGGCGGCGTGACGATGCCGCAGTACGACGGGCATCCGCACGACGCGATCCCGGCGGGTGAGGAGCGGCTGTACAAGTATCCGAACGTCGCCCACTCCTCGACGCTCTGGTACCACGATCACGCGCACGGCGAGACGGCGCAGACGCTGTTCGCCGGGCTCGCGGCGTTCTACCTGCTCGACGATCCCGACGACAACCACCTGGATCTGCCGCAGGGCGACTTCGACGTCCCGCTGATGATCACGGACCGCTCGTTCAACAAGGACGGGTCCTTCCGCTACCGGCTGGACCTGGACCGCGGCTTCCGCGGCGACACGATCCTCGTCAACGGCGCGGTCGCGCCGCGGATGAAGGTCGAGCGGCGTCTGTACCGGCTGCGGTTCCTGAACGCGTCCAACGCGCGCGCCTACAACCTGGTGCTCGGCAACGACCGGGACATGATCCAGATCGGCTCCGACGGCGGCCTGCTGCCGGCGCCGGTCAAGCGCAAGATCATCCCGATGGAGCCCGCCGAGCGCGTGGACGTGATCGTCGACTTCCGCCAGTTCGGCGTCGGCTCGAAGGTCATCCTCCACAACCAGGGCGGCGAGCCGTCGACGAGCGCCGTCATGCGCTTCGACGTCGTGCGCGGCACCGCCGAGGAGGCGCGGATCCCGAAGCTGATGCGCGAGGACGACGAGCTGCCCGAGCCCAACGCGGAGCGTTCGTGGCCGTTGACGTTCCAGGGCCTGGCCGGCGGCGCGTCGGTGTGGCAGATCGGCGGCGGCGGGTTCAGCGAGATGCGGATCGACTGCCGCCCGCGGCAGGGCTCGACCGAGCTGTGGACGTGGCGCAACCTGTCCAACCGCACGCACCCGATGCACATCCACGGCTACCACTTCAAGATCGTCAGCATGAACGGCAAGACGCCGCATCCGGCCGATCAGGGGTGGAAGGACACGGTGGCGGTCTATCCGAACGAGACCGTGGTCGTGATGCCGTACTTCGACTACTTCCCCGGAAGGTACGTCTTCCACTGTCACGCCGCCGAGCACGGCGACATGTCGATGATGGGGCAGATGGAGGTCGTGGCATGAGGCTTCGTCTGCTCGTGGCCACGCTGCTGGCCTTCGCCCTGATGCCGGCCGCGACCGCGAACGCCGCGGTCGAGCGGTTCATCCAGGCCTACGACTCGCCGACGTACAAGTCGGTGTTCTGGCCGAAGACGATCCCGGCGCAGGTCGGGGATACCGTCACGTGGCGGCTGACCCAGCCGGGGAACCCGCGCGCGGCCACCCACGACGTGTGGGTCGTTCCGCCCGGCACGTCCGCGCCGGGCACGCGGCTCGGCATCTCTTTCGAGACCCCGACGGTCAGCCAGGTCGTGGACGCTCCGGGTTCCTGGTTCTTCTACTGCTCGATCCATGCCGGGCTCACGCCGGAAGGCATGAACGGCACGGTCGAGGTGGGAACGACGGACCCCGGTCCGCCGGTCGATCCGGGCAAGCCGTGGGAGACGGGCGAGGAGCCGCCGGACCCCAACGCGCTGCCCAACGACACGACCGCACCGACGGCGTGGGAGGAGGGCGACAACGTCCCGCCGACGCTCAAGCTCGTGCGGGCGACCGCGACCGACACGGGCGCCCGCGCGCGGGTCACGGTCGAGGAGCCGGTCACCGTCACGGCGCGGCTCAAGAAGGGCAAGAAGATCGTCGCGACCAAACGCGTCGTGGTGAGCGAGCCGGGGACGTTGAACGTCAACGTGAACCTGCCCGCGCGTTTGCGGGACAAGGCCGCTCGGTACCGACTCCAGGTATGGGCGACCGACGGCGTGGATCTTGACTCGAAGGTCGCCGCCGCCTGGATCGACTTCAAGCCGTAGGTGTTGAACGGCCGCGGGCTCCGGCCCGCGGCCGTCGACATCACCATCCGCGATCTCGAGGCCACGGACTGGAGTGGCACCCATGGGCGGCGCTCGACAGGCTCCAGCCATGCGCACGGAGATCACGGTCGACGGCACCCGCATCAGCTTCTTGAGCGCGGGTGAGGGCCCGCTCCTCCTGCTGCTGCACGGCACGTATTGGAGCCGGGTGTGGGAGCCCGTGCTGGACACGCTCGCCGGGCACGGGCTGCGCGCCGTGGCGGTCGACCTGCCGGGCGCCGGGCGCTCCGGCGGGCAGCTGACGCTCGAGACCGGCGCGGTCCCGGCGCTCGCCACGTGGGTCGAGCGCTTCGCCGACGCGCTCGAGGCCGGTGACGAGCTGCTGGTCGCGGGGCACGACATCGGCGGCGCGGTCACCCAGCATCTGGCCGTCCATGGCGGGCGGGCGGTGCCGCGCTTCGCGCTCGTGAACTCCGTCACCTACGACTCGTGGCCCGTGCCCGGCGTCAAGCGCTTCCGCGACCCGGAGGTGGCCGCGGCGGTGAGCGTCGAGGAGTTGCTGTCGTGGCGCGAGACGGCGATCACGGCCGCGATCGCGCGCCCGTTCGCGGACGGCGAGCTCGACGACTACCTGTCCCCGTGGCGTGACGAGCGGCGTGCGCGGTCCTGGCTCGCCCTGGCCGGCGCGGCGGACTCGAAATACACCGAGGCGCTGATGCCCGCGCTGCGCGAGTCCGAGGCGCCGAAGCGGCTCGTGTGGGGCGAGGACGACGCGTTCCAGCCGGTCAGCTACGCCGAGCGCTTCGCCGCGGAGGTCCCGGCCTGCGAGCTCGTCCGCATCCCGCGCGCCGGCCACATCCCGATGGAGAACGACCCGCACGCCGTCGGCGACGCGCTCGGCCGCTTCTTCAGCGCCCGATCTCCGTCCTGACGTCCAGCAGCTCCGGGAAGAACGTGAGGTCCAGCGCCGCACGCAGGAACCCCACGCCGGACGACCCGCCCGTCCCACGCTTGTAGCCGATGATCCGCTGGACGGTCTTCATGTGCCGGAAGCGCCACAGCTGGAAGCTCTCCTCGACGTCCACGAGCTCCTCGCACAGCTCGTAGGCCTCCCAGTCGCGCTTGGGCGCGTCGTAGATCGCCTTGAACACGGGGATCAGGTCCTCGCGCCGCCGGTGCGGCTCGGAGAAGTCCCGCGTCAGCAGATCCGCCGGCACCGGGTAGTCGCGCCGCGCGAGGTGGCCGAGGAACGCGTCGTACAGCGACGGCGCCTCGAGCACCGCCGCCAGCCGCGCGAGGTCCTCGTCGGAGTGCCGGAAGACCGCGAGCATCTGCCGGTTCTTGTTGCCGAGCTGGAACTCGATGATCCGGTACTGCAACGACTGGAACCCGCTCGCGTCCCCGAGCACACCGCGGAACTTCACGTACTCGGACGGCGTCAGCGTCGCGAGCACGCCCCACTGCTCGAACAGCTGGCGTTGGATCTGCTTGACGCGCGCGAGCCCTTTCTGCGCCGGCCCGAGGTCGTCGATCGCGAGCGCGCTCAGCACCGCGTCCAGCTCGTGGATGATCAGCCGCATCCACAGCTCGCTCGTCTGGTGCTGGATGATGAACAGCAGCTCGTCGTGGTGCTCGGGCTGCGACAGCGGGTGCTGTGCGTCCAACAGCCGTTCCAGGTGCAGATAGCCGGCGTACGTCTGGCGCCCGCGCAGGTCGCGCGTCACGCCCTCCTCGACGTCGCGCAGGTTCTCGCTCACAGCGCCTCCAGCTCCTCGCGGATGTAGTCGAGCAGCGTGTCCACGTCCGGCATCTGGTCGCGGTCGGCGACGATCCCGAAGTCCATGTGGCCCATGTACGACATGACGGTGATGTTGAGGCCCATGCCGTCCAGGATCACCGAGACCGGGTAGTTCGCCACCAGCTTCGCGCCCGCCATGTAGAGCGGGAACTGCGGGCCGGGCACGTTGGAGATGACGAGGTTCCAGGCCGACCGCCCGGGCCGCGACGTCGAGTACGCGAACGTCAGCCGCGCCGCGCGCGCGAAGACGGCCGGCGGGATGAAGTTGTTCGCGTCGCGCAGCAGCATCGCGGGCAGCGCGCCGCGGCGCTCCTTCATGTCCGCCAGCGCTTCGTGCGTCCGTTGCAGCCGCTCCACCGGGTCGGCGATGTCGGTGTACAGCGGCGCCGCCATCAGCAGGATCCGGTTGCCGAACGTGCCGAACTCGTCGCCCGTGCGGACGCTGACCGGCACCTGTGCCACCAGCGGCGCCTCCGGCAGGTCGTCGTGCGCGATCAGCCACCGCCGCACCGCGCCCGCGCACACGCTCACCACGACGTCGTTGACCGTGGTCTGATGCTTGTCCTTGGCGGCCTTGACCGCGTCCAGCTCGATCTGCCCGAACGCGAACCGCCGGTGCGGCGAGATGCGCCCGCTGAACTTGGTCTTCGGCGCCACCAGCTCGGGCCGGTCGACGCCGTCGCGCAGGAGCATCGCCGCCACGCGCGAGACCGTCCCCATCCCGGGGAGGACGCCGAACGCGGTCTGGTCCAGGTTCGGGATCGCCTTCGGGATCGCGCGCAGCATCCGCAGCGGGTAGCGCGGCACGCCCAGCAGCCCGAGCCCGAGCATCTGCAGCGTCGAGGGCGACGGGTCCGCCAGGTCCTCCTCGGGCGGCTCCACCTCGCGCCCCTCGGGCGTCAGATCCAGCAGCAGGGCCATGATCTCGGCGCCGGATAGCCCGTCGATCACGGCGTGATGGATCTTGGTGAGCACGGCCACGAGCCCCGACTCGTGGCCCTCGATCACGTACAGCTCCCACAACGGCCGCGCGCGGTCCAGCGGCCGCGCCATGATCCGCGCCACCTGGTCGGCGAGCTGCTGATCGGTGCCCGGCGACGCGAGCGCCATCTCGCGCACGTGATAGCCGAGGTCGATCTCGGCCTCCTCCACCCAGTACGGATGGTCGAGCCCGAGCGGCACCTCCGCCAGCCGCCAGCGCAGCGGCGGAAGCTGTGCGCCGCGCTCGGAAATCAGCTGCGTGACCTCTCCGCACCCGAACGACCCGCCCGGCGCGGTGGACGGATCGAGCATCGCCAGGCTCCCCACGTGGCCCGTCTGACGCGCGTTCTCCAGTGCCAGGAACTGTGCGTCGAGGGACGTGAGCTGCCGCATGCGCGCACCCTAGCGCTGCACGTGTAATCGTTCGCCGCGTGAGCCCTTCCGCCGGAAGCCGTCCAGGCGCCTCGCAGCTCGTCGATCTCGACGAGCTGATCGCCGCGTACCACCGTCCACCGTCCGGCCCGGTCGCCTTCGGGACGTCCGGCCATCGCGGCACGTCCCTCAAGGGCACGTTCACCGAAGCGCACGTGAAGGCCATCAGCGAGGCGATCGCGCGCCACCGAAAAGCGGAGGGGATCACCGGGCCGCTGTTCGTCGCGCGCGACACGCACGCGCTCTCGGAGCCCGCGTTCCACACGGCGATCAGCGTCTTCAGCGCGCACGGCCTGGACGTGCGCGTCGACGCCGACGGCGGCTACACGCCCACGCCCGCGCTCAGCCACGCGATCCTCACGCACCCCGGCAGTGACGGCATCGTGCTCACGCCGAGCCACAACCCGCCCGAGGACGGCGGCTACAAGTACAACCCGCCGTCGGGCGGCCCGGCCGGCACGGACATCACCAAGCAGATCGAGCGGATCGCGAACGAGCTGCTCGAGGCCGAGGTCGAGACGGCCGATCCGCAGACGACGCCGCACGACTATGTGTCCGCGTACGTCGACGACCTGCCGAACGTCATCGACATCGACGCCATCCGTGAGGCGAACGTGCACATCGGCGTGGAACCGCTCGGCGGCGCGTCGGTCGCGTACTTCAAGGCGATCGCGGAGCGCCACCAGCTCAACCTCGAGGTGGTCAACGAGGAGGTCGACCCGACGTTCCGCTTCGTCCCGCTCGACCACGACGGCAAGATCCGGATGGACTGCTCGAGCCCGTACGTGATGAGCGGGCTGATCGAGTACCGGGACCGCTTCGACGTGGCCGTCGCCTGCGACCCGGACGCCGACCGCCACGGGATCGTCACGCCCACCTCCGGCCTGATGAACCCGAACCACTATCTCGCGGTCGCGATCCACTACCTGTTCGGTGGCGCGCGCGACTGGGGGCAGGACGTCGGGATCGGCAAGACCCTGGTGTCCAGCACGATGATCGACCTCGTCGCGCGCGAGCTCGGCCGCACGCTCGTCGAGGTGCCGGTCGGCTTCAAGTGGTTCGTCGACGGCCTGATCGACGGCACGCTCGGGTTCGGCGGCGAGGAGAGCGCCGGCGCCTCGTTCTTGCGCAGGGACGGCACGCCCTGGTCCACCGACAAGGACGGTCTGCTGCTCGCGCTGCTGGCAGCGGAGATCACGGCCACGACCGGCAAGGACCCGGGGCAGCACTACACCGAGCTCACCGAGCGCCACGGCGCGCCCGCCTACAAGCGGGTGGACTCGCCGATCGACGCCGAGCGCAAGGAGAAGCTGCTCGCGCTGAACCCGGAGGACATCAGCGCCACGGAGCTGGCAGGGGATCCCATCGCGGCCAAGCTCACGCGCGCCCCCGGCAACGATGCCCCGATCGGCGGCGTGAAGGTCGTCACCGAGAGTGGCTGGTTCGCGGCGCGCCCATCGGGTACCGAGGACATCTACAAGCTGTACGCGGAGAGCCTGAAGGGCGAAGACCACTTGCAGCAGATCATCGAAGAGGCACGGGGGATCCTCGGATGAGCAAAGTCCTGACCATGGTGCTGGCCGGCGGCGAGGGCAAACGACTCGCGCCGCTGACCGCCGACCGTGCCAAGCCCGCCGTGCCGTTCGGCGGCAACTATCGGCTGATCGACTTCGCGCTCTCGAACCTCGTCAACGCGAACTTCCATCAGATCGTGGTGCTGACGCAGTACAAGAGCCACTCGCTCGACCGGCACGTCACCACCACGTGGCGTCTGTCGCCGCTGCTGGGCAACTACGTCACGCCGGTGCCGGCGCAGATGCGGCTCGGGCCGCGCTGGTTCGTCGGCAGCGCGGACGCGATCTATCAGAACTACAACCTGATCGCCGACGAGCGCCCGGAGCACATCATCGTCTTCGGCGCCGACCACATCTACCGCATGGATCCGCGCCAGATGCTCGAGCAGCACATCGCCTCGGGCAAGGGCGTGACCGTCGCGGCGCTGCGCGCGCCGATCGAGCAGGCCGACCAGTTCGGCGTGATCGAGACCGCCGCGAACGGGCGCGACATCGCGCGCTTCCGCGAGAAGCCCAAGGACGCCGTCGGGCTGCCGGACTCGCCCGACGAGGTCTTCGCCTCGATGGGCAACTACATCTTCTCGACCGAGGCGCTGATCAACACCGTGTCCGCGGACGCCGCCGACGAGACGTCCAAGCACGACATCGGCGGCAACATCATCCCGGCGCTGGTCGAGCAGGGCGACGCGCAGGTCTACGACTTCTCGACCAACGAGGTTCCCGGCGCGACCGAGCGCGACCGCGGCTACTGGCGCGACGTCGGCACCATCGACGCCTACTACGACGCGCACATGGACCTGATCTCGGTCCACCCGATCTTCAACATGTACAACCACGACTGGCCCATCCACACGTGGCCGGGGATCACGCAGCCCGCGAAGTTCGTGTTCGACGAGGAGAACCGGCGCGGCCAGGCGATCGACTCGATGGTCTGCGCCGGCGTGGTGATCAGCGGCGGCACCGTGCGCCGCTCGATCCTGTCGCCGCTCGCGCACGTGCACTCCTACTCGCTCGTGGAGGACTCGATCGTCATGCACGAGACGGAGATCGCGCGCAACGCGGTCGTCCGGCGCGCGATCCTCGACAAGAACGTCTACGTCGGCGAGGGCGTGGAGATCGGCGTCGATCCGGCCAAGGACGCCGAGCGCTTCCACGTGTCCGCGGGCGGCATCGTGGTCGTGCCGAAGGGCATGCGGGTCACGGAATGAGGGTGGCGCTGATGACCCGCGAGTACCCGCCGGAGGTCTACGGCGGAGCGGGCGTGCACGTCGAGTACCTGGCGCGCGAGCTGCGCGCGTTCGAGGACGTCACCGTGCACGCGTGGGGCGTGGGGGACGTGTCGCACGCGGCCTGGGAAGCGCTGTCGGGCGACGCGCCGGAGCTCGCGGCGCTGCGGTCGCTGTCGATCGACCTGACGATGGCCGCGAAGGCCCAGGGCGCCGAGCTCGCGCACACGCACACCTGGTACGCGCAGTACGGCGGCCATCTCGCGAAGCTCGTGTGGGGCATCCCGCACGTCGCGACCGTGCACTCGCTCGAGCCGCTGCGGCCGTGGAAGGAGGAGCAGCTCGGCGGCGGCTACCGCCTGTCGTCGTACGCCGAGAAGACCGCGCTCGAGCACGCGGACGCGGTGATCGCGGTGTCCAACGGCACGCGCGGCGACATCCTGCGCGTGTACCCGGACATCGACCCGGATCGCGTGCACGTGATCTACAACGGGATCGACACCGACGAGTACCAGCCCGACACCGGCACCGACGTGCTGGAGAAGTACGGCATCGACCCGGGCAAGCCGTCCGTCGTGTTCGTCGGCCGGATCACGCGCCAGAAGGGCGTCGTCTACCTGCTGGAAGCGGTCAAGCAGTTCGCGCCGGATGCGCAGCTCGTGCTCTGCGCGGGCTCGCCCGACACGCCGGAGCTCGGCGCCGAGATCGCGCGCCGCGTGGAGGAGCTCAAGGCCACGCGGGAGGGCGTGTTCTGGATCCAGGAGATGATCCCGAAGCCCGAGGTCATCCAGCTGCTCAGCCAGGCGACCGTGTTCGCCTGCCCGTCGATCTACGAGCCGCTGGGGATCGTCAACCTCGAGGCGATGGCGTGCGAGGCCGCGGTCGTGGCCACCGCGACGGGCGGGATCGTCGAAGTCGTCGTGGACGACGAGACCGGCTTCCTGGTCCCGATCGAGCCCGGCGAAGACGGCACGGGCGCGCCGCGCGATCCGGCCAAGTTCGCCGCGGACTTCGCCGAGCGCGTCAACACGCTGATCGCGGATCCGGAGCGCGCGAAGGCGATGGGGCGGGCCGGCCGCCAGCGGGCGATCGAGTCCTTCTCCTGGCCCGCGATCGCCCAGCAGACCTCGGAGCTCTACCGCTCGCTTGCTTGACGCCGTGACGTTCGGCGAGGCGCTCGCCACGTTCGTCGCCCTGGACGAGGGCGACCTGGCGAGCGTGAGCCGCTACGAGCGCATCCTCGCGGGCGCGGAGGTCAACGTGGCGATCGGGCTCGCGCGGCTCGGGCATACGGCCGGCTACGTGACCCGGGTGGGGGACGACCCGTTCGGGCGCTTCGTGCGCGCGGCGATCGCCGACGCGGGCGTGGACGCGTCGATGATCGAGACCGACCGCGACGCGCCGACCGCGTTCCAGCTGAAGGCGCACGCCGGTGGGGGCGACCCGGAGACGCACTATTTCCGGCGCGGCTCGTCCGGCACGCGGCTGGCCCCTTCGCCCGCGACCGACGCCTACGTGCGCGCCGCGCGCCACCTGCACGTGACCGGCATCCCGCTCGCGCTCTCCGACACGGCACGCGCGTTCGCCGCCCGCGCGGTGGAGGTCGCGACGGGGACGATCTCGTTCGACCCGAACCTGCGGCCGGTCCTCTGGGGCAGCGAGGCGGAGATGGTGCGCGAGATCAACGGGCTCGCCACCCGCTCGCACTGGGTCCTGCCGGGCCTGACCGAGGGCGAGCTCCTGACCGGCGCACCCGACGCCGCCGGCATCGCGGCCTTCTACCTCGAGCGCGGCGTCCAGCTGGTGGCGGTCAAGTGCGGCGCGCGCGGTGCGGAGCTGTTCACCGCCGACGGCGCGCACCACACGGCGGGCGCGTTCGACGTGGACACCGTCGACACGGTCGGCGCGGGCGACGGCTTCGCCGCGGGCCTGATCTCCGCCGGCCTCGACGGCCTCGACCCGGCGGCGGCGCTCCAGCGCGCCGCGGCGGTGGGCGCGCTGGCCACGACGAGTGCGGGCGACTCCGACGGCCTCCCGACCCGCGCCGAGCTCGACGCCTTCATCGCCCGAGCGTGCGCATGAAGCCGTCCGAGGCCCCGCGGGCCTGGGCGACCAGCGCGCGGACGTCGGCGAGGCCGGCCCGCAGCTCAGGGTCCCCGTACGTGACGGGCATCATCGAGTCCTGGAGCTCGATCAGGCGCTCCTCGCCCTCCGCGATCGCCTCGATGGCGCGCTCGAGGTAGACCCGCGGGTCACGCACGTGCGTGCCCGGGGAGGGCTCGGTCCACGTGCGGGTGGGCAGCGAGCGGCGTTCCGCGAACGCGTTGTAGGTGCGCTGTGCGCGGCCGTAGGCCTTCTGGACGGGGCCGAAGAGGTCGTCCTCGAGCCGGTCCTGGCTGCGCTCGTCCAGCAGCTCGTAGGCCTCGCCGAGCGTGGTGAGCGCCAGCCCGAGCTCGTCGATGCCCTCCGAGAGGGCGTCGAGCAGGTCTTGGCGGGCGTCGGCGTCGCTCATCAGTCGGGCTCCCGGTTGCGCGTCGACCACCATTCCTCGCCGTAGTCGATGAACAGCTCCTCGCCGGCCTTCACGGGCCGGAGCGTCTGGAACATGATCACCCGCGGCGCTTCCTGGATGTACTCGCAGTTCGGCTCGGAGGAGTGGTTGTAGAGCATGCCGTAGCCGAGCAGGAGGATCACATCGTCCTCGTTCTCGTTGGAGCCGAAGACGTAGTCGCCGAGCTGGCCGACGACCTCGTCACCGGGCAGCTCGAGCGTCGGGCAGTGCTCGAGCGTCTCGCCCTCCGCGAAGTCGCGCGTGGCGAAGACGCCGCGCCCGTACGGCCCTTCCTTGATCTGCAGACCTTCCGGCATGTCGGCGGGTGACCTTAGCTCAGGCGGTACGGTCCCGGGGTGCTGCGCTTCATCAAGCGAGAACCATCCGCCGTGCTGCTGGGCGTCCAGCTCGCGGGCGTCCTCATCTACCCGTTCCTGGAGGGCGACGGCGTCAGCCGCGCCGTCTTCAGCGCGTTCGGGGTCGTCGTGCTCGCGCTCGTCGTGCTCGCCGTGCGCGCCTCGCCGACGTGGACCTGGTTCGCCCTCATGCTCGGGGTCCCCGCCACGATCCTGCTGATCATCCAGGCGGTGATGAATTCGGACGCGCTGTTCCCGTACAGCGCGGCGCTCGAGGCGGTCCTGTACTTCTACGCCACCTACGGCCTGATCCGGTACATGCTGGCCGACCACGAGATCACCCGCGACGAGCTGTTCGCGGTGGGTGCGACGTTCACGCTCGTGGCCTGGGGCTTCGCCTACGTGTTCGTCGTCTGGCAGGCGATCGAGCCCGGGAGCTTCACCGCGGCGGTGGACCCGGAGGCGGATCGCACCTGGATGGAGCTGCTGTTCCTGAGCTTCACCACGCTTTCCAGCACCGGGCTCAGCGACGTCGTGCCGATCGACCCGTTCGCCCGCGCGCTGGTGATGATCGAGCAGCTCGTCGGGGTTGCCTACATCGCGGTCGTCGTGTCGCGCCTCGTCGCGTTGACGGTGCCGCGCGCGCAATGACCGTCGAGGCGACGATCGACGGCGGCCTGTGGGCCGAGCGGCGCCGCTTCAACCGCGAAGTGCTGATCCCGGACGGCGAGCAGCGCATCCGCGAGGCCGGGACCTTCGACAACCTGCGCGCGGCCGCCGCCGGCGGCGGCGAGCACCGCGGGCTCGTCTACCAGGACTCCGACCTGCACAAGTGGGTGGAGGCGCTCGGGTGGGAGCTGCGCACCGCGCCGTCGCCCGCGCTGCAGCGCATGGCGGACGAGGTCACCGCGTTGCTGACCGCCGCGCAGGCGTCCGACGGCTACCTCGACACGGCGTTCCAGGTCACGGGCCACGAGCGCTACCGCAACCTCGCCGACGAGCACGAGATCTACTGCATGGGGCACCTGATCGAGGCCGGGCTCGCGCACGCGCCGCTGCTGGGAGTCGCCCGCCGCGCCGCCGACCACCTCGTGGCCACCTTCACCGACCGCTGGGGCGTGTGCGGGCACCCCGAGGCCGAGCTGGCGCTCGTCAAGCTCTACCGCGCGACGGGCGAGCGCGCGTACCTGGAGCTGGCGGCGCGCTTCGTCGACCGCCGCGGCCACCGCCGGCTGCCCGAGCGCTTCGGCTCCTCCACCTACCTCGTCGATCGCGTCCCGGTGCGTGAGCAGACCGAGGTGGAGGGCCACGCCGTCCGCCAGCTGTACCTCAACTGCGGCGCCACCGACGTGTTCGTGGAGACGGGCGAGCCGCTGGACCCGCTGCTCGCGGCGTGGACGGACATGGTCGAGCGCAAGCTCTACATCACCGGCGGCGTCGGATCCGACGGGGCGCACGAGGCGTTCGGGGCGCCGTTCGCGCTGGACCCGGCCACGGCCTACGTCGAGACATGCGCCGCGATCGCCTCCGTGTTCTGGAGCTGGCGGCTGCTGCAGGCCACGGGCGAGGCGCGCTTCGCGGACCTGATCGAACGCACGCTCCTGAACGCCGTGCTCGCCGGCGTCGCGCCCGACCGCTCCGATTACGCGTACGCGAACACGCTCCATGGCACTCCGGACCGGCGCCCCTGGTACGCCTGCGCGTGCTGCCCGCCGAATCTGATGCGGCTGCTCGCCTCGCTGCACACGTACCTCGCGACCGAGGACGACGGCGTGCTCACGCTGCACCAGTACGCGACGGGCACCGTCGGCGGCGTCCGGGTCCGCACGGACTACCCGTGGGAGGGCCGGATCGAGATCGAGGCCGACCGTCCGGTGCGTCTGCGCGTGCCCGGCTGGAGCGCACGCTCGCGGCTCGACGGCGCGCCCGTCGCGCCCGGCTACGTCGTCGCCGGGCCCGGCGCCCACACCCTGGAGCTCGACCTGCGCCTGCGCGTCGTCGAGCCGGACCCGCGAGTGAGCTCGATCCGCGAGTGCGTCGCGTTCGAACGCGGACCGCTGGTCCTGTGCCTGCAGGACGAGGCGCTGGTGCCGTACGCGTTCGCCGAGCGCGCCCTGCGCGTCTGGATTCCTCAGAAGGTCAGCCGGCAGAGCGTGTGGGCGGCGTCTTCGCCCTCCACCGCGAGCGCGCCCACGTAGCCGCCGCTCAGCTCCAGGTCAGTGAGCGTGTAACCCTCGACCGCGGTCGTGTCGAACCGCTCCGGCGCCCACCCGAGACCGCCGCCGATCGCCTTCGCCCACGCCTCCTTGCGGCACCAGATCTGCAGGTGACCGTGGCCGCTCGCGTGCTCGCCGGGCGACAGCGTCCGCTCGATCGCCGCGACATTGCGGCCGGGCCGCTCGACGTCCACGCCCACTTCGAGGTCCTCGGAGAGCGCGATCAGCGCCAGCTCCCCCGAATGGCTCAAATTGAAGCGCAGCGGCGTCCCGGGCACGCACGGCTTGCCGTGCTCGGCGGTGTGGAAGTGGATCTCCTCGGGCGTGCAGCCGAGCCGCGCGCACAGCAGGATCCGCAACGCGGCGCGCGAGACGGTCCAGCGAGCGCCCTGTTCCGGGCGGATGAGCCGATCCGCGCGGGCCCGTTCGTCTGCGGACAGCAGGCCGCGAAGCCGCGCCACGAGCGGCTCGTCCTGTCCCAGCCCGACCATCCACACCTCGACATTGCGCAGGTGTATTAGACTACGCCCGTCAGTTGGCAAGGATGCTTGACAACGAGGGGGAAGGGCGCCTGGCACCGCGGGCGTCGACTCCTGTTCCCACAAAGTCCTCGGGCCGCAGGCCCACGAGTCGGAGCAGTCAATGAGACGACGCATTTTGCTTGTTCCCGTCGCGGCGCTGGCGGCGGTAGTCGCCACGAGCCCGGCGGCCGCGATGGAGGGCAACGGCTGGTCGTGCATCAGCCCGTTCGCCAACTTCACCAACGGCGCGTACCCGGATGATCCGCCCGCCAAGGACCACATCCTGGACTCGTTGGCGATCTCGGTGACGCGCACCGACTCATCGCCGTTGACGGCGGTCCCGGGCCAGAAGGTTGCCCTCAACGACCTGCGGCTCGACCTCGACTTCAAGGACACGCGTCCGGCCGAGCAGATGTACCGCCGCACCGGTGCTGTCGCCTCCAGCTTCAGCGGCATCCCGTACGAGCAGACCGAGGACACCAACCGCACCTTCTCGCTGCGCACGAACCCGGCCGACAACAAGAGCTACTGGTCCTACAACACCGGGACCAACGCCGCGCCGAAGTGGGAGTACTCACCCGAGCAGCTGGTCGAGACCGCCGGCCAGCCGCCGAAGGTCCGCGCGGCCGACGTCGACGCCAAGACGACGTGGACGTACGCCACGCCCACGCTCTCGCTCGAGCACCGCTACATCTCGCACACGGGCAACAGCCAGTTCCCGCTCGACGCGTGGGTGACGATCGCCGCCTCCAACACCGTCGAGGGCGTCCAGACGATCCCGGTCAAGGGCTACTGGACCGTCAACATCAAGGACGCCACGCCGGGCGCGCCGGGCAACAAGGCCGGCTACAACGACGGCCCGGTCACGGCCACCGTCCCGCCGGTCTCGCTGAACCTCGCGACCACCCGCTGGACCCCGACGGGCGCCGGCGCCGTGGAGTTCACGGTCGCGCCGCCGCGCAACATGGGCGTCGTCCAGATCGAGTCCAAGGGCTACGACGTGGTCGGCTACAACACGCCGCTCAACGTCCGCCCGTTCGGCAGCGTCTACGTGCGCGCGCAGTCCGAGTCCTACGGCTCGAGCAACGACTGCATCCCGGGCCAGATCTCGCTGGTCCCCAACTCGGGTGTCGGCACCGGTGGCCTGTTCTTCGGTGACGCCGATCCGACCGTCCCGGACCCCGCGCTGGGTGACCCGGCGACACCCGGCAAGTACGCCTCGCGCTCGAACGTGAACAACGCCGTCGGCGTGCGTGGCCGCTTCGCGTTCGCCTACACGCCGCTGCCCGCGATCGCCACGGCCCCGCTGCCGGCACCGGCGCCGATCCCGCAGCCCGCCCCGATCGTGGGCAAGGCCGCCGAGATCACGGCCCCGAGCACGCTCAAGCCGTCGAAGGCCGGTTCGGTCAAGCTGTCGCTGCGCAACCCGAACACCGCCGTCACGCGCTACAAGCTGACGGCCAAGACCGTCAGCAAGTACAAGGTCGGCAAGACCAAGAAGGTCGTCACGGTGGCGGCCGGCAAGACCGTGTCGCTCAAGCCGGGCGCGTCGGACGTGAGCTTCCCGCTCAGCAAGGCGGCCAAGTCGCTGCTCGCCAAGCACAAGTCGCTCAAGGTCAAGGTCACGCTCGCGCCCGTGGGTGGCGGCTCCACCGTCACGAAGACGATCACGCTCAAGCGCTCCTAGTCGTATGCGTCGGGCAGTTGCGCTCCTCTGCTTCGCCGGTGCCCTCGCGGCACCGGCCACTGCAGCCGCTTTTCCGAACACGACGTTCGAGAACCAGTGTCAGTACTTCGATCCGTTCTGGCGTCCGGTGCCTCTGGTGTTCGGCGGGCAACTCACGACTGGCTCAGGGACCGAGCTACCCCCGGGAGCGCAGCTTTCGGTTGGAGACACGGTGCAGCTGGAAGGCGGCACCGTGTCGGCGCTCCTGCCGTCCTGGATGGCGGAGTTCGCCTACACGAACAACATGATCCCGCTCGGTGACGGGTCGCTCGACGTGCGGGCGTGGCTCGCGCTGGAGGCAACCAACACCGCGGAGGGCGTCAAGTCGCCGATCGTGCTCGACACCGTCGCGCGCAGCCACGTCGAGCTCGGGCCGAGCGGCGTGGTCGACGAGTCCCGGTCGTGGATCGGGGTCGAGAACGCGCAGCTGCCGGCGCTGAAGTGGACGGCGACCGGCGGCGAGGTGGCGGTCCGCCAGGCGGTCGCCGAGAGCCTGGGCCCCGTCACGCTCGACGACGGCCGCACGCGTCGCCCGCGCGGGAGCCTGTTCGTCGACGCGCGGCTTCCCATCGGCGACGGCGGGTCCGCGCACCTGTACATGGACTGCCTGCAGGGCAAGCAGGTACGGGACGGCGAGACGCACACGGACGAGCTCCCGGGCACGTTCGGGACCTTCTCCGTGCCGGGCTTCGCCGGCAAGGTCGGCGACACGTCGCTGCCGGAGCCGGTCGACGCCGACCTGCTCACCAACGCCGGGCCGCCCCGTGCCGGCGCCGGCCAGGCGGCCGTGCTGTCCTCGAGCTCGTTGCGGCTGCGGCTCACCGACGCGCAGCGGGACCTGTGGTTCGGCAACGCGACGGACATCACGGTGTCCGGAACCCTCCGGCTTGCCGGTGCGCGCAGCGCCGAGGGCACGCAGGAGGTCGAGGTCGAGCGGACGGCGACCGTGCCGGCCGACGGTGCGGTCACGCTCACGCTGCCGCTCCCGAACTCCACCTGGACGCCGACGGGGACCGACGGCGTGGACGTCCGGGGCGCGCGCACGCTCGCGCTCGACGCGACGGCGGGTGGCGTCACCAAGCAGCTCACGCTCACGCGGATCACCGAGGGTGAGCCGTATCCGTTCGCGCGCATCCTGCGTCCGGGCGCTCCGCCCGCGAGCGTGACGCCGACGCCGACCGCCACGCCGACCCCGGTGGCGACCGCCGCGCCCGTGGTCACGCCGACGCCGACGCCGACGCCAACGCCGAAGGCCGGTGTGGCGGGCGTCGCGTCCAAGTCGCTGAAGGTCAAGTCCAACCGCGTGTCGGCTTCGCTGTCGTGCACGGGGCAGACCACCTGCCGTGGCACCGTGCAGCTGCGCAGCGCGACCAAGGTGAAGAAGAAGTTCGTCACCTTGAGCAAGTCCGTGAAGTACACGGTCGCCGCCGGTAAGAAGGCGACGGTGCGGCTCACGCTCTCGAGCGCGGGCAAGAAGTTCGTGCGCTCCAAGAAGCGCGTGTCGGTGGTGCTGGACGTCAAGCCCGCCTCGGGCAAGACGGTCTCGAAGAAGCTGACGCTCTCGCGCTAGGCGTTGCTGGTCAGTGCCCGCCGCTCATCGTCGCTGAGCAGCGGGCACCCCCAGCACTTGGCCTTGGGGATGCGGTAGTACAGACAGCAGCCCGAGCGCACGTGCACCGTCAGCGCGTACCCGGGCAGCTCGAGCGTCCGCAGGTCGATGTCCGGGTACGCCGCGCGCGCCAGCTCGCAGCCGCGCGCCTCCTCGCCGCGGGTCTGCGCGACGTGGATCAGCGCCGCGGCGACGCGGTCGTCCACGCCGCGCCAGAGCGCCTTCGCGGGGCGCCGCGTGCGCTCGGAGGCGGCGCTCACCAGCGGCGCCAGGTGGGCCTCGACCAGCGCGTCCAGCGCCGTGGTGGTCTCGCGGTCCTCGAGGACCAGCGTGCCGATCCCGTCCGGCGCGGGGTCGGGGTCGACCCAGAGGCGCGTGTTCTCAGGGCTCAGGTCGGGCAGCGGCCGGCCGTCGAGCAGCGCGTGCGCGGCGGGCAGCGCGATCCACCAGCTGAGGACCTCGACGATGCGCTGGCCCTGGATGTCGGGCCGGTCGGTGTCGAGCTGGCGCCCCACGATCGCGAGGGCGTCGGGCAGGCGCGGGCCGGCGACCTCGGCCGAGGACAGCCAACCGGGCTCGGGGCGCGCGCCGACGTGCAGGGCCTGCGCCGATCCCGTCGCCACTTAAGCTCGGATGCTCGGGGTGGGGCGGAAGGGCTGCATACCTTCAGTTCAAGCGTGCGCTGAGCTGCTTGAACCGCAGCTCGGCGTCCTCGGTGTCCTCGAACGGCAACGTGCAGCGCATGCGCGCCACGTGCAGGGCGCGCCCGAGGTCGCCGAAGCGCTCGTAGCGCGGCTGCAGCGTGTCCAGCAGCTCGGCGGCGACCTGATGGCCGCAGCGCCACTGCAGGAGGCCGAGGTCGTCGGCGTCCACGAGCCGGCCCGTCGCGGGGTCGAGCACGAGCGCCTCCGTCAGCCGCTGGTGGGCGACGAAGTGGCCGGCGGTGCCGGCGACGATGCCGACCGGGAGGCCGGCGCGGCGGCCGAGCTCGGCGAGCACGACCGCGACGAGGATCGGATGCCCGTGGCCGCGCTCGAGCACGCGGTCCAGCAGCAGCGCATCGGGCCCTTCGCCACGCACGGCGCGCAGCGGCGCTTCGCCGAGCGCGCGCAGCTGGTCCTCGGCGGTGGGCTCGAGCTCGATCGGCGTGGCGGCGAGCAGCGCGTCGTAGGCGCGCTCGACCCGCTCGGGGTTCAGGTCACCCAGCTCCCACGCCATCGAGGCGGCGAGCGCGGCGGGCGGCGGGCACGACACTGAGGCGTGCAGGCGGAAGGGCAGGGTGCTCGCCCTCCGCACGGCCGTGTTCCTGTCGCTGCTGCTCACTTGCCCAGCCCTCCGGGTGACCTGTGGAGGCCCTCGGGGCGAGGGCCGCTCTTAGGGGACCCTAACAAATTCCGACGCGGTGGATCGGATTACGCTTAGATGTGCGTGACCAACCTGCTTGCCATCGGTCGGCAAGGGGTCTTGACGTGTCGCTGATCGCCAGTCCTTACACACCTGTTGCAGCCCACGGCGCCTCCGCGGCGAGCCTCGCGGCGCGCCTGGCCGCCGGTGACGTGCGCGCGGTGGTGACCTTCGCAGGTCAGGGCGTGGATGTCTTAGACGAGTTGTCAACGCTCGTCGCGCAGCGGCCGGAGCTGTTGAGCGGCGTGGAGCTCGCGAGCGACGTGCTGGCGGAGGTCGCGAGGTCCGACCTCGGGCTGGCGAGCGGCGCCTACCGGCACGGGACCGATGTGGCCGCCTGGGTGATGGATCCGGACGGCGCGCCGCCCCTGTCCTACCTACGCGGGGCGGCGGTCGCGTACCCGCTGTCGCTGGTCGCGCAGGCGCTGCTGTGGCGGGCCGTGTTCGCGGACGCGCTGGAGCCGGCGGTCGGCTCGGTGCTGGGCTTCGCCGGACACTCGCAGGGCCTGCTCGCCGCCGCGCTGGTGGCTGAGGCGCCGGGCGGCGTGATCGACGACGCGCTGCTCGCGCGCCATCTCCGGAGCGCGGCCGTGCAAGGGCTGGCGATGTCGGCGGCGGCGGTCGGGCGCTCGCCGATGGCGGCCGTGGACGGGGTGACGCTGGAGCGGCTGGAGCCGTTGCTGACGGGCGAGGTGTCCGTCGCGCTGGTCAACACGCGGACCCGGATCGTGCTCGCCGGCCCGCCCACGGACCTCGAGGCCGTGCGCGCTCGCTTGGCCGCGTGCGCCGCGGACGAGGCCGCGGCGCGGCGCGAGGGCCAGCTCGGCGGTGCGCCGCTGCGCTTCGAGTGGACGCCGCTGGCGGTCGACGTGCCGTTCCATTCCCCGGCGTTGGACGATGCGCTGGCGGGTTTCGAGCCGCTGGGGGTGGGCGAGCGCTGGGCTCCGGTGCTCGGCGCGGACGACCTGGCGCGCGCGCAGTTCGTCGATCCGGTCCGGTGGGACCGGGTCGCGGGCGAGATCCGTGCGCTGGGCGCGGACTGGGTGCTCGACTTCGGGCCCGGGACCGCGGTCGCGCGCATGACGGCCGAGAACCTGCGCGGCAGCGGCGTGCGCGTGCTCGCGCTGGCCTCGCCCGAGGGGCGGCGCGTGCTGACGTCGCCGGGCGCGGCGCCGGCCGGGCGGGACGTGACGTACGCGGACTTCGCCCCGGGTGTGGTGAACGGGCACCTGGACACCAAGTACACGCGGGCGACCGGGCGCCCGCCGGTGATCCTGGCCGGGATGACGCCGACGACGGTCGACGCGGGGATCGTCGCCGCCGCCGCCAACGCGGGGTACATGGCCGAGCTCGCCGGCGGCGGGCAACCGGACCGGCGGACGTTCGACCTGCGCGTGGAGGAGCTCGCGGGGCTGCTCGAGCCGGGGCGCGAGGTCGTCTTCAACACGCTGCTGCTGGACCGGCACCTGTGGGAGCTGCACGTCTCCCGGGACGCGCTGCTGCTCGGGGCACGGCGGGCGGGCGCCCCGTTCGCGGGGTTGACCGTGTCGGCGGGCATCCCGGACGTCGACGAGGCGATCGCGCTGCTGGACGAGCTGGCCGCGGTCGGCATGCGCGTGAACGCGTTCAAGCCGGGCACCGCCGAGCAGGTCCGGCAGCTGCTGGCGATCGCGGACGCGGCGCCGCATCACACGATCGCCGCGCACCTGGAGGGCGGGCGCGCGGGCGGGCACCACTCGTGGGAGGACCTCGAGGAGCTGCTGCTGGAGACCTACCACGAGCTGCGCCGGCGGCCGAACGTGCTCGTGTGCGCGGGCGGCGGGATCGGCACGCCGGCGCGCGCGGCGGAGCTGCTGCACGGCACCTGGGCGCTCGTGCACGGCGTGGACGCGATGCCCGTCGACGCCGTCCTGATCGGGACGGCGGCGATGGCGTGCCTGGAGGCGACCGCTTCCCCGCAGGTCAAAGCGGCGCTGGTCGCGGCCGGCGGGTCGGCGGAGTGGGTGCCGCGGCGCGGTGTCGACGGGGGCGTCACGTCGGCCCGGTCGAACCTGAACGCCGACATCCACCTGCTCGACAACGCGGCCTCGCGCGCGGGCCATCTGCTCGAGTCGGTGGCAGGGGACGAGGCCGCGGTGCTCGCGCGGCGTTCCGAGATCGCCGACGCGCTGTCGCGGACCGCGAAGCCGTACTTCGGCGAGCTGGCGGAGATGACCTACGGGGACGTGCTGGCGCGCTTCCGCGAGCTGTGCGCGATCGGGCGCGGGCGCCGCTACGACGACGGCGAGTGGGGACACCCGTCGTGGCGGGCGCGCTACGAGGCGCTGCTGGCGCGGTTCGCCGCGCGGCTGGCGCCGGAGGAGCGCGGCCCGGTGGCGGCCGTCGTGGACGAGGCGGTCGCGGCGCGCACGCTGCTGCATCCCGCCGACGCGCAGTTCTTCCTGGAGGTCTGCGATCGGCCGGGCAAGCCCGTGCCGTTCGTGCCGGTGCTGGACGCCGAGGTGCGCCGCTGGTACATGGCGGACGGGC
The DNA here is from genome assembly GCF_027587175.1 of Solirubrobacter deserti. Taxonomy (GTDB): domain Bacteria; phylum Actinomycetota; class Thermoleophilia; order Solirubrobacterales; family Solirubrobacteraceae; genus Solirubrobacter; species Solirubrobacter deserti. Next base: position 67,593 of record NZ_JAPCID010000005.1, read on the forward strand.
TCTGGCAGGCGCAGGACGACCGGCTCGGTGTGGACGAGGTGTTCGTCATCCCCGGTCCCGAGGCCGTCGCGGGCATCGAGCGCGTGGACGAGCCGGTGGCGGAGCTGCTCGCTCGCTTCGAGGCCGAGGCGGTCGCGCGCGTCAGGTCGGCGCCGGTGGCGCGGCCGCGGCTGGCCGACCCGGGCCCGGCGCCCGAGCCGCTCGCGTCGCTGCGCGCGGACGGCGTCGTCGGCGAGCTGCTCGCCGTGCAGTGCGTCGTGACCGAGGACGGCCGTACGCTGCCCAACCCGCTGTGGCGGCTGGTCGCGCCCGGCGACGCGATCGACCAGCTCGGCGACGTGATCACCGTCCGCCCCGCCGACGCGCCGTTCGAGAGCGTCGTGATCGAGCCGGCCGCCGGCAGCCGCCCCGCCGGCGCGAGCGACGAGCCGGCGCGCGGCGAGGTGGTCGGCACGCGCGCTCCCGGCGCGGGGGAGCCCGCGCGCGGTGAGGTCGTCGTCACGGCGGGCGCGCTCGCCCTGCGCTTCGCGGTGCGTGACGGCGCCGTCTTCGAGGTCGAAGGCGAAGCCGCGCGCGCGGCGTTCGCGGTGTCCGCGCTGGACCCGGGCTCCTCCTGGTCGTGCCCGGCCGAGCTGCCGCGCGCCTACCGCGCCGCGACCGGCGCCGCGCACGACGGCGTGCCGCTGGACCTGGCGTGGACGCTGGCCTGGCCCGCCGTGTGCGACCTGCTGGCGACGCCCGAGCTGGCCGCGCGCTTCCACGAGCTCGTGCACGCGACGCACGCGGTGGAGCCGGGGGAGGCCTGGCCGCCGCGGCCCGGGGAGAGCGGCCCGTGCTCGGCCTGGCTGGTCGAGCTGTCCGATCCGGCCGGCGCGCCGACCCGGCTGCGCTGCCGCGCCCGGGTCGAGAGCGAGCGCGGGCTCGTCGCGACCGTCGACGCCGAGCTCGCAATCCTCGGCGACGCCGCCGCGACCGACGTCGAGCTGCGCCGCCACGACTTCCACAATGTCGAGCTCACGCTGCGCGAGGCCGGCGACGCCGACTTCCTGGCCGAACAGCCCTGGTTGGAGCTCCGCGACGAGCTGCGCGCCGGCGACGTCCTGCACGTGCGCGCCGAGACGACGCTCGAAGTGCCACGCGGCGGCGAGCCGCGCTGGACCGCGACGGGCACCGTCGCGCGCGCCGGCGAGGAGATCGGCACCATCACCGAGTGCTCGATTCGTCAACCCCTGGTTGACCAATCGACCACTCGCGGCACCAACCCCGTCGCGGCCGTGCTCGACCTGCTCGCCACGCCTGGGCCCGAGCGGCACGCTCGTCCCGGCGCCCTGCTGGCCACGGCCGAGGACGTGGCGCCGACCTCGATGGAGGCGTTCGCACGGGTGGGCGGGGATCGCAACCCGCTGCACCGGTCGGTGCTGGCCGCGCGGCTCGCCGGGCTCAAGCGGCCGATCGTGCACGGCGCGTGGACGGCCGCGCGGGCGTCGGCGTTCGTCGTGGATGAGCTGTGCGACGGCGACGCGCAACGCCTGCGCGAGTGGCGGATCGGCTTCCTGGCGCCGGTGCCGCTCGGCGCGGTGCTGGACTTCGAGGCCTCGCGTGCCGCAATCGTCGACGGGCGCCGCGTCCTGCAGGTGCGCGTGCGCGCCAACGAGGTGGACGTCGCGCTCGGCGAGGCCGTGCTCGACGCGCCGCCGACCGCGCTCGTCTTCCCGGGACAGGGCATCCAGCGGACCGGGCTCGGCGCGGAGGGGCGCGCGCGCTCGCGGGCCGCCCGCGCCGTGTGGACGCGCGCCGACGCGCACACCCGCGCCGCGCTCGGGTTCTCCCTGCTCGAGGTCGTCGAGGACAACCCGCGCGAGCTGCGGCTCGCGGACGGGCACGTCGCGCGGCACCCCGAAGGCGTGCTGTTCCGGACCGAGTTCACGCAGACGGCGCTGATCGCGCTCGCCGCCGCGCAGCTCGAGGAGCTGCGGGCCGAGGGCGCGCTCGGCGCTCCGCACGTCGCCGCCGGCCACAGCGTCGGCGAGTTCGCCGCGCTGTACGCGCTCGGCGCGATCGAGCTGGAGGCCGCGCTGACGCTCGTCTGGCACCGCGGGCTCGCGATGCAGAACCACGTCCCCCGCGCGGCCGACGGCTCGTCGCCGTACCGGCTCGCGGTGGTCAAGTCGACCGACGGGCTCGGCGAGGACGTCGAGATCGTCAACCTCAACGCGCCGGACCGCCAGTACGCGATCGTCGGCACCGCGGACGCGATCGCCGCGCTCGGCCGCGCCGCGCGCGTGGTCCCGGGCATCGACATCCCGTTCCACTCGAGCGTGCTGCGCGGCGCCGTGGACGAGCTGCGCCCGCACGTCGCGGCGGCCGGCATCGACGCGTCCAAGCTCGTCGGCCGCTGGGTCCCGAACGTCCTCGCCCGCCCGCTGGAGCCCGGCGACGACGTGGTCGAGCTGCTCGCCCAGCAGCTCGCGTCGCCCGTGCGCTGGATCGAGTGCCAACAGGCGCTCGCCGGCCTCGCGGACCGCTTCCTCGAGCTCGCGCCGCCGCACGCCGCCGTGCTCACCGGCCTTGCGCGCATGACCGTGCCCGGCGTGACGCTCCTGCACGCCGAGCACGACCGCGACCTCGTCCTGGACCGAGCGGAGGCGTCCGCGCCGGTGACCGACAAGCCCGTCGACGCGGGCGACGCGCTCGAGTTCGTGCTCGCCCTGCAGGCGCGGGTGCGGCTGGACCAGCTCGATCCCTCGGAGTCGGTGGACGAGCTCTTCCAGGGCGTGTCCTCGCGGCGCAACCAGGTGCTGATCGACCTCGGGCGCGAGTTCGGGCTCTCGGGCGCCGAGGGCGTGCAGCGCCAGACGATCGGCGAGCTCGTCAAGACCCTGCGCGAGCAGGGCGCGGGGTACCGGTTCCCGGGCCCGTACCTGAAGGAGGCGCTCGCCACCGGCCTGACCCGCGCGGGCGTGCAGCGCACCGACCTCGGCCTGCCGCCCGGGCTCACCGACCACGTCTTCGCCCGCGTCGCGCTGGACACGCGGCCCGGCCCGTCCGCGCGCGGCGGCGACCTCGCGCGCCTGCCGGCCGGCCCGGACCTGCTCGACCGTGCGCGCGAGCTGACCTCGGCGGACCTGAAGCTTCCGCTCGCGCGGGCCGCGGCACCCGAGGTGGCGGCCGCGCCGGTCGCCGTCGCGAATCCCGCGCTCGAGGACGCGCTGCTGGACTCCGCGCGCACGCTCGCGGACGCGCTTGGCCGCCCGTTGCCGCCGCCCGGTGAGCCGCTGCCCGACGCCGACCCGGACCAGGCCCGGCTGGCGATCCTCGACGCCGAGCTCGGCCCGGAGCGGGCGCAGGAGATCGCGCCGCGCTTCGACGCCCGCCGCCACGTGCGCTTCACCTCCGCCTGGGCGAGCGCGCGCTGGGACCTCGTCACCGCCTACCACGACGCGCTCGCCGGCCGCCTCGACGCCGCCGGCCTGGGCGCGGAGATCGACCGGATCGCGGCGCACGGGGGAGAGCGGGCCGTCGCCGAGACCGCCGCGTACCTCTCCCGCCACGTGCCGGAGCTCACGCGCGTCACGGCATCGGACACGTGGACGGCGCTGCCGCTCGCCGGCGTCCGCCCGACGGTCACGCTCGACGAGACCGGCGTCCCGCACACGGGCACAGCACCCGACGACACGCGGCCGATCGACCTCCTCAAGGACATGCCGGACGAGCTCGTGCCCGAGCTCGCCGTCTCGCTGAAGGCCTCCCCGGACCTGCGCCACGAGACGGCGCTGATCACGGGCGCGGCACCGAACTCGATCGGCGCCGAGCTCGCGAAGCGGCTGCTCCGCGGCGGCGCGAAGGTCGTCATCGCCACCAGCACGCTCACGCCCGAGCGGCGGCGCTTCTACCGCGAGCTGTACCGGACGAGCGCCGGCCCGCGCGCCGAGCTGCACGTCGTGCCCGCGAACCTCGCCTCGTTCGCCGACGTCGACGCCCTCGCGGCCTGGCTGCGCCACCCGGGCGGCGGCCGCCGCGGCCGCGACGACCTCCGGGGCGAGCCGCTCACCCCGACGGCCCTCGCGCCCTTCCCCGCGCTCTCCGCCACCGCCGAGGCGGGCGGGGGCGGCGGCGCGTTCGAGACCGCGTTCCGCGTGCAGCTGCTCGGCGTCCAGCGCCTGATCGGCGCCGTCCGCCCGCGCACGGTCCTGCTGCCGCTCTCGCCCAACCACGGCGCGTTCGGCTCCGACGGCCCGTACGGCGAGACCAAGGCCGCGCTCGAAGTGCTGACGAGGCGCGCGCAGGCCGAGCCGTGGGGCGCGCACACCACCTTCATCGCGCCGAAGATCGGCTGGGTCCGCGGCACCAACCTCATGCGCGGCAACGACGCGATCGCGCCGCTGGTGGAGGAGCGCCTGAACGTGCGCACGTTCGCCACCGACGAGATGGCGTGGCTGCTCACGGGCCTGCTGGTCACCAACCGCGCGGGCGCGATCGACCTGACCGGCGGCCTGGGCGCCATCGACGACCTGCGCGGCGCGCTGCAGCCGCTCGCCGACGAGCTGCGCGACCGCTCGGCCCGCGCCGCCCGCGCCCACACGCTCCGCCGGACGCTGCACCCGCCCACGCCCGCGGACCAGCTCGAAGCGCTGCCCAGCCCCGGCACCGACACCGCACCGCCCACGCCGGGCGAGGCGCCGCCGCACGACCTGCGCCCGCAGGACATGGTCGTGATCGTCGGCACGGGTGAGCTCGGCCCGGGCGGGACCGGCCGCAGCCGCTTCGCCCTCGAGCTCGGAGAGATCGACTCGCCGGGCGTCGTCGCGGAGCTGGCGTGGCTGACCGGGCTCGTCGGCTACGAGCTCGAGCACTACCGCGGCCGCTGGATCGACACCGCCACCAAGGAAGAGGTGCGCGAGGAGGACCTGGCGGCGCGCTACGCCGACGCGGTCGCCGAGCGCATCGGCGTCCGCGCGCTGGAGTCCGACGGCACGATCGAGGCCGACGGCCACACCGTGCTCGCGCCGGTGACCCTGGAGCAGCCGGTCACGTTCACGGTCGACTCGGAGGCCGAGGCCCGCACCTACCCGAACGCGACCGTCCGCCGCGACGGCGACCGCTTCCTCGTCACGATCCGCGGCCAGATCCGCGTCCCGCGCATCGTCGCCCAGACGCGGCGCGTCGCGGGCCAACTGCCGACCGGCCTCGACCTCGCCCGCCTCGGCGTCCCGAACGACCTGATCGCGACCGCCGATCGCATGGCGCTCGTCAACCTCGCCGCCACGGTCGAGGCCTTCGCGGACGCGGGCCTCGAACCCCAGGAGCTGCTCGACCACGTCCACCCGGCGAACGTCGCCAACACGCAGGGCGCGGGCATGGGCGGGATGGCGTCGCTGCGCCGGCTGCTGCTCGACCACCTGCTCGACCAGGAGCGCCAGAACGACCGCGTCCAGGAGTCGCTCGGCAACGTTGTCGCCGCGCACGCGGTGCAGACCTACCTCGGCTCCTACGGGCCGATGATCCACCCCGTCGGCGCGTGCGCCACCGCGGCCGTCAGCCTCGAGGTGGCCTACGACAAGATCACGAGCGGCAAGGCGCTCGCGGTGCTCGCCGGCGGCTTCGACGACCTCACGCCCGAGGGCATGATCGGCTTCGCCGACATGGGCGCAACCGCCGCCTCGGACGAACTGGAGGCGATGGACCTCGAGCCGCGCGAGGCCTCCCGCGCCAACGACACGCGCCGCGCCGGCTTCGTCGAGGCGCAGGGTGGCGGCGCCCAGCTGGTCGTCCGCGGCGACGTCGCGCTCGCGCTCGGCCTGCCGGTGCGCGGCGTGCTGGCCTACGCGGGCTCGTTCGCCGACGGCCTGCACACGTCCATCCCCGCCGCGGGCCTCGGCGCGCTCGCGGCCGCGCAGCCGCTGAACGCCGCCCTCGTCCGCCACGGCCTCACCGCCGACGACCTCGGCGTCGTCTCCAAGCACGACACCTCGACGGACATGAACGACCCGAACGAGGCCGACCTCCACGACCGCCTGCAGACGGCACTGCAACGCACTCCCGGCAATCCGCTGCTCGTCGTCTCCCAGAAGACGGTCACGGGCCACGCGAAGGGCGGCGCGGCGGCCTGGCAGCTGGACGGCGTCCTGCGCATGCTCGAGACCGGCCGCGTTCCGGGCAACCGCAACTTGGAGAGCGTCGATCCGCTGCTCGAGGGCAACCGGCACCTGGCGCTCGGCGATCGCCCGATCGATCTTGCCGTGCCGCTGCGGGCCGCGTTGATCGCGTCGCTCGGCTTCGGCCACGTCTCCGCGATCCTCGCCGTCGCGCACCCCGACACGTTCCACGCGGCGGTCCCGCAGGACCAGCGCGAGGACTACCTGCAGCGCGCGGGCCGCCGGCGTGCCGAGGGCGTCCGCCGGCGGCTCGAGATGCGCCTCGGCCGGCCGCCGCTCGTCCGTCGCCCGCGCGCGCTCGACCGCGACGCCGAAGCCGCGCTCCTGCTCGACCGATGACGGTCGGCGTCGACCTCGTCCACGTCCCGGGCTTCGCGCAGCAGCTCGAGGACACGGCGTCCGGCTTCGTCGACCACACCTTCACGCCGCGCGAGCGCCGCTCGCGCGAGCCGCACCGGCTGGCCGCCCGCTTCGCCGCCAAGGAAGCGTTCCTGAAGGCGTGGTCGGGCTCGCGGGCGCATCAGCCGCCGCTGCTCGGCAGCGTCGACCTGCGCGAGATCGAAGTGGTCGACGACGGCTACGGCCGTCCCGCGCTCGCCCTGCACGGCACGCTCGCGCAGACCGTCGGCCCGTGCAGCACGAGCCTCAGCCTGAGCCACGACGGCGACGCCGCGATCGCCGTCGTGCTGTTTCAGTCCGGCACGTAGTGACGCTTGTGGTCGGCCGGGTCGACCCAGACGCGCATGACCCGATCCGAGCCCGGGTCGATGAAGCGCTCCTTGGTCGGCACCCAGGTCGGCTGCGCGGCGTCCGCCTCGCCGTGGCGACGGCCCCACCGCCGCTTGCGCGCCGCGGCCTCCGAGGGGAGCGGCGGCAGATCGGCCAGCGCTTCCGTGAGCGCGCCGCCGAACGTGAGGTCCAGCCGCCGGTCGAGCTCTGACGCGTCCAGCCGGTCCGCCGCGTAGTGGCGGCCGAGGACGGTCGCGACGCGGTCCTGCTCAGGCGTCGGCACGCTCGACCACGACCGCCGTCCCGTAGGCGACGACTTCCGTGAGCCCGTTGCCCATCTCCGACGAGTCGAAGCGCATCGCGACGATCCCGGTCGCGCCGAGCAGCTTCGCGTTGGCGACGAGCCGGTCGACCGCGTGCCGGCGAGCGTCCTCGAGCAGGTCCGTGTACTGCGTGACCTCGCCGCGCTTGAGCGACTTGAAGCCCGCGGCGACGTTCCGGGTCAGCCCCATGCTGCGCACGACCAGTCCGAAGGTGACGCCGAGGTTCTCGACGATCCGGAAGCCGGGCAGCTCCATCGCGGTGGTGATCGGCAGCTCGACGGAGAGGCTCATTGGTTGCGAGCCTATCGGGATGAGCTTCGACGAGGACATCGCGCTCGACGCGGACGGGAACGGGGTGATCGCCGCGGGCTGGGAGACCGCGCGCGGTCCACACGGCGGCTACGTGATGGCGCTGCTCGCGCACGCCATGGAGCGCGCGGCCGGCCGCCAACCGCGTTCGCTGACCGTGCACTTCCTGCGTCCGCCCGCGGTCGGGCCGGTGCACGCGAGCGCGACGGTGGAACGCGCCGGACGGGGCATGAGCACCGTCACCGGCCGGCTCGAACAGGACGGCAAGCCGGTCGCGCTCGGCCTCGGTGCGTTCGCCGACGCCTATGGCGGGCCCGAGGTGGGCGAGGTGCCGATGCCCGACGTCCCGCCGCCGTCGCCCGACCAGCCGCCGTTGCCCGGGGCGCCGCCGTTCACGGACCAGCTGATCTTCCAGCCGCGCTTCGGCGCCGCGCCGTTCAGCGGCGCGGACACGTCGGTCGTCGGCGGTTGGATCGGCTTCACCGGCGGACGCCCCCTGGACGGTCCGGCCATGTGCGTGATGGCCGACGGCTTCTACCCCGCGATCTGGCCGCGACTCACCGAACTGCATCCCGCGCCGACGATCGACCTCACGGTGCACTTCCGCGCGCCGCTGCCCTACACGGGCCCGCTGCTCGCGCGCTTCAGCTCCAAGCTCGCCCGCGACGGCTACTTCGAGGAGGATGGCGAGCTGTGGACGGCGGACGGCACGTTGGTCGCGCAGTCACGCCAGCTCGCGTTGTTGCTGGCGGCGTGAACTTCTCGCCCTACAAGTCCCCTAGTAGGGCGTAGATGGCTCTGACACTCGACACCGATCCGGCAGCGGTGGACGCCGCCGACCTCGCGGGTCCGCCGCAGCGCTTCCACGCCGTGGTGGACCGGCACTTCGACGCGGTCGCCGCCTTCCTGGCCCGCCGCGTCGGCCCGGACACGGCGCAGGACCTCACGCAGGAGGTCTTCGTGACCGCGTTCCGCAAGCGCGCGAAGTTCAAGGCCGAGTACGGCAGCGCGCGCCCGTGGCTGTTCGGCATCGCCAACAAGGCCGTGGCGAGCCACCGCCGTGAGGAGCGCCGCCAGCTCGAGCTGCTGCAGCGCGCCGTGGCGCTCCCCGAGCCGGTCCTCGCCCCGGCCGACGGCTTGGACCCGGAGCTCTACGCCGGGCTCACGGCGCTCGCGCGCCGTGACCGCGACGCGCTCCTGCTGCACGCCTGGGGCGAGCTCTCCTACGACGAGATCGCCCACGCCCTCGACGTGCCCGTCGGCACCGTCCGCTCGCGCATCCACCGCGCCCGCCGTCAACTCACCGCCCACCTCGGAGGCGCCCGATGATCGACACCATGACCGACGAGCAGCTCGCCGAGACCCGCGCGCGCACGCACGAGCGCATCAACGACGAGATCGTCGCGCCGCCGTCGAGGCGTCGTCGCCGGCTGCCCGCGCTCGGCCTGACCGCCGCCGTGGCGGGGGCCGCGGCCGTCGCCGCCGTCGCGCTCGCGCCGACGAGCGTCCCGACGGCCACCCGGCCGGAGGTCGCGACCGCCGCGACCGTGCTGCGCGGCCTCGAACCCCAGCCGCTCCCGAAGCTCGGGCCGGGTGAGTTCTACGCCGTCCGGGTCGTCCAGCGCCAGGCCGAGAACCCGGCCGAGGCGCTCGACTCGCGCTACTGGACGGACGCGAACGGCAAGGTGTTCGAGCGGGTGCTCTATCAGGGCGACGTCAAGCGCGAGGGCGTGCTCGGCCAGGTCGACGCACGGAACGGCGTGCTAACCCCGGCCGGCGAGGGCTCGTACCCGAGGCTCCCGGAGGACGTGAAGGACGTGCCCGAGGATCTCCGCCGGATGGCGCGGACGTTCGGCCTCGAGCGCGACAAGGACGCCGAGCCGACCACGCGCAGCTACGTCCTGGCCGCCTCGGAGCTGGTGTTCGATCCCCGCGGGACCTCGCCCGAGGTGCTCCGCGCCGTGTGGGAGGTCCTGTCCGGGCTGCCGGGGATGAAGCTCGTCGGCGACGTCAAGGACCCGCTGGGCCGGCCCGGCAAGGCCGTCGAAGCCGACGGCGACCCGGTCAACCACGAGGGCGTCGGCGTCCGGCTGATCGTCAACCCCGACTCCGGCCGGCCGCTCGCCTTCATTCACTACCGCCGCAAGGACGGGGTCGTCAAGCCGTGGCTGGAGACGTTCCGCACCGAGGGCGTCACCAAGGACGCCGACACCCTGCCCTAACCCCAGGTGCGCTTGGGGGCGTCCGCCTCGAAGCGCCACAGCGCGATTCCCGCGAAGGCGGCGGTGAACGCGGCGAGCACGGCCAGCGGGCCGAGCACGTCGGTCACTCCGCCGCCTTCCAGGATCGCGGTCTGGTAGCCCTCCATCGCCCAGTAGACGGGCGAGACGGGCGCGACCGGCTGCACCCACTCAGGCAGCGAGTCGACGGGCACGAAGCCGCCGCCGAGCCCGCCCAGCGCCATCGCCCCGAGGTTGGTCACGGCGTTGACCTGTTGGATGGTCGAGAGCGCGGCGGCGGCCGCGAGCCCGGCGACCAGGACGAGCAGCGCGAACAGCGCGGCGATCACCACGACGGCCAGCCACGAGCCGCTCACCTCCAGGTCCAGGAACAGCACCCCGAAGCCGAACAGCACGACGTGCTGGGCGGCGACGAGCAGGCCCGGCACGGCGAGCTTGCCCGCGAGCAGACGGCGGCCGGAAAGGCCCGCGGCGCGCAGCCGCGGCCAGGTGCGCCAGCCGTGCTCGCGGAAGATCGCGAAGCCCACGACCGCGATCCCGAACGACGCGAACACGCACGCCATGCCCGGCACGGTCTGCGCGGAGCCGGGCGCGCCGGCGAAGCCGTTGCTGGCGAGCGTGGACCGCATCGCATCGCTGAGCAGCGTCATCAGCACCAGCGGCATGCCGACGAGCACCGCCGCGGGCACGGGGTCGTGGCGCAGCAGGCGCAGCTCGTTGCGGATCACGAGGGCCACCCCGGCCGGGCGGCGAGGTCGCGGGCGCGGGACGGGGGCGGCGCGGCCCTCACTCCGCCGACCTCCGGCCCGTGAGCGCGAGGTAGGCGGCTTCCAGCGACGGCCGGATCACCTCGGCACGGACGACGTCGTCGCCGAGTCCGTGCAGCGACGTGCCCGCGCGGCGCACGGTGCGTCCGTCCGTGTAGGTGATCTCCACGACCGACTCGGCGTGGGCCGCGACCAGCTCGGAGACCGACCCGGTGGCGATGATCCGGCCCGCCTCGAGCAGCGCCACGCCCGCGTCGAGCTCCTCGACCTCGGGCAGGTAGTGCGTCGTGTAGACGACCGCGGCGCCGTCGCTCGCCAGCTCGAGCACCGCGCGCAGGATGGCGCTGCGCGTCTGCGTGTCCGCGCCCGCCGTCGGCTCGTCGAGCAGCACCAGCCGCGGCCGGTGGACGACCGCGAGCGCCGTGTGCAGGCGCCGCTGCTCGCCGCCGCTCAACGTGCCGGCCGCGCGGTCGGCCAGCTCGGTGAGGACGAACGGCGCCAGCAGCCGCTCCGCCCGCCGCCGCGACACGCCGTGGAGCTCCGCGAACGCCCACAGGTTCTCGCGCACGGTCAGCGACGGGTAGATGCCGATGTCCTGCGGTGCCAGCCCGGGGCGACCGCGCACGGACACGCTTCCCGCGTCGGCCTTCAGCAGCCCCGCCGCGATCGAGACGAGCGTCGACTTGCCCGCGCCGTTGGGGCCGAGCAACGCGACGACCTCGCCGGCTCCGACCTCGAAGTCCACGCCGTCCAGCGCGGTCCGCTCGCCGTAGCGCTTGACCACGCCGGCGAGCGCGAGGCTCACGCGGAGACCCGGCGGCGCCGGGCGGAGAGCCGCTCGAAGTCCGAGCGCTCGCAGACCATGAACGCCGCGCGCTTGTCCGGCAGGTCGATCTCCTGCTGCTTGCGGAAGCCCAGGAACGCGAGCAGCGAGAGGAAGTTGTGGTTGCGGACGTCCGGCTCGCCGACGATCCGTAGCACGCCCGGGCGCTTGAACAGGAAGCGCACGACGGCACGCCCGATCGCGACGGAGTAGCGGCCGAGGTGCTCCTCGTCGCCGATCAGCACGTGCGCGCCGATGTCGCCCGGCAGGATCGGGGCGTGGGCGCCCAACACGTCCCGTGCGGGGTCGTAGACCTCGATGTAGCCGACGGCCATGTCGTCCACGTAGCCGAGCAACGGCGAACGCGCCGGGTCCTCGTTCTGGCGCACGAGGTAGTCGCGGATCCAGTCCGTCGGCCAGTCCATCGCCCAGAACGGCACCACGTGCGGCTTGTGCATCCACGTGTGCAGCAGTTCGGTGTCGTACTCGGGCAGCGCAGGGCGCGCCCACAGCTTGCGGTCGAGCGCGGGTTCGTACTCGGTGTGGACGGCGAGCTCGGAGTGCGAGTTCATGGCGCGAGCGGGTTCTCGATCCAGCCGACCGCCGCGGCAACCGGGCGCGAGGCGGCGTCGGTGTAGCCGCGCTCGAGCATCCGCACGCGGTTCAGGCACAGCTTCACGAACGCGGGCGCCTCCATGTCGAACAGCGCGAAGCGGTCCTCGAGCTCCGGGAAGCGCGCCTGGTAGCGGGCGACGGCGCGCTCGCCCAGCGCCCAGAACGCCGACTCCGCGAAGCCGAGCCGGTCCTCGAGGATCTCCGCCAGGTAGCGATGCACGCACACCAGCAGGCCGCCCTGGATCCACTGCACGAGGATCGCGGCCTCGACGCCGTCGCCGAGCGCCGCGCGCACGTCGGCGGGCATGTCGGCCAGCTCGGGCAAGGGATCTGACGAGACCATCATGTCGTCCACGAAGTCCTTCACGACCAGCCGCGCGGGCGCGTCGTCGCGCAGCACGAGCATGCAGTTCTGCGCGTGCGGGGAGAAGGCGGCGCCGTAGCAGTAGAGCATGTGCAACAGCGGCGGAAGCGTGACCTCGTGCAGGCGCGCGACCCACTCCTCGACGGTGAGGCCCGAGCGCGCGATCAGCGGCTCGACGAACGCGACGCCGTGCGGGTCCGTGTGCAGCAACGCGGCCAGGCTGATCGCGCGCTCGCCCTCGTGCAGATACGTGTCCACCGACTCGCGCCAGATCGCGCCGAGCAGCTCCGTGTGCTGGTACGGCACGTCCGCGACCGCCTCGAACGCGGGGTGCGCGACGCTCACCGACGCGACCTCGCCGAGCAGGATCACGCCCGTCTCGCGCAGGAACGCGTCGCTCAGCACGCGCTCCTGCAGCCAGGCCGAGAGCGCCGGCGCGGCGAGCGTGCGGTCCCGCGGGAGGCCGCGCCACACCGACGTGTTCAGGATCGAGAGCGAGAGCTTGAGGTGGTGGCGGCCGGGCGCGTCGGCGTCCGCGAGCGTGCGGATCGACTGCTGCGGCAGCCAGCGGCCGTCGCGCTCGCCGAGGAAGCGGATGCGCCCGCGCGCGATGTCGCCCGCGTAGAGCTGCTGGATCCGGTGGTCCCACTGCCACGGGTGCACCGGCACCAGCTCGGAGAGGGGTTGGCCGCGCCAGTCGGCGTCCTCGACCGCGAGCCAGTAGATCGGGACCGCGCGGCGCGCCTCGGGCGCGTAGCGGCGCAGGTCGCCCGCGCCGAAGCCGACCCGGCCCTTGCTCGCGACGATCCACGGATGCCCGCGCAGCTCGCCCTCGAGCTCGAGCGGGTCGAGGTCGATCAGGTCGGCGGCGGGCGCGCCGCGTTCGAGCTGGTGGGCGTCGGAGACCAGCGTGGACGCGATCTCGCCGATCAGCCCCGCGGTGGTCGAGGGGTCCACGCCGAGCAGCGGCGCGCCGATCGCGATCACCATGTCGGCGTCCGGCAGCGGGATCTCCACACCCTCGTGCGTCGCCCGCAGCGAGGCCGGGTCCACACGCGCGTGGCCCATCGAGCGCCGGCGCGCGGCGTAGTGCAGCGCGTAGTCACCCAGCGTCAGCGTCCACTCGTCGCCGCGCACCTCCGGCTGCAGCAGCTCTTCGAACTCGAGCTCGGTGAGCAGCTTCGCGATCAGCTCGCGGTTCGCGCGCTCCCAGCTCATGCGGCGGCGACGCCGAAGGTCTGGAACACGTTGCGCTCGCGCACGGCGTACACCTCGCGGCCGAGCAGCGCGTTGACGATCACGGCGTTGCGGTGTGCGCCGAGGCCGAGGTCGGGCGCGCCGACGCCGTGCGTGTGCAGCTCGCCGTTCTGCACGAACAGGGTGGAGGGCGAGCCGTCCGCGAGCCGCAGCCGGTAGTCGATCTCCACCACGGGCCGGCCCGCCGTGTCGCGCGCGAGCAGGTGGCCGGGGACCGGGATCGGCGCGGGCTCGTAGCCCGTCGCGAGGATCGTCACGTCGGCTTGGTGCGTGAAGTCGACGCCCTGGTCGAGCTGGCGGAAGCTCAGGCGGCGCCCTTCGACCCCGCGCAGCTCGCAGCGCGCCGAGTAGCGCACGTCCGGCTCGCCGTCGATGCTGCGGCGGTACAGCAGGTCGTAGATGCGCTCGCTGGTCTCGGCCGAGATGCCCTTGTAGAGCAGGTCCTGGTTGGCGCGCAGCGCGTCGCGCTTCTCCTGGGGCAGCGCGTGGAAGTACGCCGTGTACTCGGGCGAGAAGTGCTCGAGGCCGAGCTTGGAGTACTCCATCGGGAGAAAGCCCGGGCTGCGCGTGAACCAGTCGAGCCGGCCGTGGCCGTGCTCGAGCAGGTCGGCGAAGATCTCCGCCGCCGACTGGCCCGAGCCGATCACCGCGACCGACCCGGCGTTCAGCGCGCGGTCGCGCACGCCGAGGTAGCCGGACGAGTGCGTGAGGCCCTTGGCGAACCCGGGGAGCGAAGGCACGCAGCCGACGCCGAGCACGACGTGCTTGGCGCGGTGCTCGACGCCGCGGGCCCACACGCTCCATCCACCTGCGCTCGGCCGGATGGCGTCCACGCGGTGGCCGAAGCGCACGGCGCCCAGCTGCTCGGACACCCAGCGGCAGTAGGCCTCGAACTCGCGCCGCAGCACGTGGAAGTGCTCGCGGAAGTAGAAGCGGTACAGCCGGCCCTGCTCGTGCAGGTAGCTCAGGAACGAGTAGCGGCTCGTGGGGTCGGCGAGCGTGACCAGATCGGCCAGGAACGGGACCTGGATCTCGGCGTCCGGGAGCATCAGGCCCGGGTGCCAGACGAAGCTGTCCTTGTCGTCGAAGAAGACGGCGTCGACGTCCTCGAGCGGGTCCAGCAGCGCCGCGAGGCCCAGGTTGAACGGGCCGAGGCCCACGCCGATCACGTCATGCATCAGTCCCACACCACCAGCGCCGCGCGCTTGTGCGGCAGGTCGATTTCGCCGCGGATCTCGCCGCCGAGCGCCTGGCAGAACGCGAGCATGCGGCCGTTGCGGGCGTCGGGCTCGCACACGGTGCGGCCGTGGTGGCCCTCGACCAGCTGGCGGACGAGCGCGCGCGGGACGCCCGTCCCGGCGTAGGCCTCGGCCACGAGCAGGTGCAGGCCGCGGTCGTCGGGGTGGGCGGCGTAATGGCGGGCGAGCTCGTCCTCGACCGCCCAGTAGGTCTCCACGTACGCGAACGGCTCGCCGTCGGCGTAGGCGACGTGCGGCGTGACGTGGCCGAGGCCGTCCAGGTAGGTGCGCACGTCGTCGACCTCGCCCCACCACTGTGCGACACGCGGCTCACGCATCCACCGCTGCAGCAGCTCGTGGTGGGACTCCGTGACCTCCACCAGCTCGATCGTGGGCGTGAGCGGGTTGGGAATCGTGACGTAGACGGACTGGGTGCTGATGTCCCCGACCAGCTCGTCCATGTCGTGCAGGCGCGTGCGCAGGTTGGCCTTGCACGGCCACGTGGCGTCGTCGAGCAGGCGGTCCAGCAGGGAGTGCGGATAGCGGCCGCCGGCCTTGCGCTCGCGGGCGAGCGTGTCGCGCAGGTCGCCGAGCAGGAGGGGCTCATCGATCCCGCCGCCCGCCCCGAGCGCGTCGATGACGCCGAGTGCGTTGTTGAGGAACGGGTAGTAGACGAGCCGCTCGTCGGCCAGCGCCTCGGAGAAGATCGACTCGGTCGCCTCGCCGTGCTGGGGGAGGACCGCGCAGATGTCCGCGTGCGCGGCCTCGCGGTGGAAGTAGCCCTGGCTGTCGCGGATCAGCGCGTGCTCGGGCATCCCGTCGGCGGCGAGGCGCAGGAGCGTGTTCTGCTGATGCGGCTCGTACGTGAGGCCGACGTCCAGGTAGAGCCGCACGAGGCTCACGATCACGGTCTGCAGGTAGGCCTGGAACCACTCGCGCTCACGGCCCGCCGCCAGGTTGGCCAGGCGCGAGCGGCCGCCGAACGGGTGGTCCTGGCAGAGCACGGTGAGCGCCGAGACGTCGCCTTCGAACGCGTTCTCCCGGAACAGGACCGAGAAGCCGTCGTGGTCGGGCACCTGCAGGTACGCGGGGTCGTGGACCACGGTCAGGTGCGGCGCCGCGGCGCGCGCCTGTTCGCCGACGATCGTCCCGTCCAACCGCTTGGCCTCGACCGCGCGGCGCAGCTCCTTCGGCAGCGTCACGCGCATCGAGTTGGTCACGCGCGCGTGCAGGCTGAACTTGAGCTGGTACGGCCACTGCGCGTTGTAGACGGTGCGGACGCTGCTCGTGGGGGTGACGGGCGCGCCCTGCGGACCGAGGTCGATCACGGCGCCGGTGGTGAACAGCGTCGACGCGGCGCGGGCGAGGAAGCCGGCCTCCCACGGGTGGGCGGGGATCAGGATCCGGCCGGGCGGCGCGCTCTCGCCGAGCAGCTGCTCCGCGAGCTGTGGTGCGGGCGTGCCCGTGGCGCTGTCGTGGACGACGAGCCGGGACTCGACCGACAGCCAGTGCAGCGGGAAGTGCGGCTGCAGCTCGGGCGCGTACTGGGCGAGCCGGCCGCTCAGTCCCTTCGGCGTCGGGTGCAGCGGGTGGCCGAGGACGAGCGCCTGATCTGAGTCGATGAACGACAGCGGCTCAGGCGCGAACAAGCGGTCGAGATCCGGCGTGCGCGCCTCCACGTACCCACGGACGCACTCCAGGCTCGCCTCCACCCGGTCCAGCAGCGCCTGCGCCGACGTGCCGGGGTCCAGCTGGAGGGAGATGCGCCGCGCCAGCTCGGTCGGCGTGACCGGCACGGGGCCGAAGCGGTGGTGCAGCGTGCGCGAACGGTACAGCAGCTCCGCCTCGACGCCGAGGTCGTTGAACACGGCGCGGTCCTCACGGAACGTCGCCGTGCCGCCCTCACGCAAGTAGCAGTTCAGGAGCGTCGTGGTGGCCGCCAGAGCAGCGGCATCCTGGCGAGGCGGAGCAAGCAACCCGCCAGATCCTAGTAAAGGTGCCTTGACGTCTCAAGAATCGTCGCTGCGGCGGACATACAGCCCGCGCGCGGCGCGATCGGCGATGAACTGCTCGCCGTCCCCCGAGATGAGGATCTTGCGGTGGCCCGCAGCCGGCTGGATGTCCCGCACCTCGACCTTCGCGCCCGGCTGCAGCCCCTCGGCCGCGAACCAGGACAACAGCCCGCCGTCCTGCTCGGTCAGCCGCACGATCTCGCCTGTGTCACCCGCCGCCAGGTCGGCCAGGCTGACCAGCTCACGGCTCTCCTCGCGGTCCTGCTGCGGCGCGACCGGCCAGCCGTGCGGGCAGCGCTCGGGGTAGCCGAGCTTGGCGTGCAGCCGTTCCACCATGTCGTCGGTGAACCCGGCCGCGACCCGCGACGCGTGCTCGTGCGCCTCGGCGGGGTCGTACTCGAGCATGTCCGTGAGGAAGCGCTCGACGATCCGGTTGCGCCGGATGACCCCCTCGGCCCGCTCCGTGCCGGCCTCGGTGAGCACCAGCTCGCGGCCGGTGCCCTTCTCCAGCAGGCCCTCGGCGGTGAGGCGCTTGAGCATCTCGCCGACCGCCGTCCGCGACACTCCGAGCGCGTCGGCGACGCGCGCCGCGATCGCCGCCGGAGGCTTCGCCGGCTCGTACACGCCAATGGGCGAGACGAGCAGGTGGATCGCCTCCAGGTAGTCGTCGATCGAGTGTCCGTGGGGCTTGCTCATCCTGCACAAGCATAGTGCTCGGAATCTGACCTCACCAAACTTGGCAGCCCTTGTTAGGGTGGGTTGACGACATGCGACGGTTCCTGACCATCTTCGCGGTCACTGCGCTCTTGCTGGTGGCTGCCGCACCTGCCTCTGCCGGCACATTGAGCACGCAGAACTCGTGCAAGTGGAGCTACGACAACACGTGGCGCCACCTCAACGTCGACCTCTCGGGCGTCGCGAGCCCGAACCCGGTCGCGCCGGGTTCCGGCGTCAACCTGACGCAGACCTCGGTGCACGTCCGCATCCCCGACTACTTGATCCAGTACGGGCACAGCCTCCAGATCCTCAAGGCGGGCGCCAACGAGATCCGCGCCAAGGCGTGGCTCGCCGTCGAGGGCCCGGGCAGCCCCCAGAACGTGATGGTGCACCAGCTCGAGACCGTGGCCCGGTTC
This sequence comes from Solirubrobacter deserti, assembly GCF_027587175.1. GTDB lineage: Bacteria > Actinomycetota > Thermoleophilia > Solirubrobacterales > Solirubrobacteraceae > Solirubrobacter > Solirubrobacter deserti. The sequence goes on from NZ_JAPCID010000005.1 coordinate 85,558, forward strand.
ACGATCACCGAGGACGCGAACGGCCAGTTCGTCTCGACGACGCCGGTTGACGTGACCATCCCGATCCCCGACACCGTGTGGACCGTCGGCACCGCGCCGCTCGGCTTCCGGCAGGCCGGCCCCGGGACGCTGCTGGGCATCCCCGGCGGCACGGGCGGCGCCGTCCTTGACGCGCTCGGCAGCGCGTTCATCCGCATGGAGCTGGGCGCGCTGGCGATGACCGCCGACTGCTATCCGGCGACCGGTGAAGGCGAAGTCCAGCCACCGGCCACGGCGGCCGGTGCGTTCGAGACCGCCGCGGTCGACCCGAACGCCGGGAAGATCGCCGCGCCGAAGGCCAACCCCGCCGTCACGGTCCGCGGCTCGTCGCTGAAGGCGTCCGGCCGGCGCGTGAAGGTGCAGCTCTCCTGCACGGCCGCCGACTGCAACGGCGCATTGACGCTGAAGGCCGGCTCCAAGACGCTCGCGACCAAGAAGACCTACGCGGTCAAGTCGGGCGCGAAGAAGACCGTCACGCTGACGCTGTCGAAGGCCGCGCAGCGCTCGCTCAAGGACAAGAAGTCGCTGAAGGTGACGGTGCGTGTCACCGCCACCGGCGGCAAGACCATCACGAAGAAGTTCACGCTGCGATGAAGACGTTCCTGCTGGCTCTGTGCCTTGCCCTGCTCCTGCCCGCGACCGCGGAGGCCGCGGCCAAGCGCGTGGTCGCGATCGAGTGGGACACCGTCGAGAACCTGCACATGCTCGGGATGGCGCCGGTCGGTGCCGCCGACATGAAGGGCTATGACACCTGGGTCGCCGCGCCGCGGCCGAAGGGGATGACCGACGTCGGGTCGCGGCAGTCGCCGTCGCTGGAGCGGATCGCCGCGCTGCGGCCGGACCTGATCGTCGTGCCGGACTACCGGTCGACGAAGAACCTCGCGCAGCTGAAGAAGATCGCGCCCGTGCTGGTCACGCACCCGTACCCGGCGAGCGGCAGCCAGCTCAGCGGCATGGTCAGCGACTTCCGGCGGCTGGCCGCGGCGGTCGGGCGCAAGGAACGCGGCGAGCGCGTCCTGCAGGAGCTGAGCAACACGCTCGCGCGGGCCAAGGCGAAGCTGCGCTCGCGCGCCGGCCAGCGCGTCGCGATCGCGACGCCGGGCGGCACGTCCAGCGCGCCCGCGATCCGCATGTTCACCCCGAACTCCCAGACCGCCGACGTGGTGCGCCGGCTCGGCCTCAAGGACGGCTGGAGCGGCACCGCCCGCTACGGCTTCTCGACGGTCGGCCTCGAGGCCCTCTCGCGCGTGAGCTCGAGCGGCTGGATCGCGTTCGTGTACCCGCCGCAGTTCCAGCGCCAGGTGTCCGGCATCACCAAGACCTCCGCGTACAAGCGCCTCCCGGTGGTGAAGGCCAACCACGTGCGCACGCTCAGCGGCACCACGTGGCTGTTCGGCGGGCCGCGCTCGACGATGCTGTTCGCCGACCGCCTGGCCGCGTCGCTGACGAAGTGATGGCGCCACGCGAGGGTTCGATTTCCCACGCTATGAGTGGAAAAGTGATCACTCGCGCGGCGTGTGGGTCGCCGCGGCCCGTCGCGCGGCCTCGCCGCGCATGACCCGCCGCGCGGCCGCGTTCGCCGCGGCCGGCGTCGCGCTCGCCCTGCTCGCCGGGCTGCTGGACATCGCGCAGGGCCAGGGCGACGTCCCGCTCGGCGACGTGTGGGGCGCCCTCTTCAACCGCGGCGACTCGCTCCATGACGCGCTGGTGTGGGACATTCGGCTGCCGCGCGCGGCGGCGGGGATCGTCGCCGGCTTCGCGCTCGCGGGCGCCGCGGTGGTCCTGCAGGCGCTCACGCGCAACCCGCTCGCCGAGCCGGCTACGCTCGGCCTGACCGCGGGCGGCGCCCTCGCGGTCACGCTCGTCGCGGCCTTCGCGAGCCTCGCGCCCGGCGCGCCGACGATCGCGGTCGCCTTCGTCGGCGTCCTCGGCGGGACGCTGCTGATCGGCACGATGGCCGCGGCCGGCGGCGGGGGCGTGCGGCTCATCCTCGCCGGCATGGCCGTCGGGCTCGCGCTGGCGGCGGGGACCGCGGCGGTCCGGCTCGCGCGCGAGACCGAGACCAGCGGCCTGTTCCTGTGGGGCGCGGGCAGCCTGCTGCAGAACGGCTGGGGACCGCTGCAGGCCGGTGTGCTGATCGGCACGCCCGCGCTGCTCGGCGTCCTGGCGCTCACGCGCGCGCTCGACGTCGCGGTCCTGGGGGAGAGCACGGCCCGCGCGCTCGGCCTGCGCACCGGCGTCACCCAGCTGGCCGCGGTCACGCTCGCCGCCGTCCTCACCGCGGTCGCCGTCGGCCTCACCGGGCCGATCGCGTTCGTCGGCATCCTCGCCGGCGGGCTCGCCCGCGCGGCGCGCCCGCGCGGCCACCTCGGCGCGCTCGCCGTCGCGCTGCCGTGGGGCGCCGCGATCCTGCTCGCCGCCGACGTCGCGGGCCGCGCCATCACCGGCCTGGACACCGAGACCCCGGCGGGCGTCGTGTGCGCGCTGATCGGCGCGCCCGTGCTCGTGCTGGTCGCGCGGCGGCTGCGCGGCGAGGTCGGCAGCGCGCTGGAGACCCGCGCCAGCGCCGCGCGCTGGCGCCCGAAGGCGGCGCTGGTCGCCCTCGCGGTCCTCCCGCTGGCGATCGTCGGCAGCCTGTGCCTCGGGGAGATCCGGATCGGCCCGGGAGAGGTGCTCTCGAGCCTCTTCGGCACCGGCTCGCCGCTGGGCGAGATCGCGCTCGAGTCCCGGGCGCCACGGCTGGCGGTCGCACTGCTCGGCGGCGCCTGTCTCGCCGCCTCCGGCACGGTGCTGCAGGCCGCGGTCCGCAACCCGTTCGCGGGCCCGGAGCTGGCGGGCGTGGTGGGCGGCGCTTCCGTCGGCGCGTTCCTGGTCCTGCTCGTGTTCCCCGACGCCCCGACGCTCGTGCTGCCGTTCGCGGCCTTCGCCGGAGCGCTGCTCGCGATGGCGCTCGTGCTCGCGCTGGCGGGCGGCAGCTCGCCCACGCGGCTCGCGCTCGTCGGCCTGGCGATCACCGCCGCGTGCAGCGCCGTCACGATGCTGATGCTCCTGCACGCGCAGCCCGCCGCCGCGACCGCGATCACGTGGCTCACCGGCTCCACCTACGCCGCCTCCTGGAGCGACTTCCGCTTGCTCGCCGTGCCCGCGCTCGTCCTGCTGCCGCTCGTGATCCTCGCCATCCGCCGCCTCGATGTCCTGATGCTCGACGACGACCTCTCGCGCGCGCTCGGCCTGCAGACCAGCCGCACGCGCGCCGCGCTGCTCGCGGCCGGCGCCGCGCTCGGCGCCGCGTCCGTGGCCGTCTGCGGGGCGATCGCGTTCGTCGGCCTGCTCGCGCCGCACGCCGCGCGGCTGCTCGCGGGCGGCAACCACCGCCGGGCGCTGCCGATGGCCATGACGCTCGGCGCGCTTCTGCTCGGGCTAGCGGATACCGTCGGGCGCACCGTGTTCGCCCCGACCGAGATCCCGAGTGGCCTGATCGTGTCCCTGATCGGCGCGCCGTACCTGGCGATCCTGCTGTGGCGGAGCCGCACCGCGTGAGCCTGCGCGCCGAGCAGCTGACCGTCGGCTACGGCGAGCGCGACGTCCTGCAGGGCGTCGACGTCCCGCTCCCGTCCGGCCAGATCACGGCGATCGTCGGCGCGAACGCGTGCGGGAAGTCGACGCTGCTCAGAACCTTCGCCCGCCTGCTCAAGCCCACCGCGGGCACCGTCCTGCTCGACGGCGCCGAGATCCACACGCTGCCGACGCGGGAGGTCGCGCAGCGCCTCGGCTTCCTGCCGCAGAGCCCGGTCCCGCCCGAGGGCCTCACGGTCGAGGACCTCGTGCACCGCGGCCGCTTCCCGCACCAGAAGCTCGGGCGGCGGACCAGCGCCGAGGATCGCGCGAAGGTCGACTGGGCGCTGACCGCCACCGGCGTCGAGGACCTCCGCGCCCGCCCGCTCGACCAGCTCAGCGGCGGCCAGCGCCAGCGCGCCTGGATCGCGATGGCGCTCGCCCAGGACACGCCGACGCTGCTGCTCGACGAGCCCACGACCTACCTCGACCTCGCACACCAGCTCGAGGTCCTGGACTTGCTCGTCGACCTCAACGAGCAGGGCCGCACGATCGGGATCGTCCTGCACGACCTCAATCACGCCTGCCGTTACGCGCACCACTTGGTGGCGATGAAAAGCGGACGCGTCTATGCCGCGGGCGCGCCAGGCGAGATCGTCGACGAGACGCTGGTCAAGCAGGTCTTCGGCCTGGATTCGCGCGTGATCCCGGACCCCGTGACCGGCACGCCGATGTGCGTCCCGATCGGGCGAACGGTGTCCAAACTGCGCGAGCCCGCGTAGAACTAAGGGCATGCGCACGGACGCTGAGCTGCTGTCGAGCTCCGACCCCGGGGCCTTCCGCGAGTTCTACGAGCGCCACGTCACCGCCGTCGCGGCGTACCTGGGTCGCCGCACACGGCACCCGGACGTGGTGTTCGACCTGCTCGCGGAGACGTTCGCGCGCGCGTACGAGCACCGCCGCCAGCAGGACCCGCGCAAGGGCCCGGCGATCGCCTGGCTGCTCAGCACCGCGCGCTACGTGCTCGCGGACGCCGAGCGCCGAGGTCAGGTCCCGGACGCCGCGCGTACGCGCCTGCAGCTCGGCCCGTTCGCGCTCGACGGGGCGGCGCTCGCGGCCGTCGGCGAGCGCAGCCGCACCGACCTCGCGGAGGCGCTCAAGGCGCTCCCGGAGTCCCAGCGCATCGCGGTCTACCGGCGCGTCCTCGGCGACGACGAGTACCAGCCGGCGCCCGCCGCGATCTCCGTCTCGGCCCAGCTCAAGGGCGAGGAGCCGCGCCGCGCCCGCGACCCGTTCGACGAGCTCGGCGAGCGCTTCTTCCTGGCTGCGGGCGGCCGCCTGCCGCGCTCGCGCCGCCGGACGGTCGTGCTCCTCACCGCCGCCGTCCTGCTGTTCGGGGTCGGCGTGGCCGCTGCGGCGATCCGCGTGTTCGGAGACGACGACGAGCGCCAGCGCCCACGGCCGACGGCCACGCCCACACCCACACCGACGCCGACCACGCCGGCCGACCCGCTCCCGCCGGTGCCGCCGACAGCGACGCCGCGCGCACCGCGCGCCCAGCCCGGCCCGGGCGGCACCGCGCCGATGCCGACCCAGCCGCCGGTGCAGCCGCCGCTGTCCACCGACATCGACCTCACGCCGGACCTGCGCGCCGGCCGCGTCGGCTGGTGCATCCGGCTCACCGAGCAGACGCTCGGCGGCGCCACCGTGACCACCGGCTGCAGCCCGGCGGGCCCGCCCGGCACGATGCTGATCGCCGCGGGCGGCGCCACCAGCAAGGGGTACGCCATCGTCGACCGCGCCGTGCGCGAGCTGCGCCTCAGCGACGGCCGGGTCATCACGCCCGACCGTGATCGCGGCCTGCCGACGCGCTGGCGCGCCGCCACGTGGGACATCGTCGGCGCCGCGCCCCGCTACACGCTGCACGATGTGACCGGGCGCGAGCTGCCCGCCCGCACGGGCGCGCCGCCCGCCCAGCTCGACGCCGACCGCGTCCCGGCCTCCGACCCGCCGTCGCGGCGGTGTGCGATCCGCACGCGGGAGGGCTCACGGCTGCGCGCCACGTCGGCGCGGCTGGTGCCCAGCGTCGCGCCGCTGGACATGCTGCGCCCGTCGTTCCTGAGCTGCGCCTCGACGACGTACCGGCTCAACGGGCGCCGGATGCTGGCCGCGGTGCTGCTCGACGCCGCCGACCCGGACAGGACCGCTCCGCGGATCCCGTCGACCGGCGAGCCGCTCACCGCGCGTCGCGAAGGCCCGGGCTGGCTCGTGGTCTACGGCGGATCAGAACGCCAGCGCGAGCGCGCACTGCGCGACCTGCGCGTGACGGGTCCCTAGGCGACCCGGAACCAGACGCGGGAGGCGCCGCTCTCGACGCCCCACGAGTCGGCGAGCCGGTCGACGAAGTGCAGGCCCCAGCCGCCGCGGACCGGCCGCGGGTCGGTCTTGCCGATCTTGGCGCCGGAACCCTCGTCGTGCACCTCGGTGCGCACGCCCTGTGCGTCCGAGCGAACGGTGAGCTGGATCCGGCCGCTGCCGTGACGGCAGGCGTTCGAGACCAGCTCCGACACCATCAGGTTCGCCGAGTTGCACCGTTCGGAGGGCAGTCCCGCGCAGTGCGCGGTGACGATGAGCCGGGCGATGCCGGCGGAGCTCGCCCCCCTTGGCAGCTCCAGCGTGGTGAGTCCTGACATCGGTCTCCTGCGAGCATACGCCGATGCGCGCGACTCCGCACGTTCTTGTTCTGAAGGAGACGTTCCAGATCGCCCGCGGTGCGGCCGACGAGGAGACCGTCGTCGTGGCCGAGCTCGAGCGCGACGGGATCACCGCGCGCGGCGAGGGCGCGCCGGTCGACTACTGGGGCGAGACACCCGAGACGATCGTCTCCGCGATCGAGGCCGAGGGCGAGGCGCTGCTCGGCGAGGACCTGTTCGCGGGCGAGGCGATCTCGCGCCGGCTGGAGGAGTGGGACGGGCCGCAGGGCGCGAAGATGGCGCTCGACGGCGTCGTGCACGACTGGGTCGGCAAGCGCCTCGGGCGCCCGGTCTGGCAGCTGCTCGGCGCGGAGCGCGTGACGCCGCCGACCTCCTACACGATCGGGATCGACACGGTCGAGGGCACGGCGGACCGCACGCGCCGGGCGACGGGCTACGAGGTGCTCAAGATCAAGGTCGGCGGTCCGGGCGACGTCGAGCGGCTGCGCGCCGTGCGGGCGGAGACGGACGCACGGCTGCGGATCGACGGCAACGAGGGCTGGGACCTGGAGACCGCGCGCTCGCTCACCCCGGAGCTGCTGGAGCTGGGCGTGGAGTTCGTCGAGCAGCCGTTCCCGGCCGACGACATCGAGGCCTTCATGGCCTACCGCGAGCTGGACCGGCGGTTGCCGGTGCTGATCGACGAGGGCTGCCGCGATCTGGGCTCGGTCGCGGGGATCGCCGAGTACGCCGACGGGATCGTGATCAAGCTCTCCAAGTGCGGCGGCATCCGCGAGGCGCTGCGGATGACCCACGCGGCGCGCGCGCTCGGGCTGAAGGTCATGCTGGGGTGCATGATCGAGTCCGAGCTGGGGATCGCCCAGGCCGCGCAGTTGGGGTCGCTGGTGGACTACGTCGACCTCGACGGGCACCTGCTGATCTCGTCGCGACCGTTCACCGGGCTGGGGTTGGCCGACGGCCGTCTGGTGCTGTCCGAGCGCCCGGGCCTCGGCGTGGAGCCGTCCGATGGCTGATCGTCTCGCGCTCTTCACCGGCGGCCAGTTCGCCGACTCCCACGCCAAGACGGCGCACGGCATCCTGCGCTACGGCTCGCGCGACGTGATCTGCGTGGTCGACTCCACCTCGGCCGGGTCGACCGCCGAGCAGGTCGTGCCCTACGCGCGCCGGCCGGTGCCGATCGTGCCGAGCGTGACCGAGGCCGCCCAGCTCGGCGCCAACGTGCTCGTGATCGGCGTGGCGCCGTTCGGCGGCGCGCTCACCGACGAGTGGCGGGCGGCGCTGCTGGAGGCGGTCGGGCTGGGCATGAGCCTGGAGGCCGGGTTGCATACGGTGCTGGCCGAGGATCCGGAGCTGTCGGCGGCCGCGGGCGCCGCGGGCGTCGAGCTGCGCGACCTGCGCGCCGCGCCGCCCGGGCTGTCGGTGCCGCCGGCGGAGCGGCCCGACGCGACGGTGGTGCACACCGTCGGCTCGGACTGTGCGATCGGGAAGATGTCGGTGACGCTCGAGCTCGACTCCGCCGCGCGGGCCCGGGGGATGCAGAGCGCGTTCGTCGCCACCGGGCAGACCGGCATCGCGATCTCGGGCTGGGGGATCGCCGTGGACCACGTGATCTCCGACTTCGTCGCGGGCGCGGCGTCGCGGCTCGTGCACGAGGGGGCGCAGCGGGCGCCGCTGCTGTTCGTCGAGGGCCAAGGGGCGCTCGGCCATCCGGCGTACTCGGGCGTGACGCTCGGCCTGCTGCACGGCTGCAAGCCGGACATCCTGATCCTGTGCCACCGCGCCGGCTCGACCGACATCGACGACTACCCCGGCGTCCCGATCCGGCCGCTCCCGGAGCTCGTGCAGATCTACGAGGCCGCGACGACGTGGGTGGATCACCCCGCGCGGGTACGTGCGGTGGCAGTGAACACGCGAGGCCTGGACGACGCCGCCGCGCAGGAGGAGCTCGTGCGCGTGACCGCCGAGACGGGGTTGCCCGCGAGCGACCCGGTGCGTTTCGGGGGTGACGTTCTGCTCGACGCGCTCGAGCTGCCGTGAGCGCCCCGGTCGCCGCCGACGTCCACATCGCGCTGCGCGACGGCTCCACCGCGCACGTGCGGCCCGTCGTGCCCGCGGACGCGCCCGCGCTGCGCACCTTCCTGCAGAACCTGAGCGAGAACTCGCGCTGGCTGCGGTTCTTCTCGCTCGGCGTGAACCTCGACAAGGCGGCCGAGCGCGCCGCGGCCGGGGACCGGCCCGAGGGCTACGGGCTCATTGTCACCACCGGGTCGGAGAAGCGGGTCGTCGCGCACGCCGTGTTCGAGCTCGAGCGGCCCGACCGCGCCGAGGTGGCGTTCGCGGTCGCCGACGAGATGCAGGGCCGCGGGCTGGCCACGGTGCTGCTGGCGCATCTGGCGCAGGTGGCGAGCGCGCGCGGCGTGACGACCTTCACCGCGACGGTCCTGCCCGAGAACCGGCGCATGATCAGCGTCTTCCGCGAGTCCGGGTTCCCGGTGGAGGTGCACGCCTCCCCGGACGGAATCGAGATCGTGTTCCCGACCGAGCTCGGCGCGGACGCGCGGCGGCGCTTCGAGGACCGCGACCGGGTCGCCGCGGTCGCCGCCGTGGAGCGGGTGCTGCGGCCGCGGTCGGTCGCGGTCGTGGGCGCGTCGCGGCGGCCCGACTCGTTCGGCGGCGCCACGTTCCGCCACATCCTGGGCAACGACTTCCGCGGCGAGCTGCATCCCGTGAACCCGAACGCCGAGTTCGTCGGCTCGCGGCGGGCGGTCTCGCGCGTGGAGGCGGGCGTCGACCTTGCGATCGTCGCCGTGCCCGCGGCCGCCGTGCCGGGCGTGGCGCGCGAGTGCGCGGAGGCCGGCGTGGCCGCGCTGGTGGTGATCACGGCGGGCTTCGCGGAGGCGGGCGCCGAGGGCGCGGCGCGGTTGGCCGAGCTGCTGGACGTGTGCCGGGCTTCCGGGATGCGGCTGGTGGGGCCGAACTGCATGGGCGTCGTGAACACGGCGCCCGACGTGTCCTTGACCGCGACGTTCGCGCGCGCGGACGTGCCCGCGGGGACGATCGGGTTCGTGTCGCAGAGCGGCGCGTTCGGCGCGGCCGCGATCGACGGCGCGTCGCGCCGCGGGATCGGGTTGAGCGCGTTCGTGTCGCTGGGCGACAAGGCCGACCTGTCGAGCAACGACTTCATGCAGTACTGGGAGCAGGACCCGTCGACCGAGGTCGTCGCCCTGTACCTGGAGTCGTTCGGCAACCCGCGCAAGTTCGGCCGGGTCGCCCGGCGGCTGGCGCGCGCGAAGCCCGTGCTGGCGGTCAAGGCCGGGCGCACGTCAGCGGGCGCGCGAGCGGCCTCGTCGCACACGGGCGCGCTGATCGCCGCCTCCGATTCCACCGTCGACGCGCTGTTCGCGAGCGCCGGCGTGATCCGCTGCGACGGGCTCGACGACCTGCTGGACGCCGCCGCCGTCCTGGCGGAGCAGCCGCTGCCGAGCGGCAGCGGCGTCGCGATCGTCGCCAACGCCCGCGGACCGCTGGTGGTGTGCGCCGACGCCTGCGCCGACGCCGGCCTGGAGGCGGCGACGCTCTCCGAGGCCACGCAGCGCGAGCTCGCCGAGCAGCTGCCGCCCGAGTCCGTCGTCGCCGGCCCCGTCCAGCTGGTCGCCGGCGCCAGCCCCGCGACGTTCGCCGCGGTCGCCGGCCGCGTCGCCGCCGACCCAGCGGTGGACGCCGTGATCGCGATCTTCGTCGAGCACATCGCCACCGGCGCCGACGACGTCGCCGCCGCGCTCGCCGCCCTGTCGCTGCCGATCCCGTTGCTCGCCGTCTTCATGACCCCGGGCAACCTCCCGGTCGTCCTGCGCGGCGGCGCGACCGGCCGTCGCGCCGCGGACGCGCCGCCGCTCGACCAAGGGCCGCCGAGCCCCGCCGCGCGCCTCGCGGCCGCCGCCCAGTCCGCGGTCGCCGAGGCGAAGACGCGCTGGTCAGCGGCCGCGCACGGGCTCACGCCCGCGGCCCGCGCCGCGGACTCGGCGTCCGGCCCGCCGGCCGGCCGCAAGATCCCGACCTTCCGCGCGCCCGAGCGAGCCGCGCACGCGCTCGGGCGCGCCGCGGCCTACGCGCGCTGGCGCGCCACGCCCGCGGCCGAGCCGCCCGCCCTCGACGATGTCGATGCCGACGCGGCGGCCGCGATCCTCGCCGGCGCGCTCGCCCGCGGCGGCGGGTGGCTCCGTCCGGACGAGGTCGAGGCACTGCTCGGCGCGTACGGGCTCGCGCTCGTCGAGCAGCGGCGCGTGTCGACGCCCGCGGCGGCCGCGAAGGCCGCGGCCGAGCTCGGCGGGGAAGTCGCGCTCAAGGGCATCGCTCCCGGCGTGGTCCACAAGGCGCAGGCCGGCGCCGTCCAGCTGAACCTGTCCGGGCCCACGGCCGTCAAGCGCGCGGCGAACGAGATCGCCGCGCAGCTCGACGCCGCCGGCACACCCGTCGCCGAGTTCCTCGTGCAGCGGATGGCCGACCCGGGCGTGGAGATGCTCGTGGGCGTGCTCACCGACGAGCGGTTCGGCCCCGTGGTCGCATGCGGCGCGGGCGGCGGCTTCGCCGAGGTGCTGGGGGACGTCCAGGTGCGGCTGGCCCCATTGGCGCGCGAGGACGCGCTCGACATGATCTCGCGCTTGCGCTCCCTCCCTTTGCTCTCCCGCGCGAACGCCGACATCGAGGCGCTCGCCGACATCGCCGTCCGCGTCGGCGCACTCGCCGACGCGCACCCCGCCATCGCTGAGCTCGACCTCAATCCCGTGATGGTCTCCGCCGAAGGCGCGCCCGTGGTCGATGCGCGCGTCCGCGTGGCGCCGCCCGCCGTCCAGCCCGTCTTCCCGGCGGTGGGGCGGTGAAGCGCATCGGCCTGCTCGGCGGGATGAGCTGGGAGTCGACGATCGAGTACTACCGGCTCGTCAACGAGCTCGTGGCCGAGCAGCTCGGCGGCCTGCACTCGGCGGACTGCATCCTGCGCAGCGTCGACTTCACCGAGATCGAGGTCCTCCAGCGCGAGAATCGCTGGGCGGAGGCGGGGGAGCGGCTCGCGCGCGAGGCGCAGGACCTCGAGGCCGCCGGCGCGGAGCTGCTCGTGCTGTGCACCAACACGATGCACAAGGTCGCGGCGGAGATCGAGCTCGCGATCACGATCCCGTTCGTCCACATCGGCGACACCACCGCGGAGGCGGTGCGCGGCGACGGCCTGGACCGCGTCGGCCTGCTCGCGACCGGCTACACGATGGAGCAGGACTTCTACGTCGGCCGCCTGCGCGACCAGCACGGGCTGGACGTGCTCGTCCCCGACAAGGCCGACCGCAAGATCGTGCACGACGTCATCTACGACGAGCTGTGCAAGGGGATCATCAACGACGGCTCACGCGACGAGTACCGGCGCATCATGGCCGACCTCGCCGACCGCGGCGCCCAGGGCCTGTTGCTCGGCTGTACGGAGATCGACCTGCTCGTCGGCGCAGAGGACTCGCCCGTGCCGGTCTACGACACGACGCGCCTGCACGCCGAGCGCGCGGTCACGCTGGCGCTGGCGCCGTGACCGGCTGAGCGCGCGGCGGCCGGATCACCGGGATCATCAGCGCGGCGAGCATCGCCAGGCCGGCGGCGACCGCCGCCACCACGAACGCCTCGGTGAAGGCCGACTCGGCGGGGATCGGCGTGTCGCCGATGGTCTGCGTGGTCAGCAGCGTCGCGACGAGCTGAGCGCCGAGCGCACCGCCGAGCGAGCGCATGATCGTGTTGATGCCGGTCGCGACGCCGACCTCCTCGCGCGGGACGGACTCCACCACGAGGTTGGCCATGGCCGAGAACGAGAAGCCGATGCCGATGCCGAGCAGCACGCCGCCGACGGCGATCTCCCACACCTCGGTGTGCGCGACGGCGTAGAAGCCGAACGCCACCGCGCCGATCCCCGCGCCGAGCACGAGCGGCAGGCGCGAGTTCGCGCGGATCGCGAGCCGGCCCGCCCACGGCCCGGCGACGAGCATGATCAGCGTGCTCGGCAGCATCAGCAGGCCGGCGCCGGTGACGGAGGCGCCGAAGCCGTAGCCCGTCGACTCGGGCGTCTGCGCGAGTTGCGGGATCAGCAGGAACGACGCGAACATGCTGAAGCCGATCAGCACCGCGGTGACGTTGGTCATGAACACGGGCCGGCGGCGCAGCACGCGCATGTCCACGAGCGGCTGGTGGACCTTGGTCTCCACCCAGACCCAGAACGCCGCCACGGCGAGGCCGCCGAGGATCAGGCCGAGGGTGCGCTCGTCGCCCCAGCCCCAGGCGTTGGCCCTCGAGAGGCCGTAGAGGAGGCTGGCCAGCGCGACGCTGAGCAGCGCGGCGCCGAGCCAGTCGACCCGCGAGTCCTTGCGCAGCTCCTCCTGCGGAACGTAGCGGTGGATCGCGAACGCCGCCGGCAGGGCCATCAGGCCGAGCCAGAACAGCCACGACGCGTCCAGCGCCTCGACGATCAGGCCCGCGATCACCAGGCCGACGCCGCCGCCGATGCCGAACGTGGCGCTGATCCCGCCGATCGCGGTCGCGACCCGCTCCGCCGGGAACGTCTCGCGGATGATCCCGAACGCGAGTGGGAAGATGCCGCCGCCGATGCCCTGGATCACGCGGCCGCTGATGAGCACACCGAGCGAGGGCGCGAGCGCGCAGACGGCGCTGCCGACCGCGAACGCCACCAGCACGGCGGTGAGCACACGGCCACGGCCGAAGAGGTCACCGAGCTTGCCGACGATCGGCGTCGCGACCGCGGCCGCGAGCAGATACCCCGTGAGGATCCACGCCGCCGAGGTCGGCGTGGCGCCGAACTCGCGCTGGATCTCCGGCAGAGCGGGAGACACGACCGTCTGCGAGAGCGCGAAGGCCATCCCCGCGAGCAGGAGCGACAGGAAGACGACGCGGGTGTGATCCTCGTGATGCGGCACGAGGAGAAGCTTAGGTGTCGAAATGGACGGCTCGGTCCGAACCCCCCGGACGGCGGGGGGTTCGAATCCGGGGCGCTAGGCGCGCTCGACGTAGCGCAGCGTCACGTGGCCGATCAGGACGACGTCGCCGTCCTTGAGCTCGGCCTCGGAGACGCGTACGCCATTGACCTGCACGCCGTTGAGGCTGCGGTCGTCGAGGATCACCGTCGTCTCGCCGCGCTTGGTGATCAGCGCGTGCCGGCGAGAGACCGAAGCATCGTCGAGCAGGATGTCCGCAGCCGGACTGCGCCCGATGTGCATGTTGTCCGTGGCCAGCAGGAACAGGAGGATGTCATCCCCGTCCTCCATGGCCAGGTAGCGGCCCGGAGCGATCCGCGGCAGCGTCAGCGACACGCGTCTGCGTTCCTGATCTTCAAGACGCGGCAGCGTGCCGGTCTCCTGCGTGGGCGCTTCGACGTGCGGCGGTTGGGGATCGGCGATGGCCACGGGCAAACCTCCGGGGACGGGCGTGGTCAGGGCCTTGCGGGACCCATTGTCGCCATGAGATCTCAAGAGCGAGCTAAATATTCTTAATCACCGATCGCATGGCCTGCGCCGATCGTTCGCGGCGGCTTCGCGATCGGCTCGCTATCCTTCCCGATCCCAGCTCGCGGCTGTGGTGAAATTGGTATACACGCTGGCTTCAGGTGCCAGTGGGCTTTACGCCCGTGGAGGTTCGAGTCCTCTCAGCCGCACTCCCGCTCACGGCGCCGTCGTCGCGAGCGTGAAGGTCAGGGTCTTCGCGTAGCTGCCGGTGCGCAACGCGTCACCTGAGCTGATGGACTGCTTGAAGTCGATCGTCGCGTCCGCGTTGCCGACGGGCCGGTCGTAGGCGACCAGCGGCAGGGGGAGTCGCCCCCAGCGGCTTGAACGTCGCGTCCACCGCCCCGGTCTGCGTCAGCGCGGACACGCCTCCCGACGTCTCCGAATGCGCGTGCGCGACGCCCGCCAGCAGCCCCAGCAGCACGAGCGCGGCAGCGATCACTTTCCGGTGGTCCGCATCGGGGCGCCCACCCTGAGCGCCGCCCGGGGCGCCCGTGTGATCGACGTGTGACCACTCCGTCCGGGAGCTCCGCCGGCAGGTTGCTACTCTGATCGCCGCAAGTCCTCGCGCCGCTATCGTCTAGGGGACTAGGACGCCGCCCTCTCACGGCGGAAACCGGGGTTCGAATCCCCGTAGCGGTACTGCGCAGAAGCCCGGCCTAGAGCCGGGTTTCGTCGTTCAGGGCACGAGGGCTCGCCGGCCTCGAGCGCTCGATCGCCGACGCGATCCGCCTCAGCGGATGATGGTCACGGGAACCCCTCGACCGATCCGCGCGGCGAGCCAGCGGATGGCGGCGTCGCTGAGTCGCACGCAGCCGTGGGAGACGGCGCTGCCGAGCGCGCCGGTGAGGTGGTTGATGCCGTGCAGCGCGATCTGCCCGGGACCGCCCTCGAACTCCTGGAACACGTTCGAGCGTGCGCTGGTGGCGAGGGCGTAGGGAGCGCCGGCGGCGGTCGAGGACAGCCGCACGGATTCCTCGACGAAGAACCGGCCGAGTGGCGTCGGCGTGGACGGCTTGCCGACGATCGCGCGGAACCGTCGCTGCGGGACTCCGTCCAGGTAGGCGGTGACGCGGCGCTGGGAACGGTCGACGCGCAGGTGCCAGGGCGTCGCGGTGCGCCGGGTGCCGTAGCTGCGGATCCAGCCGGTGTGGCCGTTGGGGCGCCCGGGAAGCATCACGCGCACCCAGCCCCGGGCCTGCCCCACGACGGGAAGGATCGTGCGCACGCGGGTCAGCGGCCGGCGGGCCGGGACCGATTCGATCACGCGCGCGTCCGCACGCGGAAGCGTGCGAGCGACGTGCGGCTGCATCAGCACGACCAGTGCCTGCTCGGCGGGCACGGCGGCGCTGACCGGTGTGGCGGACCCGCTCCAGGCCGCGATCAGCGCGACCCCTGCGAGCGCCGACTTCCCCCGGCGGTGGCCGGGGGAATGGGCGACGGTCATCCGGTGAAGCGCGACGGACCGAACGTCGGGCGCAGCGCGACCGCCGCGCACGCCCGGTAGCCGAGCGTCAGCGTCCGCGCCGGCGTGGCGTCCTTGAAGGTGACGCGGGCTGTGACCTTGTGGCGACCGGGAAGGCCGCGGACGAACAGGCGGAACGGGGAGCGGGTGGCGCCGCGCACGATCCGGCCGTCGAGGCGGTACACCACGCTCTTGATCTGGCGGCCGCGAAGCGTGGCGGTGAACCCGGCCGTGCACGCCGGCTGGCCGGACATGGCTCGCGGCGGGGTGCGCGTCCACACGGTGGTCCCGTTCCGTGCCAGTCTCGCTTCGCCCGCGGCGGGCGGCGCCGCCGGGGAGCCGGACCCGGAGCCGGTGTCGGAGCCGGGCACCGCCGGAGCGGCTGGCCCGGGCGCCGTCGAGGACTCGGGTGCCGTCGAGGACTCGGGCGGGGCCGCGGACGTCGTGGCGCACATCGAGGCGTCGATCACGTTGTTGATCAGGCTGATCTGGCCGTTTGATGCGAGCAGGCGTCCCTGAACCGTCGCGGCGTTGTTGAGCGAGATCGAGGCCGCGGCCATCAGGTTGCCCTGGAACGCGGTGCCGGTCCCGAGCGTGGCGCTCGTGCCGACCTGCCAGAAGACGTTGCACGGGGTGGCGGCGCCGACCAGGCTCACCCGGCTGACGGTCGCGGTCGTCAGCGCCGATGCGATCTGGAAGACGAACTGCGCGGCGGGGTCGTTCTGGGCGTCGAGCGTGAGCGTGCCGGTGAGCTGCGCCGAGGACGTGAAGCGGTACGCGCCGGGGGTGAGCACGAGCCCGCCCAGGTCGGTGCCCGAGAGGTCACTGGTCACGGCCTGTCCGGCGGCGACGCCGTAGGCGTTGGTGAGGTCCAGCTGTGCCTGGGCCGCGACGGCGTCGTTGGCGTGCACGGCTCCGTTGACCGTCGCGGCGCCGAAGCCCGTCAATGCGGTGCCGGGCGAGACGCCGAGCTCGCCGTTGAGCACGGAGGGCCCGGTGTTGGTCACCGCCGCCCCGGCGAGCGTGACGAACGGAGCCGCGGTGGCGAGGTCGACCGGCGCCGCGCTGGCGCCGGCGGGCACAGCGACGAACGCGCATCCGACGGCGAGCATGGTGCCCGCCCATCGGCGTCGGTTGGGATGGAGGGTGCTGAGCATGTGAGCCTTCCCGCGGGCGGGCTGCGCCGGCGATGTCTTCAGGGCCGGCACGCGATGACGTGCCGGTGGCGTTGCGAAGGGGGTTGTGCGGTCGTGTCTCACGGCTTCGCGCTCCGCGGCTGGTGGCCGCGGCTGAGGAGCTCGTCGAGCGCTCCCGCCGTGATCGTGCTGATGTGCGACAGGTCGAAGGTCAACTCGTGGCCGCTGGCCTCGGCGGACTGGACAGCGTCGTCGATGGCCTCGACGGCGGACAGGTCCAGGACGCCGGTCACGGTGACCTTGGTCCGCGCCAAGGCGGGGCAGGCGGCGCTGTCCACGCGGTGCCACGTCTCGACCTCACGGTGGCGAGGGGCGAGGATCACGGCTTCACGCCGAAGTCCGTCGTGAAGGTGGCGCCGACATCGGCGTCCCGCGGGATGCCGGATTGGATGCCGATGCCGAGCTCGCGAAAGCTCGACTTGAGGATGTTGGCCCGATGGCCGCTGGAACGCATCCAGGCGTCATGGACGCCGCGCACGGTGCCGAGCTCGCCGGTGCCCCAGCCGAGGTTCTCGCCGAGCGACCAGGCATCGTTACGCTGCGCGTAGCCGGCGCGCAGGATGCGGTCGACGAACGTCGCGCCGCTCGGCGTGGTGTGGGAGAAGTAGCTACGCCGGACCATGTCCGACGAGTGCTCGAGCGCGGCCTTGCGCAGCTTCGCGTTCTCACGCAGCGGCGTCAGGTCGTGCAGGGTGCGCTCGGCGTTGGTCACGCAGAGGAGCCCGCCGCGGATCGCGTCGGCGTTGCTCGTCGTGAGCGCGACGTCGAGGCTGGGGCACTGCGCCTTCGTGAGCGGAACGGCCGCGTGTGCGGTCGGGCAAACGAAGCCGAGGGCGACGATGGCCGCGCCGCAGCCCAACGAGCCGCGCAGCAGGGTGGAGTCGGACGAACGCATGGCGTCGTCTCCGATCTTCTAGCCGGGAGGAGGAAGGTGCACTGAGCGGTTCCCGTGGGCGGGCGAGCCGGTGCTCGTGGCGACCACAGTCGCGGAGTCGTCGTCAACCGACGTTCACCGCAGCGTGCAAAACCGCAGGACGCGGGCGGCGGACCGGCTGCGGCCCCGCCCGACATATGGCGCACCGCTCCTGGCGAGCACGCTGTATCGAACCCTGTCCTTGGGCCGGTGGGCGCGCTCGGTCGAGGCGCCTCAGCTCAATCGCTTCCAGCCGATGGCGGTTCTGCTGTGTCCGCCGTGGCCGTCTACTTCAACTCGATGCATGGTAGCGCGTTCAATCAGCAAACTCTGTTCTTTAGCGAATAATTGACAAAGTGCGCCTTACCAAATAAGGCCTGATCGATTACCCGAAAAGCCGGTGCCGCATGGTTCCCTGACCGAAAAGCGCAGTGTTACACGGCCTGTCGCCCGCGCGCCGCCGCGCGCGCCGGTCCTGGCGATCCGCGCCGCGGGGAGCGGCGCGCGGTCGCACCGGTTCGCTCCCTCGACGGCAACGATGACGGCGCCGGCGTCAACCCCGCTTTCGTCACCGTCAAACGCGACAGCGCCGCGCTCACGCTCAACGGCAGTCCGAGCACAGGCTCGTGTCAGATGTTCCCCGGCACGTTCGCACCGCTACCTCGTCTGCGACAACGTCGGCAACCAGACGACCTACACCTCGCTGACGATCGTCGAGCGCGACACGCGCTAGCGAGGGACGGCTCCGTTTGATCCAAACCGTCGCCTCACGGCCAAGGGGGACGCCGAACGCACGGGGTGACGGGATGGGCCGCGCGCCATGCGCTGCGCAACACGTCCTCATCGGCCGGGGTGAGCACGCGACGGTCACGGACGTCGTCGAGCAGACGGCACAGCACCTCCCCGGCCACTGCGGTGCCGATCACCCGTCTGAGCACCGGATCCCGAACGGTGGCCAACGCGACCACCTGGTTGCTGCCAGCCCAGGCCTGCCCGAGCGCGACCAGCCGGCCGTGCAGACGTGCCTCTTCGCGCAGGCACCCGAACGCTGCGCGCAGCTCGCCGTTGAACGCGACAGCGTCGCTCGGCGCTGAGAGTCGCACACGAGGGCTCTGCACCCGAACGATCGCCCGGCGCTGCTTCGGCGTGAGCCAGAGCGTCGCCTCCAAGGCGGCCAGCACGACGGCGCGGCGCGGACCGCCCCACTCAGGATCATCGATGCCAAGGAACACGCACACCCGCGCAAAGCGATCATCGGATGACGCCTTCTCGGCGAGGGGAACCACGCGGGGGGATTGGGTCAGGGTGAGCACGTCGTCTCCGAGTCGCAGGTGAACTCAGAAGTCACGCACCGCTGCCCGGCCCGAGAACGGGACGAACCCCAACGCAACTGCCCTCCGTCTCGCCAATGTACCCGACGCGAAGAGCGTGCACGCCCCCCCGGAGCGCAAGTTCCCCGAGTTTGCTGCCTTCACGCGGAGCCAGCGTGACGCCCATCCCTGCTGATCGGCTGCGCGGTCATCGGGCTCGGGGTCCGCCTCTGGCCCCGACGCCACCGGATCGATCGCGAACCCGAACGCCGGCCCCTGAGACCGGATCAGGCTTCGCCGAGCGCCTCGAGGCGTTGCGCCAGGCAGGCCGCGTAGTCGAGCACCGCCGCGTTGGCTTCCTGGCACGCGCCCAGTTCGCTCACCGCCTTGGCCAGCGCGTGCGAAGCGCGCAGGTTCAGGTACGCCGCCTCGAGAATGGTGTCGGAGATCTCCGCGGGGTCGAGCGGGTCGCGCGGCGCGCGACTCAGCGTCATGGCGACGCGGCGTCGCCGCTGCTCGCAGGGCTGGGGTTGCATGCTGGGGATCTATCCCGTGACACGTGCGGGTACTGATGCCCGTCCGTCATGTGACGGGAGCGTCGCCGCGCGCACACGCGCCAGCATGCTCGCGAGCGCCATTTTCGATCCGAGGATCCGGCATGCGGGGCGTGTTAGTCGCGGCAACACGTGGGCGTGCTGTCTTGGCTTGCGTGTGTCCGGCATTCAGGCAGAGAAGTCGTGGTGAGGCAGGCAAGGACGGGGCAGATCGACGAGGGGTGGCGTGGGACGACACGATCCGTGCGGGCGAGCGCATCCAGGTCACCGACACCGTGACGTTCGCGCCAGCCGAGGGTTGGGGGCTGGTGCGGGGATTTCGGACCATGGACGTCACCGCCGGCGGGGAGCGGTCGCTGCACGAGAGCGCGGTGATCAACGACGGCGTCACGTTCTTCGTCCAGACGAGGGATTGGACCGGGACGCCGCGGGCCGCTGCTCGACCAGGTCACCAAGATCACGACGACGCGGAGCGCCGGGAGGGCTTCCACGTGAGCACGCGTCCATGACGATCCAGGCCGGCGCGGGCCTGGACGGGGTGCTGGAGAGCTTCCGCCTCGCGGGCCTGATCGCCGCGTTCGTGGCCGGGCGGCAAGGGGATCGAGATCCAGGTGGTGGGGCCGACCGAGCAGTTGAACCAGCATGCGCGGGAGATCGGCCGGATGATCGCCGAGCTTCCACACCGAGGAGGCGGCACGATGACCGCGGTCCCGAGTCGCAGCTCGAGCGCCGCGCCACCGCGATCGAGACCTCCGGCTGGGGGCGCGCGCTCATCGGCATCCCGTCGCACGCGCTCTACACCGCGCTGCTCGCGGCCGGCCTGGTGTACCTGATCGGCACGCCCGCGCAGCTACGACGCATCATTGCGGGCGTCGTGCTCGTGCTCGCCGCGATACTCATCCACGGCATCTGGGACTCGGCCGCCGCACTCGGCGGCGGGCCACGAGTGCAAGCTCATGCGCGACCTCATGGCCCCCCGGAGGTCGCCGCCGGAACGATCACCGAGGGGAGCTCGACGCGCTCACGGGGCACCGGTCCGGGCGTCGCGCGGCCGTCGAGACCCGCGCCGACGGCGTCTCGCGCCGGCGTGAGAAGCACGTGCTGCGGGCCGCCCGCGATCTGGCGCATGATCTGGCGCGCGGCGACGAGGCGGAGATCGCGCACTCGCGCGCGGAGATCAAGCGCCTGCGCGCGGTAGCCCGCATTCAGTACGCGAATCCGATCGGAGCGCTAATCTTCACCTTGCAGGTTGGGCGGCGCTCTTGGACGGGGAGCCGCCCGGCGGGCACATCCACGCGCGGCACGCGAGACGCCGGGATCCGGAGCGTCGTCGGTCGCCGGTCCATCACGACCGAACGCGAGTGTGCTTGTGACCTGCTTCACCTCCACCCAGACGACAGCCGACCGCCCTGTGCCGGGCGCGCGCCGTACGCCGCGCGCGATCGAGACGGACCTCACCCGGAGGGCCGCGCGGCGGCCGCTGTTGAGCCTGGATCCCGATCTGGGTCAGTGGCTCGGCCCGGACGAGCTGACGGCCGCGCGTCGCGGGCTCGTGGTGCGCGTGGCCGTCGTGGGCGTCGGCGAATGGGATCTGAGCCGGATCAACGACGCGCATCCCGGCCACGTCGGGTTGTTGCTGCTCGACGGAGTGGTCGCCCGCGAGGTGACGCTCGGCGCGAGCGTCTGCGCCGAGTTGCTCGGCGCCGGGGACATCGTGCGACCGTGGAACGTGGACGAGCGGCCGGGGATCCTGGAGACGGCGGTTCACTGGAACGTGCTCGCCCCGGTGCGCATCGCGCTCCTGGATCGCCTCGTCGCGGCACGGCTGAGCCAGTACCCGGGGATCAACGCCGCCCTGATCGATCGGCTCAGCGCCCGCTCGCAGCGGCTCGCCGTCATGCAGGCCATCGCGCACCTCAATCGCGTGCAGGATCGTTTGGAGGCGCTGCTGTGGCACCTCGCCGAGCGTTGGGGACGCGTCAGCACCGACGGCGTGGTGGTCGCGCTGGCGCTCTCGCATCGCGCTCTGGGCCAGCTGGTCGGCGCCCAACGGCCGACGGTCTCCACGGCGCTCGGGAGCCTCGCGCGGCGCGGCCGCGTGACGCGCCGGACGGACGGGACGTGGCTTCTGCACCACGCGGCGTGGCCGGCGGAGGCACGTGCCGCCGTCTGCGTGCGTCAACGCCGGCGGCTGACTCCGAGCCACGAAGCGGGCTCATCACCGATGGCCGCGCTCATTGCCGATGCCGAGCCGTCTCCCGCGCCGGTGGCGCCCGTCGCCGTGGACGACGTCTGGACCGCCATCGAGGCGCTGTACGAGCGGTCACGCGGGCGGGAGGAGAGCCTCGAAGAGCTCCGCGTGGAGATCGCCGCTCTGCGCCGCCACGCGCTCGCCGCCGCCGCGCGCACACGGTTCGAGCCGGCAACGGTCGGCGCGGCGACAACGACTTCGCTCCGCTGATCGGCGTGCGGCTCCATCGTCGAGAACTGGCAAGCGTCGACGGTGAGGTGACGTTGCGACGCTCGGCACGGCTGGACTTCGGGCAGCTGATCGCGGCCGTCGAGAACGCGCCGCCGGTGGCTGCGGTCGACGTGGTCGGCGCGCAACTGTCCCAGGCCGTCGCGGCCAAGAGGGTGTCGTTCCTGATCGCCGACTTCAGCGGTCAGGCCTTGATCCGGCTCGGCCACGCGGCGCATCCGACGACGGTGCGGACCCAGGGTCGCGAGACCGCCGAACGGGTGGATCTGACCGGCAGCCCGCAGGGCCGGGCGCTCGCCACCCAGGCCGTTCAAATCGAGGACGGCACGAGCCACACGCGCGTATGCGCTCCGGTGACCAACCGCGGAGAAGCCATCGGCGTGCTGGAGGTGTGCCTGCTCGGGGCGCCTGACGAGCAGACCGTGGCCGACATCGCCCTCGCCGCGCACGCGCTCGCGTACGTCGTGATCGCGAATCGTCGCTTCACCGACCTCTTCGTCTGGGGGCAGCGCTCGGTGCCGCTGTCCCTGGCCGCCGAGATCCAGCATCGCCTGCTGCCCGGCGCATACACGTGCGAGGGCGGGCAGTTCACGCTTGCGGCCTGGCTGGAGCCCGCCGGCAACGTGGGCGGTGACACGTTCGACTTCGCCCTCGAGCGCGACACGCTGCACCTGTCGATGACCGACGCGATGGGGCATGAGGTCGACGCCGCGGTGCTGGCGACGGTGCTCGTCGGGGGACTGCGCAACGCGCGCCGCGCCGGCCTCGGGCTGACCGAGCAAGCGAGCCGCGCCAACACGCAGCTCGCGACGTTCTCGGACCACGGCGGCTTCGTCACGGGCCAACTCGCCCGCGTGGACCTGGGGTCGCAGACTGCGACCATCGTCAACGCCGGCCACCCTCCGCCGTTTCGACTCCGTGACGGTCGCGTGGAGCGCCTGCGGCTCGCGGCCGACCCGCCGTTCGGGATCCTCGCCGGCTACGACTACCAGGTGCAGACACTGCCGCTGCAGGCCGGCGATCGCATCCTCTTCGTCACCGACGGCATGTTGGAGCGCAACGCGGAGACCGTCGACATCGCGGCGGTGCTCGAGGCGACGCGCGCGATGCACCCGCGCGAAGCCGTGCGACAGCTGTCCGAGACGCTCCTCCAGGCCACCGGCGGCACGCTCGGCGACGACGCGACGACGCTGTGCTTCGACTGGCACGGCGGGGCGTCCCAGCAGCGGACGACGAGCTCCGGCGCCGACTCGTGAGCGAGCCGGCGGGAGGCGGCGTTTCAGCCCCGTCCGGCCGCGGTCGGATCGGGGCGGGATGTCATCGGCGGGCGTCGTCGACGTCGACGCGCTCGGAGCGCACCGTGTCGGTGACGGTCTCCTCGGTGGTCGTGACGTCCTTGTCGAGGCGGACGCGCTCCTTGGGAACGGTCTTCTTGTCGACGACGGCCTCCTCGGCGTGCAGGACGACCTCGTGCTCTTCCTCGGAGAGGTCGGGACCGTCGAGCGCGTCACCGCGGTTGGCGTCGGTGATCGGCTCGCGCTCGACGCGGACCTCTTCGCGCCGGACCGGGACCGTCTCGGTGACCTGGTCCTCGACGATGTACTTCTTCAGGCGCACGCGGCCGGCTTCGCGCTCGGTCGTGCCGACACGCAGCTCCTCTTCGGACCGCGTCATGGCGTCGTCGGTGTTCGGGCCGCTGGTGTCCTGGCCGGGACCGCCGCGCTCACCGGTGGCCAGGGGCTGGCCCTGACGTGAGGAGCCGGCCTCGTCGCGCCCGTAGTGGCGGTAGAGGGCGTCCTCCTCCTGCGGGGACAGCGCACCGTCGGGCTCGATCTTCGGGGCGTCCTTGACGGTCGCCTTCTCGAACGGCACGCGAATGCCGTTTCCGTCGGCGCCATCGGTCGCTCCCTGGATCGGGACGAACGACTGCTTGTTGCCGAACATCCCGGTCGTCACGAGGGCCCACTCGGGCTCGTTGGTGTCGGCGTCGAGGTAGATCTCCTCGATCTTGCCGATCTTCTCGTCGTGGGCGTCGATCAGGGTCTGTCCGCGCCAGCTGAGAACGTCGCTCGGGGTAGTGGCCATGGTGGCCTCCTTCTGATTGAAAGTCACGCCTGGCCGACCTTGTCGACCTTGCGATGGAAGTGGGTACCGGCCTTGCCGCCCGCGAGCGCGGCGACCAGCGTGCCGATCACGACGGCGGCGAGGGCGATCAGCCCGCCGGTGGTCAGCGAGCCTTCGTCGACCGGGATGCGCGGCAGGTTGAGCTGGGAGAGCACGTTGTACTCGGCGCCCAGCAGCGCGCCGGCGGCGGCGAGCGCGATCGTCACGATCAAGCCGATCAGCCACACGCCGATGCCCTGGCGCGGGCCGTTGAAGCGCGCCATGCGGCCCGCGACGTAGCCGCCGCAGTAGTACGCGATGAGCAAGATGACCAGCAGCGCGACGCCGCCGGCGATCCCGATCGTGGTCGCGTTGTCGGTCGCATCGGCGGTGTCGGCCTGCGTGGGGCCGACGGCCGCGCCGGTGGCGGCCAGCAGCGCGGTCAGCAACGTGGCGATGCCGACGGCGACCAGCCAGCCGAAGGCGTCCGCGCCCCAGGAGAAGCCACCGAACTCGTCGCGCTGACGCTGAAGGACGTCGCTGCGTGTGGGCGTCTCGCTTTGGCCGTCGGACGGCGCGTCGCCGGCCTTGACGGCGGCGGGGGAGCTCGACATGGAAGTCCCTTCTCTCAGACGAAGACCGAAGCGAAGCGTCGCAGTGGTCCGCGTCGCCCTAAGAGATTGTCCTCAGGCTCCGCAAGTGAAACGAACTTCGCGTCATTTCTGACACAAAACGACTCAACTGAGACACAAGTCGCGTTTGAGTGTTCCGGTTCGGGGAGACGACCACCCCATGCGCTCCGACGCCGCCCAGAACGCTGAGCGCGTCCTGCGCAGCGCCAGCGCGCTGCTGCGGACCGTGCCCGAAGCCAGCCTCGAGGAGATCGCCGCCGCGGCGCAGGTCTCGCGCGCCACCGTCTACCGCCACTTCGGCTCACGGGCCGGGCTCGTCGAGGCGGCCCGCCGGCGCGCGGACGCGCAGCCGCCCAGCG
Organism: Solirubrobacter deserti; assembly: GCF_027587175.1. Taxonomy (GTDB): domain Bacteria; phylum Actinomycetota; class Thermoleophilia; order Solirubrobacterales; family Solirubrobacteraceae; genus Solirubrobacter; species Solirubrobacter deserti. The sequence goes on from NZ_JAPCID010000005.1 coordinate 110,421, forward strand.
TGGACGCCGAGGAGCTCCCGCCGCTCGACGTCACCGACGTGCTCAACAAGGTGCCGCCGCAGTTACTGGGCGACCAGGTCGTCTCCGAGGCCCGGCGCCTGGCCGGCGTCACGTCGGCCGCGCTGTACCTGATCGACATCGAGGGCGCCCACCTGGTGCGCCTGGCCGGCTCAGAGGAGTTCCCCGCCACGCTCGACGTGCCGTTGGCGGTCGGGCCGGAGCTGCCTCGCGACGCGCTGCCGGCCCTGCGCGCGCAGGTCGAGCGCGAGCTGGCGGGCAGCGTCCTGGCCCCGCTCTCACTGCGCGGCCGGACGCTCGGCGTCCTACTGGCCGTCGACGCCCCGGAGCCGGCGCTCGCCGCTCTCGCCCGCCACGCGGCCGTCGCGCTGGCCGTCGCGGACGCGTACACCGACGTCTTCGACAGCGCGCGCCGGCGCCGCGAGACCACGCCCGCCGCGGAGATCCAGCAGCACCTGCTCCCGCCGCGGATCGCACGCCTCACCGGGGCGATCGTCGCCGGCAACGTGATCCCGGGGTACGCGACCGGCGGCGACTGGTTCGACTACGCCGAGAACCGTGACGGGGTGTGGCTCGGCGTCGCCGACAGCGCGGGCCACGGCACCACCGCGGCCGCGCTCGCGGCCGTCGTCCTCGGCGCGTTCCGGGCCAAGCGCAAGGTGACGGGCGAGCTGGGGGCCGTGCTGCGCGCGATGCGGCACGCGATCGCGGAGGTGGCGGTCGACGGCGCGTGCGTGGACGCGACGATCGCCCGCTGGCATGGACCGTCCAACACGTTCACCTGGATCACGTGCGGCGACCCGCGGCCGCTGCTGATCGACGAGCACGGTGCCGTCACCGAGCTGGCCTGCCCGGACTACGACAGCCTCGGGCGCGGAGCGGCCGACCGCGACCTCGAGGCCACCCGCCACCGGCTGCTGCCGGGCCAGCGACTGGTGCTCGTCTCCGACGGCGTGCTCGCTCGCCGCACGCGCGACGGCGGCGTGTTCGGCATCGAGGGGATCCGTGCGCTCGCGCGCCGGACGCCGGCCGCCACGGCTCCCGAGACGGTCCGAGCGCTCGAGGACGCGCTCACCGCGAGCTCCGAGGACGGGTTCCAGGACGACGCGACGACCGTCGTGCTCGCACCGACCAGCCCGGGGTGAGCTGGAAGCGACGCGCCGTGGGTAGAGCCTAGCCACAACGTCCCTAGGAGGACACATGGCACGGCAAGGCGCAGGCGGCAACATGGGCGGCATCGGCCTCGGGGGCATCCTGGTGATCGTCGGCATCGTCGTGGCGATCGTGTGGAGCGTGCTGATCGGGCTGATCATTGCGCTCATCGGCCTCGTCGCCTTCGGCGGCTTCGCGAAGGGCAAGTGGTACTAGCCGCTCAGCGGCGTCGCGCGCGGGTTCCGACCACCGCCGCCGTGAGCGCGATGATGGCGACGGCGGCGGCCGCGACGGTCGCGGAGAGCCCGGGGATCAAAGCCGGAACCACCACGATCGGGATCGCGGCCGCCGGCCACGGGAACGCCGTCCGCCAGCGGTGATCGGCGCCCGCGACGATGATCGCGGCACCCGCGAAGAACAGTGCGACGCCGGCGCCCAGCGCCCATCCGCCCGCGGACGGCAGCGGCGCATCGGGATGCAGCACCAGATCCTCCAGCCCGATGCCCGCGATGGCGATCCCCAGCGTCAGGGGGAGATGGCCGTAGATGAACAGGTCGTGGCGTTCACCCTCGTGGTCCGCCGACGACGGGTGCGCTTCGCGCTCCTGCAGGTCCTCCGCGCTGCTGGCGGCGCCGACGTCGAAGTAGTTCCACCACAGCGCGGCCGTGAGCGCGAACCCGAGCACGGCGACGCCGACCGCGGCGCCGGCCCACTTCGCGTCGTGCACGCCGGTGACGGTCGCGCCGACCGCTTCGCCCAGGACGAGGATCACGAGCAGGCCGAAGCGCTCCGGGAGATGCTCGAGGTGAAGCGGGACGTCGTTGGCGTGCCGGGTCGCGAGCAGCGGCGCGGCGACGTCGAGGAGCACGGCGACACCCCACAGCACATAGCGGCCCGTGCCGGTGAGGGCGATCGAGACCGCCCACAGCGCCGCGCTGAGCGTGGCGGCCGCGAGGTAGACGCCGATCGTGCCACGCGCGGGTTGCACGTGACGCCAGGCTCTGAGGTAGAGCAGCACGAGCATGATCCGGGCCACGAGGAAGCTCGCCGCGAAGGCCCAGCCCAGCGACCCGGTGGCCTCGGTGGCGCTGGCGGCGCAGCCGGCGATCGCGAGCGTCGCGACCAGCTTGATGACGCGAAAGACGACGTCGTCGGTGTCGAAGCGGTTCGCGTAGAGCGTGAACCCGACCCAGGAGAACCAGATGGTCGCGAACAGGCCGGCGAAGACGCCCGTGCCGTGCCAGGTGAGATCGTCGACGAACGCCGTCGCCAGCTCGGCGACCACGAGCACGTAGGCCAGGTCGAAGAAGAGCTCCAGCCGGCTCGCGGTCCGGCCCTCGCCCGTGTGCAACGCCGGCGGGCGGATGAGCGGTGCGCGTCGCTCGCCCTCGACGTGGCCGTCGGCGGTCATGTACCGCCGCGCCTGATTTCGTCGCCGTGGTTCAAGACGGGGCTAGGTCGCGGGGCCGCCGGGCACGATCCAGCCCGCGAAGGCCGCGAAGTGGCTCGCCGCGGCGACGACGACCAGCCCGTGGAAGACCTCGTGGAAGCCGAACACCGCCGGCCACGGATCCGGGCGCCTCACGGCGTAGACGGCGGCGCCGACGATGTAGAGCGCGGCGCCCGCGGCTAGCAGCAGCAGCGGGACGGTCGGCAGCTGCTCGGGCAGGCGCGGAATGGCGGCGAGCGCGGCCCAGCCGACGAGCACGTAGCTGGCGGCGACGAGCGCGCGCGGCGCGTCGATCCACGCCAGGCTGAGGGCGATGCCGCCCAGCGCGCCGGTCCACGCGCAGGCGAGCACGAACGTCTGCAGGCGGCCGTCGAGGACGAGCACGGCCAGCGGAGTGGTGGACGCGGCGATGAAGACGTGGATCGTGCTGTGGTCCAGCCGCCGCAGGATGGGCCGCCAGCGGGGGTCCCAGCGCCAGCGGTGGTAGAGGGCGCTGACGGCGAACAGCGCGCACAGCGCCGTGCCGTAGACCGCGCACGCCGTGCGGGCGGCGCCGGAAGGTGCCAGCGCCATGAGGACACCCGCCGCGATCAGGGCGCACCAGAACGCGTAGACGTGCAGGCGGCCGCGCATACGCGGGATCAGCTCTTCGGCGGTGGAGGACGAGGTCGCCATGGCTGCGTCCGAGGGCCCGCGCACGACGCGGCCCGCGGGTCGCGTCGTGCGGCGTGGCGACGGCTAGTCGCGGCTCTCGGTGTACGGGTCGCGGCTGCCGGACTTCGCCAGCCCGCGGCTGATCATGTAGCCCACGGTCAGCAGGGTCACGTACAGCCACGCCTGCTGGGCGCCGAAGCCGCCGGCGTCGCTCTCATCCACAATCATCGCGGCGATGAGCACGGCGACGACCGCCGCGACGTACGCGATCAGCTCGGTGGTCTTGAAGGCGGCCTTGGTCTCGGTGCTGCGCCGGACTTCAGTGTGCTCGTTGCGGGCGCGGGTGCGCTCGGACGCGGGTGCTGCGGCCATGTCGGCCTCCTTGTTGTCGTGCCGCACGGACGCCGGTAGGCCTGGCCGCTGCGATCACGGGAATAGGTCTCAGGTGGGAACGAGCGACCGCAGTCGTCACGGGACCGCGGACGGGCTCGAGCCTGGGGCGAGAGCGCAACTCGCGGACGCGTGACGGAGCATGCGGCACCGTCGGTCCGACGAAGTCAACAGACCGCCGCTCGCGTTGCGAGCCTCGGCCTCACTGCCCTCGACCCAGAGGCACTACCCGGCACCGTGCCGCTATCAAACGCCCGTCAGCCGGGCTTGACGGAACCGGGGCGCGCCTCGTGGGAGTCGACGAGGTCGCTGGGACTCAGGACGAAGACCTCGCAGATCATGTCCGGGTCCTGCTGGTTGCCGCTCATGAAGCCCACCACAGGCCGGCCGGTCGCGTGCTCGATGACGGCCACGAAGCGCTCGCGCATGACCTCTTGGAACTCCATCCGCTGCGCGATCACCGCGTGCCCGCGCCCGCCGTCGAGCAGCGTCTGCTCCACGCGCGTGAAGCCGCCGCGCAGCAGGCAGACGACGAGATCGTCCTGGTAGTAGGTCTTGGCCTGCGTCGGACCGCGGCCGTAGAACTCCTTCAGGAGCGCCACCATGCCGTCTGAGATCGCGGTCAATACCTCGCCGTGCGTCGCGTGCAGGCTGTGGGCGTCCTCGGTCACGTGAGCACAAGCGTATCTCCCGGTATCGTTTACGGGTGAGGGCTGTTCGAGAGGTCACGGATGTGGCAGCTCAACTCGGACTTCGAGGAGCAAAAGCGATCCGGAGCCCTTGATGTCTGCCGACAGCCCTTCGTCCCGTGGTGACGCGCCACGCTTCAGCTGCAGCTGGTCGCTCGTGAGCGAGCAGGCCGCCGCGGCCCGGGCCTCCGGCCGCCTGAACGCGGACGCCGCCCTCGAGCTCGCCGACGCGCTCGACGACGCGCTCGAGCACGCGCGCCTGGTGCTGCTGGAGCTGCAGGACGTCTCGGCGGCCGACGCCGCAGGGCTGGATGCCATCATCTCCCGTTCGGCTCGCGCGCGCCAAGACGGCTCCCGACTGCTCGTGATCGCGGCGCCCCCGCACCTCGATGCCCCACTTCGGCTTGCCGGCGTCGAGCTTCTGACGGCGGACCCGGACGCACCCACCGGCTCGGATGCGGGCCCGCCGGCCAATGCGGTCAACGCGCGGGTCGTTCCCGGGCGCGTGATGTCAGTCGACGGACGCGTCGTCTGGCTGCACGCGGCCGATGGACAGGTGCATCGCGCGTGGGCGCCGGAGGACGTCCGGCAGCGCCTGCGGGCCCAGACCTGGGTGGATCTGTTCCTGGACGAGCGCGACCGGCTCAACGGCTGGTATGAGGCGCAAGCCGGGATGGCGATCAACCAGCGGCTAGCCGAGGCGGACACCACGCCGGAGACCGGCGCGCCCGTCGCCTGCCAAGGCGAATGCGGCGTGGTCTGGCAAGCGGCGGCCCCGGCGAGGTTGCTCGAGCACCACGAGCGATGCCTAACCTGCGCGGGCGCACTTGTCCCCGGCTGATCCTCCCGATCCGCTCGCCGGCCAAGCGCTCCTGGATGCTGTGACCGACGCGATGGTGGCGCTGCATCTGCGCTATTACAACCGCGCGCCGGCGACGGCGAAGACTCAGATGCTCGGGGACGACCTGCTGGCCTGCGTGCTCGGCGGCATCTACACCGACGTCGAGAAGACGTTGATCGAGATCGGCCGGACAGGCAGCGTCCACGACGCCCGCGGCCAGTTTCAGGACGCGATGCGGCACAAGTTCGTGGAGGCGGTCGAGCAACTCACCGGACGCGCTGTCGTGACCTTCATCTCCAACCACCACGTCGGCCCTGATCTCGCAGTCGAGTTGTTCTGGCTCGACGGACATTCATCGGGGTAGACTCCTCGACTGGAGGGCATGTCGGCGGGGTCGAGGCGCTCGGCACCACTTGCTGACTTCCGAACTTTCGGCTCTACGAGCGGTTCGGAGGTGGCCCCTGTGTTCGCATCCTCGACGTTCCGCCCACGGTTGTGGGATCACGCCCCGCACCGGCTGAGGAACTGATGGCCGATCGCGCGGGTGTCCGTGGCTGAACGCGGCGCACAACCCCAGGTCGCGCCGGCCCACCGCGGCCTGCTGCGCGCCGCGCGCGTGCTGTTCACGCCGCTGCGGGCGACGACTACCCGGAGCTGATCAATCCGCTGTGGACGACCCGCGAGTGCGCGGGCGGATCGAGGCGATCGAGCCCGAGACCCCGGACTCGGTCACGGTCGTGATCCGGCCCGGCTGGGTGTGGCCGGGCCATCTGCCCGGCCAGTTCCTGCGCGTGGGCGTGGTGGTCGACGGCATCCACCACTGGCGGGCGTACTCGCTGACGTCGGACCCGGGCCGCCCGGACGGGTGCATCTCGATCACGCCCAAGCTGCTGGGCACCGGGAAGGTGTCGCCGTACCTCGTGCGCCAGGCGCGGCCCGGGACGATCGTGCGGCTGGGCGGCGTCGAGGGCGAGTTCACCCTGCTCGACCCGATTCCGCGCGCGCTGCTGTTCATCAGCGCCGGCAGCGGGATCACGCCGATCATGAGCATGCTGCGCGACCTCGACCGTCGCGACCGGCTGGCCGACGCCGCGCACGTGCACTCCGCGCGGACGGCGCAGGACGTCGTGTTCGGGACCCAGCTTCACGCACTCGCGGCCCGCCACCCCGGGTACCGGCTGCATCTTCAGCTCACCGGCGCGGCCGGGCGCCTGGCCGCGAGCGACCTCGAGCGCCTCTGCCCGGACTGGCGCGGCCGCGAGACCTTCGCGAGCGGGCCGGGGGCGATGCTGGACGCGCTGACCGAACATTGGTCGCGCGCCGGCGTCGCACCGCGGCTGCGGATGGAGCGCTTCCAGCCCGTGATCGACGGCCATGGCGCCGGCGGCAGCGGCGGCCCGATCGCGTTCACCGCCAGCGCGACGCACGCGCAGTCCGACGGGACCATCCCGATCCTCGTGGCCGGCGAGCGCGCGGGGCTGGACCTCGCGTACGGCTGCCGCATGGGCATCTGCCGCACGTGTGTCGGCCGCCTTGGCTCCGGCCGTGTGCGCGACCTGCGCACCGGCAAGGTCTCCGGCCAGCGTGGAGAGATCGTCCGCACCTGCATCAACGCCCCCGAAGGGCCGATCGAGATCGCGCTCTGAAACCCGAAGGAACCTGACGTGTCAACGATGATCGAAAGCCCGCTGGCGCAACTGACCGACGAGGAGATCGACGAGCTCGCGCGCGAATTCGACGCGATCCACGACGAGGTCTTCGCCGAGCTCGGCGAACGCGACCGGCGCTATATCACGCGCCTGATCCGAGTCCACCGCGAGCTGGCCGTCCTCGGTCGCGTGCTCCTGTTCGGCGCGCGCTACAAGCCCGCGTGGATCCTGGGCACGGCGACGCTCTCGGTGGCCAAGGTCCTCGAGAACATGGAGATCGGCCACAACGTGATGCACGGCCAGTGGGACTGGATGCACGACCCGTACATCCACTCCTCCTCCTGGGACTGGGATTCCGCGTCGACGCCCGCGGCGTGGAAGCACTCGCACAACTACGTCCATCACACGTACACGAACATCCGGGACAAGGACAAGGACCTCGGCTACAAGATCATGCGGATCGACCCGCACCAGCCGTGGCGCCCGGTCTACCTGCTGCAGCCGGTCTACAACGTCGGGCTGATGGCGTTCTTCGAGTGGGGGTCGCGTTCCACGACCTCGACCTCGACGCGATCCGCAGCGGGGAGAAGCCGGTCGCCGAGCTCAAGACCGAGCTGCTCGGGATGGCCCGCAAGGCGGCGAACCAGATCGCCAAGGACTACGTCGCGTATCCGCTGCTGGCGGGCCGCAAGGGGTTCAAGAGCACGCTCGCGGCGAACTTCACCGCGAACGTGCTGCGCAACGTGTGGGCGCACTCGATCATCTTCTGCGGCCACTTCCCCGACCAGACCTACACGTTCAGCGAAGCCGAGGTCGCCGACGAGAACCGCGGCCGCTTCTACGTGCGCCAGCTGCTCGGCGCCGCCAACATCGAGGGCAGTCCGCTGTTTCACGTGATGAGCGGGAACCTCGGCTACCAGGTCGAGCATCACCTGTTCCCCGACATGCCCAGCACGCGCTACTCCGAGATCGCGCCCAAGGTCAAGGACATCTGCGAGCGCTACCGGCTTCCGTACAACTCCGGTCCGTTCCTCAAGCAGCTGGGCATGTCCAGCGCACGATCCTGCGCCTCGCCTTCCCCGGCGGGCGTCCGCGGCCGAAGCCCGGGCCATATTCCGCGAACGGACGTTCGAGTGTGTGACCCCGCACACGAGTCGAACGTGCGTTTGGATGACGCGCCCGAAGGGCAGTCTCAAAGCTCGCAATGAGATTGGAGACTCCCCATGGGTCAGTCCGGACAGAGCAAGCAAGAGCAGAAGATCGTGCAGTACCTCAACGAGGCGCACGCGACCGAGCAGGCGCTCGTCCGCGTCCTGCAGTCGCAGATCGCGATGACGCCGCGCGGCGCCTACCGCAGCGCGCTCGAGACGCATCTGCGTGAGACGCGCGAGCATGCTGAGCGCGTCGCCGGTCGCCTGGGCGAGCTCGACCAGGGCTCGAACCCGGTGATGGCCGTCTTCGGCGCCGTCGGCTCCGTCGCCGGCCAGGTGCTCGCGCTGGGCAAGACGCCGTTCGATCTCGTGCGCGGCTCCGGCGGCGAGGAGAAGGTCCTCAAGAACGCCAAGGACGCCTACACGTCGGAGGCGATGGAGATCGCCACCTACACGGTGCTCGAGCACCTCGCGAACGCGGCCGGCGACACGCGGACCGCCAAGCTCGCGGCGTCGATCCGTGCCGACGAGAAGCGCATGCTGGAGCGCATCGAGCGCGAGCTCCCGAAGCTGACCGCCGCGGTCTTCGGCGCCGAGGTCAAGGGCAAGCCGTCCTACGACGTGACCGAGACCGGCGCCGCCGACGCCGTCCGCGAGGCCGGCGAGCAGACCAAGGCTACGGCGCGCAAGGCCGCGGCCGCCACCAAGCGCACCACACGCCAGGCCCGCAAGGTCCCGGGCGTCGTGCAGGCTGAGGGACAGGTCAAGGGCGCCGTCGCGGGCGAGGACAACCTGCCGATCGCGCGCTATGACTCGCTCACCGCCGACGAGATCACCAGCCGCCTGCCCGAGCTGTCCCAGATCGACCTCGCGAAGGTCGACTCGTATGAGCGGCGCGAGCGCAGCCGCAGCACGGTGCTCAACCGCATCGACACGCTGCGCGGCAACGAGCCGTGGCCCGGCTACGACGAGCTCAACGTCGCCGACATCCAGTCGCGGCTGGCCGACGGCGACGACGACGTCGCCGAGCAGGTCCGCGCGTACGAGCGCGCCCACAAGAACCGCGCGGGCGTCGTGCAGAGCGCCGAGCGCGAGCTCAGCAACGCCTGAGGGCGGCTGGCGGTGGCCAGGGCTGAAATGTCAGCGTGCAGACAAACCGGAACGTCGTCTGCTGGGGCGGAATGCGTGATCGCCGCCCCATCGCAAGGATTCTCCACGGGTAAGGATCTCCTGGATAGAACCGCGGCGCTGGTGGTTCGTCCTCACGATCCGATGGAGGTCTCATGCCGCCCAAGAAGCCTCGCGCGAGCAAGCGCAGCGCGAGTACGAAGGCCTCGGCGTTCCCGGATTTGATCTACGCGCAGGCGTCGCCGCGCTCGATCGGCGGCGGCTCGCTGTTCGACGCGGGGTCCACCGTCACGGCGGCCAACGTCGGCGCGTACGTGTCCGACGCCCGCGTGCTGCAGGCGGCGGTGACGCGGCTGCAGGAGGCGGGGTTCCGGGTGCTGCAGGTGGCGCCGACGACGATCAACATCGCCGCGCCGCGGGAGACGTACGAGGAGGCGTTCGGGACGACGCTCGTCACGGAGGAGCGGGAGGTCCTCAAGCCGGGCCAGAACCAGGACACCGCGACGTACATCGACTGCCCGGAGACGGCGCAGTCCGGGCTCATCGACGTGGCCTCGAGCCGGTTCGCAGACGTGCTCGAAGGGGTGGCGATCGAAGAGCCGATGTACCCGATGCAGAACGCGTTCGCGCCGCTGAAGTCGTACTGGCATCTGCGGGTGCCGGGGGACGTGTCGCTCGGCGTGAACGCCGACCGCGCGCACCGGGCGGGGGTGACGGGGCGCAACGTGAAGCTGGTGATGGTCGACTCGGGCTGGTTCGCGCACCCGTACTTCACCCAGCGCGGGTACCGGTCCTCGCCCGTGGTGCTCGGGCCAGCGGCGGTCAACCCCGCGGCCGACGAGAGCGGGCACGGCACCGGCGAGTCCGCCAACGCGTTCGCGGTCGCGCCGGACATCGACTTCACGATGGTGAAGATCAACTTCGTCAACTCCGTCGGCGCGTTCAACGCGGCGGTGAACCTCGCGCCGCACATCATCTCGTGCTCGTGGGGCTCGAGTCAGCCGAACGGGCCGCTCAGCGCGGCCAACCAGGCGCTGGCGGCGGCCATCTCGGCGGCGGTCGCGGGCGGGATCATCGTCGTCTTCAGCGCCGGAAACGGGCACTGGGGCTTCCCGGGCCAACATCCGGACGTGATCTCGGCGGGCGGCGTGTTCCTGCAGGCAGACGGCTCGACGCGCGCGTCGGACTACGCCAGCGGCTTCCAGAGCAACATCTATCCGGGGCGCGGCGTGCCGGACGCGTCCGGGCTGGTCGGCATGCGGCCGGGCGCGAAGTACATCATGCTGCCGGTCGAGGGCGGCGACGCCATCGACGTCGACGGCTCCGGCGGCACGCACCCGAACGGCGACGAGACGACCAACAACGACGGCTGGGCGGCGTTCAGCGGGACCTCGGCCGCGGCGCCGCAGATCGCCGGCGTCTGCGCACTCATCCGGGAGGCCTGCGGGCGGCTCACGCCCGCCGAGGTCAAGGACGTGATCCGGCGCACGGCGCGCGACGTCACCGCCGGCCGCAACCACCCCAACTTCAACCATCCCGCCGGAGCCGGGTACGACCTGGCGACGGGCGCGGGGCTCGTCGACGCCCACCGCGCGGTGCTGATGGCGCGGGTGCGGTGCCTGCGGGCGATCGGGCCGGTTCCGATCACGCCGGGGCCGATCGTGGGGCCCCAGCCCATCGGCCCGCAGCCGATCAACCCAGGCCCGATCGGGCCGCAGCCGATCGGCCCGGGCCCGATCGGCCCGCAGCCCATCGGCCCGGGGCCCGGCCCGATCAACCCGGGCCCTATCGGGCCCGCGGGCCATCAGGGCCTGTCGGCCGAGGACGCGGACGCGATCGAGGAGCTGCTCGTCAACGATGAGATCGACTTCGGCGAGTGACCCCGCGCCACCGCGGGTGCTGTTGGTCAGCGCGCCGTTCGCGGCGCTGGAGCGCCCGTCGCTCGGGCTCGGCCTGCTGCAGGCCGAGCTGGAGGCGGCGGGCATCCCGTGCGAGACCCGCTATCTCGCGTTCCCGTTCGCGGACCTGATCGGCCTGCGCGAGTACCAGTGGGTCTCGAGCGAGCTGCCGTATACGGCGTTCGCCGGCGACTGGCTGTTCACGGCCGCCCTGTATGGCCCGCGGCCAGCGGCGGACGCGGCGTACGTCGAGCGCGTCCTCACGCGCGAGTGGGGGCTCGACGAAACGGCGGTCCGCCGCCTGCTGCGCCTGCGGGCCTACTGCGAGCCGTACCTGACCCACTGCGTGCAGACGGTCGACTGGGACGCCTACGACGTCGTCGGCTTCACGTCCACGTTCGAGCAGAACATCGCCTCGCTCGCGCTGGCGCGGCGGGTCAAGCAGCACCACCCGCACCTGACGATCGCGTTCGGCGGCGCGAACTGGGAAGCGGAGATGGGCCGCGAGCTGCACCGCCGCTTCCGCTTCGTCGACCTCGTGTGCTCCGGCGAGGCCGACCGCTCGTTCCCGGCCGTGCTCGCCGCGCTTCACGGCGACCTCGGCCACGTGCGCGGGATCGTCCACCGCGCCGGCGGAACGTCGACCGCCACCGCGCCCGCGCCGCTGCTACACGACCTCGACGCGCTGCCGTACCCCGACTATGACCCGTTCCTGCGCGACCAGCAGGCCAGCCCGAGCGCCGCCGGGCTGACGCCGACGCTGCTGCTCGAGACGGGCCGCGGGTGCTGGTGGGGCGCCCGCTCGCACTGCACGTTCTGCGGCCTGAACGGCAACTCGATGGCGTTCCGCTCCAAGTCGGCGGACCGCGCGCTGGCGGAGATCCTGCACCTCGGCGAGCGCTACGGGACGACGCAGTTCAATGTCGTCGACAACATCCTCGACATGGAGTACTTCAAGACGCTCCTGCCGCGGCTGGCGCTCGAGCACCCCGGGCTCTCGCTCTTCTACGAGGTCAAGGCGAACCTCTCCAACGAGCAGCTCGCGCTGCTGGCGGCCGCGGGCGTCCGGCGCATCCAACCCGGCATCGAGAGCCTCAACGACCACGTGCTCAAGCTGATGCGCAAAGGCACCACCGCGCTGCAGAACGTGCAGCTGCTCAAGTGGTGCCGTGAGCACGGCATCCGCGCCGAGTGGAACGTCCTCTACGGGTTCCCCGGGGAGACCGCCGCCGACTACGCCGCCATGCTGGAGCTGATGGAGCGCATCCGGTTCCTGGACCCGCCGAGCGCGTACGGACCCGTGCGCCTGGACCGCTTTGCGCCCTACCACGACGACCCCGCCGCGTTCGACCTGCAGAACGTCCGGCCGCTGGTCCCGTACCGGTTCCTGTATCCGTTCCCGGACGAGGCGCTGATGCGGATCGCCTACTACTTCGACTACGACCACGCGGACGGGCGCCGCCCGGACGCCTACGCACGCGCCGTGATGGCCGCGGTCGACCGCTGGCAGCGCGAGCCCCGGCGCGGCGCGCTCTGGCGCGTCCCCGGCGGAGACGGCACCACGACGGTCGTCGCGGAGCATCCGTCCGGCGCGCGCCACGCGACCGAGCTCACTGGCTGGGAGGCGTGCGCCTACGACGCGTGCGACCGCGTCCGCTCGCGCGCCGGGCTGCTGCGCGAGCCGTGGGCCGAGAGCGTCGGCGCCGACGCGGTCGAGACGTTCCTGCGCCGCAGCGTCGGCGAAGGCTCGATGGTGCGAGACGGCGACCGCTTCCTCAGCCTGGCCGTGACCGTCCCCGCGCGCGCGTGGGCGCCGAGCGCCGCGGACGAGCTCGCGGCGACGGCATGAGCGTCGCCGCCGTCCTCGTCGTCCTGCGCGCCGACACCGAGACGGGCGAGCGCATTCGCCTGTGGTTCGAGCAGGCCGGCTTCACGGCCGGCCCGCTCGTGGGCATCTCGTTCTCCGTCGAGGCTCCGCGCGAGCTGCTGGAGGAGCGGTTCCCCGACTTCGCCGGCAACGAGGGCACCGGCGCGGAGCTGCGCCTGGACCGGCTGCCGGGCGACGTCGCCGCCGACGTGCAGGCCGTCGTCAGCGAGGCGCCGCCCGACTTCGGGCCGACGAGCTACTAGGAGAGGGTCTTCGCGGCGGAGCGGAACTTCTTGACCGCGCTCGCGAGCGTCTTGGCCGCGGACTTGATCTTCGACTTGCTCTTGTCGCCGATCGCGTCGGCGAGCTTGTTGAGGCCGTTGATGTAGGTCTCGCTTGCGTCGACCAGCTTCTTCTGCGCGGTCTTCATCTGCTGCGACTCGGGCGTCTCGGCGTCGATCTTGTCGTGGAAGCGCTGGACGGCGGGGATCAGCTTCTCCGTCTCGGTCTTGGCGTCCTGCAGCTGCGCTTCGGTCTCGAGGTCGTCCGCGACGTTCTTCTCGTAGCGATCCTCGGCCTTGCTGAGCCGCTTCGCCTCGCGCTTGACCGTGGACTTGAACGACGCGTCGCTCGCCTGCGCGGCGGCGGGAGCGAACAGGAAGGCAAGGGCAAGACCGACAACCAACGACAACCGCATGGAAGTTCCTCCGGAGAAGCCGTGATAGGGACGCCGGATTGGCTACCCGTCGCTTGATCCGGTAAACGGCTCAGAAGTGCGGAGTCAGCTCCGCCCACTACCCGGCCGCACCAGCCCGGTCTCGTAGGCCATCACGACGGCCTGCACGCGGGAGGCGACGCCGAGCTTGGACAGCATGCGGGTGACGTGCGACTTGACCGTCGTCTCGCTCAAGAACAGCTCGCGCCCCATCTCGGCGTTCGACATCCCGCGGGCGAGCAGCCCGAGGATCTCGCGCTCACGCGGCGTCAGCCCGTCCAGGCGGCCGCGCACCTCCGGGTCGAAGTCCGGCCGCGCGAGGAAGTGCTCGACCAGCCGCGTCGTGATCGCCGGATCGAGCAGCGACTCGCCGCCGGCCACGGTGCGCACCGCCTCGGCCAGGCGCTCGCCGCTCGTCGACTTGAGCAAGAAGCCCGCGGCCCCGGCGCGCAACGCGCGGTAGACGTACTCGTCGCGGTCGAAGGTGGTGATCACGAGGATGCGGGCGCGCGTGCCGGACGCCAGCAGCCGCTTGGTCGCCTCCAGCCCGTCCAGCCGCGGCATGCGGATGTCCATCAACACCACGTCCGGATGGGTGCGCAGGGTCTCGTCGACGGCCTCGACGCCGTCGGACGCCTCGGCCACGACCTCGATGTCGTCCTCGGCCTCGAGGATGGCCCGCAGGCCGCCGCGCAGGAGGGCCTGGTCATCGGCGATCAGGACCTTGATCACGCTTCGAGGGGCAGCTTGATCGCCCATCCGTCGGCGCCGCGGCGTCGGACGCTCCCCGCGCACGGCCGCACGAACGCGCGCAGCGCGGCCTCGTCGCGCGCGTCGACCTCGCCCCGGCAGCGGATCTCGAGCCAGGCCTCGTCGACCGTGAACGTGAGCTCGGACCCGGCGAGCAGCTCGACGCAGCGGTACGCGCACAGGGCGACGCCGCCGGGCAGCGGCGTCACCACCCCGGGGACGTCGCTCGGCGCGGGAGCGAGCGCGAGCGGCGTGCCGTCGTCGAGCAGCCGCGCGAGCCGGCGCAGCTCGTCCATCGCCTCGGCGGTGAGCCCGCGGACGGCCTGGATCGCGCGCGCCACGCCGGAGCTCGCGGCGTCGTCGAGCATCCGCTCGGCCACGGCGGCCTGGATCTGTATGGCAGCGATGCGGTGGGCGATCAGGTCGTTGAGGTCAGCCGCCAGTGAGAGTCGCGGACCGGAGGGAAGGCGCGTCACGGGTCCCGACGCTAGAGCACACAACCGTTGTCCACCCACACCAAAAGGTGGATGTCAGGCCCTCTTTCGGATGCCACACTCGCGCCTCGTGGCCGCTCCGCTGAAGCTTCCGATCCCCGTGGCCGCGGCTGCCCTGTTCGCGCTCAGCGTCCTCGAGCTGTGGCTGCGGCCGATCACCGACCCCGTGTGGGAGGTGATCGCGGTGCATGTCGTGCTCTTCGGCACGCTGCTCACGCTCCCCCGGGCGCCGGTCCTGGTGGCGTGGGTGCTGCTGGCCGAGGTGCTGGTCGCGCGCGGGCTCATCCTGGACCGGATCGGCATGACCGGCGGGTCGATGCTGTTCTTCGTCGCGACGTTCTCCGCCGCGTCACTGGTGCCGACCCGCCAGGCCGGCTGGCTGGTGCTGCACGTCGTCGTCCAGACCGCGTGGCGCGTGAAGCTCGGCATCGCGCCGTTCGTGGCCATGTACAGCGACGTGCTGCTGATGCTGGCCGGGATCGGGGTCGGCGTGTTCCTGCAGCGGCGCCACGAGCGCCTGGGCGCGATCCGGCGCGAGCGCGACCGCCTAGTCGCCGCACTCGAGACCGGCCCCGGCGACGCCGCGACCGCGGAGCAGCTGCGCACCTGGAGCCTGCTCGAACACCGGATCGAGCCCGCGATCGACGCGCTGCCCGGCATGGTCGAGACCGCCCGCGCCGCACGCGATCCCGCGGACGCGCTGCACGCCGTCCGCGCCCGCGCGGCCGACGCGCTGGCCGAGATGCAGGCCACGATCCACGCGCTCGGCGACTCCGCGCCGCCCACGGCCACGCGGCCCGCACCGCCCGACGTGGGGCGCACGCGCTCGATCTCGCCGCTGCCCGTCGTGTGCGGGCTGCTGGTGATCGAGGCGGTGATCGAGATGTTCGTCGGCGGGCAGGTGAGCTACTTCGCACCCATCCTGGCGCTGCTGCCGTTGCTGGCGCCGCGGGCGCTGATCACGACGTCCGTGCTGGTCGGCGTGACGGCGATCGTGTGCTCGCTGGCGGGCGAGATCCCGGTCGCCGCGCGCGCGGCGGACTACTCGGCGATCATCACCGCCGTCGTCGCCGCGACCACCGCCAGCCTCCCGCGCGCGGTCCTGAGCCTCGTGCTCGTGACGACCGGGCTGCTCGTCGCGCAGGGCCTGGATCCCACGTTCGACTGGGCTACGCTGGCGTTCATCGGGACGGCGTTCGTGTATGTCGGACACTGGTTCTTCGGGCTGCGGCTGCGTGAGGTCGCGACCGAGCAGCAGCAGGTCGAGAGCGGCCTCGCCGAGATCGCGGACGCGCTCGCGCAGCTGGAGGCGCGTGCGGCCCGGGCCGAGCGGGTCCGCCTCGCGCGCGAGCTGCACGACCTCGTGGGCCACGCGCTGACCGCCGTAGCGATCCAGGCCGGGGTGGCGCAGGCGCGGCTCCGGAAAGGGCTCGCGCCGGAGTTCGAGCCGCTGGCGGCGGCCGCGCGCCAGGGCAGCGCCGAGCTGCGGCGGCTGGCGAACGTGCTCGGCGATGACACCGACATCACGGCCGAGCTGGCGCGGATCACTGACACGGCGCGCGCGACCGGCCAGCGGGTCCAGCTCGAGCTGGAGGAGCCGCCCGCCGAGCTGGACCCGCACGTGCGGCACACGCTCGTGGCCGTCGCCAGTGAGGCGCTCACCAACGCCGCCAAGCACGCCGCCGGCGCGACCGTCCGCGTGCGCCTCGACGCCCGCCCCGATCGCCTCGAGCTGGCCGTGGTCGACGACGGTGGCGACTGCCAGGCGCTGCCCAGCGGCGGGCGCGGGACGGAGTCGATGGCGGATCGCGTGCGCGAATGCGGCGGCACGTTCGTGAGCGGCCCGCGGCCGGAGGGCGGCTGGACGGTCCAGGCGCGGCTGCCGCTCACCGCCTGAGGCATGGTCAAGCTCCCGATCACGCGCGTCGCGGCGGTGCTGTTCGCGTTCAGCTTGATCGAGCTGACGCTGATGCCGCAGACGTCCCCGGCGCCGGCGGTGATCGCCGTGCACGTGGTCGTGCTGGCGACGTTCGCGGCGCTGCCACGGGCGCCGATCGCGGTCCTGGCGCTGATCCTGCTCGAGCTGATGCTGGTCAAGGAGCTGCGGATCAACGAGTGGGTGAGCGTGTCGCTGGCGCTGTTGACGCCGTTCGCCGGCTTCGCGGCCGCCGCGCTCGCCCCCGTCCGCCGCCTGCCCGTCGTCGTCCTGCTGCTCGCCGTGCACATGACGTGGCGCGCGACGCTGCCGAGCGCCGAGGTCGTCCTAATCGTGGTCAACTGCGGTCTGATCGCGGCGGCCGTCGCCACCGGCGCGATGGTCCGCGAGCGGCACCGGCGGCTGGTGCGCCTGGTGGCCGAGCGTGACGCGCTCGTGGCGGCGCTGGACGCGGGTCCGAGCGACGCCGGCACGGCGGAGCAGCTGCGGATGTGGAGCCTGATCGAGCAGCGGGTCGAGCCCGTGATCGCGGCGCTTCCGGAGCTGGTGGAGCGCGCCGCGCACGCGCCGGAGCCCGAGGCCGCCGCGCGGCTGGCCGCCGTCCGCGCGCAGGCCGCCGACGCGCTGGCCGAGATGCAGGAGACGGTCCGCTCGCTCGACGGCCCGCCGCCGCTCGTGCCCGCCGCGGTCGACGACACCAGGCTGCGCCGGGTCCACGCGGGCGCCGCCGACCGCAGAGCTGTGCGGTTGCGCTCGGCCTCGCCGCTCGTGGTCGCGTGCGCGCTGCTCGCCGTGGCCGGACTCGTCGAGCTGGCGGTCGTCGACGGCGCGACGCCCTGGCCGCTGCTGCTGGCCGCGATCCCGCTGCTGGTCCCGCGCGCGCCGCTCGTCGCGTCCCTCGTCTTTGCCGGCGTGGCGATCGTGTGCTTCGCCTCCGGCGCGATCGCGCTGCTGGTCACCACGCCGGACTTCGCCGCCTCGCTCATGCTCGTCGTGCTGGGCGCGCACTGGTCACGGCGCGGGGCGCTGGGCGGGATGATCGTCGGGGGCGCGATGCTCGCCGCGTTCTGGCTCGACGCGGCGGGGGACTGGGAGGCGGTGTCGTACTTCTCGGCGGCGCTGCTGTACCTCGGCCACTGGATCGCGGGCGCGCTGTTGCACGACCTCGCGTCCGAGCAGCGCGCGGTCGGGATGACGCTCACCGAGGTGGCGAGCGCGCTCGACGCGCTGCGGGCGCGTGCCGTCCGGCGCGAGCGGGTGCGGCTCGCGCGCGAGCTGCACGACATGGTCGGCCACGCGCTGACCGCGGTCGCGATCCAGGCGGGTGTGGGGGAGGCGCGGCTCAAGCGCGGACTGCAGCCGACGTACGCGCCGCTGGCGGACGCGGCCCGCCAGGGCACCGTCGAGCTGCGCCGCCTCGCGCAGGTGCTCGGCCACGAGGCCGACATCGCCGCCGAGCTCCGGCGCGTCACGGACACCGCACGGGCCACGGGACAGCGGGTCGAGCTCGACCTGGAGCCGCCGGAGCGCGAGCTCGCGCCGGCGGTCCGGCACACGGTCGTGTGCGTCGTCGCCGAGGCGCTCACCAACGCCGCCAAGCATGCGGCGGGAGCGACGGTCCGCGTGCGGGTGAAGGCGCGTGCGGACCGCCTCGAGCTCGCGGTCGTCGACGACGGCGGGGGCCATCACGAGCTGCCGAGCGGCGGCCACGGGATCGACTCGATGGCGGCTCGCGTGCACGCGTGCGGTGGCACGTTCGCGAGCGGTCCACGCCCCGGAGGGGGCTGGACCGTCCAGGCCGCGCTGCCACTTTCTGTGTAGCGACGCACACCGCGCGGACGACGACGGTACCCCACTCGCCGACGGATAGTCAGCGGTATGCGGTACCTCCCCATTGCAGTGCTCCTCGCCGGCCTCGCGATTCCCGCGACGGCTCAGGCCGACTCCATCTCCTTCATCAAGGGCAACGATGTCTGGCTCGCCGAGCCCGACGGCTCCAACGCCCGGCAGGTCACGCACTACGGGACCTACAAGGCCGCCTCGCAGGGCGACGACGGGACGCTCGTCGCCATCAGCGGCAGTCACATGTACCGGATCGATCGCACCACGGGCGAGCAGTTGAACTCGATCAACATGCCGCTCGGCCCTGGCTGGTTCGGCCCCTGGGAACCGGCGGTGTCGCCCGACGGCACGAAGGTCGCGTACGAGATCCGCGACTTCAACGGGTATCCCGCCGTCGCCTACTCGAACACCGACGGCAGCATCCAGAGCCGTCCGCTGCACACGGGCTGGACCTGGCCGGCGTGGATCGACAACGAGTGGCTGCTGCACTCGGAGAAGCCGAACGCGCTCGCCAAGGACACGATCGTGCGCAAGGTCGGCTCGCCCAACAACGACGGCACCGTGTGGTTCACCCATCCGGGCCGCACGCCGCTGGCCGACGTGGACATCAAGGGCAACCTGTTCGCCGGCATCACCGACGAGCAGTTGCTGACGGTGTTCCGCTTCACGGGCCAGCCCGGAACGGGCGCGGTCGAGGGCTGCTTCCAGTACGAGCAGCCGAACGGCAAGTTCACCGGCCCGGCCTTCTCGCCCGACGCGCGCTCGCTCGTGTGGGGCGAGGGCGACGGCATCTGGCGCGGTGAGATGCCCGATCTCAGCGGCGCCTGCGTGGCGCCGCCGAACGGCCGCCTGATCATCCCGGGCGCGTACAACCCCGACTGGAGCCCCGCGCCCGTCGGCAGCGGCCCGGCGCCGCAGCCGCCCGCGCCGCAGCCGCCCGCGCCGCCCGCGCCCCCGGCTCCGGCCCCGAACGACGCCAAGCCGCTGACGATCTCCACCCCCAAGCAGAGCCTGAAGACCGCGCTCAAGAAGGGCCTGACCGTCAAGCTCGCCAACGCGACGACCAAGACGAAGGTCACGGCGATCTACAAGAAGAAGACGGTCGCGTCCGGCACGGGGACGGGCACCGTCAAGCTGACGTTCACGCGCAAGGCCGCGCGTGACCTCAAGCGCAAGAAGCGCGTCACGCTCACGCTGAAGGCGGGCGCGGTCACTCAGACGATCACCCTCAAGTGACCCGCGCGCTGCTGCTGGCGCTGACGGTGCTGGCGCTGTTCGCGCCGGCAGCAGCGGCCGACACCATCGTCGTCAACTGGGGCCTCGACGACCCCGACCACACCGACGGCACGGGCGTCTGCGAGACCGACGAGGGCAACGGCTTCTGCACGCTGCGGGCCGCGATCCAGACCGCGAACCGGACGGCGGGCAAGGACACGATCGCGTTCGATCTGGACCGGATCGCGGCGCGCATCAAGCCGCAGACCGCGCTTCCGCCCATCACGGAGGCCGTGCTGATCGACGGCTGGTCGGTGCCCGGGGCCAACCCGGAGTCCGGCACGCCGATCGTCGAGATCGACGGCTCGGACGTGCCGATCACCGACCCGGGCAGCCACAGCGGCTCGATCCGGGTCGTCACCCCGTACGGGCTCGACGTCCGCGCGGCCAACTCGGAGATCCGCGGGCTCGCGATCCACGGCTTCCCGACGGTCCAGCTGGGCCTCGCGAACGCGGACTCCACAATCGTGCAGGGCAACTACTTCGGGCTGGACTCGCTCGGCCGGGACACGGGCGCGATGGCGATCGTCGGCGTCTACGTCTACAACACGATCCAGGCCACGATCGGCGGCGCGACGGCCAAGACGCGCAACACCATCAGCGGCAACTGGACCGGGGTGCTGGTCACGGGCGGGCGCTCGGTCGCGAACCTCGTGCACGGCAACTTCCTGGGCTCCGACCCCTCAGGGCTGCGGGTGATCGGCAACGAGGCCAACGGCGTGCTCGTCACGTCCAACTTCGCCGTCGGCGCGGCCGTGAACACGCTCGTCGCGGGCAACCTGATCGTCGGCTCCGACAACGGCGTGCGCGTGATCAGCGCCACCGGGACGTCGGTGTTCAACAACTGGGTCGGCCTCACCGCCACCGGCCTCGGAACCGACGCGATGGGCGAGCGCGCCGGCAACAACGTCGGCATCGACGTCCACGGCGCCTACGACACGCTCGTCGGCGGCGGCGACGAGGCCTGGGGCAACATCGTGGCCGGCAGCCGTGACGCCGGCGTCGCGGTCCGCTACGACTCCACCGACACGCGCGTGGAGGGCAACATCGTCGGCACCGACCCGACGGGCGGCGCCGGCGTCGACTACATGGGTCAGCCGCTGCGCAAGGCGAAGGCCGGCATCGCGGTCATCCCCGGCGGCAACGGCGAGCTGCCGAAGCGCACCGTCGTCGGCGGCGAGAAGCCCACGATGGGCAACCTCAGCTCCAACGCCGAGATCGGCGTGGCCGTGCTCGGGCCGGTGGAGGACGTCACGCTCCAGCGCAACCTCGTGGGCACCGACCTGCCCGGCTTCAAGGCGGTCCCGAACGACATCGGCGTCGCCGTGGGAGAGGAGGACGACAACGAGTACGGGGACTCCCCGATCAACGTCCGCGTCGGCACGCCGGGGCACGGCAACGTGATCTCGGGCAACCAGCGCGCCGGCGTGATGCTGCGCCAGCGCAGCCACGAGATCCGCGTGCAGGGCAACAAGGTCGGGCCCGGCTACGACAACCGGCCGATCGGCAACGAGGAGGCCGGGATCCTGGTCGGCGGCACCGGCAACGTGGTCGAGGAGAACGTGGTCGCCGGCAACGGCGCCGGCATCGGCGCGGTCGAGAACGCGAGCGAAGCCGTGATCCGGGCCAACCAGGTCAAGGACAACCAGGACGTCGGCATCGCCGTCAAGAGCGTCGACGCGCAGGAGTTCCCGAGCCGGAACACGGTCGAGCACAACTTCGTGACCGGCAACGGCGGGCACGGGATCGACGTCGGCCAGAACGTCACGGAGACCGTCATCCGCGCCAACGCGGTCGGCCGCAACGACGGCTCCGGCGTGTACGTCTACGACGCGGACGACACCATCGTCGACGACAACGACGTCGACGAGAACGCCGACGACGGCGTCGAGCTGCTGGCGGCCGAGCGCGTGCAGCTCACGCGCAACGCGATCGACGGCAACCAGGGCCACGGCGTGCACGTGGCCACCGACACCAAGGAGGTCGTGGTCGGCTGGGGGCTCGAAGAACAGCCGCTCGGCGGCTGCGTCGAGCGCTGCAATGTGATCGCGCGCAACGGCGGCGCGGGCGTGGCCGTACCCGGCGACGAGGAGCCCGTGACCGTGCGCGGCAACCAGTTCGTCGAGAACGACGGCATGGCGGTCGACATCGGGCGCAGCGGGCCGGACGCGCTCGACGCCAAGGACAACGACAAGGTGCTCAACACGGCCGCCGGCGTGCACGGCACCCGTGACCCGCAGACCGACGAGGTCGCGATCACCGGGCAGCTGCCGATCGGCTTCGACGACGACATGGTCGTCGACCTCTACGGCCTCACCGCCGAGCAGGCGACGGGCTCCGAACGGGCGCGCTCGGGCACGTTCATCGGCAGCGCGTTCCCGGACGAGCGCGGCAACTTCGTGCTGCGCACGCAGGAGCCCTACGCCACTTACATGGCGGTCGTGATCGACGACTTCGGGCGCACGTCCGAGAGCTCGCTCCAGTGCTCGGCCTACGAGGGCAACGCCGACGTGGACGAGGACGGCCTCTGCAACGACTGGGAGATGGAGGGCGTCGACTACGACGCCGACGGCAACGCCGACCTGATGCTCGGCATGGGCGACCCGACCCAGCCGGACGTGTTCGTCGAGGTCGACTACACCGAGGGCGACTTCTGGGGCCTGGGCGGCGACGCCGCCCCGTCCTACCTCGCGCTGAGCATGGTCGAGGAGGCGTTCGCGGACGCGCCCAAGCCGATCCGGCTGCACCTCGAGCGCGACGAGGAGCTCGACGAGTTCGACGCGCCGCTGGAGGTGATGCAGCGCGGCCCGGAGCGGCACGACGACCTGCGCGACCTGCGCTACGGCAACGAGACCGAAGGCTGCGACGGGAGCTTCGGCTCCGAGGAGGACCGCGAGGCGCGCTACTGCTTCGCGCGCCTCGGCGCCCGTGGCCTCGTCTACCGGTACGCCGTCTTCACCGACGATCTCGCCGGCTGGGAGGACGGCGCCGCCGCCGCGGGTGACGCGCTGGCGATCGGCGTCAGCGACTGGGGCGACCCGCACATGCAGGCCATGGCGGGCGGCGAGAGCGTGTGCGTGAACCCCAAGCTCTGCCGGGCGCGCGTCCACGCGGCCGTGCTCATGCGCGAGCTCGGGCACACGCTCGGCCTCGACGAACGCGGGCGCGAGTTCGCGCCCAACTACCTGAGCGTGATGAACCCGTCGCTCACGTATTCGAACTTCTCCTGGCCCCGTCCGCTGGACTTCTCGCGGCGTGTGCTGCCGACGCTCGACGAGGCGTCGCTCAACGAGCCCGAGGGCCTGCGCGCGGCCGGCGACCCCGTGTGGACGGAGACCGTCCGGATGGCCTACGACCCCGAGTGGGACGTGTGCCGGCCGAAGACCGAGTCCGTGCTGCACCCGGTCGACTGGAACAGCGACGGCGACACGGCCGACGTCGGCGTCGCGGCGTCCATCAACGACCCCGACGGGACACCGGACACCACGCTGCAGGAGTGCGAGAAGCCCGAGAACAAGCTCGACCAGATCGAGGGCTACGACGACTGGTCGAACCTGCGGCTGGACCCGCGCACGGTGCCCTCGCGCTACGACGAGGCGCAGCGCCGCGCGGCCGCGCCCGAGGTCGACCACAAGCAACTGCTGGCGGTGACCGACAGCGACGACGACGGGACGCCGAACAGCACCGACAACTGCACGCAGCGGGCCAACCCGGGCCAGGAGGACGCCGACGCGGACGGCATCGGCGACGCGTGCCTGGACCTGATCACCGAGCGCGACGTCTCGCTGGAGCTCACGTCCGACGACCCGGACCCGGTGATCGGGCGGGCGCTGACGCTGACGGCGACGCTGCGCAACGAGTTCCCGCTGCCGGCGACGGGCCTGACGGCGCGCGTGCCGGTGCCGGAGGGCTGGACGCTCGAGCACGCCGAGGCGACCGCCGGCGAGTACGCCAACGGCGAGTGGCGCGTGCCGTCGCTGGCCAAGCGCTCGGACGCGACGCTCACGCTGCGCGTCGTGCCCGCCCAGGAGGTCGAGCGGTCGCTCGTGGCCGAGCTGATGGCCGCCGACCAGCCGGATCCGGACTCCAAGGCCGGCCACCCGGGTGAGTTCGAGGACGACCGCGTCGTGCTCGACTTCGACCCGCGGCCGACCGAGATCGTCGTCGGCGTCGCCGACGCGCGCGTGCAGGAGGGCAACCGGGCCGCGGTGAACGCGCAGGTCAAGCTCTCGCTGCCGCGGACGTGGAAGCGGCCGGTGACGGTGGGCTACACGACCGTCGCCGGCACCGCGACGGAGGACGACTTCACCGCGGCGCAGGCCACGGTCACGATCGCGCCCGGCAAGCAGTCGGCGGTGATCGAGGTCCCGGTGCGCGGCGACCGGCTGGTCGAGGAGACCGAGCGCTTCACGCTCGCGCTCACCGTCCAGGGCGGAGCGCTCGCGCGCGACACCGCGACAGTCACGATCGTCGACAACGACGCGCCGGCCAGGCCGGGGCAGCTCGACTTCCTCGGCTGCGTGTCCGAGGACCGCGGCCCGCTCAGCGAGTGCCAGAACACGGCGGCAGGGCTGGGTGAGGCGGGCACCGTGCTCGCGCCCGACGACCGCTTCATGTACCTGGTCGGCCACGACCGGATCTCGGTCGTCGAGCACGGGAACCCGCCCGTGGTCCACCAGTGCTACTCGCTGCTGGACAACATCAAGGGCTGCGACTCGACCATCTCGCGCGTCGTCATCCTGGACGCGACGTTCAGCCCCGACGGCCGCTTCCTGTACATCGTCACCCGCTACGGCGGGACGGGACTGGCGCCCGGCATCCGCGTGTTCGCCCGCGATCCGCAGACCGGCAAGCTGAGCAAGGCCGCGTGTTACAACGGCATCGCGGGCTGCCCGATCCTGCCCGGCATCACAGAGCTCGACCGGGTCAAGGGCGGCCGCACCGAGTTGCGCGCCGACGACTCGCAGCTGATCGTGATCGGCGACCAGCCCGACGGCGATCCGGGGCGGATGCTGACGTTCCAGCGCGCCGCGGACGGCACGCTGTCCGAGAGCCGCTGCTACGACGAGGGCGAGTTCGCCGAGGCGCCGTGCGTGCCGCTGGACGCGAGCTGGGGCAACGACGCGGAGGTCGCGCCCGGAGGACCGGGCTGGCTGGTGCGGACTGACGCGGGGCTGCTCGCGCTCGAGCGCGACGCGCACGGCGCGCTGTCGCCGGCGCCGTGCGAGGCGTGCGCGTCCTTCAGCGGCTCGGGTGACGTCGAGGTGACGCCGGAGGCGATCTACGTCGCGTCCGAGCACACCCTCACCACGCTCACGCCGGACCTGCACGTGGCCAGCTGCGTGCAGGACGCCGGGCTGGACGAGAGCCGCTGCCCGGTGCGGGTGGAGGCGCTCGCCGGTCTGCGCGGCCTACGGGTCTCGCCCGACGGCAAGGACCTCTACGCGGGCGCGCGCGGCGGTGGGGTGCTCGTGCTCCACCGCGACGCGGCCGGCGCGATCGTCGGCGGCTCGTGCGCCGTCGCGGAGACCGCGACCAGCCGCTGCGGCGACGGGTTCGCAGGCGGCGGCTTCGCGTTCCGCGAGCACGAGGTCTGGACCGCCCGCGACGGGGTGCTGGCGCGCTTCGTGCGCTTCGCCGAGCGCGGCTCGGGCAACCGGCCGCCCGTGTGCCAGGGCGGGACGCTGTACACCAAGCCAGGTGTGCCCGTCGACGTCGCGTTGCGCTGCTCGGACGTCGACGGAGACCCCGTGCGGCTCGAGGTCTACACCGAGCTCAAGCTCGGGACCTTGAAGCTCGGGGACGAAGGGCTGGGCCGCTATACGCCGGGCATGACCCGCGGGCCCGAGCCGATCCGCTTCCGGGCCAACGACGGCCGCGAGTGGTCGCCGATGGCTGAGCTCACCGTCTACGTCGACGATCTCGCGCCGGTGTGCGAGTCCGGGCGCCAGGGCTTCCGGGCGCCGATCGAGACCCAGGTGGTCGTGCGGTGCACGGACCCCGAGGGCGGGCCGGTGAAGGTCGAGCTCGTCGACGCGCCGCACGTCGGGACGCTGTCGCCCGAGTTCGTGCTGCGCTACGAGACGCGCGCTTCGGCCGAGACGGCGTTCACGTTCCGCGCCACGGACGAGGGCGGCAACGTGTCGGCGCTCGCCCGCATGGAGCTCGTGCTCACCTACCATGCGCCGCAGGTCCCGCCGGAGCTCGGAGGTGGCCCGGCACCCCAGCCGACGCCGGGCCCCGGCGCCGGCCCCGGCCCCGGCCAGTCCCGCGGGCCCGGCAGCTCGTGCCGGTCCAACTGCCGGCCGGACGAGTCCGGCTACGTCCCGGTGACCATCACCTGCCCGCGCGACGAGGGCAACCAGTGCGTCGGCGACGTGCAGATCTGCGACCCGAAGGGCTGCCGCAGGATCGGCAAGACCTCGGCCGTGCTCGGCAAGAGCACGTTCAAGGTCATGCCGGGGGCGTCCAAGACGGTCAAGGTCAAGCTCAACAAGAGCCTGCGCTCCAAGCTCAACAAGAAGCGCAAGCTCAAGGTGCAGCTGGTGGTGACGCTCAGGCGGACGGGGGCGCCACCGCTGGTGACGACCACGCGGGTGACGCTGAAGGCGCCTAAGCGACGATGAACCGCGTCTTGGCGACGGCGCTGAGCACCTGCTTCATGCTCAGCGCCTCGTCGAAGGCGGCGGGAGCGGGCGGCGCCCCGTTGATGTCGCGGATCCAGGCGGCGTGGCGCGCCTCCACGGCGTGGATGGCGAGCGCCGCGGTGAGCACCGCGTTCGAGCGGATCGCGGCCGCCTGACCCTTGTAGGCGGCCACGCCCGTGTCCTCGAGCAGCTGCGCGGTGGCCGCGAAGTCCTGCGCGTTCTCGGTCGTGCCGCGGAAGTTGAACTTCGGCTTCTTGACCGCCGCCGAGCCGAGCGCCTCACGCAGGCCGGCCACGTGGCTGCGCTCGTGCTGGCCGACCACCTGGGCGAAGCCGAGCAGCTCGCCGGACAGCCCGGCGCGCGCCTCGGCCTGCGTGTAGAACTCGGCCTCCAGGTACTCCAGCGTCAGCGCGTAGTTGAGGATCGCCACGTCGCCCTTGGACTGCGCGAAGGCGTTCGGGGAGAGCAGGCCGAGCAGCGTCGCGCCGCCGAACAGGCCTCCGCCGAAGGCGACGGCCCTGCGGAACGCGGACGACCGCGTCATCGCCTCGTCCTGCGTCTCGCGGATCGCGCCGTCGACGTCGACGGCTTCCAGATCGAGCATCCGTTCCATCTCCTTCTAGGCCTTGACGAACCCGGTCGCGGCGACCTGCGCCTCGACCTCGTTGCGCCCGAGCTGGCGGTTGAGGTCGGTGGGCGCGGGCGACACGCCCATGATGTGCCGGATCCACGCGGCGTGGCGCGCCTCCACGGACACGATCGTGGCCGCCGCGGCGAGCGTCTTCGGACGCAGCTTGTAGCCCTGGCCGTCGTAGGCCATCACGCCCAGGTCCTCGAGGACCATGGCGGTCGCCGCGAACTTCGTCGCGTCGGTCGTGGTGCCCTGGAAGTCGAACGTCGGCTTCGGGATCGCCGCGCTCCCGAGCGCCTTCGCCAGGAACTCGACGTGGGCGAGCTCGTGGTCGCGGACGGTGCGCGCGAACTCCAGCAGCCGTCCGCTGAGCGCGCCTCCGGCCACGGCCTGCACGTAGAACTCCGACTCGAGGTACTCGAGCAGGAGCGCGAAGTTCAACACGCGCGCGTCGAGCGCCGCCGACGGCTTGCCTTCGGCGACCGCCGGCAACCCGCCGATCACCAGGCCGCCGGCCACGACGGCGCCGGCACCGCGCCGGAACAGCTGTGCGCGGGTGTGCCCGCGCGTCATCGCGCCGCGGAGGACCTCGTCCGGGTCCGCGACGTCAAGCGTCACATGATGGGGCATTCAGGAGCCCTCCGAGAAAGTGGTGTGGAGAAGTGGTCCGACCATGCCCTGCGGCTTGCGGCATTACACGGATCGGCTGGAAACGGGCGGGATCGCGACATCGCGATGGCGACGGCGCAACTCGCTCGGCGTCACGCCGTGATGCAGGCGGAACGCCTTGATGAACGCGGACGCGTGGCCGTACCCGACCTGCTCGGCGACGGCCGTCATCGGCGCGTCCGTGAGCAGGACGAGCTCGGCCGCACGGCCCATCCGCACCGCGAGGATGTGCTCGCGCACGGTGGTGGAGCCGACCGCGGCGAACACCCGCTGCAGCTGACGCTCGGAGGTCAGTGCGACGCGGGCGATGCCGGGCACCGTGAGCACGGCATCGAGGTTGGACTCGATGTGCTCGGTGGCGGCATGCCAGATTGCCCGGTGGATCCCGGGCGTCGTTGAACGCTGGACGGTCGGCATGAGGAAGACACGGGGCGGACGTGTCGCCCCTTGTAGACCCTGCTGCGCACCGACCCTGGTGCGCGGATCAGCTCAGCAGCGGATGCGGCGCGTGAACGCTGGTCCCGGCCGCCCGTCCCCGCTCAGGGCCACGATCGTCACGCGCCGCACGGCGCACCCGACGCGCAGCGACGCGCGCGCCGGCGTGAAGCTCTCGACTCCGCCGTCCTTGGCCTCGACGGCGACCGCGTACCGCGCCGCCGCGGCCTGGCCGCGCCAGCGCAGCGTGCCGCCGCGCAGCGTCACCTTCGCCACCCGCCGCAGCTTCGGCGACGGGCCGGAGAAGCGGGCCACGACGCGCGTCGCGCGGGGGAGCCCGTCCTGCGTCACGAGCGCCTCGACCGTACGCCGCCCGGTGCCGGGCTTGAAGCGCACGCGCCCGGAGGCCCGCGCGGTGGTGACCAGCTCGCGGGCGCCGTCGGCGCCGCGCTCGACGAACGTCACGCGCTGGCCGGGGAGGCGGTCGAGCGTCCAGCGCAGCACGCCGCGCTTGACGGACGCCTTCACGTTCACCGGGGCCAACCCCGGCGCCGAGCGGACGGCGCGCACGGCGGACGGGGTCTCGACGCGCCAGCGGCCCGCGGGCGGATCGAGCAGCGCGACGGTGGTGGTCGCGCGCTCGGGGTCCTGCACGACGATCGCCTCGCGGGTCTGCAGCAGCGAGCCGTCGGCGGGCGTCGTCACGCGCCGGCCGCCCGGGCCGACGAGCGTGACGTTGGGCGCGGCGCCCTCACCTTCGACCGCGACCACGTGGACCTTCGCGCGCTCGCCGACCGTGAAGGCGTGCGCGGCGCTCGCGGCCTTGGGGCGCTCGCGCCGGAACGGCCCGACGTCGCACGCGCCGATCAGCACGTCCACCGGCTCGCCCCACTTGCGCGCGAAGCCGATGCGCGCGTCCGGCTGCCCGAAGCACGACGCCACGCCGGTCATCGACAGCACGGTCTCCGCGCGGCCCTCGATGACGCCGCCGGGCAGGTTGATGTCGGTGACGCCGTCGACGCTGAAGTCGCCGTCGGCGAACCACGCGTCCCGGATCTCGCCCGTCGCGCCGTAGCCGCCGAGGCTGTAGTCCAGCCGGCCGGTGAGGTCGATCTTGCTCGGGTGCGTGTACTTGACGGTGAGGTTGCCGACGGGGACCTCGACGATCTTGCCCTCGCCGGAGACCTCGACCACCCACGGCGTGCCGACGGTGAGCTTGACCTTCGCGTCGGCGGACCCGACCTCGCCGTCGAAGATCGGCGGCAGCTCGAGCCGCGGGCCGAAGGACACGCCCGCGTTGGCGGAGATCGTCAGCGCCGGGCGGCCGAAGACGTCCGTGCCCTGCTCGAACTCGCCGCCGAAGCGCTGCAGGAAGAAGCCATAACCGATCGGCTTGGCAATCTTGGAGACCTGGATCGAGATCTTGCGGACGTGGCCGCCGGCGAAGCCGCCCGGGCCGAGCGTGATCGCGACCCCGACGTCCGCCTTGCTCGGCAGCTTGATCGTGCCGAAGCCCTCGAACGAGGACGGCGGGCCGCTGTCGTAGCCGAAGCCGACGTCCTCGAGCTCGAGCCCGAACAGCCACGCCTTCTGCAGCTTGCCCTTGAGGTTGTAGGAGATGCCGTTGCTGTTGGACGCCGCGATCCCGCCTTCGAGCGTCAGCCCGCCGTCGGCGTTCGGGTTGAAGGGGTCCTTGGTCGCGTGCGGCACCGCCCGGAAAGCGGACGGCAGCTTGAGCTTGAAGCCGACCTTCGTCGTGCCGCCGTTGTCGCCGGAGAGCTCGAAGGTCGGCGCGATCGAGGCGGTCATCCCGGCCAGCGCGGACGGGAACGCGTCGGCGCCGGCCTCCACGATCGGCAGCGCCAGCTTGGCCGCGGAGTTCTGGGCCCCGAGCTGCCAGTTGAAGCCGAGCGGCACGCGCAGGGAGGCCTCACCGAGTGAGAGCCGTGACGGACCGGTCAGCATGAGCCGCCCGCTGCCGGGTTCCTGGCGGACGATCACGCGCTTGCCGGCGTCGGGCTGCACGCCGACTCCGTTGACCCGGATCGGGCCGGCGGAGGACAGCTCGGTCACGCGGCCGACGATCTTCGCGGTGAAGCAGCCCGCGGGCGAGGTGGCCTGCGCGGTGACGACGCCGACCGTCACCGACGCGTGCGCGCCCTCCGGGCACAGCGCGGGCGGGGGAGGCGGGGGGCCGGGGTCCGACGGGGGCGCGCCGCCGACCGTCCAGCTCGTCGAAGCGGGCTCGGACTCGTTCCCGGCCGCGTCGTAGGCCCACACGGTGAAGCGCTGCGCGCCCTGCGGAAGATCGAAGGCGCGGTAGGGCGACGAGCAGTCGACGGCCTCCCGGCCGGCGATCTGGCAGCGGAAGGTCGCGCCGTCCTCGCTCGCGCGAAAGGTGAAGCGGGCGTCGGCGCCGTCCGGGGTGGCGCTGTCGAGCGTCACGGTCGGCGCCGTCGTGTCCGTCGTGAAGCGGCGCACCGCCGCCCGGTGCTCCTCGTTCTCGGCGCCGCGCGGAACGAAGCGCACCTCGAACTGGTGGACGCGGTCGGTCAGGCCGGTGTACGTCTTCGGCGAGATGCACGGCTCCCACGCCACCCGCTCGAGCAGCCGGCATTCGTAGACGCCTTCCTGCTCGGTCAGCGCTGCGAACTCGAAGCGCGCGTCGCGGCGGTTGATCATGCCCGAAGGGCCGCCGGTGATCGAGACCAGCGTCGGGTAGGCGCCGAGCACGCGGCCCACCGCGAAGTCGCCGAAGCCGATCTTCGGGGAGGTATAGCCCGCGAACACGATCCCGCCGTCGCGCGGGTCGACCGTGACCGCTTCGGCGACGTCCAGCGCGCGCTGCCCGGCGAGCGGGAAGACGCCGACGCCGGTGCCCGCGAACGCCGGGTCCAGACGCCCCTCGCTCGTGAAGCGCGCGACGACGACGTTCGTGTCGCGCTCGGTGCCCACGCGCTCGGTGGTGCTGCCCGAGACGACGAGCTTGCCGTCCGGCGCGACCGCGACCCCGCTGGCGTAGTCGCCGGTGGCGACGTTGACGAGCGTGTAGCCGCCCGTGCCGAACGTCGGGTCCAGCGACAGCTCCGGCGTGAGCCGCGCAACACCGAGGTCGTTGCCGTTGGCGGCGCCGCCGTGGCTGTTGATCGCGAGCGCGAAGCGCCCCTCCGACAGCTCGACGAGGTCCGCGGGCGAGTCGTCCTCGAAGTCGCCGCCGAGGAAGATCGTCTTGCGGTTCACGAGCCGCGTGCCGTTGTCGGTGATGCGGGCCATCCCGATCTGCGACTCGCGCCGGAACCAGGCCCCCCACCCGGCGACCACGATGTCCCCGTCGGGCTCGACCGCGAGGTCGGTCACTCCATCGCCGCGCTCGGACCCGTCGAGGAAGCGGAAGTCCAGCCGGCCGTCACCGCCGCCGAACGTCGGGTCCAGCGCGCCCGTGGGCGTGAAGCGCATGACGACGGCGGTCGAGAGCTCCGAGACGTCCGACACGGCGCCGACCACGATGCGGCCGTCGTCCATCACGTCGACCGCGTTGAGGTACCACGGCTGCGGGAGCTGGACGACCCCACGATTGCCGAACGTCGTGTCCGGCGCGCCCGTCGTCGTGTAGCGGATGATCGCGCCGCCGGGGCGGTTCTGGCCGACCGTCACCAGCTTGCCGTCGGGACCGAGCGCTCCAGCGTTCACCCAGTCCGTGCCCGGGACCTCGACGCGCGAGACGCCGCCGGTGCCCCAGCTGCCGTCGAGCGAGCCGTCCGGGTGCAGCCGCACGACGCCGGGGTCGTAGTCGGCATCCTCCCGCGAGGTGCCATGCTCGCCGTCGCCGATCACGAGGATCTTCCCGTCGCGCTGGATCAAGACGTCGGCGGCATCGTCGTAGCGCCCTTCCCCGTAGGTGCCGACGTCCTTGACGACGACCCCGCCGTTGCCGAACGAGCGGTCGAGCTCCCCGGGCCGCTGCGCGTGCGCGGCGGGCGCCGAGACGAGGAGCAGGGTGAGGCAGAGCGCTGCGAGCAACCGGGGCATGGACCCAGCCTCTCGGCTCCGGCGTCCACCGAAATCAGGACTTCGGTGCTTCTCGCATCACCTTTTGGTGTATCTCGAAGGCCAGCTCGGCGCGGACGCGCCAGCCGCCGTCGCCGGTCGGCCCGGCCTGGAGCGTGCCGGAGTAGAGCTCGACGCGTTCGAGCATCCCGCGCAGGCCGCGCCCGCCGCCGGCGCCGACGCCCTGCCGGCCGGGCGCGTTGACGACCTCGATCACGAGCCGTTCGTCCATGCGCTCCAGGCGCACCGTCACCGGCACGGGGCCGGCGTGGCGGCCGACGTTGGTCAGCGCCTCCTGGACGATGCGGACCGTCGTCAGCGCGAGCGGCAGCGGCAGCTCCGCCGCGTCCACGCGCAGATCGAGCGTGACCGGCAAGCCGGAGCGTTCGGCCAGCCGCGTGATGTCGTCCGCGGGCGCCGCGCCCGCGCCGAGCCGGACCAGGTCGCGCTGGACGTCGCTCGCCACCTGCGCGACGGCGATGCCGGCGCGGCGGGCGCGCGCGAGGTCGAGCGCGGCGTAGCGGACCGCGACCGCGGCCTGGAGGGTGATGATCGTGACGGCGTGACCGACGACGTCGTGCAGCTCACGCGCGGCGGCCAGCCGCTCGGCCATCACCCGCTCGCGGGCCCGGACCTCCTGCGCCCGGTCCGCGCGCTCGTGGGCGCGACGCGCGCGCACCGAAGACGCCACGCGGTCGCGCACGAGCAGGCCTCCCAGCCCGCACGCGAGCGGCAGCAGCCCCGCGAAGCTGTACGCGTAGAACTGGTACGGCATCTCCTCGAGCACCATGCACACCAGCGACGTGACCGTGCCCGCCGCGACGACCACCACGCCGCCCGTCCGCCGGCGCGCGTGCGCGGCGCCGATGAACGTCACCGCGGCCGCCGCGTAGAACTGCGAGAACGTCAGCGTGCTCAGGTCGTGCACGAGCATCCGGGCGACGACCAGCGCGAACACGGCCAGCGCGGCCGTCACCGGCCAGCGCCGGCGCAGCAGCAGCGGCAGGGGATAGAGCACCGCCGTCACCCACGGCGAGGCCGGCCCGAGCACCGGCCCGGGCACGGGGAACGCGGGCACGAAGGGCTCGATCGCGACCGTCAGCCGGTCGGCGAGCCCGAGCAACGTCAGCAGGACGACCGGCGCCGCCAGCCCGACCGCGTGCCCCACGCGGGTGCGCCGCGCGGCCGCGACGGCCGACCCGAGCGCCCGCGTGCCGTCGCCGGCCCGCGCGTCTGCGCTGTCGCCGTCCCGTCGCGCCGCGGCCTCGTCGCCCGCCGCCACCGCGAGCGTCGGCTCCTCGTCGGGCGTGCGCAGCAGCCGCACCGCGCGGCGCAGCTCGAGCATCGCCGCCTGGGCGCGGTCGTGCACGGCGGCCATCAGCTCGGCGAACTCGTCCGCGGCCGCGTGACGGGCGCGGTCGGCGAGCGGGCGGACGCCGTTGAGCAACATCGCCACAGCGGCGTCGACCTCGCTCGCGATCCGTGCACGCTCGCCGGCCAGCGCAAGGTCGATCCGGCGCTCGGCACCGGCCTCGAGCTCGAGCACCTCACGCTCGCGGCGCTCGGCCTCGCCGCGCCGGTCGCGTAGCGCGACGCCCGCGCTCACGCCGCCGATCGCGAGCGTCAGCGTGTGCGCGTAGGCGCCGAGCGACGGGCTCGCGTAGACGCCGAAGCCGGCGAGATCCATCGTCACCACCGAGAGCACGAGCAGCCCGCCGGCGGCGAGCCCGCGCCGCGGGAAGCTGCGCGGCGGCGCGCCAGCCTCCGAGAGGAACAGCGCGACGAGCAGCACGACGCTCTGCGCGGCGGCGCCCGGCGCCCGCTGCTCGGCGGCGTCACGCGTCGCCACGATCGCCACCGCGGCCAGCGCGGCCCACCCGGGCGCGCGTCCCGCCAGCAGCAGCGGAAGCGGCAGCACGAACGCCCACAGCATCACCACGAGCGAGAACGGCGCCCCGCCCGGCCCGGTCACCTGCCAGGCCGCCTCGCCCGCGCTCCAGACCGCGAGCGCGAGGACGAGCGCTGCGGCGCGGCGGCTCGTGCCGAAGACCATCACCGTCCAGCGTGCAGCGCGAGCGGGCCGCGCGCATCAATCGAACGGTGTGCCCGAGCGCGCCGTTCGGTGCGCGTCACCCGGCGGCGCGGCCGCCCGGCCGGACGAGCCCGCTCTCGTAGGCCAGCACCACCGCGCCGACGCGGCTACGCACGCCCAGCTTGCTCAGCAGCCGCGTGACGTGGGACTTGACCGTCGCGTCGCTGAGGAACAGCTCGTTGCCCATCTCGGCGTTCGACTTGCCCTGCGCGAGCAGCCGCCAGACCTCACGCTCGCGTTCGGTGAGGTCCGAGAAGCGCTGCCCCAGCTGCTCGTCGGGCGCGGGGCGCACGAGGTACTCCTCGATCAGCCGCCGCGTCAGCACCGGGTCCAGCACGGACTCCCCGGACGCGATCGTCCGCACCGCCGCGGCCAGGCGCTCGGGCGCGAGCGCCTTGAGCAGGAACCCGCTCGCCCCGGCACGCAGCGCCCTGTAGACGTACTCGTCCTGGTCGAACGTCGTCACCATCACGATCCGCGCGCGCGAGCCGGCGGCGAGGATCCGGCGCGTCGCCTCGATCCCGTCCAGCACAGGCATCTGGACGTCCATCAGCACCACATCCGGGTGCGTGCGCAACACCCCTTCGACCGCGGCGGCGCCGTCGGAGGCCTCGCCCGCGAGCTCCATGTCCGGTTCGAGCTCCAGCAGCGCGCACAGCCCGCCGCGCACCAACGCCTCGTCCTCGGCCACGAACACCTTCAGCACGCGGGCAAGGGTAATGCGGCGCTCAGACGCCGATGGCCGCGTCGATCGCGACCGCTCCGCGGGCGCGCGCGACCGAGACGCGATGATGGCCGTCGCGCACGGCGTACCCGTCGCGCACCCGCACGACGGAGATCGGCGGCAGCGCGACCCCGCGCTCCTCAGCCGTCCAGATGCTCTCCCAGCGCCGGCGCGCCGCCGCCCGCACGGGGGCGAACCGCTCGTCGAACTGCGTCGCGCGGCTCGGCTCGAGCGTGCCGCGGATCTCGTCCAGCGCGATCTCGCGCACGCCGCCGGTCGCCGCGACCGGATGCGCGCCGGTGTAGACGGGCAGCTGGACACGCGCGCGGCGGAGCTTGCGCATCCGTGCACCGCGGCGGGCTCGGGTGAACGCGGTCTCCGCGTCGATGAGGGTGTTACCGGTCTTGAGCATGTCTGCAGTGTCGGCCTGAGACCCTCGGCGCACATCGGGCGAACGGGCCGAGTTGTCGCCTTACAGCCCTTACCGGCAAGACTGGACGTATGTACTGATGGACGCGAGACGTTTCCGTCGATCGGACAACTGCCGTTCACAAACGCACCACCAGCGCGAAAAACTAGAAAGACGAGTTTTGCGATTTGGAGCGGGAGCGAACCCCTGAGTGCGCTGGATCGAACCGGAGGGGTTGCGCAACGTTCGTCGCTTGAGGTAGAACACCCGCCGGGTTCGGAGGTTCGGAGGGTGGAACAAATGGAGCATGGACCGGCTCGGAGGCCGGCGCTTCCTACGGTGTCGCTGGCCGCAGCGGGTGCTGCGGCGGTGTCGCTCGCGGTCGTGGCCGTCCCCTGGCTGCGAATGTCGTTCGAGGCGCCGGGGTTACGGGTCGCACTCGAAACCGGGGGTGCCTTACTGGCCGCGACGACGGTCGCCTTACTCGTGCGCCAATGCGGCTTACGCTCGCGCCCTGATCATCTGTGGCTGACGCTGGGGCTCGTCGTCCTGGCCGCCACCTCACTGGGCGTCGCCGGCCTGATCGTCGCCGGTGCCTGGTCTGGAGCCGAGGCGCGCTACGCCATGGGCGGCAACCTCGCCGGCACCGTGCTGCTCGCCGTCGCGGCCTTCGCGCCCGCCGGCCGCCTGAAGGTCCGGGCACGCAGCATCCTCGCGCCCGGCACGCTGATCGCGGCGCTCGTCTTCGCCGCCACCGCACTCTTCGCCGGTGCGGCCCCCGGCGCCGGCCGCGTCCCGGTGCAGGTCGCGATCGCCATCACGCTGGTGGTCGCCGCCATCGGCCTTGCCCGCCGCGCCAGCGCACGCGACGAGGCGCTGCTGCGCTGGATCGCGATCGCCGTCGTGCTCGGCGGGTTCGCGAAGCTCGACTACGCGCTGTTCCCGCCGACGGGCGCCGACAACGTGCACCTCGGCGACGCGCTGCGGATGCTCGCGTGGGCGACCCTGTTCGCCGGCGTGCTCGGGGAGCTGCGCCGCAACGTGCGCGCCCGCGCCGACGCCGCCGTCGATCGAGAGCGCCGCCGCCTCGCCCGTGAGCTGCACGACGGCGTCGCGCAGGAGCTCGCCTTCATCCGCCGCCGCGCCGGCCGCTTGGGGGAGACGGCCGACGGCATCGAGATCCTCGGCGCTGCCGAGCGCGCGCTGGAGGACTCGCGGCGCGCGATCGAGGCGCTCGTGCCGCCCGCGTCCGAGACGCTGGACGTCGCGCTGGAGCGCCTCGGCGCGAAGCTCGCGAGCGAGTGCGATCTCGAGGTCCAGGTCAACGTCCGGGCACACGGCGAGGTCAGCGACGAGGTGCGCGCCGAGCTGTCCCGGATCATCTGCGAGGCGACTCGCAACGCCGCGCACCACGGCGGCGCGCGCCACGTGCGCGTCGACGTCGCCGGCACGCCGCTGGCCGTGCGGATCATCGACGACGGCAGCGGCTTCCGCGACGGCGCCAGCAGCGGCCTGGGCATCGCGGGGTACGGCCTGATCGCCATGCGCGAGCGCGCCGAGCTGGTGGGCGGGAAGTTCAGCCTCGAGTCCGTCCGCGGCGCGGGTACTCTCGTGCAGGTGGTGCTGCCATAGACCCCGTACGAGTACTCGTCGCCGACGATCACGCGCCGACGCGGGACGACATCGCGGTAGCGCTCGGGCGGGACGGCGGCTTCGAGATCATCGCCACCGCGGAGGACGCGCCCGGCGCGGTCGACGCGGCGCTGCGCGAGCAGCCGGACCTCGCGCTGCTGGACGTCAACATGCCCGGCAGCGGGCTGGCGGCCGCGTGGGAGATCAGCGCGCGCCTGCCCTCCACCCGGGTCGTGATGCTCACGATCTCGCGCGACGACAGCCACGTGTTCGCGGCCCTGCGCGCCGGCGCGGCGGGCTACCTGCTCAAGGACACCGAGACCGAACGGCTGCCGACCGCGCTCAAGGACGTCATGAACGGCGAGGCCGCGCTGCCGGTCACGCTCGTCACGCGGCTGGTCGAGGAGTTCCGCGACCGCGCGCCGCGCCGCCGCGCGCTGATGCCGAGCCGCGAGGGCGAGCCGCGGCTCACCTCCCGCGAGTGGGAGGTGCTGGAGCTGATGCGGCGCAAGATGACGACGGCGCAGATCGCGCGCACGCTCGTCGTCTCGCCGGCGACGGTGCGCTCCCACGTGGCCGCGATCCTGCGCAAGCTGCGCGTGCCGGACCGTGACGCGGCAGTGAGGTTGCTGGACAATCCGGAGCCGTGAAGGCCCACGGCGAGTTCCTCGCCGGAGCGGTAGGTGAGATCGCCGGCGTCTCCGGCACCACGATCGGCCAGTGGGCGCGCTGGGGGTACATCCGCGCGTCCCGCTCCGACGGGGACCCGCACGTGTACGCGTTCGAGGACGTGCTGGAGGCGCTGATGGTCAAGGCGCTGCTCGACCGTGGCGTCTCGCGGCCGATGATCCGGCGCGCGATCGCGCATCTGGACGGCGACTGGCCGCTGACCGACGCGCAGCTGGCGACCACGCGCAACGGGCGCCGCCCCCGGATCGTGCTGCGCGAGCCGGACGGCGCCTTCGTGCTCTCCCCCCGGGGCTGGCAGCTGATGGTCGCGCCGCCGCCGCTCGAGGACGTTCGCCTGCGCGTTAAGCGCGACGGGTAGTTTGGACCCCGATGCGCCGCCCACTGCTCTTGCTCGCGCTCGCCGCCGTGGTCTATCTCGGCGCCGCGTACGTGCCGCAGCTGCGGGCGGCGGACGCCCACGCGCTGTACGGCTTCATCGGGCTGACGACGCTGCCCGGCGCCGGGCGCACGCTCGAGCTCATCTCGCTGTTCGATCCCGCGCCGTTCGCGGCGCTGACGCTCTTGATCGTCGCGCTCGGCGTGCTCTTCGGCCGCGTGCGCGCGGGACTGCTGGGGGCGGGGATGATGGTCGCGGCGGAGGTGAGCGCGCAGGTGCTCAAGCCGCTGCTGGCCGTGCAGCGCGACGTGCCGTTCCTGGAGCCCGCGGCCTGGCCGAGCGGGCACACGACGGCGGTGATGGGGTTCGCGCTGGCGCTCGCGATCGTCGCGCCGCCGCGGTTGCGCCCGTACGCCGTCGCGGCGGGTGCCCTGCTGACCGTGCTCACCGTCAACGCGCTGCTGATGGCGGGCTCGCACTATCCGAGCGACGTGCTCGGCGGGCTGCTGCTGGCGTCCGCGTGGGCGTCGGGCGCCGTGCTGTTGCTCGGCGAGGAGGAGCGCGTGACTGTCCGCGGGCCGCTGCTCGCGTCCGGCGCGCTGTTCGCGCTCTTCGCGCTGGCCGTGCTGCCGCGCGTCGACGCCGCGGTGGACTATGCGATCGCGAACACGACCTTCGCGCTGGGCGCGCTGACGATCGCCGCGGCGGCGCTCGTGCTCAGCGGTAGCGTCCCGGCTCCCACAGGGGCTCGGCGGCGCCTGCCGCCTGATTCACCCCGCGGCTGAGGATGAACAGCAGATCGCTGAGGCGGTTCAGGTAGCGCACCGTCTCGGCGTTGACCGCGTCCCCGCAGGCCAGCACGCGGCGCTCGGCGCGCCGGCAGACCGTGCGGCACACGTGCAGGTGCGCCGCGGCGAGCGTCCCGCCCGGGAGCACGAACGACTTCAGCGCCGGCAGCTCGGCGTTGGCCTCGTCGCACGCCCCCTCCAGCCACGCGGTCTGCTCCTGGATGACGCGCAGGCGCTCGCGCGTGCCGCCCTCGGGGACCGAGATGTCCGCGCCGACGTCGAAGAGGTCGTTCTGGATCCGCCGCAGCCACGCCGCGTACTGCTCCGGCAGCCCGCCGGCGGCGAGCGTGACGCCGAGCTGCGCGTTGAGCTCGTCGACGGTCCCGTACGCCTCGATCCGCGGATCGGTCTTCGGGACGCGGCTCATGTCGCCGAGGTGGGTCTCGCCGCCGTCGCCGAGCCGCGTGTAGATGCGTGTCAGATTTACCGTCATCGCTATACCAGTCTGCCGATGAGACGCGTGATCCTCGCCGCCGTGCTCGCGGCCCTCGCCGCGGGCTGCGGCTCCAAGGCCGAAGTCCCGACGGGCGGGCGCGTCGCGGTGACGGTCTCGCAGGACTTCGGGGAGACGCGCCTCGCGCCGACCCGCAGCCTCCAGGCGGCCGAGCAGGACACGGTGCTGGACATGCTCGACCGCTCCCAGTTCGAGGTCCGCGCGAGCGGCGCGGCCGTCGAGGAGATCGACGGGCTGTCGGGCGGGCGCGAGAACGGCAAGCCGGTCGAGTGGTTCTCGTACGTGAACGGCATCGCGACGCCGTCCGGCGCCGCCACGCGCAAGCTCTACAGCGGCGACCGCATCTGGTACGACCACCACGGCACGAACTCGACGGTGCGCGCGGTGGTGGGCTCGTTCCCGCAGCCGTTCACGTCGGGGATCGACGGCAAGAAGCTCCCGATCCGGGTCGTCTGCCTCGCGCCCGAGGACCGCTCCTGCGACGAGGTCGAGGAGCGCCTGGAGGCCGCCGGCATCCGCGGGCTCACGCGCTCGAACCTCGAATCCTCGCCGGGGGAGGTGCTGCGCGTGCTCGTCGGGACCTGGGCGGAGGTCCGCAAGGACATCGCGGCCCGCACGCTCGAGACCGGGCCGGCCGAGTCCGGCGTGTTCGCGCGCATGAACGCCGCCGGCAACGAGATCGAGTTGCTCGACCCCGACGGCGCGGTCGAGAAGACGCTCGGCCCGGGCGCCGGCCTGGTGGCCGCGACGGCCTACCGCGACCAGCGCCCGACCTGGATGATCACGGGCACGGACGACGTCGGCGTCGCCGCGGCGGCGGCCGCCTTGACCGAGGACATGCTGCGCTTCAGGTTCGCGCTGGCGATCGAGGAGGGGCGTGGAGTGCCCCTGCCGGTCGAAGGGCCCTAAGGGCCGCCCGCGCCTCCTCTGGGTCGCCGCCCGCCGCCAGCGCCGCGCGCCACGCGGCCGCGAGCATCGCGCCGAGCGGCGCGCCCACGGCCTCATTCAAAGTGGCTGCGATCGGATCGGGCTCGCGGGGCTCGGACAACATCCTCATGAACCCGGCTCTGCGGGCGTAGTCGTAGGCCACCAGCAGCGCGGCGCCCACGGCGTCGGTCTCGAAGTCCAGCGCCGCCGCCAGCGCGCCTTCCATGCGCTCCGCGACGCGGCGGTCCACGTCCTCGCGGACGAACGCGTACAGCCCCGCCTTGCTGCCGAAGTGGTGGTAGAGCGGGCCGGTCGTGGTCTCGGCCGCGGCGGCGAGCTCGCCGACCTTGACGGCCTCGTAGCCGTGCTCGCCGAACGCCTCCAGCGCCGCGAGCACCAGGCGTCCCTTCGCGGTCGCCTTCGTCGGAATCCAATCCATCCGTAAACATGTTACGCGATTCCGTAATTCAGTTATAGTCGCGTCCATGAAGCTCCAATTCATGTACCTGCCGACGCAGGATCTCGCTGCATCGCTCGCGCTGTACCGCGACACGCTGGGATTGGACGAGGCGTGGCGCGAGGGGGAGGACACCGTCGCCCTCGCGCTGCCGGGGAGCGACGTGGCGCTGATGATCGACGCCGCGCCGATGCCCGACTGGGGGCCCGGGCCGATCTTCATCGTCGACGACGCTTCGGCCTTCCACGCCCAGCACGACGGCGCGTACGACCTCACCGTGCCGCCGTTCGAGATCCCGGGCGGCCAGATGTCCATGTTCAAGGACGCCGGCGGCAACCCGGTGTACGTGATGGATCAGAGCCGGGAGGCCGTGGGGTAGGGTTCCGCCTCACTTGCGGATCGGGGTTCCTAAGGAGAGGGTGGACCGCGAACGACGAGTGGCCCTCGTGCCCGACGTCGTCCGACGCCTGCGCGCGGCCGAGCACGAGGTGGTGATCGAGGCCGCCGCCGGGCTGACGGCGGGCGC
This sequence comes from Solirubrobacter deserti, assembly GCF_027587175.1. Lineage (GTDB taxonomy): Bacteria > Actinomycetota > Thermoleophilia > Solirubrobacterales > Solirubrobacteraceae > Solirubrobacter > Solirubrobacter deserti. The sequence continues at coordinate 151,884 of NZ_JAPCID010000005.1, forward strand.
CACCGACGAAGCGTACGTCCAAGCGGGCGCGACGATCGGCGATCCCTGGGGCGCGCAGGTGGTCGCGAAGGTCGCCCCGCCGACCGCCGACGAGGTCGCACGGCTGGGCGGCGACACCATCCTCGTCGGCTTCCTGAACCCGCTCGGCGACCCCGGAGGGCTGGAGGCGATCGCGGCGCGTGGCGCGACCGCGCTCGCGATGGAGAAGGTGCCGCGCATCAGCCGTGCGCAGTCGATGGACGCGCTCTCCAGCCAGGCGACCGTCTCGGGCTACCGCGCGGTGCTGATCGCGGCGACCGAGCTGCCGCGCTTCTTCCCGATGTTCATGACCGCGGCGGGCACGGTCCCGCCCGCGCAGGTGCTCGTCCTCGGCGCGGGCGTCGCCGGTCTGCAGGCCATCGCGACGGCACGCAGGCTCGGCGCCGTGGTCACCGCCTTCGACATCCGCTCCGCCGTCAAGGAGCAGATCCAGTCGCTGGGCGCGAAGTTCTTCGAGGTGGAGGGGATCGGCGACGCCGAGGCCGCGGGCGGCTACGCCCGCGAGCTCACGCCGGAGGAACAGCAGCTCCAGCGGGAAGCGCTGAGCGTGCAGATGGGCAAGTCGGACGTGATCGTCACCACCGCGCTCGTGCCCGGCCGCCCCGCGCCGAAGCTCATCCCGGCGGCCGCGGTGGAAGGCATGAGGGCCGGCTCGGTGATCGTCGACCTCGCCGCCGAAGCGGGCGGCAACTGCGAGCTCACGCAGCCCGGCGAGACGTTCGTGACCGACAACGGCGTGAAGATCATCGGCCCGCTCAACCTGCCTTCCGAGATGGCCGAGCACGCGTCCGCGCTGTACGCGCGCAACATCCTCAGCTTGATCGAGCTCGGCTTCGATCCCGGGGACGAGGTCGTCGCGGGGGCGACCGTGGTACGGAACGGGAAGGTGGTGTAAGTGGATCTGCTCACCGAGCTCGCGATCCTCGTCCTGGCGGCGTTCGTCGGCTTCGAGGTCATCTCCAAGGTCCCGAACACGCTGCACACGCCGCTGATGAGCGGCACGAACGCCATCCACGGCATCGTCGTGCTCGGCGGCCTGATCCTGATCGGCCACGTCGACGGCGTCCTGAACGACATCCTGCTCGTAGTCGCGATCGCGTTCGGCACGATCAACGTCGTCGGCGGGTTCCTCGTCACCGACCGCATGCTCGGCATGTTCAAGGGCAAGAAGCCGGATGAGCCGCGCTGACGTCATCAGCGCGCTCTACATCGTCGCCTTCACGCTGTTCATCGTGGGGCTGCGGATGCTGCGCGCGCCGCGCACCGCGGTGCGCGGCAACCAGGTCGCGGCCGTGGGCATGGCGATCGCGGTCGGCGCGACGCTCGCGCAGGACGGTGTCGGCGACTGGGCCCTGATCATCGGCGGCATCGCGATCGGCGTCGCCGTCGGTGTGCCGGCGGCGCAGCGCGTGAAGATGACCGCGATGCCGCAGATGGTGGCGCTGTTCAACGGCGTCGGCGGCGGTGCCGTGGCGATCATCGCCATCGTCGAGTTCCGCGCGGCCGAGGTGGACCTCCCGCTGGACGAGCTGATCCCGCTGCTGTTCGCGGCGATCATCGGCTCGATCTCGTTCTGGGGCTCGAACATCGCCTTCCTGAAGCTGCAGGAGCTGATGAAGGGCTCGATCCGCACGCCGCCCGCGGTCAACGCGGCGCTGCTGGCGATCGCGGTCGCGCTCGCCGCGGTGATCGCCGCAGGCAGCGACTCCGAGTTGCTGTTCTGGCTGATCCTGCTCAGCGCGGGCGCGCTCGGCGTGCTCGCCGTCGTGCCGATCGGGGGCGCCGACATGCCGGTCGTCATCTCGACCCTGAACGCCTTCACCGGCCTCAGCGCGGCCGCCGCGGGCATCGCGCTCGACAACACGGCGCTGATCGTGGCCGGCATGCTCGTCGGCGCGTCCGGCTCCATCCTCACCAAGCAGATGGCCGACGCCATGAACCGCTCGATCGGCAACGTCTTCTTCGCCGGCGTGGGCACGGGCGCGGCGAGCGCGCTGGCCGCGCCCGGGGGAGGCGGGACCGCGCGCAGCACGAGCGCCGCCGACGTCGCCATCCAGCTCTCCTACGCGCGCCTGGTGGTGGTCGTGCCCGGCTACGGCATGGCCGTCGCGCAGGCCCAGCGCGCCGTCGCCGACCTCGCCGTCGCGCTCGAGAAGCGCGGCGTCGAGGTCCTGTACGCGATCCACCCGGTCGCGGGCCGCATGCCCGGCCACATGAACGTCCTGCTCGCCGAAGCCGACGTCCCCTACGACAAGCTCAAGGAGATGGACGACATCAACGGCGAGTTCGCACGCACCGACGTCTCGCTCGTGATCGGCGCCAACGACGTCACCAACCCCGCCGCGCGCACCGAGCCAGGCTCGCCGATCTACGGCATGCCGATCCTCGACGTCGACAAGTCGAGCAGCGTGATCGTCCTCAAGCGCTCCATGTCATCCGGCTTCGCCGGCATCGACAACCCGCTCTTCTACGACCCCAAGACCGCGATGCTGTTCGGCGACGCCAAGGCCTCGGTGGCCGACATCCTCACCGAAGTCCAGGCGCTGTGACACGAACCTAAAGAGGGACTGTCCCTCTTTAGGTTGCGCACAATTGAATCGCGCGCTACGGTGATCGGCGTGAACCCGCTCGCGCTCGAGCAGCAGGTGTGCTTCGCGTTGTACTCGGCGTCGCGCGCCGTCACGGCCGCGTACCGGCCGCTGCTCGCGCCGCTCGGCGTGACCTACCCGCAGTACCTGGTGCTGCTCGTGCTGTGGGAGCACGGGACGCGCTCGGTGCGGGACCTCGGCGAGGCGCTGCACCTGGACTCCGGGACGCTCTCGCCGCTGCTCAAGCGGCTGGAGGCGAGCGGGCTCGTGACCCGGGCGCGCGCGGCCGAGGACGAGCGTCAGGTCCGGGTCGGCCTCACCGACGCGGGATGGGAGCTGCGCGAGCGCGCGGTCGAGATCCCCGCCCAGTTGCACGACGCCACCGGCGTCGACGACGAGACGCTCGCGGCGCTGCACCGCGCCTGCCATGCCCTGATCGAGGAGTCGCAACGATGAAGACGCTCTACACCGCCGAAGCGACCGTCACCGGCGAAGGCCGCGACGGCCACGCCAAGTCCTCGGACGGGGTGCTCGACCTTGACCTCGCGGTCCCCAGCGAGATGGGCGGCAGCGGCGGCGCGACCAACCCCGAGCAGTTGTTCGCGGCCGGCTACGCGGCGTGCTTCCACAGCGCGCTGCGGACGATCGCGCGCCGCGAGAAGACCGACCTCGGTGAGTCGACGATCACGGCCCGCGTCGGCATCGGCCCGAACGAGAACCGCGGCTTCAGCTTGGCGGTCACGCTCGTCGTCGACCTGCCGGGCTTCGACCGCGAAGAGGCCCAGCGGCTCGTCGAGGCCGCCCACCAGGTGTGCCCGTACTCGAACGCCACGCGCGGCAACGTCGACGTCGCGCTCGAGCTCGCGTGAGGCGCCTGCGAGCCGCCGCCCAGATCCTGCTCGGCGCCGCGATGGTCGGCGCCGGCACCGGCCACCTCACCTTCCAGCGCGAGGAGTTTCAGGCGCAGGTCCCGCCGTGGGTGCCGATCGACGAGGACCTGACGGTGCTGCTGTCGGGCGCCGTGGAGATCGGCCTCGGCGCCGCGCTGCTGGTGACCTGGAAGCAGCCGCGGCGCGCGCTCGCCGGAGCGGCCCTCGCCGCGTTCTACGTGGCGATCTTCCCGGGCAACATCGCCCAGTACACCGAGCACCGCGACGCGTTCGGCCTGGACACCGACACCAAGCGGCTGGCGCGGCTGTTCTTCCAGCCGCTGCTGATCGCCTGGGCGCTGGCCGCCACCGACGCGCCGCGCGTCTGGCGCGAGTCACGCCAGGCCTGAGCGCTGGGCCCAGAGCGCGGCCTGCGTGCGGTCGGTGGCGCCGATCTTGCGGCACGCGCCCGACAGCGTGTTGCGGACGGTCTTGTGCGAGATCCCGAGCCGCAGCGCGATGACCTTGTTGGCGTGGCCCGCCGCGACCAGCCCGAGGATCTCGCGTTCGCGCTCGGTCAGGTCGGGCGGCATCTCGCGCTGGGCCGACAGGACCTCGCGGGCGGCGCGCGGGTCCAGCGGCGCGTCACCCGCCGCCGCGGCGCGCACCGCGCGCACGACCTCCTCCGGCTCGGCGTCCTTCAACAGGTAGCCGGTCGCGTCCGCGGGATCGCGCTGATCGTCGGCGCACTCGCTCCTGTGTTCGCGTTCGGACTCGCCATCGACATGCTCGTCGCGGGGCTCGTCGTGCACGCCGAGAACGGGTTCTTCGCCTCTGACGGTGGCTAGGAGCTGGTGCTGGCGCTGGGCTTCAGCGCGCTCGCGATCGCGATCGCCGGAGCGGGCCGCTACAGCGTCGACGCCGCCCTCGGCGTCGCCCGCCGCGTCCCCGGCTACCCCGGTGGCGAGCGGCGGTCGCTGGCGTAAGATCGGCGCATGGAGGAGGAGAAGGCCAGACTGCAGCAGGAGATCTCCGTCGCCATGGAGCAGGTGATGGAGAACCTGGGCGACGGGACGCTCGTCATCCCGGACCCGGTCCAGCGCGGGCTGGCGGAGACGACGAACCCGACCCTGGACGTGGAGGGCCTGCGCGCGCTGCGCGACGACCTCAACCACCTCTTGCGATGAGTTTGCGCGGGCGCTTCGGTCTGTACTGCACATGACCGGAGCGCTCGTCCGTCTGCGCGGTCCCCTCAAGCAGCTCGCCGGCAGCGGCGAGCTCGAAGTCGTGGGGGCGACCGTCGGCGAGCTCCTCCAGCACCTCGAGCACGACACACCGCCGCTCGACGGCTGGATCCTCGACGAGCGCGACCGGATCCGCCGCCACATCAACGTGTTCGTCAATGGCGAGCGCGGGCGCGAGGACACGCCGGTCGGTCCCGGGGACCGCATCGACGTGCTGCCCGCGATCTCAGGAGGGAGCGCATGACCGAGCTGCTCGTCGGTACCAAGAAGGGCCTGTTCGTGCTGGAGGGCGAGCCGGGAGCGGCCTTCGACGTGACCGCCCGCGCGTTCGCGGGCGAGCCGATCGAGTACGCGATGCGCGACCCGCACTCCGGGCGCACGCTCGCGACGATGACCTCGCCCTGGTACGGGCCGAAGATCTTCTACACCGACGATCCCGTCGCGGGCGGGTGGGAGCAGGCGCAAGGGCTCGAGCTGCCCGAGGGCGCGCTGGAGCGCATGTGGGTGATCGTGCCCGACGACGACGGCACGCTGTACGCCGGCGGCGACCCGGGGGTGCTGTTCGCCAGCCACGACGGCGGCGTCACGTGGGAACTCAACCGCACGCTGTGGGAGCACCCGACCCGGCCGCTGTGGCAGCCGGGCGGCGGCGGGCTGTGCCTGCACTCGATCGCGCCGACGGTCGGCACGCCCGGCCGGCTCGCGCTCGGCATCAGCGCCGTCGGCGTCTGGCTCACCGACGACGCGGGTACGTCCTGGCGCCACGGCAACCGCGGCCTGCGCGCCCGCTACCTGCCTGACGATGCACCCGAGGACACGATCAACCTGTGCGTCCATGACCTCCAGCGCGCGGCCAAGGACCCAGACCGCCTGTTCATGCAGTTCCACGGCGGCGTCTACCGCTCCGACGACGCGGGCGAGAGCTGGACCGACATCGGCGCCGGGCTGCCGTCCGACTTCGGCTTCCCGCTCGTCCTCGACCCGGCCGACCCGGACTCCGCGTACGTCATTCCCCTCAAGGGCGCCGAGGACCGCGTCACGCCCGAAGGCCGCGTCGCCGTCTATGAGACGCGCGACGCGGGGGAGAGCTGGACGGCCCGCGGCGACGGCCTGCCCGCCGAGCACGCCTACCTGACCGTGCTGCGCGAGGCGTTCGACCGCGGCGGCGAGGGCGAGGCCCTCGAGCTCTACTTCGGCGCCACCAGCGGGGACGTCTTCGGCTCGGGCGACGCGGGCGGGAGCTGGGGCTGCGCGGCCGCTCGGCTCCCGCCCGTGTACTCACTGCGGGTGGCGGCGTGAGCTGACGCGCGCGGTGGGCTCGGACGTGGTCGCGGTGGTGCCGTCCTCGTTGGTCGCCGCGACCACGACGCGCAGGCGGCGGCCGACGTCGCGGTCGGTCGGCCGGTAGCGGCGGCGGTCAGCGCGCGGGATCGCCCGCCACGTCGAGCCGGTCAGCCGCTGCCAGCGGTACGTGAACCGCGTCGGCCGGTTGATCCAGGCGCCCTTGGTGGTCTTCAGGGTCGCGCCGCGCCGGACCGCGCCGATGATCGCCGGGTCGGTCGTGGGCGAGGGGACGGTCACCGGGTCCTCGCCCGCGCCGGCGCCGCCGCTGCACGCCGGCGCGATCGTCGCGCACGGCGCCATGAACACCGAGTCGTAGGTGTTCCAGTGCGTGGCCAGGTAGCTGCCGGGCGCGGGCGCCGGGCTGAAGTAGTCGTCGCGACCGCAGTCGAAGCTGACCGTGATCGCGCCCTCGACCGACGCGCAGTCCGTGCGCAGCTGGCTGGCGGCGCCCTCGTTCTCGGCGTAGCACATCACGTCCACGCCCTGCCAGCAGTGCCCGTAAACCGGTTCTGCTGACCGGCGGGCTGCGTGGAGTGCGGCGCGCCCCACTGCACCGCGCCGAGCGTGTGCGTGATCTCGTGCAGGAAGCCCTCGGGCCAGAAGCCGTGCGCGCCCGGCCCGGGCACCTCACCGCCGTCGCGGGTGAACAGGACGCCGGTGAGCCCGCCCCGGTTGTGCGGGTTCTCCGGACCGGGCTGCTCGCCGCCCCCGCCGGTGATCGTCTCCGCCAGCCCGTGGTCGGAGCCGGTTGCGGACAGGTTGTCGGCGAGCACGATCGCGTTGCGCGGGCCGCCCAGGTCCCCGAGCACGCGCTGCACCGCCTGCGCGACGGCGCGGAAGTTGTCGGCGTACTCCGCGTGCGCGCCGGGGAGCGCGACGGTCTGGATGTCCACGAACTGGCGGCCGCAGCGCGTGCCCATGTCGAAGCGCAGCGCCTTCGTCCCGCCGGCCTGGGCGCCGAGGTAGCGGTTGACGAGCGCGACGTTGGCCTGCAGCGCGTCCATCCATCCGCCGGAGCGGTCGGGCCGGTCGGCGGCGTAGGCGTAGACGACCTTGATCTGCGGCGTCTCGGGCGCGAAGGCGGCGTGCGTGCGGTCGTCGCTCGCCGTGACGTCCCCGCACCAGCTGGTGGGGACACCACCGCCGGCCTGCGCCGCGACGGCGACGCTGCGGCGCAGGTCCAGGTCCGGGAGGTCGTCGCGCGTCTCGCCGTGGACGGTGGTCGTCGGCGCTTTCGGGGCGAAGACCACCGGCGCCGCGAGGGCGGCGAGCAGGAGCAGCGTGGAGCGGAGCATGGCCTACGGCCGGGCGCCGAAGTTCGCGGTGACGGTCGCGCCCGAGGCCGGGTCCTTCGGCACGCCGAGGCGGACGCCGAAGCCGATCTCGCGGTAGTTGCGCTTGACGATCGTCCGGCGATGGGCGGGCGAGTCCATCCACGCCTCCATCGTCCGGCGCGGGGTGGCGAGCGTGCCGGTGCCCCAGGCGAGGTTCTCGCCGAGCGACCAGCCGTCGTCGCGGCGCGCGTAGCCCGCGGCGAGGATGCGGTCGACGAACGTCTCGCCGCCGTTCTCGTGGCTGAAGTAGCCCTTCTGGACCATCTCGTCGGAGTGGCGACTGGCCGCTCGTCCGAGCCGGGCGTTCTCTTTCAACATGTGGCCTCCGGGAACTCGACTGGACGTTCCTCCTGCAGGCCATAACGCGTCCAGGCCCCGAAACTTCGTGCCGACCTACGCCACCACGGCGACCTCGGATTCGAGGTTTGCGGCGGCGCCGAGCAGAATGGATTGAGTCGCTTCGAACCGTTCTTGGGCTTCTGCCGCAGTACTCCCGATTGCGGTCATTCCCATCCGCCCCAGCTCGGTGAGGGCGCTGAGCATGTGGAACACCACCCCGCGGCCGTCAGGATCCAGACCCGGTCGATCCGCAAGAGCGAACAACGCACCGTCCCCGAGCGCGGACAGACGAGGTGAAGCGAGGTAGTCGGTCGCCACGTAGTGGCGGATCGCGCCGTCCGGCGCGCGGAAGACGCCCGCCCGCGGGTCGTAGCTTCCACCCGTCACCAGCTCGAGCGCGTACAGCGGGTGCGTCGTCGCGCCCTTGCGCAGGTTGATCTCGATCGCGTACGCGCTCCAGCTGCCCGAGCGGTTGCGGCCGACGATGAAGTCGATCGCCGCGCGGCCGATCGCGCCCTCGGCCACGAGCAGCGCGCCGATCCGCTCGGCGGCCTCGGTGATCAGGCCCGAGTACGCGGGCTCGGCCGGGAAGCGGCAGCCGACGCAGCGGTCGCCGTCCAGCAGCTGGTCGTGGGTGGAGACGACGCGCGCGCCGTCGGCCGAGAGCTCGAGCTGGACGCTCGGGCTGCGCAGCTCGCGCGCGACGATCCGCTCCTCGACGACGCCGCCGCCGCGCTCGAGGCGCTCGAAGTACTCGTGCAGCGTGACGTTCGGCGCCTGCAGGCGCATCGCGTCCACGCGCTCGGCGATTCGCAGCAGCTCCGCGCGCGTGCCGGTGCGCCCGATCCCGCGCAGCTCGACGATCGCGTTGCCCTCGCCGGACACGCCGTCGTCGAGCTTGACGACGACCTGCCCGATCCGCGGCCGGACCGACCGCAGCCGGGCGATCGCGGCGATCACGTCCGCGCGCGAGCGCACGTGCTCGACGCCGAGCGGGTGCGCGACACCCGCGCGCGCGAACAGCTCCCGCCCGCCGCTCTTGGTCCCGAGGTAGGCGAGCGCGGGGTGCGCGCCCTGGACGGGGACGCCGAGCTCGGCGCCGAGCGCGAACTCCAGCTCGGTCGTGATGTACGGGACGAGGTGCGCGTCCTGGTGGTCGGTGATCTCCCAGCGGATGCGGGTGAGCAGCGTCGGGCGCTCGAGCAGCTTGGCCGAGAGCGGGCGCAGCGACGGGTCGTCGGCGCTGAGCATCGTCAGGCGGTTGCGGGCGTCCTCGCGGATGTCGGCGGGCAGCAGGCCGAGGTAGTACTCGACGATCTCCTGAGCGACCGGCATCGACGTGACGTAGACCACGCGGACGTGGCGTTCTCGCAGCCGCAGCAGCAGGCACAGCAGGCGTTCTTCGTACGCCTGCGTCTCCGCCGGGGGCTCGTGGAACTTCTCGATCGTCCGGGACGGGACGACCACGACCGTCGTGGCTCTCCTCATGGCGCGCGGAAATATGACGACTCGTCGAGGCGCTGCCTAGCCCACCAAGGGATAAATGTTCACACCGCCGCGTACCCTGGACGAATGGATGCCCGGGCGATGCTGGCGGTGGCCCTCGAAGAGGCCCGGATCGGCCGTGCAGAGGACGGAATCCCGATCGGCGCGGCGCTGTTTTCCCGCGACGGTGAGCTGCTCGGGCGCGGGCACAACCGGCGCGTCCAGGACGACGATCCGTCGGTCCACGGCGAGACCGACGCGTTCCGGGCGGCCGGACGGAGACGCTCGTATCGCGACACGGTGATGGTCACCACTTTGTCGCCGTGCTGGTACTGCTCAGGGCTCGTCCGCCAGTTCGGCATCTCGGCCGTGGTCATCGGCGAGTCGCGTACGTTTGCCGGCGGGGCCGCGTGGCTGCGAGAGTCGGGTGTAGAGGTGATCGACCTGGACTCGACCGAGTGCTACGAGCTGCTGCAGGGTTTCATCGCCGAGCACCCTGAGGTCTGGAACGAGGACATCGGGGAGTGATCGCGGCGGCGCTGATCTCGCTGGCGGCCGCCTGCCCGGCGGAGACGCCGGCCGCGATGCGGCTGGAGGGCGTGCCGCCGGTGCTGGTCTCCGGCCGCTCGTACACCGCTTCGCTGGCGCCGACCGGCGTGGGGGAGGCGACGGGGGCGGGGTGGACGCTCGGCGTGTTCGACCGGCTCGGGCGCGGGTGGAAGGCCGACCTGCCTTCGCTCGGGTTCCAGCAGGCGTTCAGCGTCGGGCTGACGGGGGCGCCGTACGCGGTGTCGGCGACCTACGCGGAGCCGTCGTGCACGCGGACGCTCTCCGTATCGGCCGCGGTGGAACGGCGGGTGCTCGCCGTGGCCGACTGCCGGCGCGGTGTGAGCGAGCCGCGGACGCTCGTCGTGGGCTGCGACGGGCGTCGTGTGCGGGTGCGCGGGTTGAGCTGGCGCGGGTGGAACGAGGACGTGGCGGTGGGGACGGGCGCGGGCGGCGCGCGCGTGCGGCTGTCGCGGCCGCAGGAGTGCGTCGCGGTCGACGGCTTCATCTATACCCGGGCGCGCGTTGACGGGCGCCGCTACGTGCTCGACTGCCCGATCGTTTGAGTTTGCGCACGGGTTTCCGTGCGAAACGTTCGCTGGAAGTGAAGCGGTTCGTCTCTCAGGCTGGGGCGCATGGTCTTCGCTCCGCTGCTCGCCGCGCCTGTCCTGATGTGGCTCGCCTCCTGGGTCGAGCGACGCCTCGGCCCGGCCGTCGGCGGGGCGGTGGCGGCGATGCCGTTCGCGATCACGCTCATCGTGGTCGCGCTGGGCGCTGAAGGGCCGGCGGTGGCGGAGAGCGCGGCGGCGCACGTGGTGGCGCAGGTGGCGTTCGCGGTCGCCTTCGCGCGGGTGATCGTGCGGCGCGGCTCCTTGCTCGGAGTCGCGGCGGCGGCGGTCGCGTTCGCCGCCGTCTCGCTGCTCGTCGCCCTCGTCCCGGCGTGGGTGGCGATCGCCTGCGCGGTCCCGGCGCTGCTGGCGAAGATCAAGGTGCCAGGCACCTCGAGGTTCGAGGGCGAGCCGCTCGACGCGCGGGTCGGCGCGGGGGTCGTGACCGCGATCGTGGGCTGCGCGCTGGTGGTCGCCGAGGTGTCGGGGCCGGAGCTGGCGGGAATCGTGGCCGCGTTCCCGACGCTCAGCGCGACGTTCGCTCTGCTGGTCGCTCGCTCGCGGGGCGTCGCGGCGGCCGCGAGCGCCTTGGGCGGGCTGATCGTCGGGCTGCGCGGCTACCTCGCGTTCTGCGTGGTGGTCGCGGTGACGGGCTCGGTCGTGCTCGGGCTGCTGGCGGTCGCCGCGATGAATGTCACGGCCGCGTGGAGTCTGAGGTTGCATGTCACTTCCGCAGATCGTGGACGAGCAGAGCTGGCGTGAGGCCAACGGCGCGCTGATCGAGAAGGAGAAGGCGGCGACGCGAGCGCGCGACGCGCTCGCCGCCGAGCGCCGGCGGCAGCCGATGACGGCCTTCCGGACGGACTTCGCGTTCGACGGGCCCTCCGGGCGGTTGACCTTCCTCGACCTGTTCGAGGGCCGGCCGCAGTTGATCCTCTACCACTTCTGGTTCCCCGAGGACGGCGAGCCGTGCGGCGGCTGCTCGATGTTCACCGACCAGGTGTCCGAGCTCGCCCACCTGCACGCGCGTGACGTGTCGTTCGCGCTGGTCTCGCGCGCGCCGCAGGAGCGGATCGCGGCCTACAAGGCGCGGATGGGGTGGAGCGTGCCGTGGTACACGGACGACCTGTCGTTCCAGCAGGCGTGCGGGACGACGGAGTACTTCCGGCTGCAGGTCTTCCTGCGTGCCGGGGAGCGCGCGTTTCTCACCTACGAGACGCGCGGGCGCGGCGTCGAGGCGCTCGGGTCGGTGTGGACGTTCCTCGACCTGGTGCCGTTCGGCCGCCAGGAGGAGTGGGAGGACACCCCGGCGGGGCGGCCGCAGGAGCCGCCCTACCAGTGGTGGCGCAAGAAGGACGAGTACTAGGCGCCCGATGGGCGCGGCCGGCTTCGCCGGCGCGTGCCCATTCCGGCTGCAGCATCGCTTCGCGGATGCTCTATGCGAGCTTCGCGCCGAGGAACAGCGTGCGGCCGGGCGGCTTGGGCTCGAGCTTGAAGCCGAGGCTCGTGTAGAGGCCGATCGCGTGCGTGTTCTGCTCGTTGACGTCGAGCTCGATGCGCTGGCAGCCGCGCTCGCGGGCGCGGTCGATCGCGGCCTGGGTGAGCGCCTTGCCCAGGCCCGTGCCGCGCGCGCGGTCCTTCACATAGACGTCTTCGAGCCAGCAGTCCTCCGTGCCCGTCCAGGCCGAGAGACGGAAGCGGATCTGGGCCAGGCCGTCGGTGCCCGCGAGCAGGAACTCCGTGTTCGGGTCCTCGAGCAGCTTGGCGGCGGTCGTCCGGAACGTCTCGTCGGACGGCGTCGTCGAGTTCCACCAGTCGCGGAAGCCGATCAGCAGGTCGGTGACGGTGTCCAGGTCCTCCGGCCCGGCGGTGCGGATGTCAGGCATCAGAAGCCGCGCACCTTGGTCAGCTCGATGTCGACGGCGACGCTGTACTCGGCCGCGAACGCCTCCGGCGTCATCTTCAGGCTGCTCAGGCTGCGCTGGTACTTCTCGACGTACGCCGCGTCCTCGTGCGCGGGCTCGCTCGAACCGACGATGGTCGCCCGGCCGTTGAGCACGACGATGTCACCGCCGGTCTCCGTGCCGCGGAAGTTCAGCGACACCCTCGGGTTGCTCTCGATCGTCTTCACGCGCAAGCTCTTCGGGAGGGTGTACAGGCGGACGTTGGTCGCGCCGTCCCACAGGAACCACACCGGGTTCGGGACGGGTTGCCCGCCGGGCGTGACCGTCGTCAGCCACACCACCTCGTCCTCTCGGAGATGGCGAGCGGCGCGTTGTCCGAAGTCCGTGGCCTCATCGATCATCAACTGATCGTAAGGTCCCGGGCATGCGAGCGATCGTCGCGGCGCTGGTCGCGTTCCTGGCTGCGGCCGCTCCGGCGCTCGCGCACGACTCGCTGGCGCCCGCCGGGGCGGACCACAACTGGCTGCCCGACGAGGAGTGGGTGCACCGGCACTGGGTGCCGTTCGACGAGCGCGCCCTCGAATCCGCGCTGCGGTTGCGGCCGGGGCAGCTGGAGGCGTATCTCTACAACGACCATCACACGGTGGCCGCGCTGGCCCGTGCGCGGGGGATGGAGTTGGACCCGCTCGTGGCTCGCCTGGCGCCATCGTCGCCGCTGTTGCGCGAGCGCACGGTGCGCGTGCTGACCCAGGGCCATCTCGCGCAGCACCTGTTCTTCCACGTCTTCCACGGGTTGGATCTGCACCCGCACGCTGAGGACGTGTTCGGCATGCCCGCGGACGCGTACCGGGCGTTGCGCGAAGAGGGCGCGAGCTACGCGGAGATCGCGCGCGAGGGCGACGTGCCGGTGGCGCGGCTGCGCGCGCACGCGCGGAAGATGCTCGCGGCCGACCGGCGGGACGGTGTCGCGCGCGGGGAGGCCGTGGCGGCGTCCTCGGCCCGGGTGCAGGCGCGTGCGCTGCGGCGGCTCGACTGCTGGCTGACCCGTCCCGCCCCCGCGCTTGACCCCGGCAATCCGTACGGCAAGAATCGCTTCCTGCACGGTTCGCACGCGGCGGGCTGGCCGGGGACGGCCGCCGAGCGGCGCGCGGACGATCGGCGGGTCGAGCGCTTCCGGCGCGGGCTGATGCGTGCGTGCTGGCCGCATCCGAAGGCGTGGAAGGAGTGAGGACATGTCGCTGAAGGGCACGTCGTGCTTGGGGCTTGCCGTGATCGCCGCGTGCGTGGTCCCGGGAGCCGGCATTGCGCAGGAGCCGGCGCCGGCGCCGCCGATCTGGACGTTCCCGGCGTCGATCTACCCCGACCTCTCCGCCGCCCCGCCCGAGGACGTCGCGGACGCGAATAGGCTGTGGCTGCGCTCGAAGGCTTCGGCCGCGAAGCGCTTCCCGACGGTCGCCGCCGCGCGCAAGCTCGGCTACAAGGGCCAGGTCTCCAAGATCAAGCGGCCCAAGCCGTTCTTCTTCCACCTCCGGAACACCAAGCTCCACGAGGACGGCCGCGAGCTCGACGTGCGGTATCCCGAGGCGGTCGTCTATTGGTACGACCCGCCGCGCCCGATGATCCTCGTGGCGTTCATGTACCGGGTGCACGAAGGCGCCGAGCCGGCGTACGCGCGGTCCGTCCTGCCCTGGCACTCCCACTGCGACGGCTGGTCGGTCGTCATGCACACCTGGTTCACGAACGACCTGCGCAGCGGCATCGCCCGCAAGCCGCCGCGCCCGGAGTTCTCCGCCACCTTCGGCCGCGACTTCGGCGACCCGACGCCGGACTCGGCGTCGGGCTGCCAGCCCCGCGGGCACCGCCGCGGCGAGCACCCCCACCCCAACCACCACTTAACGCCGCTTGCGGGCCCTGTTGCTCTTGCCGGCCCGCACCACCACATTGCGCTTCTTGACGAAGTCGCGGACGGTCACCGAGCCCTGCGTCACGCGGGTGGTCGTCGTGTCGCACCGGTCGGTCACCAGCCACTTCGTGCCGCGCACGGTCGCCGCGCTGTAGCGCCCGGACGTCCGGAACGCGCCCTTCCCGTCACCCCACAGCTTGCGCGACTTCTTCTTCTGCGCGGCCGCGGACGCCCGCTTGGACCGGGGACAGCTGAGCTGCTCGGTGAGCGTCAGCGTCGTCAGCGGCCGCGACCCGCGCGTCTGGCTGCTGATCCTGAAGATGCCGTCGAAGAACTTCGCGGTCCCGCCGTTGTTGGCGGCTCTCAGCTCCACCGTGCCGTTGCGCGCGTCAACTGTCGTGCCGACCGGCAGTCGCTGCGTCTGCGCGAGGTCGACGTACGCGCGGCTCCCGGGCAGTCGGACCCGGACGCGGCCCTCGACGGGCGTCGCGTTCACGTTGCGCCCGGCGACCGGCTCGGGCAACGGCGTGGGAGTGGGGGCCGGCGGCTGCGGCGGCTGTGGAGGTGGCGGTTGCTGCGGGGGTGCAGTCGTGTTGAGAAATGAACTGAAGCTGCCCGGGAACGCCGAGCTCACTGCGAGATCCGGCCGCCCGTCGCGATTGAAGTCCCCGACAGCTGGGGTGTAGGCGCTCGCAAGCGCGATTGAAGGCTCTGGCGTCGTGCCTCCGGACAGCACCGTCAACGCACCGGCGCCCAAGCTCGCGACCGCTACGTCGGGTGAGCCGTTGCTGTCGAAGTCAGCGACGGCGATGTCTCTCGGCTGATCCGGCACGGCGACAGGCGACGTCGCGGTGAAGCCATCGTTGCTGCCGTTGCGCACCAGCAACTGAACCGAGTCACCCCCTTCGTTCGCCACCGCGAGGTCGAGACGGCCATCCCGATTGAAGTCACCGGCTGCGATGCCCCACGGCTCCGCTCCGACCGGCACGGGGTCCTCGGCGGCGAACGTGCTGCCGTCTTGGCTGCGGATGAGGATCGACACGCTGTCATCACCGGCGTTGGTCACCGCGAGGTCGGGACGACCATCGCCATCGAAGTCACCTGGCGCGAGCTGGCGCGGGTTCGCGACGACTGGATAGCGGTTCGGCTGCTCGTCGACGAAACCGGTGCCCTGGCGGCGCAGCACGCCGACGGTGCTGTCCCGCCAACTCCCGTAGGCCAGATCCAAGGCGCCGTTGCCGTCGAAGTCCGCTGCGGCGAGGGCGCTTCCTCCTCCGGGCACAAACCCGGGGGAACCGCCGGAGACAAAGCCGTCATTCGTTGCGTTGCGCACCAGCAGCGAGACACTGGTCGCCTCAAACGTCGCGATCGCCAGGTCGGCCCGCGAATCCCCGCCGAAGTCGCCAGATGCGATCGAGTTCGGTCCCTGGGGAACGCTGATCGGTGACCCGGGCTCCTCCACGAAACCGCCGCCCGGCTGCCGCAGATAGATCGAGACGCTGTCCGAATTCGTCGCGAAGCGACCATTTACCGCGGCGACATCGAGGAGACCGTCGCCATTGAAGTCGTTGACGGTGATCGCATACGTCGCGTACCGCGTCGGGAAGGGCGAGCCGGCCTCGAGTGCGAAGGTCGCGGCATGCGCGCTCGCCGGAAGCGCCAGCACTGCGAGGACGGCGACTAGCGAGTGGCGCTTCATTGATCGATTCTCCCGCATCCCGATTGGATCTAGCCTGGTCGAATGGACGAGGCGCAGATGGAACAGTCCGAATATGGACGAGTTGCGGCGAGCGAGGGCTGGTTCACGGTCAACGTCCGCGACGCCGCGTGGGTGCGCAACGAGTACTTCGGCGACGCCTGCATCTTCGAGGGCGACCAGGCCGGCTTCCCGCAGATCGGTTACACGCTGTGCGTCCTGCAGCCCGGTCAGCCGAACGGCATGTACCACCGCGAGGGCAACCAGGAGGACTTCCTCGTCCTGCAGGGCGAGGCGCTGCTGATCGTCGAGGGCCAGGAGCGGCGCCTGAAGGCCTGGGACTTCTTCCACTCACCGGCCGGCACCGAGCACATCCTCGTCGGCGCGGGCGACGGACCGTGCGTGGTCTTCGCGATCGGCGCGCGCGACAACGGCGACGACTCCACCGACACGCTCTACGTCCGCGACAAGACCGCGCTCAAGCACGGCGCCGGCCCGGAGCAGGACACGCCGCACTCCAAGGAGGCGTACGCGCCGTTCCCGAAGTGGGTCAACGGTCCGCCGCCGTCTTTCGACGGACTCCCGTTCGCCTGACGCGCCTGCTTGATCCAAGCAACATGTTGCGCTGCGATCATCCTTGCCTATGGACGACGAAGACAAGCCGAAGAGCTTCGAGGAGGCCCTCCGCGAGATCGCCGACGAGGTGCAGCGCGGAATTCAGCGCTTCCAGGCCGGCGAGTTCGAGGACGTCGCACGCTCGTACGGGATCGACACGGATCGTGCGAAGCGGTTCGTGGACGGCGCGGGTGAGTGGCTGCGCGCCCAGACGGAGAACCTTGGGGACGTCGGGTTCCCGATGCCGGCGCCGACGCCGAGCCCGTCGCCGGCCAAGAAGCCGACCTGGAACGACGATCCGCTGAGCGGCGCGGGTCCGGACCCGCTGGACATGCCGACCGACGAGCAGGGGCGAGCGCTCGCCGCGCTGGACTCGGGCCGGTGGACGATCGAGCCGGGCACGTCGATGCTCGCCGCGCACGGTGAGGGTCCCGGGCCGAGCGACGCGCTGGGCCTCGTGCGCGAGCTGCGCGTGCGGGACTGGATCGACGCTGACGGCGAGGTCACGCTCGTCGGTGGTGCCGCGCTGCGGCGCTGGCTCGAGCGCAACTAGCCGCGCTTTCGAGGCGCCCGGCGCGCCGGTCGCGTCGGGCGGGTGGTCACTTGGGGCCCTATGCGGGCCTCAACTGACCAGGGGCCGGCCCGCCGGGGCGGAGGACCGGCCGGTCTCTCCTCCTAGCGGGACGGCTTGCCCCGCTCCTTGTCCGGCTTGCCGGACTTGTCCTTGTCGTGCCCGCGGGCGTTGCCGCGCGGCGCCTCGTCGCTCTTGCCGTGCGGCGCGTCCTCGCTCTTGCCGCGCGGGGTGTCCGCCGGCGGGGCCTCGGGCTCGGACGGCGCGCCGGCCGGCGCGACCGGCTTGCTCGGCGACGGCTTCCCCGGCTTGCCCTGCTTGCCGGGCTTGGCCTTGGGCGTGTTGAGCCGGGCACACAGGATCAGCTCGCCCGCCGATCCGTCGGCCTCGGCACGGAAGACGCCGACGAAGTAGCGCTTCGTGCGGTCCACCGTGAACGTGCGCGACCGGGCGGCGGCGTTGCCGGTCCCGGAACGGGAGGTCTTGAGCTTGCGGTACGTCCAGCCGGAGACGTCCACGCCACCGGGCGCGTCCGCAGCGCACGCGGAGGGCGCGGACTGCAGCCGGTAGACGTACGTCGTCCGCGGCGCCAGCCGCCGCACGTGCACGGAGAGCTTGTCGTTGCGCTTGCCGTCGACGAGGTGGACCTTGCCGAAGTTGCCGGTGACGTAGTCGCCGTCGGCACCGACGTAGGTGAACGTTCCCTTGTAGACCTTCGCCTTGGGCTTGGCGAGCGCGGCCCCTGGAGCCACGAGCAGTGAGCCTGCCGCGAGCAGCGCGATCGTTGTCTTCATGTCCGCACAACGGGCGACCGCCGCGAGGGTCGGTTCAATATGTCAACGACGATGGACACCGCTCCCGTTCGCATCGACAAGTGGTTGTGGGCCGCGCGCCTGGTCAAGACGCGCGCGCTGGCCGTCGACGCCCTCCGCGGAGGCCGGGTGAAGCTCAACGGCGCCCCCGCCAAACCCAGCAAGGACGTCAAGCCGGGCGACGAGATCGAGTTCAGCCAGGGCGTGATCCGGATCACCGCCCGCATCAACGGCACGGCAGAGCGACGGCTCCCGGCGAGCGCGGCGCAGCAGCTCTACACCGAGACCGAGGACTCCAGGACCGAGCGGGAGCGCCGCATCGCCGAGATGAAGATGACGCGCCCGCAGGGCGTGGACCGCAACGCGCGACCGACCAAGCGCGACCGCCGCCAGTTCGAGAAGCTCCGCGGCCGCGACGAGTACTGACCTACGGCGGAAGCCGCACGCCGGTCCGGGCGACCCGGAACCAGCGCGCCGCGTACGGCTCCAGCTGGAGCGTCGCGGGCAGATCATGGTCGGAGTGGTCGAACAGGTCGACGAGCCGCTCGCCGTCGCCCACCGGCAGCGAGACCGTCGCCGGCGAGCCGGACAGCTCGTGCACGCACACGATCGTCGCGTCCTCCCAGTCCACCCGGTGCGCGAACACGGACTCCGCGCCGCTCTCCAGCAACGTCAGCGACCCGAACCCGAGCTCCGGGCACTCGCGCCGGCGCCGGATCAGCCGCTCGAACCAGTTCAGCAGCGACCCCGGATCGCGCCGCTGGTCGGTCACGTTCACCCGCTCGGGCCCGAACGCGCCCTCGACCATCGGCCGGCGCGGTGAGACGCCGGGCAGCGTGAAGCCGCCGTCGCGCGCCCACTGCATCGGCGCGCGCACCGCGTAGCGCCCCTCGATGTCGACGTTCTCGGCCATCCCGATCTCCTCGCCGTAGAACAGGACCGGCGTCCCGGGGAGCGAGAACGCGAGCGAGTACACCATCCGCAGCGCGCGCTCGTCGCCCTCGAGCATCGTGGGGAGCCGCCGCCGCAGCCCGCGCCCGTACAGCTGCAGCGACTCGTCCGGCCCGAAGCGAGCGAACACCTCCGCGCGCTCCTCCTCGCTCAACTTGTCCAGCGTCAGCTCGTCGTGGTTGCGCACGAAGCGCCCCAGAGACGCCGCGGCCGGGATCTTCGGATACGACGAGAGCGCCTTCGTCAGCGGCTCCGCCGATCCCCGCGCCAGCGACAGGTACAGCGCCTGGTTGCCGATGAAGTCGAGCACCATGTGCAGCTCGTCGCCGTCCTCATCCCCGAGAAACGCGCGCGTCTGCTCGGCCGGCAGGTTGACCTCGCCGAGCAGCACCGCCTCGCCGACCCGCCGGTTCACGTAGGAGCGCAGGTCGCGGATGATCTGGTGCGGATCGTCGAGCACGCCTTCGATCAGGAACGGGACCGCGTCCACGCGGAAGCCGCTCAAACCCTGCTCGAGCCAGAAGCCGAGCACCTGCGCGAGTTCGTCGCGCACGGCGGGATTGGCCAGGTTCAGGTCGGGCTGGTGCTTGTAGAAGCGGTGCTGGTAGTACTGGCCGGCCTTGCGGTCGTAGGTCCAGTTGGACGTCTCGGCGTCCGGGAACACGAGGTCGCCCGGCTTCTCGGGCGGCTTCTCGTCGACCCACACGTAGAAGTCCCGGTACGGGGAGTCCTTGGACGACCGCGCCGCCTGGAACCACGGGTGCTGATCGGACGTGTGGTTCATGACGAAGTCGACGATCACGCGGATGCCGCGGTCGCGGCACGTGCGGACGAGCTCGACGAAGTCACCGAGCGTCCCCATCGACGAGTCCACCGCGTAGAAGTCGGTGATGTCGTAGCCGTCGTCGCGGTTCGGCGACGGGTAGAACGGCATCAGCCACAGCACGCTCACCCCGAGCCCGGCCAGGTAGTCGACGCGCTCGGTCAGCCCGAGCAGGTCGCCGCAGCCGTCACCGTCGGAGTCGAAGAACATCTCGACGTCGAGGCAGTAGACGACCGCGTTCTTCCACCACAGGTCGCTCGAGGTCTTGACGCTCATGCCGGCAGCTCCGGCAGCACGTGCTCACCGAACGCGTCGATGAACGCGTCCAGGTCCTGGCCGACATGGTGCAGCGCGATGTCGGTGAACCCGAGCGCCGCGAACTCCTGCAGCCACGCGACGTGCTGCTGGAGGTCGGAGGAGATCAGCACCTTGCCGTCCAGGTCCTCGGGCCGGACGAAGGCCGCCGCCGCATCGAACGCCTCGGGCGTGTCCAGGTCCCAGCACACCGGCGGGTCGGTCAGGTTGGTGCGCCACTGGTCGAAGGCGACCGCGCGCGCCTCCTGCTCGGTCGGCGCCCACGACAGGTGCACCTGCAGGACCAGGCGCGCGTCGCGGCGCCCGAACGCGTCGAGCATCCGCTGCAGCTGCTCGACCGGCGCGTTCACCGTGGCCAGCCCGTCCGCCCACTCGGCGCCCCACGCGGCCGTCTTCTCGCTCACGGCCGCCACGAGCAGCTCCGGTGGCGTTTCGGGCAGCGTCCACAACTTCGCGCGATCGACGGTCACCAGGCCGTAGTGACTGACCTCCTCGCCCGCGAACAGCGCCCGCATGACGTCCACGCACTCGCGCAGCCGCTCGTTGCGGGTCTCCTTGGCGGGCCAGCCCTCACCCGTGATGTGCTCGTTGGCGGCCTCGCCCGACCCGAGCGCGACCCACAGCCGCTCCGGGAACATCTCGCACAGCGTCGCCGCGGCCTGCGCGATGATCGCCGGGTGGTAGCGCTGTCCCGGCGCGTTGACGACGCCGAACGGCAGCGACGTCTGCGCCAGCGCCGCGCCCAGGAACGACCACGCGAACCCGGACTCGCCCTGGCGCTCGCTCCAGGGCGCGAAGTGGTCGGAGGACATGCCGCCCGTGAAGCCGGCTTGCTCGGCTCTGACGATCGACTTCAGCAGGCGGGAGGGAGGGATCTGCTCGTGCGAGCAGTGCAGGGCGATCCGGGGCACGGTGCCCCGTCTACCCGGGCCCGTAAGCTCTAAGCGCGTGACGATCCGGCGCGCCGCAGCGGACGACATCGAGCCCGCGCTGGCCGTGATGAGCGAGGCGTTCGGCATCGAGCTGCGCGCGCCGACGGTGCACACGCTGGTCGCCTCCTCCCCGGACGGGACGCTGCTCGTGGCCGAGGAGGACGGCGTCGTGGTCGGCACGGCGGCGTCGGTCACGTTCGGGCCGTCCGGCTGGCTCGGGGGCATCACCGTGGCGCCGTCCGCGCGCGGCCGCGGGCTCGGCCGTGCGCTGACCGAGGCCGCGATCGATGCCCTGGGCGAACGCGAGACCGTCCTGCTGCTCGCGAGCACGCTCGGCCGCCCGCTCTACGAGAAGCTCGGCTTCGAGCCGGAGGGCCTGTACCGCGTGTTCAGCTCGGGCGCTGCCCGGCCGGAGAAGACGGTCGAGCTGCGCGACGTGCGCGAGGAGGACCGCGAAGCGGTGCTGGCCCTGGACCGCTCGGCCACGGGCGAGGACCGCTCGCTCGCGGTCCTCGCTTCCCTGGAGGGCGCGGTCGCGACGTCGGACCTGTCGGCAGTGGCGCTGCGCCCGCCGTGGGGCGCGCTCCCGATCGTCGGCGACCCGGCGGGCGCGACGACGCTCCTCGCGTCGCTGATCCGGCCCGGCCTGCGCGTGGCCGTGCCGGAGGGCAACCGCGCCGCGGTGCAGCTGCTCCAGCTGCTGGGCCGCGAGGTCGAGCCGGTCACGCGCATGCGGCGCGGACCGGCCCTGGACTGGCACCCCGAGCGCGTCTGGGGCGTGTTCTCGCTGTTCTTCGGCTGAGCGCCTATTCGTCCGGCTGCGCCGGCGCCTCGGCGGGTTCGGCCTGTTGGCCGCGCGAGTCGTCGAGCAGCGTGTTCATGTCCGGCGCGCCGTCTTCGGCGGGCTCGCGCCGCACCGACAGCAGGCGCTCGTTGCCGAAGCGCATCATCGCGACCGTGTAGGCGAACACGGGCACGTCGTGACGGGAGGCGAGCCAGTCGATCGTGGTCAACGCCCGCGGGTCGTAGCCGCCCGCGATCAGCACGAGCGACGGGGACTCGGCGCCGTCGACGGCCTCCAGGCCGGGATCGACGGAGACGAGGCGCTCGCGGTCCCAGGCGGCGACGTCGGCCGCGGCCCCGAGCGCGCGCCCGAGCTGCCACTCGACGGTGTCGCCTGTCACGAGGATCACGACGACGCGGTTGCGGGTCTCGTCGAAGCCGAGCAGGTCCACGTAGGGGACGGGCTCACGCGAGAGCAGGCGGATGCCGTTCAGGCCGAGCTCGGCCGAGAAGGCGTCCCACGAGGACGTGATGAGGCCGAGCAGCTCCTCGCGGTCCGGCGGGCTCTCCATGAGCCCTGACGCCTGTGGCGCCACGAGCGTCCCGGAAGTCTCATCGATGCGCAGCACGGCGTCACAGCCTCCTTGGCCAGGTCGGGACCCCGAAGCCTAACCGAGCGTCACCGGCTCGCCGAGCACGATGCGGCCCGCCTCGACCACCCGGGCCTCGATCCCGGGCCCGTCGGCGCGGGAGGCGACGAGCTTCAGGCGCACGCCATCGCGGAAGATCAGCTCGGTCCCGCCCCAGCCGCCGCCCTCGGGGAGCCGCAGCCCGAGCTGGACGTTCACGCCGGCGATAGCCCGCTGCATCGGCGGTGCGACCGTCGCGACGATCACGCCGCGCGCGTGGTCGAGGTCGCGCACGAGGTCGATCGTCCGGCCGAGCGAACGCTGCAGCGCGAACTCCAGCCGCGGGTCGCCCCACAGAAACGCCTTCCCCGCGTGCGTGAGGGTCGGGTACGGCGCTGGCTTGTGCGGGTCGATCGCGCCGTCGGGATAGAACGGGTACGCCGCCGACCACTGCGCGAGCTCGGGCAGGTCCTGGACCGACAGCCGGCCCTCGGGCCCCGCGGCGTAGTGCTGCCGGTCACCCGCGACGCCGCGGGCGTCGATCTGGGTCGAGCGCAGCTGCTCGCCCGCCATCCCGACCACGGGGAACCGCCACAGCCCTTGGACGAATCCGCTGGTCATCGACCGCCAGAACGGTAACGTGCGGTCGCGTGCTGCCCCGCGCCGACGCCGTCGCCTCGCTCACCCGGGAGCCGTTCGACGTGCTGGTCATCGGCGGCGGGATCACGGGCGCGGGCGTCGCGCTGGACGCGGCCACGCGCGGGTACTCGGTCGCGCTCGTCGAGCGCAACGACTACGCCGGCGGGACCAGCTCACGCTCGTCCAAGCTCGTCCACGGCGGCCTGCGCTATCTGCAGAACTTCGACCTCGGCCTGGTCCGCGAGGCGCTGCTCGAGCGCCAGATCAACGTCAACCTCGCGCCCTGGCTGACCAAGCCGCTGCCGCTGATCGTCCCCGCGTTCGAGGGCCAGCGGCTGGACCGGATCGTCGGCCTGGGCCTGAACGCCTACGACGTGATGTCCGTCGACCGGATCCGCCGCCGGCGCCGCCGGGACGACAGCGACTGGAGCCCGGCACGCCACCGGATCATCCCAGGCGAGGAGGTCGCGCAGCTCCTTCCGGCGTTGGAGGGCCGCGCGCCGACGAGCGGCTACCTGTTCTACGACTGCCAGACCGACGACTCCCGTCTGGTCCTCACGGTCCTGGCCGAGGCGGAGCGGTTCGGCGTCGTGGCCGCGAACCGGGTCGAGGTCCTGGAGCTGCTCGAGGACGGCGGCCGCGCGATCGGCGCGCGCGTGCGGGACGCGGAAGCGGGCGAGGAGCTCGAGATCCGGGCGAGCACGATCGTCAACGCCACCGGCGTGTGGGCCGACCGTCTGCGCCCCGCCGAGCTCCACGACGAGGCCGAGGTGCCCGTCATCCGCCCGTCGCGCGGCACCCACATCATCGTCGACGGCGACCGGCTCCCGATGACCGCCGGCGCGATCGTTCCCGCGGGCGCCGGCCGGACGATCTTCGTGCTGCCGTGGCTCGGCCAGACCCTGATCGGCACCACCGACACCGACCACAGCGGCGACGTCGTGCACGTCCGCCCGACCGAGGAGGACGTCGACTACCTGCTCGACGCTGTCAACGGGTTCTTCGCCACGAGCCTCACGCCCGACGACCTCGCCGGGGCGTACGCGGGCGTGCGCCCGCTGATCTCGACCGGCGACCGCGGCAAGTCCGTCGACATCTCGCGCAAGGCCGAGCTGTACGAGACCTCGAGCGGGATGATCACCATCACCGGCGGCAAGCTCACGACCTGGCGGCGGATGGCCAAGCAGACCGTGGACCGGATCGTCGAGCGCGACGGCAGCGATGCCCGCTGCATCACGCACGAGCTGCCGCTCGGGATGGCGGTCGAACCCGACGACCTGGCCGCCCCGGAGTGGGCGCGCGAGCAGCTCGCGGGGCGCTACGGGCACGTCGCCCACGACGTGCTGGCCGCCGGCCCCGCCGAGCGGATCGTCGACGGGCGCCCGGACCTGCTGGCGGAGGTCGTCTACGCCGCCCGGCGCGAGCAGGCGCGCACGCTCGCGGACGTGCTGTTGCGCCGCACGCGGCTCGGTCTGACCGCCGCGCGCGCCCTGACGGCGCCCGTGCTCGAGCGCGTCGCGGGCGTGCTCGGCGACGAGCTCGGCTGGGACGAGACGCGCCGCGCGCGCGAGCTCGACGCCTTCGCGCAGGAGGCCCGCGAAGAAGGCATCCTGCCCGCGCCGTAACTTTCGGGGTTCCCGCCGGTTGAGAGCGGCGGAGCCCATCGACCCGGAGCCGTTGTGCGTTTTCTCGTCCCGCTGATCGTCCTGTTGTTGTTTCCCACCGCCGCGCAGGCGGCCTGGCTGCCCGCCGTGGCGCTCGAGGGCCCGAGCCCCGACATCGTCTCGGTGGGCAACGTCGATCTCGCGCGTGATGGCGTCGGCGCGGTCGCGTACCTGCGCAAGGACGGTGGCGTGACGCACGCGTTCGTCAACCGCATGGTCGGCGGCAGCTGGCGCGGCGCCGAGCGCGTGGACCCGACCACGGGCGAGGCGACCGAGGTGTTGGCCGCGGCCAGCGAGGGCAACCGGCTCGTGGTCGCGTGGGTGGCGGACGGCCACGTGTACGCCAACGTCGCGCCCGGCGGGACGCCGGAGCCCGGCGCGTTCGCCGGTCCGGTCGCGCTCGGCGGCCCGGACGCGCGCTCGATCGACCTCGACATCGGCATCAACGGCGCGGCCTATGTCACCTGGGAGCAGGGCGGCGACGTGCGCGCCGCGCGCCTGCAGGACACGACGTGGGCGCTGGTCGAGCAGCCGCTGGACGTCGAGCCGGGGCTGGTCGCCGGCAAGGGCGCGCTGCGTCCGCGGGTCGCGGTCAGCGCCGAGGGGTACGCGGTCGTCACGTGGGGCGACGCTCCCGCCGGCGCGACGCGTGTGTGGTCACGCCGCCTCACCGGCCTGACGCTGTCGGCCGTGCCGCAGGTGCTCAACCTGCCCGAGCACGGCCACGCCGACTCGCCCGACATCGACATCGAGGAGGACGGCTCGTTCGCGTGGGTCGTGTTCCGGCAGGACATCAACGGGGTGTCGCGGACGCTCGGGCGCCGGCTCGTCGGCTCGCAGTTCGAGGCGCCGGAGTTCATCGACGGCGGCAACGCGACGTCCATGCCGAAGGTGGACATCAACGGGGACGGCGTCGGTGTCGGCGTCACGCAGGGCGCCGGGAACGAGCAGGTGATCGGCTCCTGGCTCACCAAGGACCACTTCACGCCGCCGGTCGGTCTCGGTGGTCCGAGCGCGTTCACCTCCAAGCCGGAGGTCGCGTCGTCCGATCGCGGCGACCTCGGCGTCGTGTGGCGCACGAGCGATCTCGCCCGCGCGCGCTACAAGGACGACACGGCGACGGCGTTCGGGCCGGAGGCCACGATCTCCGCTCCGGGCCTGGGTCCGGTGGCCGACCCCGGCGTGTTCATCGGCGGCGACCGCCTCGGCGACATGGCGGTGGCGATGGTCCAGGGGACGCCTGGCAACTACACGCTGAGCACCGCGGTCTACGACCGCGAGCCGGGCACGCCGTTCATCGAGGAGACCACGACCTACAAGCGCCAGACCCGGCCGCAGCTGCGCTGGCGGCCCGGCTTGGAGCTGTGGGGCGCGCAGCGCTTCCGCGTGCTGATCGACGGCGCCGTGGCCGGCGAGACGTCCGTGGACACCTTCACGCCGCGCGTGCCGCTGGCGACCGGCAAGCACACGTGGCAGGTCGAGGCGGTCGACATCCGCGGCCAGGTCAGCCGCAGCCGCGTGCGCACGCTGCGCATCGACGCGACCGCGCCGACGCTGCAGGTGAAGGTCAGCGGCAAGCGGGTCGCGGGGCAGAACCTCAAGATCAGCGTGACGGCGCGGGACGCGGGCGGGTCGGGCCTGGACCACATCACCGTCGACTACGGCGACAAGTCGGCCAAGTCCGAGAGCCGCACGACCCGTCACCGCTACAAGCGCGGCACGTACCGGCTCAAGGTCGCGGCCGTCGACAAGGCCGGGAACGTGACCCGCAAGCAGGTCAGGCTGCGGATCAAGAAGTCGTGATCCTGCGGGCGGGCACGCACCGGCTCGAGCTCGGCGCGCGCCCGCTGCTGATGGGCATCCTCAACGCGACCCCGGACTCATTCTCGGAGGAGCGCGGGGAGGAGCCGCTGAGCGCACGGGTGCGGCGGGGCCGCGCGCTGATCGCGGCGGGTGCGGACCTGCTCGACGTCGGCGGGGAGTCCGCGCGCGGCGACCGGCCGGCGGTGTCGGTCCAGGAGGAGATCGAGCGGGTGTGCGGGTTGGTCGCGGCGCTCGCGGACGAGGCGCTGATCTCGGTCGACACGTACAAGCCGGAGGTCGCGGAGGCGGCTGTGGCCGCCGGCGCGGCGATCGTCAACGACGTCTCCGGGTTGCGCGACGTGCGGCTGGCCGAGGTGTGCGCGCGCACCGGTGCGGGGTTGGTCGTGATGCACACGGCGGTCGCGCCCAAGGGCACGCTGCTCGATCCCGCCACCTATGACGACGTGGTGAACGACGTCGTCGCGTTTCTGACGGAGCGCGTCGCGGTCGCGCGAGCCGCGGGCGTGGGGGAGGAGCAACTGGTGCTCGACCCGGGGCCGGACTTCGCCAAGACCCCCGCGCAGACCGTCGCGGTGCTGCGCCGGCTGGACGCCGTCGCCGCGTTGGGCCGCCCGATCCTGCTCGCGGCCTCGCGCAAGGACTTCATCGGCGCCGTGACGGGGCGCCCGCCCGCGGAGCGCGACCCGGGGACGCTGGCGGCGCTGGCGTACGGCGTCGAGCAGGGTGCCTCGATCCTGCGCGTGCACGACGTCGCGGGCGTGCGGGACTTCTTCGCGGTGCGGGCCGTGCTGGCCGGGGAGCGTGAGTTGGGGCCGCTCGAGGGCCTGACGCCGGAGCGCTATCCCGACGGTGTTCCCTCGCATCTCTCGCTAGGCTGAGCCGCGTAATCGACCGGTGGGGCGCCGCCCCCCGCTCCCATCGCCGGCCGCTGACGACAACGCGGCCGGACGCCTACCGATTCGAGGAGAACGAATGCCCACTGTCCTGGACCGCTCCGCGCTGGAGCAGAGCCCGCTGGCCGACCTGCACCTGCTCGCCAACGAGCTCGGCGTCGACGGCTTCCGCCGCTTGCGCAAGCCCGACCTCGTCGACGCGATCCTCGCCCGCCAGGGTGGGGAAGCGGCCGCCGAGGAGCCCGTCGCCGTCGGCGGCGGCGACGAGGACGAAGCGCCCAAGCGCTCGCGCCGTGGCCGCCGCGGGGGCCGGGGCCGGCGCCGCGACGAGGACGAAGGCGACTCCGGCCGCGATCGTGACCGCGACCGCGACGAGGAGCCGGTGGCCGAGACCCGTGGTGGCGGCGGCGAGGACAAGATCGCCACCGGCACGGTCGAGCTGCTCGCGAACGGCTCCGGCTTCCTGCGCCTGTCCGAGGACGAGGAGTCCGAAGGCGACATCTACATCTCCGCCGCCCAGGTCAAGCGCTGCGAGCTCGTCTCGGGCGACAAGATCAGCGGCCCGGTGCGCCCCGCCCGCCGCTCCGAGCGCTTCGCGTCGCTCGTGCGCGTGGACACCATCAACGGCCGCCCGGCCGACGAGGTCGCCGAGGGCACGCGCTTCGAGGAGCTCCCGGTGGCGTGGCCGGAGGAGCGGATCGCGCTCGGCGCCGAAGACGCGGCCGTCAACGCCGTCCAGTGGCTGACGCCGTTCGGCAAGGGCTCGCGCGTGGTCATCGCGGGCGCGGCGCGCTCGGGCAAGAGCGAGCTGTTGCGCCGGCTCGCGGTCGCACTGGCCGCCAAGCAGGACCTCGAGGTGAGCGCCGTGCTCGCCGGCGTGCTGCCGGAGGAGATCGCCGACTGGCCCGTGACGCCGAGCGCGGCGCTGACGTTCGCCGCCTCCAGCGACGCGCAGGCCCAGGCCGTCGAGCAGGCGGTCGAGACCGGGCGTCGCGTGGCTGCGCGGGGCGGGGACGCGGTCGTGCTGATCGACGGCTTCGAGTACCTACCCGCGAACGCCGCCCGGCGCGCGCTGGCCGCCGGCCGCAACCTGTCCGGCGGTGGCTCGCTGACCGTGATCGCCACCTCGCTCGCGCCGGTCGGCGGCGAGACGACCGTGATCGCGCTCGACGCCGCGGCCGCGGCGCTCGGCACGTTCCCGGCGCTCGCTCTCGCCGAGTCCGGCGTCCTGCGCGCGGACCTGCTCGTCGGCGAGGCCGGCGTGGAGGCGATCCGCGCCGCGGTCGCGGGCGGCGAGTTCGTCCCGCCGGTCGTGGAAGAGGTCGCGCCGGAGCCGGAGCCGGAGGCGAAGCCCAAGCCCAAGGGGAAGGCCAAGCCGAAGGCGAAGGCCAAGGCCAAGCCGAAGCCGGCCGCCGAGACCGCCTCGGAGCCCGTCGCCGCCGCCGCGGCGGAGGTCGAGGCCGTCGCCGCGGAGCCGGCCGCCGCAAAGCCCAAGGCCAAGGCGAAGGCAACGGCTAAGAAGAAGCCGGCGGCCAAGAAGGCCGCGGCGGCGAAGAAGAAGCCGGCCGCGCGCTCGCGCGCGAAGAAGCCGGCCGCGGGCAGCGACTCCTAGACCGACGTGTGAGGGCCGCGGCTCCGGCCGCGGCCCACGCGCCGCGTCACGCCGCGCCGGGTCACGCTGGGCGCCGCGTCCCGCGCACGGTCAGCGCCGCGGCCCGTACGCCACGCGGCGCCAGCTCGGCTCGGGCGAGAGCTCGATCGGCTCTCGATCGCGCTCGGGCTGGACGTAGCCGAACGTGTGCGTGGCGTCGTTGAAGACCACGTCGAGCTCGCCTTCCTTGACGCGCTGGTCCAGCCAGGCGGAGCGGAAGACGAGGCGGCGCAGCCAGTGCACGAGTGACCGGTCGGCCGGGCCGACGAGGTCCGGCCAGCAGTCGTTGACGTGCTCGCCGAGGCCGGAGGCGGGATTGACGACCTCCCCGCTCACGGTCAGGTTGACGAGATCCTCGAGCTCGGTCTCCTCGAGCGGGCGCCCGACGAAGCCGAGTTTGCGCGCGGCCTGCTCGACGCGCTCGGAGAAGTCACGCTCGTTGAACGTGAAGCGAAGGTCTCCGTACTCCAGGACGTAGTCCTGGCCGGAGTCGTAGTTGCCGCGGCGAATCTGATCCATAGGAGAGGTGCCCCGTGGGGCGTCTGCATCTTATGCGCGGTTCCTGCCCCGAGTCTGCCGTTGAACTGGATCTTTCACGCCGCGCTCAGCCCGTGTCGGAGATCGAACGCGCGGACCGCCCCGTCCGCGGTGTCGGGGAAGTCGGCGAAACGCCGGTTCCGGCACACCCACTCCTCGCCGGGCGGGCGCTCGTGCGCCTTCTCGATCGAGAACGCGCACTGCGGCAGCGGCTCACGCGCCAACTTGAGCGCGCCGTAGCCCCTGGCCCGCTCCGCCTCCTCGAACAGCGCGACGTCGATGTCGGTGGCGAACACCTTCTGCGCGCAGCCCATGTAGCGGATGCCCGACACGGGCTCCGTGTAGCGATACAGCGAAGGACATCCCGCCGCCACGCAGGTGGCGGGAGCGATCACCCGATCGCAGTACGTCAGGCACTGGCGGCACTCAGAGGCCTCGGTGCGGCGGGCGGTACGGCCCATCTGCGCGAGTGTACCGGCGCAGCGGGCCTCGGCGTTCCGCCAGGCTGTCAGCAATGCACCGTGTTCTAGTTGTGAAAACTGGCTAGGGTCAGGGAATGGCTGTCCGTCGCCTCGCAATACTCAGCGCAGCCCTCGTGCTCTCGGCCGCGGGGACGGCGATCGCCGCCGAACCGCGCGCCGGCTTGCACCTGCAGGGCGAGATCAAGTTTCCGCGCGCGCAGAAGATGTTCGTCCAGACCGACGCCCAGGACGGCACCCGGCTCACCGTCGCCCTCGGCTTCCATGGCAAGTGCACCGGGGGCGGGCTCAGCGAGCTGTGGTCCTCCAACGTCGCCGCCAAGCCCGAGGTCCGCGTCCGCGACGGCCGCTTCGAGGACACGCTCACGGGCGTGTCCCGCAACGTCGGCGGCGTGTCGGGTCGCACCGGACACTTCCGGTGGGAGTTCAGCGGGCGCTTCACCGAGCGCGACGTCGTCGTCGGCACGGTCAGCGGCACCGCCGAGGTACGCCAGAACGGCAAGACGATCTCGCGCTGCAAGACGCGCAAGCCCGCCTCCGTGCGGCTCACGGTCCGCTCGCCCGCATAGTTTTCGCCGCGGTCCCCTATGGGGGACATGGACGAGGTCACGTGCACGCTGCTGCTGGTCGAGGACGACCCGGTGATCCGGGTGTTCCTCGCCGACAACCTGAGCGCCGACGGCTACGAGCTGATCGTCACCGAGTGCTTCGAGGAGGCGCTGCAGGCGCTCGAGCGCGAACGCCCGGACCTCGCGGTGTTCGACGTGCACCTACCCGACGGGTCCGGGCTGGACCTCCTCCGGCGCGTGCGTGGGGCGGACGGGGTGGCGTCCCGGCTCGATCCGTCGCTGCCGATCGTGATGCTCTCCGGCGCCGCCGAGGAGCTCGACCGCCTGCGTGGGCTCGAGCGCGGGGCCGACGACTACGTCGTCAAGCCGTTCTCCTACGCGGAGCTGCGGCTGCGGATCGCGGCGGTGCTGCGGCGCGCGCGCACGCGGGTGCAGCTCGGGACGATGCGCGTGGGGTCGCTCGAGCTCGACCCGGCGGGGCGGGCCGCGTCGGTGCGCGGCCGGCGGCTCGAGCTCTCGGCCAAGGAGTTCGCGCTGCTGCGGATGCTCGCCTCGGCGCCGACGCGCGTGTTCACCAAGGACGAGCTGCTGCGGGACGTGTGGGGCTTCCGGGCCGCGGGGTCCACCCGGACGCTCGATTCCCACGCGTGCCGGCTGCGCCAGAAGCTGCGCGAGCAGGGCGACGAGTTCGTCGTGAACGTGTGGGGCGTCGGTTATCGCTTGGTTGACGGTCCGGCTTCCTGAAGCGATTGCGTGAGGTCTGCTCTTGGGTACGTGGGGGAGGGTGCAGGACGTCGTCGTCGATGAAGGAACTCGCCTCGGCGCAGTGCGCGACGTGGCTCTGGTGGACGCGGAGCCGGACCCGGCGCTCGAGCGGCTCACGAGGCTCGCCGGCGAGCTGCTCGGCGTGCCGATGTCGCTGGTGTCGCTGGTCGAGACGACGCGCCAGTACTTCGCGGGGGCGACCGGCCTGAGCGGCCTGCTCGACGCCGAACGTCAGACGCCGATCTCGCACTCGTGCTGCCGGCACGTCGTGGAGCGCCAGGCGCCGCTGGTGATTCCGGATACCCAGCAGTCGCCGCTGCCGCAGGCGCAGCTCGCGGCGCGCGACATCGACGTCGCGGCGTACGCCGGAGTGCCGCTCACGTTGTCGGGCGGCGAGACCCTGGGTGCGTTCTGCGCGATCGACAAGGTCCCGCACCAGTGGACCCCCGACGACGTCCGCATCCTCGAGGACCTCGCCGCGCTCGCGGTGGAACTGCTCGAAGCGCGCCGTGCGGGGGCTCAAGCGCTTCATGACCGGCTGACGGGGCTTGCCGGGCGGGCGCTGTTCGGGGAGCTGGTCACGCGCGGGGTGGCGCGGGCGGCGCGGGCCGAGCGGGCCTGCGGGGTGGTCGCGATCGACCTCGACGGGTTCCGGCTGGTCAATGAGGCACTCGGTCATGCGACGGGAGACGCGCTGCTGACCGCGGTCGCGGCACGGCTCTCGTCGGCGCTGGGCAACGGGGACGCGGCGTGTCGGCTCGGCAGCGACGAGTTCCTCGTGCTGTGCGACTCGCTCGAGGACGAGCGCGAAGCGGCGCAGGTCGTCTCCCGGCTGCGCGCGGCGCTCACGCACGCGCCGTTCGAGGCCAACGGGCACACCGTGCCGGTGTCGGCGACGTTGAGCGTGGCCACCGCGAACACCGTCGTCGCGACCGACGACTTGATCGACGCGGCGCTGGACGCGCTCGCCTGTCGCAAGGGCGGTGCGCCCGAGACCGCCGGGCGGGCGGACCCGCAGCGGCGGGCGCGCGCGACGCGGCGGCTGCGCCTGCAGCAGGCGCTGGTCGGCGTCGAGGAGCGTGACGAGCTGTTGGTCGTCTACCAGCCGCTGGTCGACCTGCGCGCGGGGCGGCTGCTGGGGTTCGAGGCGCTGCTGCGCTGGAAGCACCCCGAGCTCGGAGCCGTGCGGCCGGATGAGTTCATCCCGGTCGCCGAACGCACCGGGACGATCATGCCGATCGGCGAATGGGTGCTGGAACGCGCGGCGTGCGACCTGGCGCTGTGGCGTGCGACGGAGGAGCATCTGACCGTGTCGGTGAACGTGGCGCCGATCCAGCTGCGCAGCCCAGCCTTCCCTCAGCGGGTGGCGGCGATCTGCGACGGGTGCGGGCTGCCCGCGGACGCGCTCACGCTGGAGATCACCGAGCGCGTCCTGCTCGACGATCGCCCGGCCTACGAACTCGCGATGAACGAGCTGCGCGCGGTCGGCGTGCGCGTCGCGCTCGACGACTTCGGCACGGGCTATTCCGCGCTCAGCTACCTGAGCCGGTTCCCGCTGGACGTGCTCAAGCTCGACCGCGCGTTCGTCGCCGCGCTGGACGGCGCGCCGCGCCCCCGGGCGCTGCTCGAGGCGATGACCAAGATGGCGTCCGCGCTGGGGTTGCGCACGGTCGGCGAGGGGATCGAGACCGAAGGCCAGCTCGCCCAGCTCACCGCGAGCGGCTGCGATGTCGGGCAGGGGTACCACCTTTCTCGCCCCCGACCCGCGGACGAGCTCTCGCCGCTGCTCGGCCGCGTGTGGCGAACCGGGGGAGACGGTGCCGCGCCGGGCTGAGCCGGCGCTCGTCTACAGCGCCGCGGCGATCTTCGCCGCCGCGGGCGTGGTCGGCGCCATCGAGTCCCTGCTTCCCGAGGGTCCGGAGTTCTCGCCCGCGGCGGGGCTGTCGGCGCTGGCGATCGCCGCGCTGCTGACGCTGTTCGGGCGCCGGCTCCCGCGCTGGGTCGTGTACGCGTTCGGGCCGGTCGGGGCGGCGCTGGTCGCGCTCGCGGTCGCGACCACGCGCGGGTACTCCGATGCGGCGATCATCTACTGCTGGCCCGTGATCTGGGTCGCGTCCTTCTACGGCACGCGCGCGACCGTGGCGATCGTGGCGTGGGTCGGGATCGTCCACGGCGTCGCGCTGGCGGCGATGCCCGACGGCATGGCGAGCGCGGACCGCTGGGCCGACGTCGTGGTCTCGGTAAGCGTCGTGGCCGTGGTCGTGCGCGTACTCGCGGCGCGCAACGAGCGGCTCGTGGCGCAGCTGTCGACCGAGGCGCGCGTGGACCCGCTGACCGGCCTGTGGAACCGGCGCGCGTTCGGCGAGCGGCTGGACACCGAGTCCGCACGAGCCGTGCGCGAGGGCACGTCGCTCGCCGTAGTGATGTTCGACATCGACCACTTCAAGCGCATCAATGACGTCCACGGCCACGACGTGGGCGATCGCGTCCTGAAATGGGTCGCCGAGACGCTGATGCGCGAGACCCGCGGCGCCGACATCACCGCCCGCGTGGGCGGCGAGGAGTTCCTCGTCGTCCTCCCCGGCACCGGCGTCGAGGGCGCCTGCGAGTTCGCCGAGCGCGTGCGCGCCGCGATCGCCGGCGGCGGCGGACCGGTCGAGCTCACGATCAGCGCGGGCGTCGCGGCGGGGACGGTGAAGACGGCCGAGCACGGCCTGGTCGACGCCGCCGACCGCGCGCTGTACGCCGCCAAGCGCGGCGGCCGCAACGCTGTCCGCGTCACACCCGTCGAGGTGGGGAGAAGTTTCTCGGCGCCGCCCTAGAAGGGGCATGTCGATCGTCTCCTGGCTCCTCGTCGCGGCGCTCGCCGCCTTCCTGTTCCGCGCCCACCTGCGGCTCATGCTCGTCGCCCGCGCGAGCCACGAGATCCGCGGGCCGCTGTCGGCCGTTCGACTGGGGCTGCACGGGCTGTCGGGCGAGCCCGCACGGCTCGCCGCGATCGAGCTCGAGCTGCGACGGGCGTGCCGCGCCTTGGACGATCTCGTCGCCGCGCGCCGGGGAGAGGTGGGCGGTGCGGGCGAGGAGCGCGTGGACGTCGCGGCGCTGGTCGCCGAGTACGAGCCCGCGTGGTGCGCGCTGGCTGCCGCGCACGGGACGACCCTACGCGTCGAGCCGCCGGTCGTCGTGCTCCCGTTCGCGATCGACGGCGGCGACCCGCGCGCGCCCGCGACCGTGCTCGCCGACCCGCTCCGGCTCGCCCAGGCATGCGCGAACCTCGTCGGCAACGCGGCCGAGCACGGTGCGGGTGAGGTCCGCGTCCGGGTCCGCGCGAGCCGCGAGACCGTGCGCGTCGAGGTCAGCGACGACGGCCCTGGCCTGCCGGCGCCGCTCGTCGTGCTGACCGGCACGGCCCGCCTGCGCCACGGCCGCCGTGGCCACGGCCTCGCGATCGCGGCCAGCATCGCCCACCGCCACGGCGGACGCCTCACCGCCGACGGCCCGACGCTCACGATCGAGCTGCCCACGGCGAGTCACGCCCGCCGGCGCCGGGCACCGCTGGCGATGTCCAGCCCCGCGAGGAGTCCGCGCGACCTCGCCGCGCCCGTCTCGCATGACCTCGCCGCGCCCGGCCGAGACGACCCCGCCGCTCCGCCCGCGCGCGCCGCCGACGCGCCCGTTCCGCGGGACCTCGCCGCGCCGGCCCATCCCGCGATCGTCGCGGCGGACTCGTGACCCGCCGCCGGCGCGCGACGGTCCTGCTCGCGCTCGCGCTCGTGCTCGGCGCCCTCGCCGCGACGCACATGTCGCGGCGGGAGGCGGCGCTGCGCGAGCAGCTCGGGCCGACCGTCGAGGTGGTCGTCGCGCGGCGGGACCTGCCCGCCGGGCGGACGGTGCAGCTCGCGGACCTCGGCGTACGGAACGTGCCGGCGCGGTACGCGCCCGCGGGCGAGCCGGTGTTCGCGGCCGGGCTCGCCGGGCAGAAGCTCGCCGTGCCGGTGCCGCGGGGCGGCGCGGTGACCGCCGAGCTGATCGAGCGTGCGCCGCCGGAGTCGCCGGTCGAGCGCGGCGAGCGGGCGGTGGAGATCGTGGCGACGGGCTCGGTGGTCGCGGGCACACGCGTGGACGTCGTGGTCTCGACGGAGAAGGAGACGCGGCTCGCGCTGCAGGACGTCGAGGTGCTCGCGGCCAAGCCCGCGCCGCCCAAGCAGGAGGGCGGCGGGCCGCGCACGAGCGCGACGCTGCGGGTGCCGGTGACCGACGCGGTCTATCTCGTCGCGGCCGGCTCGTACGCGCGCGACGTGCAGCTCCTGAGCCGCGTCCCGGGCGACACGCGCACCACCCAGCCGCTGACGGTGGGCGATGGGCTCTAAGGTCTCGCGCCGTGGTGTTCACGACCGAGCAGGAGCTGTTCGCCCGGGCGCGCGCGCTCGCCGACGGCGGCAGGCGCCGCATCCTCGGCATCGCGGGCAAGCCCGGGGGCGGGAAGTCGACCGTCGCGCGCGCCGTCGTGGCCGCGCTCGGCGAGCGCGCGCGGCTCGTGCCGATGGACGGATTCCACCTCGCGCAGTCCGAGCTGGTGCGGCTCGGGCGACGGGACCGGATGGGCGCGCCGGATACGTTCGACGCCGCCGGGTACGCCGCGCTGCTCACCCGCCTCAGAAGCGACGAAGCGGTCGTCTACGCGCCCGAGTTCCGGCGCGAGATCGAGGAGCCGATCGCGGGCGCGATCGCGGTCCCCAAGGACATTCCGCTCGTCGTCACCGAGGGCAACTACCTGCTGCTGTGGCCGGAGGTCAAGCCGCTGCTGGACGAGTGCTGGTACGTGGACACCGACGAGGAGCTGCGCGTCCAGCGGCTGATCCAGCGCCACATCCAGTTCGGCAAGACGCCCGACTACGCGCGCGCGTGGGTGCTGCGCAGCGACGAGCGCAACGCGGACCTGGTCGCCACGACCGCCGACCGCGCCGACGCCCTGATCCGCCTACAACACGTCGGCTAGCGCGCTCAGGAAGAAGTCGCAGTCCTCGGCGCTGATCGCGAGCGGCGGCTTGATCTTCAGCACGTCCTCGTTCGGCCCGTCGGTCGAGATCAGGATCCCGCGCGCCTTCAGGGCTTCCTTCACGCGCGCCGCCTCGGCCCGTGAATCGAGCTGAACGCCGAGGAAC
Source organism: Solirubrobacter deserti (assembly GCF_027587175.1). GTDB lineage: Bacteria > Actinomycetota > Thermoleophilia > Solirubrobacterales > Solirubrobacteraceae > Solirubrobacter > Solirubrobacter deserti. The sequence continues at coordinate 188,400 of NZ_JAPCID010000005.1, forward strand.
AGGCCGTGCCCGCGCGCGTGGGGCATCCCGGCGAGCAGCCGGTCGCCCATCGCCCGCGCGTGCGCTTGGAGCCGCTCGTCGGCGATCACGTCCAGCACCGCGAGCCCGATACCCGCGCTCACCGGGTTGCCGCCGAACGTGTTGAAGTACTCCATCCCCGTCAGGAACGAGTCGGCGACCTCCGGCGTGGTCACGACCGCGCCCAGCGGATGCCCGTTGCCGATCGGCTTGCCCATCGTGACGATGTCCGGCACGACGCCGCCCAGCTCGAACGCCCAGAAGTGCTCGCCGACGCGGCCGAACCCGGTCTGGACCTCGTCGATCACGCACAACCCGCCGGCCTCGCGCACGACCTCGAACGCGCGCTCGAGATAGCCGGGAGGCGGGACCACCTGGCCCGCACAGCCGAGAATCGGCTCCGCGAAGAACGCCGCGGGGCGGTCCACTTCCGGCAGCTCCCACAGCGGCGTCACCCGCGACCGCGACGGCGGCGCCTTGTACGGCGACAGCTCGATCGTCGAGCTCAGGTGCCCGTGGTAGGCGTGGTCGAGCACGGCCACCTCGTCGCGCCCGGTGTGCGCCCGTGCGAGCCGCAGCGCCAGGTCGTTGGCCTCCGAGCCGGAGTTCACGAAGAAGCACACGTGCAACGGGTCGGGAAGCGTCGCCGCGAGCCGGCGCGCGTAGTCGACCACCGACGCGTGCAGATAGCGCGTGTTGGTGTTGAGCAGCGCCATCTGCCGCGCGCCCGCCTCCACGACGCGCGGGTGGCAGTGCCCGACGTGCGCGACGTTGTTGACCAGGTCGAGGAAGCGCCGGCCTTCGGCGTCGAACAGGTACGCGCCCTCGCCCCGGACGATGTGCAGCGGCTCCGCGTACGCGAGCGACAGCGCGCGGCTCATCACGGTCCGGCGGCGCGCGGCGATGTCCGGCCGCGGCCCGCGGGCGTCCACGCCGCCCGGGCGGCCGATCAGCAGGTTCGGGTCCGGGCAGACGCTGCGGAACAGGTCGGCCTCCTCGGGCAGCGCCACGCCGTCCAGGTTGCCGACCAGGTCGGTGAACAGCTGCAGGTGCAGGTGCGGCTCCCAGCCGCCGTTGACCTCGGGCGTGCCGAGCCGCGCGATCATGTCGCCCGCGCGCACCTCGCCGTCCGCCAACGACTCGGGGTCCAGGTGCCCGTGCAGCGTCCAGAAATCGTCATGGCGGATCACCAGCAACCCGCCGTAGTCGCCGAGCTGGTTGCGGTTCTCGCGCCGCTCGACGACCCCGTCCAGCGGCGCGTACACGGGCGCGCCGGCGGGGGCGAAGAGGTCGATCGCCATGTGCCGCGTGCGCCAGCGCCCGTCCGGCGTCTGGAATTCGGGCGCGGTGTAGATCGCGCGCTGCTCGTCGTAGCGGCCGATCGCAAGCCCGTCGACCGGCGGCATCGCCTCGCTCAGGTCGAGCACCGGCGCGGACGCCAGGTCCCCGTCCATCACCGGATGCGGGTCGGCGAGCGCGAGCCGCTGCCGCACCGCGCGGGCCTTCGGCGACGCCTCATACCCGCAGGCGTCGCGGAAGCGGAAGTGCGCGAGCGCCCCGTCTTCGCCCTCCAGCCGCGCCAGCAACTCGGTCACGGGCCCCTGGCTGACGAGCAGGTACGCATTGTCCGGCTGCTCGGCGGACTGCTTGGCCGCCATGTCGACGCTCATCCGCAGCCGCGCGAGCATCAGCTCCCACAGCACCTCGAGCTCCTCGACGGAGAGCGGCGTCACCTCGTGGTAGCCGCGCACGACGTCGGTCACCGCGCGCGCCGGATCGGCGCAGCCGAGCATCGCGTACGCGCCCGCGATCGCGAGCCCGCACGCGCGCGCGGTGAACACGACGTCGCCGAAGTCGATCAGCCCGGAGACCTGCCCGTCCGCGCCGACGAGCACGTTGTAGTCGTTGGCGTCATTGTGGATGAGCTGGTGGGGGAGGTGGTCGAGCCCGTCGACCACATGCTTGAGGTTCCACCGGTGCGGACGGTGCAGATCGGGGTGCGTGAAGTCCCTCAGCGCCCGGTCCACGCGCGCGACGGTCCGTCCCAACGAGGCCCGATCGCCCGGCCGGGCCGCCCACGGCTCGCCCTCGAGCCAGCTCAGCAGCCGCACCGTGCGCCCGTCCAGCGTCTGCGTCGGTCCCGCCAGGCGCGGCACTGCGGGCTCGTCACGCAGGTGCTCGAGCACGGCGTCCTCGAGCGTGAGGTCACCGTTCTGCAGCTTGAGCACGTAGCGCGTGCCGTTCGCGGTCAGCGCGAAGTTGAGGTCCAGCTCGCCAGGAAGCGCCTCGGCGGTGGCGTCGAGCCCGTAGAGCTCACGGGCGATGCGGCGCGGATCGGTCATGAAGGCCATCGAGCCTACCCGTGAGAAAGCGGCGCTCGGCGTCGGAGGGATCGAGCTCGAGCGCGCGCCGGTACGCGTGCGCCGCCTCTTCGCGCCGGCCGAGCCGGCGCAGGAGCTCGCCGCGCGTGGAGTGCAGGTAGCGGTAGCCGTCGAGGTCGAGCGCGTCGACGATGTCCAGCGCGCGCTGCGCGTCCCCGCCTTCGGCGATCGCGACGGCGCGGTTGAGCTCGACCACGGGCGAGCTCGGCAGCCGCGCGTAGAGCTCCGCGACGCGCGGCCAGTCGATCGGGTCCTCGCACTGCGCCGACGCGATCGCCGCCTGGACGGCGTACGGCCCGCTCGCCCGGCGCAGCGCCCGCCGCCCCGACGCCAGCTTGGCTGCGTTCCAGCGCGTGCGATCCTGGTCGGCCAGGAGCACCAGCTCCCCGCCGTCGAACCGTGCCGCCCGGCGCGCGTCGTGGATGAGCATGAGGGCGAGCAGGCCGTGGATGTCACCCTCGTCGGGCATCAGCGCCGCCAGTACCGAGCACAGCGAGATCGCGGAGTCCGCGAGGTCGCCGCGCCCGCCGTAGCCCTCGTTGAAGATCAGGTACAGGACCTTGAGCACCGCGGCGAGCCGCTCGGGCAGCAGATGGTCGGGCGGGACCGCGAACGGGATGCCCGCGTCGCGGATCTTGCGCTTGGCGCGCGAGAGCCGGCGCTTCATCGTCTCCGGCGCGACGAGGAACGCCCGCGCGATCTCCTCCGTCGTCAGGCCGCCCAGCGCGCGCAGCGTGAGCGCGACCTGGGCCTCCAGCGCCAGCGCCGGATGACAGCAGGTGAAGATCAGCTCGAGGCGCTCGTCCGGGAACGAGGACGTCTCGGCGGGCTCGGTCGGCTCGATCACGGGGTGGGCCTGCTCGCGGCGGATGCGGTCGATCGCACGGCGCTTCGCGGTGGTCGTCAGCCACGCGCCCGGGTTGCTGGGCAGGCCGTCGCGCGGCCAGCGCTCCGCCGCGATCGCGAACGCCTCCTGCGCGGCTTCCTCGGCGCGGTCGAAGTCGCCGAGGAAGCCGACGAGCGAGGCCACGACGCGACCCCACTCGGTGCGGAAGACGGCATCGATCAGCGCGCGTACTCCTCGTGGACCGGGCGGACCTCGATCGCGCCGCCGAACCGCTGCGCCGGGATCCGGCGGGCGATCTCGATCGCGGCGTCGAGGTCCTCGGCGTCGATCAGGAAGAAGCCGCCGAAGATCTCCTTCGTGTCGGCGAACGGGCCGTCCGTGGTGAGGTCGTCGCGGACGACCGTGGCGGTGTCGACGTCCTTCAGGTGCGCGCCGGACTTCACCCGCGCGTCCTCGTACATCGCCATGTACTCGCGCGTGATCGCGGCGCGCTCCTCGTCGGACTTGCCGTCGTGCGCGTGCGGGTCGACGTAGATCAGCAGTGCGTATTTCATGTCAGGCAGACGGACGGCTCGCGCGTTTGGGGACAGAGGGGGAGAGTTTTCCGCACGCGCGGCCTAGAGACGGCATGGACCCACTCGAGGCACTCGCCGGCGACCTGCGCGAACGGCTGCTCGCGGGAGCGGCTGACGCGGACGGTGACCTCAACGGCCGCATCCGGTCGCTGGTCGACCGCGAGGCCGGCGTGTTGAGCGAGGACCGGCGCGGCGAGCTGGCCGCCCGGATCGCGCAGCGGGCGTTCGGGCTCGGGCCGCTGGAGCCGCTGCTCGCGGACCCGGCGGTGGACGAGATCATGGTCAGCGGCACCGCGCCGGTCTGGGTCGAGCGCCGTGGGCGGCTCGAGCGCACCGGCGTGCGCTTCGAGCGCGAAGCCGACCTGCGCGACGCGATCGAGCGCATCCTCGCGCCCTTGGGTCGCCGCGCGGACGAGTCCCAGCCGCTGTGCGACGCCCGCCTGCCGGACGGCAGCCGCGTCAACGTCGTGCTCCCGCCGCTCGCGCTCGACGGTCCCGCGCTGACGATCCGCCGCTTCCGCCGCCACGGGCTGAGCCCCGACGATCTGGTCGAGAACGGCACGCTCGGCCGCGGCCTGCTCGACTTCCTCGCGCGCGTCGTGCGCGCCCGCGCGAGCGTGTTGGTCTGTGGCGGCACCGGCTCGGGCAAGACCACGACGCTCAACGTGCTCTCGAGCTTCGTGGGGGAGGACGAACGCGTCGTCACGATCGAGGACGCGGCCGAGCTGCGGCTGCGCCAGCCGCACGTGGTCCGGCTGGAAGCGCGTCCGCCGAACCTCGAGGGGCGCGGCGAGGTCACGATCCGGCGGCTCGTCCGCAACGCGCTGCGCATGCGCCCGGACCGCATCATCGTCGGGGAGGTGCGCGGCCCCGAAGCGCTCGACCTGCTGACCGCGCTGTCCACTGGCCACGACGGCTCGCTCAGCACGGTCCACGCAGGCTCGCCCGTCGAGGCGCTGCGCCGCATCGAGGTGCTCGCGCTGATGGCCGACGTCGGCCTCCCGCACGCGGCCGTCCGCGAGCAGATCGCCGACGCGTTCGACCTCGTCGTCTGCCAGGCGCGCACGGCCGATGGCGCCCGCCGCATCACGAGCGTCGCCGAGGTCGTCCGCGTCGCCTCCGGCCCGGCCGCCCGTGAGCTGTACACATGGCGCGACGGCGCGCCGCGATGGCACGCCGCGATGACGGACGGGCTCGCGGCGCGATTGGAGGTCACCGGAGAAGACCGCGCTGAGGCGCCGCGCGGCCCGCGGACGGGGGCGGGCGGCGATCCCGGCGTGCCGCCGCGCGGACCGCGTGCGGGGGCGTGATGGCGGTCGGGCTCGCGTTCGCCGCGGCCGTGCTCGCCGTCGTCGGCGCGTGGGAGCTGCTCGCGGCCGTCGAGCGCACGCGCGTGGCGGCCGCGCTCGAACGCGCGATCGCGCCGCTTGTGCGCGCCGGCACGGAGGGAGCGAGCCCGACGAGCACGGAACGGCGGCGCCTCGCCGTGCTCGCCGCCGGGACGCTCGCGGCGGCCGGGTGGCTTCTCGGCGGCGTGCCCGTCGCGCTCATCGCCGGCGTCAGCGGGCCCGCCCTCGCCACCGCGCTCGTCACCGCGCGCCGCCGCCGCTTCCGGGCCGCGCTGCAGCAGAGCGCGCCCGCCGTCGCCCGCGCGCTGGCGGACGCGCTCTCCGCGGGCCACTCGATCCGCGGCGCGCTCGCGACGCTCACCGTGCCCGGCCCCGGCGGGCACGAGCTGGCCGGCGCCGCGCGGGCGCTCGCGCTCGGCGCGGACACGCAGACCGTCCTGGAGCGGCTCAGACGCAAGGCGAACGCGCCCGCATGGGACGCGATCGTCGCCGGCGTCCTGCTGCAGCGTGACGCCGGCGGGGACCTGCCGAACCTCCTCCGGGACCTCGCGGGCGCGCTCGAGACCGCGCAGCGCCAGGAGCGGGATGCGATCGCGGCGACCGCGCAGGCGCGCTTCACGGCGCGGATCGTGCTCGTCCTCCCGCTCGGCGCCGTGGTCCTGGCCGAGCTGGCCAAGCCCGGCCTGCTGCAGAGCCTGCTCACGAACCCGGTGTCCGTCGCGCTCACCACGGCCGCGCTCGCGTTCCAGCTCGTCGCGCTGCTCACGATGGCCCGGATCAGCCGGAACGTCGCGCGATGACGAGCCTGCTCGCCGGCCTTGCCGCCGCGCTGGCGACGTTCGCGCTCGCCGACCTCGCGCCCCGCACGCGGCGCCGCCCGCTCACCCGCGTGATCGCCACGCTCGGCGCCCGCTCCGGCGTCAAGCCGAGCAGCGGCCTCGCGGCCCGCATCCAGGCTGCCGGGCTCGACCGCCACACACACGAGGTCGTCGCCCTCCAGGCGGGCCTGGCGATCCTCACCACGCTCACGGCGCTTCCGCTCATCACCGCCGCGCCCGGCCGGCTCGGCCTCGCGCTGCTCGTCGCGGCCCCGCTCGCCGGCTTCGCCCTCCCCGAGGTCGGCCTCAGGCGCCGCGTCCGGCAGCGCCGAGCCGAGATCGAGGCCGAGCTGCCCGACGTGCTCGACCTCGTGCGCGTCGCGATCGCCGCCGGCCTCGCCCCGCGCCGCGCGCTCGAGGAGGTCGGCCGCCGCCATCCCGGCACGCTCGCCCGCGAGCTCACCCGCTTGGCCGCCCGCACGCAGCTCGGCGAACCGGTCGACGCCGCCCTCGATCACCTGCAGCAGCGTTGCCCGTCCCACACCATCCCACCGTTCGTCGCCGCGCTCCGCCGCGCCGAACGCCACGGCACCCCACTTCAACCCACGCTGAGCGCCCAGGCGACGCAAGCGCGCTCCCAACGAGCCGCCCGCCGGAGCGAACAGGCCGCCAAGGCCGCGCCCAAGATCCAGCTCGTGGTCGCGCTGATGCTCGTTCCGGCCGTGCTGCTGCTGATCGCCGCGGCGCTCGTGCCATCCCTCGGCGCCTGAGGCGCATTTCCTCCCACTCCGCCCCACGGAGCGCCCCACAACGCCCCCCGAAGCGCAAATCCGCGTTCAGATCGCGCGGATGCAGCAAGCCGTGCAGGTTTGAGGCGAATCCGGGTCAGACAAAAGAGGCTGCAAACCGGCACTTTCTGACATCGCTCGGGAGAATTGTGGGACGTTGTGCGGGTTCTGTGTTGCAGAGTGGGACGAAGTGGGGTACTTTCCTTCGTGCGAAGCCGTTCCCGGGTGGCGGGGCTCCTCCCACTCCGCCACCCGGGATCGACTGACCAGCTCCTCCCACGCTTCGCGACGACTCACCATGCGCCTTGGCCTTCACCGGCACCTTCGAACACAACCTCGACACGAAGAATCGGCTCACGATTCCGTCGAAGTTCCGAGCGGCGTTGAGCGAGGGCGTGTACCTCTCACGTGCGATCGAGAACGTCATCAGCCTGTATCCCAAAGCGACGTATTCGGCGATGGCGGACCAAGCCCTCGCGGGCTTCACGAACCCGCTGTCCGCGCAGGCGCGCGAGACGCGGCGACTGCTCTACGGCACCGCCTTGGAGACGGAGCTCGACTCCGCCGGGCGCGTGATGCTGACGCCGCGCTTCCTGGAGCACGCGGGGATCGGCCGCGAGGTCGTGATCACCGGCGTCGGCGACTGCCTCGAGATCTGGGACCGCTCGGCCTGGGCGGACTACGACACCGACCTCACCCAACGAGCGCCTGAGCTCACCGAGTCCCTTGGCCACACTTCTTGACATGCCTCAGACGCACGTCCCGGTCCTCGCCGGCGAGCTGATCGAGGCGCTTGACCCGCGCCCCGGCCAGATCGCGATCGACTGCACCCTCGGCGCGGGCGGCCACGCCCGCCTGGTCGCCGAGCGCCTCGGCCCGACCGGCACGCTCATCGCCATCGACCGCGACCCCACCGCGGAGCCGACCTTCAACGCCCTCGCCCAAGAGGTCCCGTGCGAGACGCGCTTCATCCGCGCCGACTTCGCCTCCGGCCTCGAACAGCTGATCGGCGAAGGCCTGAGAGCCGACCTCGTCTACATGGACCTCGGCGTCAGCTCGATGCAGATCGACACGCGCGAGCGCGGGTTCGCCTACGCCTACGACGCCCCGCTGGACATGCGCATGGACCCCGAGCAGGAGCTGACCGCGCGCGAGGTCGTCAACACGTGGGAGCGCCGCCGGCTCGCGCGCGCGATCAAGGACTACGGCGAGGAGCGCTTCGCGGACCGGATCGCGGGCGAGATCGTCCGCCGCCGCGCCCGCCAGGAGCTCGTCACGACCTTCGACCTCAACGAGGCCATCACCGCGGCGATCCCTGCGCCCGCGCGCTTCGCCGGCGGGCATCCCGCCAAGCGCACGTTCCAGGCCATCCGGATCGTCGTCAACGGCGAGCTCCAGCAGCTCGAAGAGGCGCTCCCGCGCGCGTGGGAGGTCCTCAAGATCGGCGGGCGCCTCGCCGCGCTCTCCTTCCACTCACTCGAAGACCGCCGCGTCAAGCGCTTCCTGGCCGACAAGGCCCGCGGCTGCGTCTGCCCGCCCGACCTGCCCGTGTGCGTCTGCGGCAACAACCCCGAGGCGGAGCTCGTGCACCGTCGGTCGGTCGTTGCCACGCCGGGCGAGGTCGCGGCCAATCCCCGTTCGAAGTCGGCTCGCCTCCGGGCCGCCCGCAAGCTCTCCGAGGTGCGCCTTGCCTAGTACCGCCACCCGCTCCCGTCCCATCCATGCGCGCCGCGTCTCCGGACCCGTCCGCCGTCCCGCCACCGCCGCCGGCCCGCAGCTGCGTGGCCGCACGTCCGCCTTCGAGCGGATCGCGCGGATCCCGGACAACCGGATCGTGGACCGCATCCTGCGCTCGCGCGGGGTGATCTGGCTGATCGGGATCATGCTCGGCGGCATCGTGGCCATGCAGGTCTCGCTGCTCAAGCTCAACACCGGCATCTCGCGCGCGTACCAGGCGCAGGAGACCTACGCGGGCAAGAACGCGATGCTGCAGACGCAGCTGGCCGAGATGACGTCCGCCGCGTCGATCCGCACCAAGGCGGCCGACATGGGCCTGGTGGACCCGGCCGCGGGCGACAACCGCTACCTGAAGTCACGTGGCGTGGAGCGGGACGCCAAGCGCGCCGCCGATCGGATGAAGCCGCCGGGCGACCAGCAGAAGATGGTGATGCTCAACGACGGCTGGATGCCCGGCCCCGGGGCGACCGTGGACTCGCTGCTCGCGGCCAAGAACGGCACTCTGACGACGCCGGTGACCCAGCCGCAGGCCACGCCGACCGCAGCGGTCGCGCCCACGGCCACGGTGGAGCCGCTGCCGACGCCGGTTGCGACCGCGACGCCGGTCCCGACCGCGACGCCGCTGGCGACCGCCGTCCCCACGGTCGATCCCGCGACCGGCCTGGCTGTCGCGCCGCAGGGGTAGCGCGTGCACCTGATCGACCGGCGCATCGGCTTCATCTTCGCCGTCTTCCTCGCCCTGCTCGCGATCGGCGCGACCCGCGCCGCGTGGCTCGGCGTCGTCCGCGCGGACGACCTCGAGCGCGCGGCCGCCGTCCAGCAGGAGGACGACATCACGATCCCCGCCCAGCGCGGGTCGATCAAGGACGCCAACGGCATCGACCTTGGCGTGTCCGAGCCGGCGATGGACATCGCGGCGACGCCGCGGCTCGTCAACGACGCGACGAAGGTCGCGGCCGAGCTGGCCCCGATCATCGATCGCGACGAGACGAAGATCCTCAGCTCGCTCGCCCGCCGCGACACCCAGTTCGTCTACCTCGGCCGCGGCATCCCGGCCACCCGGGCCGAGAGGGCGCGCAAGCTCGGCATCCCCGGCCTGGAGTTCATCCCGCGCTACCGGCGCGAGTACCCGCGGGACTGGATGGCGTCGCAGCTGCTCGGCTACGTCGGCACCGACGGCAACGGCCTGCGGGGACTCGAGTACACGTTCGACAAGCAGCTCGCCGGCACCGACGGCGAGCGCCGCATGGTCAAGGACGCCATGGGCGAGCCGCTCGAGATCCGCGACACCAAGCCGGTCGAGCCCGGCAAGGACGTGACGCTGACGCTCGAGGCCGACCTGCAGGACCAGGCCGAGGAGGTGCTGGCCGAGGTCGGTGAGAAGTGGAAGCCCAAGGGCGCGACCGCGATCGTGATGGACCCGCACAGCGGCGCGATCCTCGCGCTCGCGAACTGGCCGCGCGTGAACGCCAACGAGCCCGACAAGGCGCCCGAAGAGGTCAACGTCAACCGGGCCGTCGGCACCAACTACGAGCCGGGCTCCACGTTCAAGGCGTTCACCGTCGCCGCCGCGCTGGAAGAGGGCAAGGTCACGCCGGACACGAGCTTCCCGATCGGGTCGGTGCTCATGTATGCCGACCGTGAGCTGCGCGACTCCGAGGACCACGGGATGGGCTCGATGACGGTCAGCGAGATCGTCAAGTACTCGTCCAACATCGGCGCCGTGAAGATCGCGCGCGCGCTCGGCGGCGCCAAGCCGTTCGACCGCTGGATCCACCGCTTCGGCTTCGGCAAGCGGACCGGCGTCGACCTGCCGGGCGAGGAGCGCGGCCAGGTGCTCGCGCTCGAGGACTACTCCGGCGCGACCATGGGCAACCTGCCGATCGGTCAGGGCATCAACGTCACGCCGATGCAGATGATGGCCGCGTACGCCGCGATCGCCAACGGCGGCATCCTGCGCGCGCCGCACATCGTCGACAAGGTCGGCACCACGCCGACGAAGAAGCCCGCGGGCAAGCGGATCCTCCGCGAGTCGACGGCGGCCTCGGTACGCAAGATGCTCGAGGGCGTGACGGGTGAGGGCGGCACCGCCTCCGGCGCGCACATCGAGGGCTACACCACCGCGGGCAAGACGGGCACGGCCGAGAAGGCGATCAACGGCAAGTACTCCGAGGAGTTCTACGTCGCCTCGTTCGTCGGCTTCGCGCCCGCCAACAACCCGAAGCTACTCGCCGCGGTGATCGTGGACGAGCCCGAAGGGGACATCTACGGCGGTCAGGTCGCCGCGCCGGCGTGGAAGCAGATCGTCAACTTCGCCCTCGGCTACAAGAAGATCCGCCCGGAGTAGGCTCGCTCGCATGAACCAGTCCGTCCCGTTCGAGGATGTCGACTTCCTCGATCCGGCACTGCAGGAGGCGCTGGAGCGCGAGGGCGCGGGCTGGGCGATCGAGCGGGTGCGCGAGGCGGGCCTGGTCGCCATGTCGGCCGAGGCGCAGGCCCACGGGCGCCGTGCGGAGCGCAACGAGCCGCGGCTGCTCACCCACGACCGGTTCGGCGCGCGGATCGATCAGGTCGAGCTCGACCCCTCGTGGCACTGGCTGCTCGACGGCGCGGTCTCGCGCGGCATCCATGCGCTCCCGTGGGCCGACCCGCAGCCGGGCGCGCACGTCGCCCGCGCGGGGCTGGAGCTGATGTGGACGCAGGCCAACGCGGGCGTCATGTGCCCGATCTCGATGACGTATTCGGCCGTGCCCGCGCTGCGGGTGGACCCGGTCATCGCCGCCGAGTGGGAGCCGCGGCTGATCGCCGGCGAGCTGGCCGGCATGGCCATGACCGAGAAGCAGGGCGGCTCGGACGTGCGCGCGAACATCACCGAGGCCCGCCCGGTCGGCGACGGCTGGTATGAGCTGCACGGCCACAAGTGGTTCTGCTCGTATCCGCCGTGCACGATCTTCCTGGTGCTCGCGCAGGCGCCCGGCGGGCTCTCGTGCTTCGTGGTCGAGCGCGGCGCCGGCATGGAGTTCCAGCGGCTCAAGGACAAGCTGGGCACGCGCTCGCTGCCGTCGAGCGAGGTCGAGTTCCGCGGCGCTGCCGCCCGGCTGCTGGGCGAGGAAGGTCGCGGCGTGGCGACGATCATCGAGATGGTCACGCACACGCGGCTGGACTGCGTGATCGGGTCGACGGCGTCGATGCGGCGCGGCGTGGCCGAAGCGATCTGGCACGCGCGGCACCGGTCCGCGTTCGGCGCGCTGCTCGTGGACCAGCCCGCGATGATCAACGTGCTCGCGGACCTGGCGCTGGAGTCCGAGGCGGCGACCGTGACCGCGCTGCGGCTCGCCCGCGCCTACGACTCCGGCGACACCGCGTTCCGGCGCTTCGGCACCGCGATCGCCAAGTACTGGATCTGCAAGCGCGCGACGCCGCACGCCGCCGAGGCGCTCGAGTGCCTGGGCGGCAACGGGTACGTCGAGGAGTCCCCGATGCCGCGGCTGCTGCGCGACGCGCCGCTCAACGGCATCTGGGAGGGCTCGGGCAACGTGATCGCGCTCGACGTGCTGCGGGCGCTCGCGCGCGAGCCGGACGGGCTCGCCGCGTTCGTGGCCGAGTGCGAGCTCGCCCGCGGCGGCAACGCGCTGCTGGACGCGCACCTGGACCGCCTTCCGCGGACGCTGGACCCCTGGACCGCCCGGCGCGGCGTCGAGGAGCTGGCGCTCGCCTTCCAGGCGTCGCTGCTGGTGCGGCACGCGCCCGCGCCGGTCTCCGACGCGTTCTGCGCCGCTCGGCTGGGCGAGGGCGGGCGCGTGTTCGGGACGCTGCCGTCCGGCGTTGACGGGGCGGCCATCGTCACACGTACGCTGGCGGATCGGTGAGCGCGATCGGCTGGCGCCGATGCGGCTCAGATCCGCTTGCGGATCGCTTCGCGGATCTCTCTGCCGACCCGCTTCATAGGATGCTCGTCGCATGACGCTCCGCGAGTTGCTCGGGGACGGCCCCGACGTGGCCGTCACGGGCCTGACGTTCGACAACCGGCTCGTGGGTCCGGGGACCCTGTTCTTCTGCGTCCCGGGGTTCACCCGCGATGGCCACGATTTCGCCCCCGACGCGGTGGCGCGCGGGGCGGTGGCGTTGGTCGTCCAGCGCCCGCTCGATCTCGGCGTGCCCGAGGTGCGCGTGGACGATGTCCGCGCGGCCATGGCGGCCGCCGCCGCCCGCTTCTACGGCGATCCCACGGCCGCGCTGAAGGTCGCCGGGATCACGGGCACCAACGGCAAGACGACCTCCGCGTTCCTCGTCCGCGCGCTGCTCGAGGGCGCGGGCGTGCGGACGGGGCTGCTGGGCACGGTCAAGTCCGTGGTGGGTGGCGAGGAGCGGGCCGTGGTGCGCACGACGCCCGAGGCGATCGACCTCCAGCGCACGTTCCGCGAGATGCTCGACGCGGGCGACACCGCGTGCGCGATGGAGATCTCCTCGCACGCGCTGGAGCTGCGGCGCGCCGACGCCATCCACGTCGCCGCGGCCGTCTTCACCAACCTCACGCAGGACCATCTGGACTTCCATCCGACGATGGAGGACTACTTCCAGGCCAAGCGGCTGCTGTTCGCCTCCGAGCTGACACGGACGCGGATCGTCAACGCCGACGACGCGTACGGCCGGCGCCTGATCGAGGAGTTCGACTGCTTGACGTTCGGGATCGAGGCCGAGGCCGACTACCGCGCGATCGCCGTGCAGACCGACGCCACCGGGTGCGACTTCGTGGCGGTCACGCCGGACGGCGAGTTCCCCGCGCGCGTCCCGATTCCGGGCCGCTTCAACGTCTTGAACGCGCTCGGGGCGTGGGCCGCCGCGCGGACGCTCGGCGTCCCGGTCGAGACCATCCCGGACTCGCTCGCGCACGCCGTCACGGCGCCGGGGCGCTTCCAGCCGGTCGAGGCCGGCCAGCCGTTCGGCGTGGTGGTCGACTACGCGCACAAGCCGGACGCGCTCGAGCAGGTGCTGCTGGCGGCGCGCGAGCTGGCGAGCGGCAAGCTGATCGTGGTCGTCGGGGCCGGGGGCGACCGCGACCGCGGGAAGCGGCCGATCATGGGCGAGATCGCGGCGCGGCTGGCCGACGTCGCACTGATCACGTCGGACAACCCGCGTTCTGAGCCGCCCGAGGCGATCATCGACGAGGTCGTCGCCGGCATCCCGGCGACGCCGCACGCGGTCGTCGAGCGCGACGCGGACCGGCGGGCGTCGATCTTCCGCGCGATCTCCCTGGCCGAGGCCGGCGACGTCGTGGTGATCGCGGGCAAGGGCCACGAGCAGGGTCAGGAGTTCGAGGGCGGCCGCAAGGAGCCGTTCGACGACTCCGAGGTGGCGCGCGAGGCGATCGCGGCGGTGCGCTCGTGATCTCCTGGGATGCCGCTCGTGTCGCGGAGGCGGCGGGCGCGCGGCTGGTCGCGGCGGGCTCGGGTGGGCCGACCCGTGCCGTCATCGACACCCGCGCGATCGAGCCGGGCGACCTGTTCGTCGGCCTGCGGGGTGAGCGCGTGGACGGGGGGCGCTTCGGCGCGGACGCGCTGGCGGCGGGCGCGTGGGGCGTGCTGGTGGCGCCCGAGCACACCGAGGGATTGACCGGCGGGGCGGTGCTCGCCGCCGACGATCCGCTGCTCGCGCTGCAGACGCTCGCCACCGCCTGGCGGCGCGAGCTCGACGCGGCCGTGATCGGCGTCACCGGCTCGGTGGGCAAGACGTCGACCAAGCAGCTGATCGCCGCCCTGATCGCGCCGCACCGGCGCGTGGCGGCCAACCCGGCGAACTTCAACACCGAGATCGGCCTGCCGCTGGCGGTCCTGGCGGCGCCCGAGGGCACCGAGGTGCTCGTGCTGGAGATGGGCATGCGCGGCTTCGGGCAGATCGACGAGCTGGCGCGGATCGCCGAGCCGGACGTCGGCGTGATCACGAACGTCGGCCCGGTGCACATCGAGCTCGTCGGCTCGCTGGAGGGCGTCGCGCGGGCCAAGGCCGAGCTGCTGGCGCACGTGCCCGTGGCGGTCATCCCCGCCGACGTCCCGCTGCTGGACCCCTATCTGCGCGAGGACCTGGACGTCGTCCACTTCGGCACCGACGTCTTCCTGGACGACTTCGACCCGCCGCGCGTGAAGATCGTCGCGCGCGAGCGGGTGATCGAGCTCGAGGTGCCGTTCCGCGCCCGGCACCAGCTCGTCAACCTGCTCGCCGCGGTCGCCGCCGCCCAGGCCGTGGGCGTCGAGCCCGAGGGCCGCGTGGACGTCGAGTTCGGCGCGCTGCGCGGTGAACACGTTGAGCTCGCGAGCGGGGTGGTCGTCATCAACGACTGCTACAACGCCAACCCGCTGTCCATGCGCGCCGCGCTCGACGATCTCGCCACGCAGGCGCCTACGGGGCGGCACGTGGCCGTGCTCGGGGACATGCTGGAGCTGGGCGAGGGCGGCGTGGAGGCCCACCGGGAAATCGGCGCGCACGCCGCGTCAACCGGCGTTGATGTCCTGGTCGCCGTCGGGCCGCTGTCCGCCGAGATGCGCTCGAGCTTCCGCGGCGAGCTGCACCTGGCCGCGGACGCGCAGGAGGCCGCCGCGGTCACCGCGGGGTTGGTGCGCGCCGGCGACATCGTGCTCGTGAAGGCCTCGCGCGGCATCGGCCTGGAGACGGTGGCGGAGGCGCTGGCTCGTGGGTGAGGTCCTGATCGCGGGAACGGCCTCCCTGCTCATCTGCATCTTCCTGTCGCCGAAGTTCATCTCGTTCCTGCGCGCGCGGGAGTTCGGCCAGAACATCCGCGAGGAGGGCCCGGAGGGGCACCACTCCAAGGCGGGCACGCCCACGATGGGCGGGATCATCATCTTCATCGCGATCTCCGTCCCGTTCCTGCTGCTGACGGATCTGGACTGGCGGGCGATCGGCGTCTTCGGCGTCGCGCTGGCGTGCGCGCTGCTCGGCTTCGCCGACGACTTCACGAAGCTCCACAAGAAGCGCTCGCTCGGCCTGCGCGGCCGGACCAAGCTCGTCGGCATGGTCGTGATCTCGATCGGGCTCTGGCTCGTGGCGACGCGCGGCGCGGACCTGCCGGACACGCTGAACCTGCGGATCGTCGACGCCACGATCGACCTCGGCTACCTGTACCCGGTCTTCATCTACCTGGTCGTCGCCGGCACCACGAACGCGGTCAACCTCACCGACGGCCTGGACGGCCTCGCCGCGGGCTGCGCGTCGATCGTCCTGCTCGCCTACATCGCGATCACGTTCACGACCGACCAGCTCGGCCTGTCGCTGATCGCGGGCTGCGTGGTCGGGGCGTGCGTGGGCTTCCTGTGGTTCAACTCGTTCCCGGCTTCGATCTTCATGGGCGACACCGGGTCACTGGGCCTGGGTGGCGCGATCGCCGCCATGGCCGTGATGACGAAGACCGAGGTGCTGCTGATCATCCTCGGCGGCATCTTCGTCATCGAGGCGCTGTCAGTGATGATCCAGGTCTTCGCCTTCCAGACCTTCCGCAAGCGCGTGTTCCTGATGGCGCCGATCCACCACCACTTCGAGCTGCAGGCCTGGTCGGAGACCAAGATCATCCTGCGCTTCTGGATCGTCGCTGCGGTCTGCAGCGCGATCGGCTTCACGCTCTACCAGCAGTCGATCGGCTAGCTGCAGGTCCCCCGCTGGGCGCGCTTGGCGCCGAGCGGCACGCAGTACGTGCGGTGCTTGGCGACCTTGCCCTTGCGCAGCTTGAAGCGCAGCACCTTCGTGTTCATGCTCGGCGCCGCGATCCGGATGTCCACGGTCTGCCCGGAGCGGAAGCGCGTCCTGCGCTTGTACTTGCCGTTCAGCGCCTTCGCGTTGAGGACGTTCATCGTGCTCTTGCGGCTGCGCTTGATCGTGAGTCGCTTGAGCACGCAGCGCGGCTTGCCGGTGCAGGTGAGCGTGACCGTCGAGTCCAGCGGCAGGTTGCGCACGATGAGCCGCGTGAGCGTGTGGCGCGTGCTCCGGACCGCCCAGTTGTAGGAGACGGGCGCGTTGACCGTCCGCGGGCGCACGGTCGGGGGCGGCGGCTGCACGGGCGGCACGACCTCGAGGGCCAGCGTCGCGTCCTCGGACGTCAGGCCCGTTGAGGTCGCGCGGTAACGGACCGTGTCCTTGCCCAGATAGCCCGAGAACGGGTTGTAGAAGACGCGGGCGTTGCCTTCGTCGATCGCGCCGAGCGCGCCCGCGATCGGATTGGCGATGATCGCGTACCTGAGCGCGTCGCCGTTGCGGTCCGAGCAGGTGAGCGGCAGCGGAGCCGCGAGGTTCTGCGTCAGCGTCAGCGACTGGCTGCGGCACTGCGGGTAGAAGTCGCGCCGGAACGCCGTGACCGAGCTGCCCGTGTGCGAGCCGGTGATGAAGCTCGAGTCGTCGACGAACGTGACCTGACCGTTGCCGGTCAGCGACGGGTAGGCGACGCACTGGCCCGGGACCGAGGCGCCGGCGATCAGCGCCGCGCCGCCGGGCGTCGCGCAGCCGTCACCCCACGGCGGCTGGGAGAGGTTGCCGTCGGCCTCCCGCGCGAACATCACGACGCCGGGCCTGGTCTCGAGGCCGGCGACGACCGTCTGCCCGTCCGGGCTGACGTCGCTGTAGGAGACCGTGCTGAGGTTGCGGCCGAACGAGCAGCCGGCGGTGCCGCCGTCGTTGACGCAACTCTGGAAGAAGAGGTTGCCGTCGCCGTTGCGGGCGAACACGAGCATGCCGTTGCTGACGGACACGTAGACGTGGCGGCTGTCCGGACTGACGGTCACGGCGAGGGGCTGCACGAGCCTGGCGTGCGGGTCCGGCGCGCAGCCGACCGTTGCTCCGATGCACCCGGCCGCTCCGTCCTTTTGACGGATCACGCCCGAGCCCGGGTCACGATCGAACACCATCAGCGTGTTGCCGATGTACGAGGGAGCGTAGATCGAGCGCCCGTCCGGCGAGATCGCGAACTGGCGCCCGTGCGAGAACCCCCGGCCGATCGCGCAGCCGTCCGCGCCGTTCGCGGTGATGCAGCCATCCGCACCTGCGGGCTGGGAGAGCGCCCCGGTCGCCGGGTCGCGCATCAGGGTCACGATCGAGCCGGCGCCCGTGTATATCTGCCGTCCATCGGGGCTGATGACGAGGTTCGACGGCCCGTTGCTCAACGGTCCGTAGTATCCACGGGCGCGCGTGCAGTTCGCCGGGTTGCCCGCCCCGGGCGGGTAATTGCCGTCGACCGTGAAGCAGCCGGTGTTGCCTGGCTTCTGTGTGAGTGCGCCGGTCGACCGGTTGCGATCGAACACGGTGAGCGAGGCGCCGGACGAAACGTACACGTTGGCGCCGTCCTGGCTGACGACGATGCCGTTCGGATTGCCGAAGTTGAGCGCCGGCGTGCAGGCGCCGCCGGCGCCGTCCGCGCTGAGACACCCGCGCTGGGTCAGCTTCCCCGTCGCCGGGTCGCGGTTGAAGATCAGGATCGAGACCGACGGGTCGTGCGCGATGCCGTACGCATGCACGCCGCCCGGAGCGACGGCGACCTTCCACAGACCGCCCGCCGCGGTCCCGACCGTGCACGCGCCACTGTTGCCGCTCGCGCTGATGCACGACTGCGGGACCGGATGCCACCGGTCCGCCGCCGACGCCGATCCCGCGAGCGCCAGCGCGGCCACCATGGCGGCGACCGCCGCGCGACATCCGTGTCCGATCAATCCCTGCACTGCCCCTGCCTCCCGTTCATCCGGCGCCGGTAGCTAAGCGGGACGAGTCCCGACCGTCAACCCCGAATCGGCACGTGTTCGACGCACCCCGTCACAAAACTGCACCAAATCAGTGCCAATTGAAGCGCTCGCCACCACAACCGGCGCCACACCCTCCTTGATGGCGGAAACCCACCAACAAGGAGCCCCGCTCATGGACCTCGACCGCCTCCGCGCTCTCGTCGCCGGCATCCCCGCCGGCCACTGGATGAGCTACGGCGACGTCGCCGCCGCCTCCGGCGGCACCGACAAGCACGCCCGCGCCCTCAACCAGCGCTTCATCCGTGAGTCCCTCGCCGGCGCCCACCGCGTCCTGAAGTCCGACGGCACGATCGGCGGCACCGCCCTGGGCGACCCCGCCGAGGTCCGCCGCCGCCTCGAAGCCGAGGGCCTCGAGTTCGACGGCGGCCGCGCCGCCCCGTCGCGCCGGCTCCGCCCGCCCGCGTGGCAGCCGCCGGAACCCGACGAGCCCACGCGTGGCGCGGAGGCTTCGCCCTCGGACGCGGCGCCCGCCGGCGCTGGCGCTCCGCCGCCCGACACGGCGTCCGCCAGCGCCGACGCGTCGCCGTCCGACGCGTCGCGCTCGGATGCGGCGTCCGCCGGCGCCGGCGCTCCGTCGCCCGGCGCCGGGTCCGCCGACACCCGAGTCCGCGGCGGAGCGGCCGGCGGCCCGCACGCGGGCGCGGGAGGGCCCGGGCCGAGCTCCGACGCACATACGACCGCGGGCCGCGTCGCGGCGGCCCGCTCCGTCGGCCCGGCCGGGCCCCGTCCCGTCGTCCAGCCCGCGGCCCGTCCCGTCGGCCCGCCCGCGGCCTGGCGCGCCCGTCC